>JAJKHS010000033.1 GCA_021154885.1 Thermoanaerobaculum sp.
AGTCGCACGTCACTTCCGCCCGCTAAGGCGGCGCCGGAGGCGGCGGTGGCGGAGGTGGAGGAGGCGGCGGTAGCGGCTCGAGAGCTGCGGGCGGAGGTGGTGGCGGCGGCTCGGGAGCCGGCGGCGGTGGTGGCGGCGGTGGCGGTGGCTCGTGGCGGACCAGCCGCGGGAAGTAGGTGAAGCCCAGGAGGCCGCCCAGCGGGCAGTGGTCGGAGATCGAGTTGAGCTGGGCGAGGTCGGTGCGCAGGGCGAAGTTGAACGCCCAGGGCCCGTTGTCGCCGAACCACACCCGCCCGCCGGTGGTGAAGTCGTAGCGGTCCCTGAACTTGTGGAAGCCGCCGTTGTTGATGATCGCACCGGTGGTGGTGTTGATGAGGAACCTGTTCTTGCCGCTGCTGTAGAAGTTGCCGACCACCTCGGTGATCCAGTCGAAGTGATCGCTGACCCGGCCAACGTAGCCGAGGCCGGCGTGGGCATCCTTGGCGAAGTCGCCACCCGGATCGAAGTAGCCGATGTCGATCACCCACTTGTTCAGGCGCCAGCCGAGACCGCCGCCGAAGCCCGTCGTGTCCGAGGCGACCTTCTTGTCGCCCGTCGACGGCTCGACGAACAGGTTCAGGGCCAGCGTCGAGGGGTCCCCCTGGGCACCCAGGAGGCGGAACTTGGTGCCGATGTGGACGTTGCCGAGACCGTCGACGTTGAGGTCCGGGCCGCCGGTCCCGAGTTGGCTGCGGGAGTAGACGTACTTCTCGTACGGCACGGCGACGCTGATCTCCCACCGGTCGTTGATGCCATAGCCGACGCTGGCATCCACCCGGTGGTAGTCCAGGCTCATGTCGTCCTTCCGGCGTCCGGGGAACTCCCGGATGTCGATCAGCGGGTCCCAGTTATTGTAATAAAGGCCAAATGACAACCCACCCTGGGGCAAAGTGTCGCCGGTCATCAGGGTGAACAGCCCCGTCTCGCCGGTGGCCGTCGGTGCGTTGGCTTGTTCCGCAGCCGAGGCCAGGGCAGGCGCGAGGCCCACCAGCATTACCAAGCCCAACCATTTCAGTTTCATTCGTTCTCTCCTCCGGCTGTAAGCCAATCCTGCGAAGGTTTCAAAGCCACCTTCGCGTCTTTCTTGACTGCAGCGAAGCTTCCCCAAAGGCGCCTCCACCCCGGTCGGGGCGTCCACTGAGCGCCGGACTCAGCGGTACGACTTGACCGAGACTCGCGCCTCCACACCTCCACGTCCTTTCAAAGCTTGTGCCACAATCCCGGAGAGAAAGAACCTGTATTTCCGCAGCCGGACGGAGGACTCGAAGCCGACGCCGGCGTCGGGGATGTAGTTGCTGAAGTCCGAGTAGACTTTCTTGTCGAAACCGACGGTGCCGTATCCCGAGTACAGGACCCAGTACCAGTTGTCCCAATCGAGCCACAGGAGGTGGTGTGGCTTCTCGATGAACCAGGGCATGAAGTACTCCCAGGTCGTGAGCAGGACCTCGGTGCCGTGGCGCCGGTCCTTCACCCCCAGGAGGGCGTCGCGGCCGGTCAGTTGAAAAAAATCGCCGCTCGGAATGCGCAGGCGGTCGATCTGGGGCTCCGAGGAGGAGGGTAGCGTGGGGTCCGGCTCGACCGATCCCGCGTGCGGGTAGGAGCCGCCCGCCAGGCGGCCGATCAGGAACGACCGCCGCGTCACGTCGAACCGCTTCAGGGCCTCGAATTCGAGCTTGACGTAGTCGTAGTCGCCGGGCCCCCAGGGGAAGCCGTAGGTCACGGCAGCCGTGAAGCCGGCGCCGCCGGGACCGATCTCGCGGAAGGCGGAGAACAGCCGCTCGGTCTGCGCCCGGGGCTCGCCCACGATGGCGTTCGAGCGGCCGTCCTCGGGCGTGCCGAACTGGTAGCTGTAGCGGACGAGGGTATTGGTGCTGCCGAGCCGCAGCAGGCGGTCCACCTCGGTCGGCTTGTTGGTGCTGATCTTGTCGAACTCGGCCAGGAACGAGGTGCGGTGGTTGTAGCTGAGCGGCCACTGCTGCAGCACCAGCGCCCCGCGCACGCGGTCGAAGTCGTTCGAATTGTTCTCGATGCGGGAGAAGCTGATGGAGTCGAAGACGGTGAGCTGGGTCGTCCGCCGCAGGCCGTAGTACTTGTAGCGGAGGAAGGCCGTGATGTCGCCGCTGACGACGTTGTATTTCACCTGGCCTTCGAAGAAGACCTCGTTGATCAGCCGGCTGACCCGCAGGTCGAGGTCGCCCTCGGGAAAGAAGACGTCGAGGCGGGGCAGGAGGCGGTCGTCCGCCGGCCTGACCCCCAGGTCGTTGCTCGGCTGGGCCACGCCCGCGTCCGGTGCCGCCGGCGGGGTGAGAGCCGGCGCCGCGGGCGGCTGGCCGGCCGGGGAAGGCGTGGCCTCCGGCGGTTGCGCGCGGGCCGGCAGGGAGATCGCGGCGAGGAGGGTCGCGGTGGCGGCGAGGCGGCGGAGGCTGGCCATGGAGGGGATTCTAGCCCGCGGCGCACGCCGCACGGGAAAACCGGCGCGGGCGGCAGGTCAGCGGTTCAGGATCTGGCCGACCCGGGAGAGGAACGTCTTGCTCTGGTTGGGACCGAGAGCGGCGGAGACCACCTTCTCCTCGGCCCGCACCAGGTCGAGGATGGCCTCGACGCCGCGGCCGCCGTCCATCTCGGCCTTGCTCATGCGGAACGGGACGTCGAGCTCGCCCTGGCGGCTGTGGCCGGAGAGCAGCTCGCGGGCCTGGCCGTGGATGCTCTCGGCGACGGCGGCCAGCTCCTCGAGCGACTGGCCGTGGAGCCGCTCGGTGCGCAGCCGGCTCAGGTCCTCGTTCAGGCTCACCAGCCCGGAGGTGATGAGGCCGTAGAGGAGCTTGCAGGCCTCGAAGGGGCTCATGCCGAGGCCGATGGCGACCTCCTCGATCGTCCGCCGCTCGTCGATCTTGCAGATCAGGGCCCACTCCTGTGGCGTCAGGGAGACCGAGGTGGTGGTGGCCTGCTGGGTGAAGACGGGCACCAGGCGGGTCGAGGGGATGCGCTTGGAGAGGATCTGCCACTCGTCGATCCGCCGCGCCGCCTCCATCAGGAGGTTGGTGTTGGACTTCTGGATCGTGGTGACGTCGGTCTCCTTGCCGGGGGTGAAGACGAACTCGCCTTCGGGCCAGATCGCCAGCTCGTACATCGCCTCCTCGCCCCGCAGGTCGCCGACGAAGGCGTGGACGATCTGGCCGCCGCGCAGGTAGATCTCGCCGGCGGCGTCGTTGTTGCGCCGCAGCGAGAAGACGCCCGTCTTGCCCGATACGGAGACGAGCTGGATGATGTCGGGGAGCGGAAGCTCTTTGAGCGAGCCCTGGAAGGCCATGGCCGATGACTGGGCGTCAGTGGTTCACGATCATTACCAAGAGAGTACCAAGAGAGACCGACAGGGAGGCGATGGTAGCACAGGCAAAAAAACAAGGGCAAGGCAGCAGAGGAGCGGCAAGCTCTTGAAATTCGACTACTTAGCGCTCCGGCTTGGGATCCGCGAGGCGATCGAGGCGGAGCCGCTGGGCGCAGCAGATGGCCACCGCCAAGGCGTCCGTGGCGTCGCTGGCCCAGCCCTCCCCCCGGGCGGCGAGGAGCAGGCGGACCATGCGGGCGACCTGGTCCTTGCCGGCGCGGCCGTTGCCGGTGACGGCGGACTTGACCTCGGCGGGGCTGTACTCGCGGATCTCGATGCCGCGGCCGGCAAGGACGGCGAGCAGGGCGCCGCGGGCCTGGGCGAGGACGATCAGGGAGTGGGCGTTCATGCCGTGGAAGGGGGTCTCGAGCACGGCGAGGTCCGGCGGCCGGCGCGCCAGCAGCTCCTGCAGACGGCCGGCCAGGTGGGCCAGCCGCTCGGGCAGGGCGAGGGCTTGCGGACAGGAGAAGCGGCCGGCTTCGACGGGGAGGAGGGACGAGCCGTGGCGCTCGACCAGCCCGTAGCCGGTGTGCAGGCTGCCCGGATCGAGTCCCAGGATCAGCACGCCCGGCTACCGCGACTGGGCTTCCAGGACCTTCTCGTCGACGTGGAGGTTGGCCCAGACGTTCTGGACGTCGTCGTGGTCCTCCAGGGCCTCCATGAGGCGCAGGACCTGGTTGACCTTGTCGCGGGGGACGTCGACCCAGGTCTGGGGGACCATGGCGAGCTCCTTGGCGGCGACGGGAATGCCCCGGCGCTCGAGCTCCTCCTGGACGGTGATGAACTCCTCCATCGGCGTGTAGATCTCGTAGGCCTCCTCCTCGATGGCGACGTCGTCGGCGCCCAGCTCGAGGGCGAGCTCCATGAGCTTCTCCTCGTCGAGCGCCGGGGCCGCATTGCGGTCGATGGCGAAGTAACCCCGCCGGGTGAACATCCAGGCGACGCAGCCGGACTCCCCGAGGTTGCCGCCGTTGCGGGCGAAGACGTGCCGCACCTCGCCGGCCGTGCGATTGCGGTTGTCCGTCAGGCCCTCGACCAGGATGGCGACGCCGCCCGGGCCGTAGCCCTCGTAGATGACCTCTTCATAGACCTCGGCGGCGAGCTCGCCCGTGCCCTTCTTGATGGCGCGGTCGATGTTGTCGCCGGGGACGCTGTTGGACCGCGCCTCGAGCAGGGCGGCGCGCAGCCGCGGGTTGCCCTTCGGATCGCCGCCGCCGATGCGGGCGGCGACGGTGATCTCTTTGAGGATCTTGCTGAACATCTTGCCGCGGCGGGCGTCGGTCGCCGCCTTCTTGTGCTTGATCGTGCTCCACTTGCTGTGCCCTGACATGGACGGCTCCTGGCGGACGAGGTCTGAAGGACGACGATTCTACAGGACTTTCCGTCCCGGCGGTTAAATCGCTCAAAAATCAAGGCCTTTGGCCCTCCCGGCGATTGACTGGCGCGGGTGGGAGTGTTACAAAAGCCTGCTGGAATAACTTGCCGGGAGATGGCCATGCCCTCGATCCTCGTCGTCGAGCAAGAAGAGCGCTACGTGGAGCGCATCCGCGCAGCCCTGACCTCGGAGGGGTGGAAGGTGAGGGTGGTGCCGGGCGCCGACCAGGCGATCCAGGCGGCGGCGTCCGAAGCCCCCGACCTGGTGATGGTCAGCGCCGACGTGCCCGCGGCCGGGACCCTCGCCGGGGCGTTCTCCCGCAGCGGCGGCGGCCCCGGGGCGGTGGGCCTGCTCCCCGAGGGCGCCGCGTTCGCGCCCCCCGGCTTCGCCGCCGACGACCTGCTGACCAAGCCCTTCACCGACGAATCCCTGCTCGCCGCCGCCCGGCGGGCGCTGGAGTCCCGCCGGCCCGCCGCGGCGACTCCGCAAACCCCGCCGGCCCCCGCCAGGGCCGAGCACAAGCTCACCTCGCAGGACATCTTCGGCGACGTCCTGGCCGAGGTGGAGGGCCCGGCCCCCCGGCCCGCGGCGGCGCCGCCGGCCGCCGCGGCGAAGCCTCCCGCGCCGCCCCCGCCATCCCCGCCAGCCCCGGACGACGAGATGCAGCGCCGCCTGGAGAAGACCCTGTCGGGAATGCTGACCCCCGAGCCGAGGCCGCGCCCGGCCGCGGCAGCCGCCGTTCCGCCGCCGCTGCGGCGCAGCGAGCCGGCGGCCGACAACGTCGACGCCCTGCTGAGCAAGACCCTGTCGAACCTGGACCTGGGCAGGACGAAGACGGGCGTGCGCGCACCGTCCTCCCCGGCCCCGGCTCCTCCCCCGCCGGCCGCCGCCGCGCCGCCGCCGCGCCCCCCGGCTGCA
>JAJKHS010000034.1 GCA_021154885.1 Thermoanaerobaculum sp.
CCCGGTTGGAGCCGTCTTGCTGGTCTCCCTCTTCTCCCGGGGAGGGGGGTTGGGAGGGGGCGGGAGAAGAGGGCCGGGGTGATGAGGGTCTTGGGAGGGGGAAGGGTGACCTGCCCTGGCTCGACGACCTCGCCCCTCCCGGTCTCCGCCTCCTTTTCTTCGGCGGCAAGGGGGGCGTGGGAAAGACGACGTGCTCGGCGGCGGTCGCTCTCGCCTTGGCGCGGCGGCGGCAGGGGGCGCGGATCCTGCTGCTTTCGACGGACCCCGCCCATTCCCTGGCCGACGTGCTGCGGGTCCCCCTCGGGGATGACGAGCGCCCCGTGGCGGGCGTGCCGGGCCTCGTGGCCCGCGAGCTCGACGCCGGCGGCGCGTTCGCGCGCTGGCGGGAGCGGCACGGCGGAGAGGTGGACCGGGCGGTCGGCGCCCTGGCCGCGGAGGGGTCCGGCGTCGAGGACCTGCTGGACTTCACGCCGCCGGGGCTGGACGAGCTGATCGCCGTCTCCTCTCTGCTCGACGCCATGTTCAGCGAGGATGGAGAGGATGGCGCGCCCGCCCGCGACCTGGTGATCGTGGACACCGCCCCCACCGGCCACGCGCTGCGCCTGCTGGAGATGCCGGAGCTGGCCCTCTCCTGGGACCGCTTTCTCCTGTCCCTCCTGCTCAAGTACCGCGAGGCCATGGGACTGGGGGACCTCGCGGCCGGGCTCGTGGACCTCTCCCGCAGCCTGAAGCGCCTGCAGGCCCTGCTACGCGACCCCGGCCGGGCCCGCTTCGTCGTGGTGACCCGTGCCGCCGAGCTCCCCCGCCGCGAGACGGCGCGCCTCCTCAGCTCCCTGCGGCGGCTGAAGATCGCGGTGCCGGCGGTGGTGGTCAACGCCTTGCCGCCTCCAGGGTGCTCCCGCAGCGGCGAGATACCGGCCCTGCGGCTCCCCCGCGTCGTGCGCGGGCGCTGCGCTATCATCGAAGCTCCCGCCACGTTCCCGCCGCCCCGCGGTGCGGAGGACCTGGCGACGTGGGCTCAGGACTGGACGATGACCGCGGGTACCGGATGAGCGAAGCCACCTATCTCTACTGCCTCGTGCGCGGCTCCGGCGAGCCGTCGCTGGCCGGCGTGCCGCCCGGCCTGCCGGGGCTCGGCGCCCCTCGCGCTCTGGAAGTCGCCGGCGGGCTCTGGCTGGTGGCGGCCGGTGCCCCCCTGCCCGAGTTCAGCGGCGAGCGGATCGAGGAGCGGCTCGCCGACCTCGACTGGGTATCGGCCTGCGCCCTCGCCCACGAGGCCGTCGTCGAGCACTTCCGCGACGCTCCCGCCCTCCTGCCGCTGAAGCTCTTCACCCTCTTCGCCTCGGACGAGCGTGCCCTCGCCCACCTGCGCGAGAGCCGCGAGCGGCTCGACCCGGTGCTCGACAGGGTGGCCGGCCGCGTCGAGTGGGGGGTGCGCGTCCGTCTCGACGAGGCCCGCGCCCGCGCGGCCCTGGCCGCCGAGGGCCGCCAGACCGTCCCGGCCGGCTCCGGCACCAGCTTCCTGCTGCGCAAGAAGCGGGAGCAGGAGGCCTCACGGGACCTGGCCAGCCGCCTCCGCGCCGAGGTGGACGCCGGCTGGGACGAGCTGGCGGCGGCGGCGGACGAGGTGCTCCGCCGGGAGCCGGCGACGGCGCCGGAACAGGGGGGCAAGGTGTTCCTCGACGCCGCCCTCCTCGTCCCCGCCGGCCGCGGCGCCGAGCTCGAGGCCGCCGTCGAGCGCTTTGCCTCCCGTCTGGCCGCGAAAGGTGGCGAGGTGATCCTCACCGGCCCCTGGCCCCCCTACCACTTCGTGGAGGAGGCCCGATGAGCACAACGAGAACGACGAGGGAAGATGACAGCCTGGAGATCCTCGACTCGAGCGACGTCTCGCTGCTCGACACGGTGGACAACCTGCTCAACCGGGGGGTGGTGCTCAAGGGCGAGGTGGTGATCGGCCTGGCCGGCATCGACCTGATCTACCTCGAGCTCTCGGCCATCCTCTGTGCCGCCGATCGCATCCTGCCCAAGGAGCCGCCCAGGGAGCCGGACGAGTGACCCCCATCCTCTACATATACGCCGTGGTCGACGGCGAGCCGGCCGGCCCCCTCGGCGAGGGGATCGGGAGTGAGCCCCTCCGGCTCGTCCGCACGGGTGGGATCGCGGCCGTAGCGGGCGACCTCTCCGCCGTCCTCAAGCCTGCGCCCGAGACCCTGAAGCACCAGGACGCCGTGGTCCGCCGGCTCGCCGGGCTCTTCACCGCTCTCCTCCCGGCCCGCTTCGGCGAGAGCGTGGCGGACGAGGCCGCCCTCGCGGCGCGGCTCGCCCCCCGGGAGAGCGAGCTGGCCGCGGCCCTGGCGCTCGTCCGCGGCTGCGTGCAGATGACCCTGCGCGTCTTCGGCGAGCCGGACCCGGCGCCGGAGCCCGGAGCCCCGGCCGCCGGCGGACCGGGCGCGCGCTATCTCGCGGCGCGCCGGGAGGAGCGGCAGAGGTTCCACTCGCTCCCCGAGATCGGCCCCCTGAGCCAGGCCCTGCGTCCATTGCTGCGCGCCGAGCGGATCGAGCGCCACGCCGCCGGCCCGCTGCTCGGCACCGCCTATCATCTCGTCCCCCGCGACGGCACCGCCGCCTACCTCGCCGCCGTGGAGGAGGCTCGGGGCCGGCTCGGCGGCCGGCGGCTCGCCGCCACCGGCCCCTGGCCGCCCTACGCCTTCGCCCCAGGGGGCACGCCATGAGCCAGCAGGACGCAGTCCGCCTGGAGATCGAGGAGCTGGACGCCCTGCGTGCCGAGATCGAGCGCCGGGCCGCCGCCGAGGCGCCGCGTTGGAACGCCGACCCGGAGGAGGTGCAGCGCTCGGTGGCGCGACTCCTCCTGGCGCTCGCCGAGTTCCTGCGCAAGCTGATGGAGAAGCAGGCCATCCGGCGCATGGAGGCCGGCACCCTCACCGACGAGGAGGTGGAGAAGCTCGGCCTCTCCCTCATGCGCCTGGAGGAGACCCTGCACGAGATCGCCGCCCGCTTCGGCCTCGCCCCCGAGGACCTGAACCTGGATCTCGGGCCCCTGGGGAGGCTGATCTGAGCGTTCATCCATCCACGCCCCCGTACCGTACTCCTGGCGTGAGGACCCGATCCTTGTCTCGCATCCGCTTTCTCGTCCTTGTTGTCCTTGCCGTCCTTCCGGTCCTTTCCCCAGCCCACGCCCACGAGCTGGGGAAGATCCAGGTCTACGCCAACTTCCTGAAGGACGGCACCTACCGGATCGACGTGCCCATCGACCCGGAGCACCTGACGCCGGGCGATTTCGGCGGTCCCGCGGGCGAGACCCGCCATGGGGCCATCGCCAGGCTGACCCCGGAGGTGGAGGGCCAGTACGGGAAGTTCCTGCGCAACTTCGTGGACGGCGCCACCGTGTCTTTCGACGGCAAGCCGGTCGAGCCCCAGGTGGAGATCGCGCCGCCGGACAAGGACGCGCCGCCGGGGCGGACGACGCTGCGCCTCCACGGCCCCATTCCGGGCGGCGCCCACGCCTTCACGTGGGTGGAGACGCAGCGTCTCGGCTCCTATCCCCTGGTGCTGCAGAACGAGGGAGACGAGAGTGCCGAGTGGGGGTGGCTGGAGGGGGGCAGGCAGAGCCCGCCGTTCTCCCTCTCCAAGGCAGTGGTGCCGCCCACCCGCTGGCAGGTGGTGAAGCTTTATCTCAAGCTTGGCTTCACCCACATCGTGCCCGAGGGGCCGGACCACATCCTCTTCGTGCTTGGCATCTTCCTCCTCTCCCGGCGGGTCAAGCCGATCCTTCAGCAGGTGACCGCCTTCACGGTGGCGCACACCCTGACGCTCGGCCTCTCCATCTACGGCGTCGTGTCGCTGCCGCCCTCGATCGTCGAGCCGCTGATCGCGCTGTCGATCGTCTTCGTGGCGGTGGAGAACATCCTCACCCCGGAGCTGAAGCCCTCGCGGATCGCCCTGGTCTTCGCCTTCGGCCTGCTGCACGGCCTGGGTTTCGCGGGCGTCCTCTCGCAGCTTGGCCTCCCCCGCTCGGAGTTCCTCACCGCGCTCCTCTCCTTCAACCTGGGAGTTGAAGCGGGCCAGCTCACGGTCATCAGCATCGCCTTCCTTCTCGTGGGCCTGCCTTTCCGCAGCCAGATCTGGTATCGTCGGCGCGTGGTCGTTCCCGCTTCGTTTCTCATCGCGGCCGTGGGGCTTTACTGGTCGGTGCAGCGGGTTTTCTTCTGAACAGCCCGTTTTTCATTGAAAAAACCGGAGAAACAATGTTTGCCGGCTTTTTTCAATGTTTCTCCAGGAAAAAAATTGTTCCACGGCTTTGAACAATATAAAAGCGGCTAGAACATTGTTCCACGGCTTTTTTCATTGTTTAAGCCGGTTTTCCAGTGTTCAAGGCTCTGGAAACGTGTTCAAGCCCCGGAAAAGCTCGGCGAGAGGGATTTCAAGCCCGCGCGGCGGCGGTATGGTGAGAAAGTCGCCGGTGCGGCGGAAATTTCGGGCAGACGCTGGAAAAAGCCGGCGAGCCGGCGAAAGACGAGCACGGCTCCGCGAAAGCCGTCGATGTCATGTCAGGTTGGCTCCGAACCTCAACCCGGATCGTTCTAGGGCGCCGTGGAGGGTTGCTCAAAGGTGAGCTCGTAGGGAACCCGCGCGACGACCTCCCATTGACCGTCCCCCTGTCCTTGTTCCATTTGGAAGGTGTATCGCCCTACCCCTCGGAACGGCAGCACCGTCATTTTAATTTGCGTTCTCACCCGTTGCTTCTCGGTCAGGTCAATCCTGGCCGTCATCTCTTTCTCGTTGACTGGCAGCACCAAGGACCCATCAGCCGCGACCAGCGATACTCGGTAGGCGCCCATCTCGGGGACGTCTGGCCGCGATCGAACCCAAAAGCTGAACAGGGTTGCTTCCAGTTCAATTGCCGTCCCTTTCTCTCCTGGATTGGCCACCGCTGCCGCTTCTGTCGGCGAAACGTCAATCAAGACGGTTTCGATGGCGTCAATCAACGAAACCTGATTTGACTCCCTGTCGATGATCGCGCGTTTACAGAAGAGGGTCCAGACGTGTTCCACCTATCTTCCCCAATTCATTGTAACGGTGTCCGTTGCGGAATCTCTCGCCATCGCTACAGCCGGCTTGCCGGCCCTGGCTTTATGCCGGGCAAAGTCGACGACCACTCCTTGGTCCGCGCGCCTGTCCTCCTTTCTCTCCAGGTGAACGCGAACCACGGCGTCCAGGGCCATTGCAAGCTTCGCCATGGTCCCCAGGGTGACGTTAGCTCCACCCAGGAGCTTGGTGATGAATTGGCGCCTGACGCCAAGAAGCCTCGCCAACTGTGCGTTCGTGACCTGTCGTTGCTTCATCAGGGCATGCAACTCCCTCGCAAAATCGCTGATCGCGACATCCATCCAATACTCACTCGACGACTCAGCCTCCCGGGCTAAGTCCCGATACTTCTGCAGGCTCATGGCTGATCCTCCACGAGAGTCGTAATCGTGACCCTGCCCCTTCGTTTGTCGGCGAAGTAGCGCCGCCTGGCCTCAGCGGCCTCCTTAAGTTTTTGAGGCGGCGTCATGTCGGTCTTGAGGAAGCCGTTCACACAGATGATTCGTTTCTCGTCCATGAAGAAAAGGACGCGCACCTTCGGTCCACGCCGTGGCTGTTTGCGAAATTCGAAGACGCCATCCTCATAGGGATGCATTCGGAAACAGAGCTCCACGTTGTCCTCTTGTGGACCGTAGTGCGGCACGGTCTCCTTGAGGAACGAGTACAGCCCACGCCGGACGGCTTGCTGGCCCTCCCGCTTCCCCAGAAGGAAATCAAGGAGCTCGCACGTCTCGCCGTCGTAGGTCAGCAACGCCAGCACGTCCCACGCCGCCCTGCGTAGGCGCAACAGCCTCATGGTAACCTATGAGTTGACATTCCGTCAAGGCCTGGCTTGGGGTTTGTGGCGTGAATTCCGGGGTCAGACCAAGGTGGAGACTCAGCTATTCCCGATCGCCGCCACTGCCTAATCCTCGTTCCTCGCATCGAACTTCAGCCCCGGATCGTTCTCGGCTCTCTGCAGAAAGGCGGCCACCCGGGCGACCAGCTCGGCGCTCGCCGTTTCGGCTTCGATCGCCTGCTTCAGGAAGGCGAGGGCCGCCAGCGCCTCACGGTGGATCTGGCGCGAGGTGAAGACCGGCGCGATCTCCTCGGCCAGCCGCTTCAGGTCGGCCGTGCGCCCCTGCTCGGCGTAGAGGGCGGCGAGCTCCAGCGAAACCAGGGCTGTGTCGTAGGGGACGCCCTCGGCGAGGAACCCCTCCCGCGCCTTCAGGAAGAGCGACTCGGCGCGGCTCGCGTTCCCGAGGCCGCGCGCGATCTTCCCCTTCAGCCACTGGCGACGGTTCTGGATGAACGGCTCTCCGAAGTCGCGGTAGAGAGGACGGGTCTCGCGATAGAGGTCCCGCGCCTCCACGGCTCGGCCCGCGTCGGCGAGGTAGGTCGCCAGGTTGTGCCGGGCGCAGATCAGCAGGCGCGGCTCCTGCTCCGCGTCGATGAGGTCGAGGGACTGATAGAGCACCGGGATGCTCGCTTCGGGGTTTCCAGCGTGGTAGTGGACGGTCGCGAGGTTAACGAGGGAGCGGCCGGCCCGGTGCCGGTCGCCGATCTTGAGGAAGGTCGAGACCGCCTTCCGGAGCAGATCCACGGCCTCTTCGAACCGGCGCTGATCTCTGCGTAGCGAGCCCAGGAGGTCCAGGAGGATGGCGCGCTCCAGCACGTCCCCCGTCCCTTTCTCCAGATGGTCGAACGCCTTGCCCAAGGCCTCCTCGGCACCGTGCAGATCCGAGCGGGTGCGGCAGGCATTGCCGACGTGGGCCCAGGCGCGGGCCCGCAGGTCCTCGATCAGCTCCGCGCCATAACGGTAGGGGTCCAGGCAATCCCCCAGGCTGAGGGCGAGCAGCCCCAACTCCTCCGCATGGGCCGGGCCGCGGATCGTCATCTCCCGGGTCCGCTCAATCAGCAGCTCGAAGAGGCCCCAGGAATGGAACCGCGGATTGGCGCTGAGGACCTCGTCCCACCGCTCGGCCGGATGGCCCATCAGCTCCACGAAGAGGTCCGGGGCCTCGTCCCGTTCCGCCTCAACCGTCCGGGCCCAGGTCTCGACCCGCCCGCGGGTGCGCTCCAGGGCCGGGGCATACCCGCCGAAAGCCTCCTTCTCTCCGGCCGTCTCCTCCGGCCGCGGCAGGTAGTAGAGTCGCGCGCGGCAGTAGGCGCAACGGGCGAGGTGGAAGACCAGGTCCCGATCCCGCTCCGCCAGCGACAGCAGAAACTCCTCCAGCACCTTGTCATGAGGGTGGATCTTCAAAGCCTCTCTCCTCTCTCAAGCGCTCGCACCGGTCGATAATGGTGTGCAGCAGCCAAACGAGCGGGTCCTGGCGCCGCAACGTCTTGCCGGCCAGGACGCGGCAGGACTCCTCGACGATCGTCTCCGCCTCCTGGACGGAAATCCCATAGCCCGCGAAGATCCTCTCCAGGACGGGCTGGAGCTGATCGAGGATCTTGGCAACGTCAGGGCGGGGGCAGTCCATGGTACGGTCTCTACAATACTATAGGTTGCCGCAAACGGGGAAAGCAGGACAAGTTGAGAGAACTTGAGAGGGTCGAAGGGCGGCGCCGGTTGCGTCAACCAGCGCCCAGGAGAGGAGCCGGCCTACCGGCCGTTGGGATCCATCTCGCATCCCTCATCGATCCGCTGCGGCGGGGCGGGGGCGCAAAGCATGCGGCCGTTGGGATCGATATCGCAGCCGGCCTTCTCCGTGATGGGAGTCAGAGGAGGAGACGGGGCCGGCAGGACGTGGCGGGCGATCCAGGTCCAGGCGGCGGTCAGGAGGGATGCGGGCGCGGCGGGCGCGGACCGGCGGGGGGACGGCGCGGCCTGAGCGGCGGCAACGAGGGCGAGGGTGAGGACGAGGAAGGCGGTGCTGCGGCGGACGACGCGCTTCATGGGCGGGCTCTCTTTCCGGCGGCCCGCGGCCGCGGTCTCCCTGATCGCGGTGGAGCCGCCTGGGGGAAGAGTGGCATAGCCGCAGGGGCCGTTTATGGCAGTAGGGCCGTCATCCTGGCAATATCGTGCAAGACACAAGCTCTTCTCCTTGCCAGGATGGGGTGACCTCAGCCGAGCCCGGCGCGGGTTCGGGACCTGAGAGTCAGATCCCAACTCTTTGCAGGAGGAACAGAGCGATGAAAAATCTCAAGAAACTGCTGTTCGCGGCCGTGCTGATCGGCGCCGCCGTGGTCTCCACGCCCAAGACGGTCCAGGCGGACCCGGTCGGGTGTGGCGTCTGTGCCTCGAGTGGCGGCACCAACTGCCAGGCTTGTTGCATGTGCGACGGCAACACCGCAGGGTATTGCGTACGCGCTTGCAGCTAGGCTAAATCTCGATCCAGACCCGCCCCGTGGTTGCGGGGCGGGTTTCCCCGTTGTGGCCCTGCGATCTCAGCCCTCCTTGCCGTGCCCCGCTCTTTCGAAGTTTTCGACACCCTCCAGGAAGAACCCGCTCTTCGTTTGCCTCAGCGACACCCCAGAAGTGACACCTCCCCCGGTTGACAATCCCCCCCACCCTGCTATCATGGAATTCGTACTGAAACGGTCCTGTTTTGGGACTCGGCATCCGAGGGCAGGCGAACCATGATCCGCATCACCAAGCAGACCGACTATGGCATCGTCCTCCTGACTCACCTTGCGGCGAATCCGGAGCGGCAGCTCAATGCTCCGGAGCTGGCGGCGGAGACGCACCTGCCGCTGCCCATGGTGAGCAAGATCCTGAAGCTGCTGGCACGGGAGGGGCTGCTGACGTCCCACCGTGGCGTCAAGGGCGGCTACGGTCTGGCCCGCCACGCGGAGGAGATCTCCATGGCGGAGATCATCGCCGCCCTCGAGGGGCCCATCGCCCTCACCGAGTGCATCAGCGTCGAGGGGGACTGCTCGCATGAGCCGCTCTGCCCGGTGCGCTCCAACTGGCAGCGCATCAACGTGGCGGTGCGCGCGGCGCTGGAGGGGATCGCCCTGTCGGAGATGGCCCGCGGTAGATCCCAGGGGCCGCCGGGACCGCAGGGGCTGGTGACGCTGGGGAGCGGGCGCACCGCCTTCGAGGCCGCCGCCCACCAGGAGATCTGACCGCTCTCCGGTCCTTCGGAACCTACTCATAAAGGCGCATAGAGGAAACCATGCAGACTCAGACCGATACCATCGAGCAGTTTGCGACGCAGGACTACAAGTTCGGCTTCGTCACCGACGTCGAACAGGACATCTTTCCGCCGGGCCTCTCCGAGGACGTCATCCGCGCGCTCTCGGCGAAGAAAGAGGAGCCCGAGTGGATGCTCGAATGGCGCCTCAAGGCCTACCGCCACTGGCTCACGATGGCGGAGCCGACCTGGGCGAATATCCACTACTCGCCCATCGACTACCAGTCGATCGCCTACTACGCGGGGCCGAAGCCCAAGGGCTCGGGGCCGAAGAGCCTCGACGAGGTGGACCCGGAGATCCTCGCCACCTACGAGAAGCTGGGCATCCCCCTCCGGGAGCGGGAGCTGCTCGCCGGCGTGGCCGTGGACGCCGTGTTCGACAGCGTCTCCGTGGCGACCACCTTCAAGGCGAAGCTGGCCGAGGTGGGGATCATCTTCTGCTCCTTCTCCGAGGCGGTGAGGAACCACCCGGACCTGATCCAGCAGTACCTCGGCTCGGTGGTTCCCTACTCGGACAACTTCTTCGCCACCCTGAACTCGGCCGTATTCTCCGACGGTTCTTTCGTCTATGTGCCGAAGGGGGTGCGCTGCCCCATGGAGCTCTCCACCTACTTCCGCATCAACGCCCTCAACACCGGGCAGTTCGAGCGCACGCTGATCATCGCCGACGAGGGGGCCTACGTCTCCTACCTGGAGGGTTGCACGGCGCCGATGCGCGACGAGAACCAGCTCCACGCCGCGGTGGTCGAGCTGGTGGCGCTCAAGGACGCCACCATCAAGTACTCGACCGTCCAGAACTGGTACCCGGGCGACGAGCACGGCAAGGGCGGCATCTACAACTTCGTCACCAAGCGCGGCAAGTGCGACGGGGCGAACGCGAAGATCTCCTGGACCCAGGTGGAGACGGGCTCGGCCATCACCTGGAAGTATCCCAGCGTGATCCTCAAGGGCGACAACTCGGTGGGCGAGTTCTACTCGGTGGCGCTGACCAAGGGCTATCAGCAGGCGGACACCGGCACCAAGATGATCCACATCGGGAAGAACACGAAGAGCACCATCGTCTCGAAGGGCATCTCCGCCGGCCACGGCCAGAACACCTACCGCGGCCAGGTGAAGATCCTCAAGGGTGCGGACAACGCCCGCAACTTCTCGCAGTGCGACTCGATGCTCATCGGCGACCAGTGCGGCGCCCACACCTTCCCGTACATCGACGTGCAGAACCCGCTGGCGCGCATGGAGCACGAGGCCACGACGTCGAAGATCGGCGAGGACCAGATCTTCTACTGCAACCAGCGCGGTATCGCCACCGAGGACGCCGTGTCGATGATCGTCAACGGCTTCTGCAAGGAGGTCTTCCGCGAGCTGCCCATGGAGTTCGCCGTCGAGGCCCAGAAGCTGCTGGCCATCAACCTGGAGGGGAGCGTCGGGTGATCCCGCGTTTTCCAATCCAAATCTGAAATCCAAAATCCAGGATCGGAATCCAAATATGCTCGAGATCAAAAACCTGCACGCCGCCGTCGAAGGCACCGAGATCCTCAAGGGGATCGACCTCACGGTCCGCGACGGCGAAGTGCACGCCGTCATGGGCCCGAACGGCTCCGGCAAGAGCACGCTGGCCCGGGTGTTGGCCGGCCAGGAGGCCTACGTCGTCACGCAGGGCCAGGTGCTCTTCAACGGCCAGGACCTGCTGGAGATGGACCCCGAGGAGCGGGCCCGGGAAGGGGTCTTCATGGCCTTCCAGTACCCGGTGGAGATCCCTGGAGTGAGCAACACCTACTTCCTGAAGGCGGCCTTGAACGCCGTGCGCAAGCACCGCGGCCTGCTGGAGATGGACGCCCTGGAGTTCCTCACCATGGTGCGCCAGAAGATGAAGCTGGTGCAGATGGAGGAGACGCTGCTCAACCGGCCGGTCAACGAGGGGTTCTCGGGCGGCGAGAAGAAGCGCAACGAGATCTTCCACATGGCCGTGCTGGAGCCCAGCCTCTGCATCCTCGACGAGACGGACTCGGGGCTCGACATCGACGCCCTGCGCATCGTCGCCGACGGCGTCAACGCCCTGCGCTCGAAGGACCGCTCGTTCCTGGTGATCACCCACTACCAGCGGTTGCTCAACTACATCGTGCCCGACTACGTGCACGTCCTGGTGGACGGCCGGTTCGTCCGCTCGGGCGGCAAGGAGCTGGCCCTGGAGCTGGAGGAGAAGGGGTACTCCTGGCTCGAGAATCTGGCCGCCGCGCCGGTGGGAGCCTAGGAAATGTCTGTTACGGAGATCCAGAACGCGTCGGCGGCGCTCGCGCCTTATATCGCCGACTTCGAGCGCTTTCAGGGGGGGCGCCCGGCGTCGGAACCAGCCTTCGTCCAGGCGCTGCGCCGGGCGGGGATGGACCGCTTCTCGGCCCTCGGCTTCCCCAACACCCGGCAGGAGGAGTGGCGGCTGACCAACGTCGCCCCCATCGTCCAGGGCTCGTTCCACCGCGCCATGAGCGATCCCAATGCCGTGGCGCCGGAGCAGATCGCGGCCTACGACTTTCCGGCCGCCGCGCGGCTGGTGTTCGTGGACGGCCGCTACTCGGCGCGGCTGTCGTCCATCGCTGGGACACCGGCATTCCCCGCCGGGATGGTCGTCACCAGCCTGGCGGCGGCCCTGGCTGCGACGCCCGGCCTGGTGGAGCCCTGGCTCGGCCAGCTCGCAGGTTTCGAGCAGCAGCCGTTCGTGGCCCTCAACACGGCGTTCCTGGGCGACGGCGCCTTCATCCACGTGCCGCGGGGTGTGGCCTCGGGGCTGATCCACCTTCTCTTCCTGTCTTCCTCCGAGGACGGCCGGGCGACCGTCTCCTATCCGCGCAACCTCTTCGTCGCCGGCGAGAACAGCCAGCTCACGGTGGTGGAGACCTACGCCGGCACGGGCGCCTACTTCAACTGCCCGGTGACCGAGCTGGTGGCGGGCCCCAACGCGGTGGTGGATCACTACAAGGTGCAGCGCGAGAGCCGCGAGGCCTTCCACATCGCCACCTTCCAGGTGCAGGGCGAGCGCAACAGCGTGCCCCGTTCCCACTCCATCTCGCTGGGCGGCGGCCTGGTGCGCAACGACGTCAACGCCGTCCTCGCCGGCGAGGGGATCGACTGCATCCTCAACGGCCTCTACCTGGTGGACGGCCGCCAGCACGTGGACAACCACATGCGGGTGGAGCACGCCAAGCCCCACTGCGCCAGCCACGAGCTGTACAAGGGGGTGCTGGACGGCAAGGCGCGGGCGGTGTTCAACGGCTTGATCCACGTTCACAAGGGCGCTCAGAAGACCGACGCCAAGCAGTCGAACCGCAACCTCCTGCTGTCGCGCGACGCGATCGCGAACTCCAATCCGCAGCTCGAGATCTACGCCGACGACGTCAAGTGCACCCACGGCTCGACGGTCGGGCAGCTCGACGAGGACGCCGTCTTCTACCTCCGCTCGCGAGGAATCGGCCAGGAGGCGGCACGCAGCCTGCTCACCTGGGCCTTCGCCAGCGACATCGTGGAACGCATCCAGGTGGAGCCGGTGCGCAAGGACCTCGAAGAGTTCCTCTTCGCCCGCCTGCCCAAGGGCGAGGTCGTGCGGCAGGCGGTGTGAGATGGCGATGACCCTCGCGGCTTCCGCTGAGGACACAGAGGACACGAGGGAGGCGGCCCCCGGGCCCACCTACGACCTCGACCGGGTTCGAGCCGATTTTCCCATCCTTGCGCAAAAGGTACACGGCCGGCCCCTGGTCTACCTGGACAACGCCGCCTCCACCCAGAAGCCGCGGGCGGTGATGGACGCCATCGCCGCCTGCTACGGCGAGTACTACGCCAACGTCGAGCGCGGCGTGCACACCCTCTCCCAACGCTCGACCGCGGCCCGGGAGGGGGCGCGGGAGGCGGTGCGCCGCTTCCTCAATGCCCCGAGCGCCGAGGAGGTCGTCTTCGTCCGCGGCACCACCGAGGCCATCAACCTGGTGGCCGCGAGCTGGGGCCGGCGCCACGTGGGGCCGGGCGACGAGGTCCTGATCACCGAGCTGGAGCACCACTCGAACATCGTTCCCTGGCAGCTCCTGTGCGAGGAGCGGGGCGCGCTCCTGCGGGTGGCCCCCATCGACGACCGCGGCGAGGTGATCCTGGAGGAGCTGGACCGCCTCCTCTCCCCCCGCACCCGGCTGGTGGCCGTGGCCCACGTCTCCAACGCCCTGGGCACGGTCAACCCCGTGCGCGAGATCGCCGCGCGGGCTCACGAGGCCGGTGCCGTGGTGCTGGTGGACGGCGCCCAGGCCGCCCCGCACTTGAGAGTCGACGTCCAGGCCTTGGGGTGCGACTTCTACGCCTTCTCCGGCCACAAGGTCTACGGCCCCAGCGGCATCGGCGCCCTGTGGGGGCGCCGGGAGCTGCTGGAGGCGATGCCGCCGTGGCAGGGGGGCGGCGGCATGATCCGCACCGTCAGCTTCGCCGGGACCACCTACGCCCCGCCACCCCACCGCTTCGAGGCCGGCACCCCGGCCATCGAGGCGGCCGTCGGCTTCGGAGCCGCTCTCAATTACCTGACCGCCCTCGGCCTGCCGGCCGTCGGCGCCTGGGAGGCCGAGCTGCTCGCCTTGGCCACGGAGCGGATGGCGGCGGTGCCCGGCCTGCGGTTGATCGGCACGGCGAAAGAAAAGGCGGCCGTCCTCTCGTTTACCCTGGAGAGGATCCACCCCCACGACGTGGGGACGGTCCTCGACCGGGAGGGGATCGCGGTCCGCGCCGGCCACCACTGCGCCCAGCCGGTGATGGAGCGCTTCGGGGTGCCGGCCACGACGCGCGCCTCCTTCGGCCTGTACAACACCCGCGAAGAGGTCGAGGCCCTGGTCGCCGCCCTCCACCGGGCGCGAAAGCTCTTCGGATGATCACCTCGATGAACGACCTGCGCGATCTCTATCAGGAGGTCATCCTCGACCACAACCGGCAACCCCGCAACTTCGGGCCTCTGGCGACCGCCAGCCACCGGGCCGAGGGGAGCAACCCCCTCTGCGGCGACAAGGTGACCGTCCTCCTGGACCTGGACGCCGGACGCATTCGCGACATCGCCTTCCAGGGCGCGGGGTGCGCCATTTCGACGGCCTCCGCATCGCTGATGACCGAGGCCCTCAAGGGGCAGACCGTGGAAGACGCCCGCCGGCTCTTCCACGTCTTCCATGACCTGCTCACCACCGGCGACATCCGCGATCGTGAGGGCTCGCCGGAGCTGGGCAAGCTCGCCGTCTTCACCGGCGTCCGCGAGTACCCCATGCGGGTCAAGTGTGCCACTCTGGCGTGGCACACCCTGATCGCCGCTCTGGACCAGAAGCAGGATCAACCCGTCTCCACCGAATAGCGTTGAAGAAGGAGATCAGCATGGATATCGATCCCGATCCGGAAACCACCTCTACACCTCCCACCGCCACGGCGACCGTGGCGACCGCGGTGGCTGATCCCTCCGATGTCGAGCATGGGATCGTCGAGGTCCTGAAGACCGTCTTCGATCCCGAGATCCCCGTCAATATCTATGAGCTGGGGCTGATCTACGACGTCGACATCCGGGAGGGGGGCCACGTGCAGGTCAAGATGACCCTCACCTCCCCTGGTTGTCCGGTGGCCGGTTCCCTGCCGGGCGAGGTCAAGACCAAAGTGGAGGGGGTCCCCGGCGTCGCCTCCGCCGACGTGGAGCTGGTGTGGGATCCGTCCTGGAACCCGTCCATGATGTCCGAGGCGGCGCGGCTTCAATTGGGAATGTTCTGAGAAGAGGGTACAGGTTGCCAATGTGAGTGATAAAGTTCGGGTGGACGACCCCGGCGCGCAATCCCGCGGCCGGCTATACGAGCTACCCTGTGAACGGCGCCCTCGAACCCACACCCGACCTCCGACCCGAAGAGACCCTGGAGGAGCTGGTAAAGCGGATCCGCTTCCGCCTGAAGACCATCCTCCGCAGCTTCGACATCCCTTTCCAGGACGCCGAGGACCTCCTTCAGGACTCCTTCCTGGAAGCGTTTCGCAAGTGGGAAAGCATCTACGACAAGGAGAGCTGGCTCCTCGGCACGCTCCGCGTCAAGTGCTGGAATTATCGAAAGAAGAGACGGCTGCACCCGTCCCCGGTGCTGGGCGTGCCGAGCCTGGAAGAGCTCTGCCCGCCGCAGCCGCCACCGCAGGAGAAGCGGGACGAAGCGCTCGACCTGCAAACCCTGCTCGGCGTTCTGGACCCGCGCCACCAGCAGGTCCTCTGGCTCCGCTTCGGCATGGGCTTCACCCCCCACGAGGTGGCGGAGCGCCTCGGCTACTGCCACTCCAGCGTGCGCAAGCTCACCCTGCGGGCCGTGGCGCGGCTCCGGAATTGGCATTTCGCGGCTCGTCCCCGGCCGCCGAGGGACGAGGTTCCCGACCCGGACCTGGACTGAAACCTGCATGTCACCACGGCAGGAACGGCCGACCTCAAGATGCCCCTGCCGCTCCTCGACCGGTCCGCCGCGGACCGAAGGGAAAGAGACCCTTATGCGCAACCCCAACAACACACCGAACCTCGTGCGGGCCGTCGACGACCTCCCCCCCGAGGGGGCCGAGACCCGCAGCGCGCCCCGGCTGGCGGAGACCCGCCGGCTGATGCGACACAGCGAGGAGATTCCGGCGCTGGCTCAGAGCATGGACGCCATGGGCCGGCTGGCGGGCGGCATCGCCCACGTCTTCAACAACCTCCTCACCGCCATCTCCTTTCAGACCGAGCTGGCGATGGGCTCGCTGTCCGGCGACGACCCGGCCCGCAAGCACCTGCGGGAGATCGAGAAGGTCGGCGAGCGCGGAGCGGCCCTGGCCCGCCAGCTCCTGGCCTTCAGCGGCCGGCAGGTGCTCCACGCCCGCGTGCTGCAGCTCAACCACCTGCTGACCGGGATGGAGGAGCGCCTCCGCCGTTTCCTGGGCGACGACATCGAGCTGAAGCTGGACCTCCACCCCGAGCTCGACCGGGTGTCGCTGGATCCCGAGCAGTTCGAGCAGGTGGTCATGAACCTGATCTCGAACGCCCGCGATGCCATGCCGGACGGCGGCCGGGTGGTGCTGGAGACGCAGAACGTGGACGTGCAGCCCGGCAACCTCACCCACCCCATGCGCGCCACCCCCGGCCGCTGGGTGCTGCTCAAGGTGAGCGACACGGGACCGGGCATGCAGGAGGACGTACGCCGCCACGCCTTCGAACCGTTCTTCACCACCAAGGGCGGCATGGAGATCACCGGGCTGGGGCTCTCCACGGCCTACGGCGTGGTCAGCCAGAGCGGCGGTCAGATCCTCGCCGACAGCGAGCCGGGCAGCGGCTCGCGCTTCCTCATCTTCCTGCCCAGCGCCGAGCAGGCCGCCGAGAGCGCGGGCGCCGGGGCAGCCCCGGCCCGGGAGTGGGAGACCCTGCTGATCGTCGAGGACGAGGAGAACGTGCGCAAGCCCCTGGTGCAGATCCTGGCCGCCCGCGGCTACAACGTCCTCGAAGCCCGCGACGGGGCCGAGGCCATCCGCATCAGCCAGAGCCACCCCGGGCCCATCCACCTGATGGTGACGGACATCCTGATGGACGGTATGACCGGCGTCGAGCTCGCCGAGCGCCTCTCCTTCAAGCGCCCCGAGATGCGCGTCCTCTTCGCCACCGGCTACCCCGCCGGCCTCGCCGAGAACGCCAGCCTGGGCCGCGAGGACGCGCCGCTGCTCAAGAAGCCCTTCAGCGGCCGCGAGCTGGCGACCAAGGTGCGGGAGGTTCTGGAGAGCGGGGATTAGCTCTCACGGGGGAGGTGGTCTCAGAGCTCCACCTCCTCCAATCCCCCCCAGTACAGCGCGTTCCACAACAGCTTGAACGTCCTGTGCGGCTGTGCCCGGTGCTGGGGGTGGAAGCCGAGGAGGACGACCTTGCCCTTGCCCACCCCGTACTCCACCACAGCTGCCTTGCGCGTCAGCTTCTCCGCGCCCTTGATGTAGCCGCTGACGAGGACGTCCTGGGCGTTCTCCGGGTAGGTGGCCACCACCCGCCGCTGGAAACGGGGGTCGGGCAGGCGGGTCTCGAAGGCGGGGGAGTCCGCGAAGAAGGCGACCTCCTCGGCGTCCATCCCCCAGCTCAGGGGGTGGGAGGTGTCCATCAGGATGCGGAGCATGGAGCCCGGAACGTGGAACTGCTCCTCGGGGACCTTCTCCAGGACGTTCCTCACCGGCAGCTCCAGCAGGCTGATGGCATAGCCCGAGGACTGATCGAGGGTCACCAGGGTGCCGCCGTCCTGCACCCACTTCCTGAGCTTCTCCCCGCCCGCCGTGCCGAGCCCGCCGGCGTAGGGCGGTGGCAGGGGCGAGCCGCCGGAGCCGCTGGACGATCCTTTCTCGATCGTCCCCGGCTCCATGGCCGGCAGCAGGATCACGTCCACCTTTCCCTGGTAGGCGCCGGTCTTCATCTGTTCGTTGTCCAGGTTCTGGAAGGCGAAGCCGTAGCGCTCCAGCAGGAACCGGGTCCACCCCTCGTCGAGGTTGGCTACCCAGGGCTTGTAGAGGCCGACGCGGATGGGCTTCACCCGGAAGGCCGGGCCGGCCGGCGCCCGGTCGAGGGGCGTGATGGGGAGGTGCAGCTCGCGCGACAGCCGGCTCATGGCCTCGGGGGTGGCCTCCCCCGCCGGCACATAGAGATCGCCCGCCTCGCCGCCGCCGGCGGGAGCCTTCTTCAGCCAATAGACCTTCTTCCTCTCGGCCAGCAGGCGGTTCTGGGCCGTGATGGCCGAGTCGGCTCGATGGGAGATCCGGTAGCCGCCAGCTCCCTTCGCATTCGCAATCGCCACCTCTCCCCCCGGCCAGACCGGGGCGTCGATCGGCGCCGCGGCGGCCGTGCCAGGGACGGGCGTGCCGGCCTCGTCCACCTCGACGCCGAAGGAGAGGGGGAGCGACCAGGCGGTGACGTCGTAGGGCGGCATCACCGGGCCGC
The DNA here is from genome assembly GCA_021154885.1 of Thermoanaerobaculum sp. Taxonomy (GTDB): domain Bacteria; phylum Acidobacteriota; class Thermoanaerobaculia; order Multivoradales; family UBA5704; genus DATARR01. Next base: position 18,187 of record JAJKHS010000034.1, read on the forward strand.
CCACGTAGGGGATGATCTGCGGATAGCGTTGCGGCCGCAGCATGGTGAGGAGGAACTGGCGGTAGGGCTGGGCGGCGGGGATGACGTACGTCCCCGCCGGATAGGCCGAGCGGCCGACGGTGAACGCCGCGCCGGCGCGCTCCACCCGCACGCCGTGGCGGATCAGCAGCTCCACCAGCAGGGCCGCCGCGACCGGATCGCCCTGATCCGCCGGCACCAGGAAGGCGTACGGCGGCTCCTGGCCGCCGCGGTCGATCGCCTCCCGGGCCATGCGGTAGACGTTGAAGAGGAAGTCCTCGCGGTAGCGGGCGCCCGTCTCCAGAAAGCTGCGGGTGGAGACCAGCTCGTAGTCCACGATGTCGCGCAACCGCCACCAGCCGCCCGGCCAGGGCGAGGGGAAGTTCGACTGGCGCTTGTACTCCGGCAGCCCCTTGACGCCGCCCTGCAGCTCCCCGGGCTCGACGTAGATGGGCGTCGCGATCCGGGCGCTGGCGATCTCGGTGAGCAGGCCGGTGACGTTCTTCCACCACGCCGTGTTGCGGGTGCCCCCGGGCCAGTAGCTGTCGAAGATCATGTTGCTCCCCACCCCGAGGTGGCCCGCCTCCTCCAGGCGAACGCTCATGCCCGTGCCCAGGAGGTCGGCCTGGCGGAAGATGAGCGAGTGCACGTCCAGAGCGAGGGGGTCGGCCTGAGGCGGCACGAACATGCGCGGCCCCACCGATCCCATCTGGTGCTCGTCGAGAAAGATCTGGGGGTACCAGCGGTGGTAGAGGAGGTCGTTGACCGCCTGCGTCTCCTTCTGGGTCAGCATGTAGAAATCGCGATTGTTGTCGTGCCCGGCGTAGACGTGGTAAAGCCAGGGCAGGGGCCCCCCTCGTACGGGGTGCCCACGTACTTGTCGTACCAGTCCACCACCATCACCTGACCGTCGGGGTTGATCGACGGCATCAGCAGGAGCACGGCATCGTTCAGCCACGAGAGCACGGCGGGATCCTGGGTGGTGGCCAGGTCGTGGACGAATTCCAGGGCCATCTGGGTCGAGCCCACCTCGGTGGAGTGGATGGAGCAGGTGACCAGGGCGATGGTCTTCCCCTCCTTCGCCAGGGCGCGGGCCTCGGCCGCGGAGAGCCCGTCCGGGTTGGCCAGCCGCCGGGCGATCTCCCGGTAGCGGTCCAGGTGCTTCTGGTTCTCCTCCGAGGTGATCACCACCACGAGCATGTCATTACCCTGGGTGGACTTGCCCGCCGACTCCAGGGAGATGCGGTCGGATGCGGCGTCCACCCGCCGCAGGTACTCCACTACCTTGGGCCAGGGAGCGAGCTTGCGGTCGGCCCCCACGCGGTGGCCCAGGAAGCTCTCGGGCGTGGGGACCTCGGCGGCGGCCAGGGGTTCCACCAGGGCCGGCACGGCCAGGCACAGCACGGCGAGGATCGGCAGGATTCGGCGCATCGGCTCTCCTTGGATTTCATGCAATCTTTGGCTTTTGGGCATGGCAGACGGCTTGCTTCTGTTATAACCCGTTGGAACCTCCGGCTCCAACTCCCCTTGCAAGGAAACCCATGAAATCGATCCTTCGCAAATCTCTCCTTCTCGGCCTCCTGGCGTTCCTGGTGGCGGGCCCATGGGTATCCTCGGTGTCCGCGCAGGCTGCGCAAGGGCGTGGGGACGAGGAGTTTCAATATCACTGGCAGCTCCGCAACATCCTCGGCACCCTGGTCGGCCTGTTCCTGCCCAACCGGGGCGAGGGACAGCTCACCTTCAAGACCGACGGCAACGGCCACCTGCGCAGCGAGCTGACCATCACCTCGGACGTCGCCAGGCAGGGCGAGTTCTTCCGCTACGGCTCCGAGGTCGATACCCGTACACTACAGCCGATCCGCGCCTGGAGCGCCTACTCCTGGCGCGGCGAGACCAAGTCGAAGAGCGAGGACATCACCGCGGACGGGGTGCTCGACATCGCCTCCGGTATCTATGCCATCCGGCGCGACCCGCCCCAGAAACCGCGGCGGATGGAGATCTGGTCGGACGGCAAGGTCTATCCTGTCGTCGTCGTCCCCCAGGGCGTCGAGACCCGGACCCTCCAGGACGGCAAAAAGGTCCAGGTCCAGAAGTTCTCGATCCGGGGTGTCGACGTGCCCGACCGCGACCGCTGGAAAGGGAGGCTCGACCTCTGGCTGGCCCGCGACGAGGCGGCCACGCCGGTCGAGATCCTGATCTCCCGCAATCTCGCGGACGTGCGTATGGAATTGAAGTCGTTGCGCTAGGCAGACGCGATATCCTGGCGAACCATGGCAGTCCATCTTCTCAGGAGGAGAGAGCGATGAATCATTCCAGGTATGGTTGGACCCTCTTGGCGGCGGCGGGGCTTCTGGTCCTGACCACCTGCGGCCCGAAGTACGAGAAGGCGACGACCAGCGATCACGCGCGGGATATGACGGACCACTCGCCCGCCCCCAAGCCGATGTCCGCCTCGCCCCTGGCCGCGACGGCGACGCTCCAGGGCGATCCCGCGAACACCGCGTTCTCCGGCACGGTCACCTTCACGCCGGCGGCGGGCGGCGCCGTCCACGTCGTGGCCGACGTCAAGGGCGTGCCGCCGGGCAAGCACGGCCTCCATCTCCACGCCAACGGCGAGTGCGTGCACGGGGATGAAGCCGGCAAGCATTTCGCCTCGGCCGGCGGCCACTTCAACCCCACCAACGCGCCCCACGCCTGCCCTCCCACCGACCCCCGCCACGCGGGTGACTTCGGCAACATCGAAGTGGACGCCAGCGGCAACGGCCACCTGGACCTCACCTCCAAGGCGATCTCCGTGACCGGCTCCAACGCGGTGGTGGGCAAGGCCGTCATCCTCCACGCCGGCGCCGACGACTGCACCACCCAGCCCACCGGCAACTCCGGCGACCGGCTGGCCTGCGGGGTGGTCAATTTGAGCGGGGTGGAGAACCAGGGACATTGAGGCCCCGCCCCTCAGGTCTCTACCTGGCTGGAGTCGGTGGACGCTTCCGTTATGCGTACCGCGTCCACTTCCAGATCTCCTGCAGCGTCGGCTTTTTGCCGTACATCAGGATGCCGACCCGGTAGATGCGGGCGCAGACCCAGATCATGCCGATCACGAACGACAGCGTCAGCACGTAGGCCAGGGCGAGCTGCCAGGCCGGCGGCATCTCGATGGCGATGCGCAGCGGCATGACCAGCGGCGTGAACAGGGGGAAGAGCGACATCGCCACCGCCATCGTCGAGCTCGGGTCGTTGATGATCTGGTTGAGCACCATCACCGGCGCCACGATGAACACCACCGCGATGCTCGCCACCTGCTGCGCCTCCTGGAGGTTGTTGAACGAGGCGCCGATGGCGGCGTAGAACGTGGCATAGGCGAAGAAGCCCAGGATGAAGAGGAACGCCAGGTTGAGCGTCATGCCGATCGTCAGCGAGGGCATCGTCACTCCTGCCGGCAGAAAGGCGAGGGTCGCCACGATGCCCGGGGCCGTCAGCACCAGGACGGTGCCGAGCCAGATGGCGAGCTGAGTCATGCCCACGAGGCAGATGCCCAGGAGCTTGCCCATCATCAGCTCGAAGGGTGTGATGGCCGAGATCAACACCTCAATCACCCGCGTCCCCTTCTCCTCCAGCACCCCGGTCATCACCTGCTGGCCCCACATCAGAATGCTCATGTAGAGAAGGAAGAAGAGGACCACAGCGAAGATCAACCCGGCGACGCCCCCGCCGCTCGTTCCCGTCCCCGGCACTTGCACGGCGTCGAGCTCCACCCGCTTGGTGAGCTCCTCCATGCGGGCCGGATCGATCCCCGCCTGCCGTAACCGGACGCGGCGCACCACTTCCGAGAGGTCTCCCCGCAACGTCTCCTGGGTGATGAAGTTCGTGGTGTTACGGGCGTGATACTCCGCCGCTTCGTCTTTCAACACGCCGGGGCCGAGCCACATCCAGGCGTCGACCTTCCCCTTCCCGTTTCGCACCCGGGTATCCAGATCCCGCCGCTGCACCCGGGGGTCGGCCCCCGGCGTCTGCGTCTCGATGGTGAAGTCCGCCAGGCGGGACTCCCCCTTGCCGGAAGGCCGGCGAACCGGCGCGGCGGCGGCCTCCTTGGACTTCGCCGCCGCGGTCTTGGCCATCTGCGCCTTCAAGGCCTCGGCGACTCCCTGGCCTGTCGCGTCCACGACGACGATCGTCTGGCTGGTATGGCTCTTGGAGATCAGGAGGGTCGGCAGGATCGTCACCGCCGCGGCGAACAGCGGCACCGCCAGAGTGGCGATCCAGAACCCCTTGTTCTTGACTCGCGACAGGTACTCCCGCTTGAGAACCACGAAGATACTGTCAAGCCGCATCGCGCACCGCCTTCATGAAGATCTGTTCGAGCTCCGGCTCTTCCGAGCGGAACTCGCGGACTTTCAGGAACCCGACCATCTGCCGCAGCGCCTCGGCGCCGTCGGCGTCCGGCCGGAGCATCAGCTTCACCTCGCCGTTCTGGATCGTGGCCTGCTCCACTTCGGGCATCGTCTTCAGCCGCTCGAGGTCCCCTTCCGCCAGCAGCCGGAAGGAGTTGCCTCCCACTCGCCGCTTGATGTCCCTGAGCTCGCCGTCCAGCACCGCCCGGCCGCTGGAGATCAGGCAGATGTGGTCGCACATCCGCTCCGCCAGCTCCATGCCATGGGTGGAGAGCACGACGCTCTTGCCCTGCGTGCGGTAGTCCTGGAGCAACTCGCGGAACAGCTCCTGGTTGAGGGGATCGAGGCCCGAGAACGGCTCGTCGAGGATGAGCAGGTCCGGCTTGTGGAGCACCGTGCCGATGAGCTGCACCTTCTGCTGCATGCCCTTCGAGAGCTCCTCGATCTTCTTCTTCGCCCACGGGGCCAGCTCCACCCGCGCCAGCCAGCGCTCGACCTCGGGCACGAGCTGGGCCCGCTTCAGGCCCCGGATCTCGCCGAGGAAGAGGAGCTGGTCCATCACCGTCATCTTCCGGTACAGCCCCCGCTCCTCCGGCAGGTAGCCGATGCGGCGCAGGTCGTCCCCTGTGCGCGGGTGGCCGAAGACGAGCACCTCGCCCGAGTCGGGAGCCGTGATGTTCATGATCATGCGGATCGTGGAGGTCTTGCCCGCCCCGTTCGGTCCCAGGAGGCCGAAGATGCTGCCGGGGGGAACCGACATCGAGACGCCGCCCACCGCCACGAAATCGCCGTAGCTCTTGCGCACGTCCCGTACTTCGAGAATGGGTGTCATGGATTTTTTCCTCTGGTTGGTTCGCTCCTGATACGCAGGAGGCCCCGGGAGGTTTCCCCCCCCGGCTCCCTGGGACAGGGCCGGGTAAGCATATGCCGCCTTCGTGGCCTGGCAGGGATCTGGCAGGGTGGAAGCCTTCACGACTCCGCCCTGTTTTCACCTGCGGAGCGCAACTCTCGCACCGTAATGTGCGTAGAAATGTTCAGGGACTAGTCTCACCTTCGAGCTGGTCCATACCATCCCCGGCGACCGCCGCCGAAAGAGGGTCACATGGAGCCCCGACATCTATCGTCCCAGGATTTCCGGACCTTCGCCGAGGGCGTCCTGCCCCGCGAGCGGGCGCGAACGGCCGTGGCCCATCTGCTGCGCGGCTGCGGGGCCTGCCGCGCTGCGGTAGCGCCCCTCTGGAGCCCGGCCGCGCCGGTCGAGCCCGACGCCTACGACGCGGCTTTCGAGCGCGTGGCCGCGACCCTCGGCGGCCGGGCCCGCCCTGGCGAGCCCGCCGGCGTCCAGGGGCCTGACCGAGTGGACGACCTCCTTCAGCGCGCCTGGTCGCTGCGCCACGACGATCCCGCCGAGATGCTGCGCGTCGCGCGCCTCGCCGTGCTCACCGCCAGCGGCCTCTCCCCGGCCATCGGCAGGCCCCAGGTGGCGGACCTCCAGGGCCGCTCCTGGGCCGGCTTCGGCAACGCCTGCCGCATCGCCGGCGACCTCGAGCAGGCGCAGGGGGCCTTCGACCGGGCCGCCGGGTTTCTCAACCGGGGGACGGGCGACCCGCTGAGCCGGGCGCAGCTCTACGACTTCCAGGCCTCTCTCGAATCGGCGCGCGGCTACTACGACCTCGCCCTGGCGGCCCTCGACGCCGTCCAGGCCCTCCACCACGAGCGGGGCGACCGGCACCTGGAAGGGCGGGCGCTCATCTCCAAAGGTCTCCAGACCGGCTACGCCGGCCGGCCGCGGGACGCCTTCCGCCTCACCCAGGAGGGGCTCGCCCTGCTCGACGAGGAGCGGGATCCGGGGCTCGCCGTCTCCGCCATCCACAACCAGCTCTGGTTCCTGGTGGAGAGTGGGCACCCCGGAGAGGCCCGGGACCTGCTGACGAGCCACCGGGAGCGCCTCGCCACCGGCGGCGCCCAGTGCCTCGACCTCCTCTGGCTCGAAGGGCGGATCAAGGCCGGCCTGCGCGAGCTCGACGGCGCCCTCCTCGACCTCGAAGCCGCCGAGCAGGCCTTCGCGGCCGCCGGCCGGCGCTCCCAGGCCGCGGGCGTCAAGCTCGACCTGGCCGCGCTCCAGATCCGCCTCGGCGAGCCGGTCCGCGCCCTGACCCTGGTGCGCGACGCCGAAGAGACCTTCGCCCGGCTGGGAGCCTCGCGGACCACCCGTATGGCCCTCGCCTTCCTGCGCCGCTCCCTCTCCGAGCGGGAGGTCCCCGCGCGGTTCGTCCTCAGCCTGGCGGACCTCGTTCGCCGTCATCAGACGGCGGCGGTAAGAGGGTAGACAAGGATAAAAAAATGGAGGCACCGCACTCGCACGACCCGTTTCATAGTAACATTGAAGATGGAAGCTCAGACCGCGCCAGGACGCGGGGAGAGGAGGCTGTGGTGGAGGGACACCCGACACCTCAGGAGCTCCGGGCGTTCGCCGAGGGCGAGCTCCCCAAGGAGCGGGCGCGGACCGTCGTCGCCCACTTCCTTCGTGGTTGTGCGAGCTGCCGCGCCGAGACCGCGGCCCTCCTGAACCTGATCCGCATCCGTCGCGGTCCGCGGGAGGCCACGCCCGAGCGGCTCCAGGCCTACGACGAGGCCTTCGACCGCGTCTACGAAATCCTGCGGGCCGGCCGCATACCCGAGACGCCCACCGCCTTCGAGACCGGCAATCCGGCCTGGCTCCACGCCCTCGCGGGCGTTTCCCCGGGCCTGCACGGCCCTGAGCTGGTGGAAGCGCTCCTGGCGAGGGCCTGGTCGCTGCGGCACGAGAGGCCAGCCGACATGGCCCGGATCTCCCGTCTGGCCGTGCTCACGGCCGGTGGCTTGAGCACCGAAACCTGGGGGGGGCGGCCGGTGGCCGACCTCAGTTGCGCGGCCTGGTCCTGCCTCGGCAACGCCTGCCGGATCACCGGCGACCTCGACCAGGCCCAGGACGCCCTCGACCACGCCGCGGCGCTCCTCGACGCCGGCACCGGCGACCCGCTCCTGCGGGCGCGCCTCTACGACTTCCAGGCCTCCCTCGAATCCACCCGCGGGCGCTACGACCGGGCGCTCACCGCCCTGGACGTGGTGGTGGAAATCCACCGCGAACGGGGGGACCAGCATCTGGAAGGTCGGGCCCTCATCTCCAAGGGGCTCCAGGCGGGCTACGCCGGCCGGACCCGGCAGGCCCTCCGCCTCACCCGCGAGGGGCTGGCCCTGATCGACGAGGAGCGCGAGCCGGACCTCGTCCTCACAGGCCTCCAAAACCAGCTCTGGTTCCAGGTGGAGAGCGGGCGTCCGCGCGAAGCTCAGCGCTTCCTGGAAGCCCACCGGGACCGCCTCGCCACCGGCGAGACCCAGCGCCTGGACCTCCTCTGGCTGGAGGGGCGGATCGCCGCGGCCCTCAACCGGTTGACCCTCGCGCAGAGCCTGCTCGATGAAGCCTACCAGTCCTTCGAGCTCGCGGGCTTCGCCCACAAGGCCGCCAACGTCAGCATCGACCTCGCCGCCCTGGCCCTCCGGCTGGATCAGCCCGCGAAGGCCCGAGCCCTCATCCGCTCCGCCGAAGACGCCTTCCGCGACCTCGACGCCCCCAAGAGCACCCTCGTCGCCTTGAGCTTCCTCCACCGCCGCCTCACCGAAAAGCAGGTCCCCGTCCACCTCGTGCTGCGGCTGGCGGATCTGGTGCGGCGGACTCAGATGGAGGCGGGACGGGGGATGGAACCGGGTTGGGCGTAAGTATCACCGAGGCCACAAGGAGTAGCCCCGGCGAGATCAACCGGCAGGTCAGAGGGAAGGGTCTAGAGGCACTGGCGAGGACCGCAGGAGTAGGTGGGACAGTCATCGCAGGTGTGGTTCGAGTTGCCGCACTGAGCGGGAGGTATGCTGAAGGCCCCCACCGCCTCGCCCAGCTCCTTGGAATCCAGTTTGCGCAGCGTCTCGCGGTTGAGGACGAGGGTCTTCAGTTTTCCGATTCGTCTTCTTGTGCATCGCGACTCCTTTTCGGGGCGGGAAGAGAGGACCCGCCAATAGGGAAGGTGCTTCGCCCTCCCAAGGGCGCGCCCACCGGGCCCGTCACGGCGAGGAGTGTTCGACCGCGCCGGCAGGACGCGTGACGAGTGGCGCGGTAGACTGGGTCGAGGAGGGGCAGCGATGGCGACGCGAGCGAAGCGATATTGGCTGATGAAGTGCGAGCCCGAGGCGTACTCCATCGACGACCTGGAACGGGATGGGGTGACGACCTGGGAGGGGGTGCGCAACTTTCAGGCGCGGAACACGATGCGGGACGACATGAAGGTGGGCGACGGCGTGCTCTTCTACGCCTCGAACGCCGAGCCCTCGGGAGTGGCGGGGGTGGCGGAGATCGCCCGCGAGGCTTATCCCGATCCTTATGCCTTTCAAAAAGAGCACAAGTATTTCGATCCCAAGAGCGATCCGGACGATCCCACGTGGTACATGGTGGACGTGCGCTTCGTGGAGAAGTTCCCGGAGATCGTTCCCCTCGCCGCGCTCAAGGAGGCGAAGGGGCTCGCGGACATGGTGGTGGTCCAGAAGGGCTCGCGCCTCTCCGTCCAGCCGGTGACCAGGAAAGAGTTCGACATCGTCCTCAAGCTCGGACGGCAGAAGGGAGCCTGACGATGGAGCACGACGGCTACTGGAGCGACACGATCGAGGTGCAGTGTCCCTACTGCGGCGAACACGTGGAGATCGTCCTGGAGCCCGATGTCTGGGGCACCCTGGTGCAGGACTGCGAGGTCTGCTGCAACCCCTGGCAGGTCACGGTGACGCGGGACCGCTACGGCGATCCCGCGGTGCGGGTGGAGAGGGCGCAGTAGGGACCCTCATTACCACCTGAGCGCCCCTCTTGACTCTCCACCGGCCGGACGACAGGATGAGCCCCGGTCATGCACACCATCTTCAAGGACTTCACCTTCGCCGCCGCCCATGCCATCCGGGGGCACACCCGCGGCTGCCAGAACCTGCATGGCCACAACTACCGCGTGCGGGTGCACCTGGCGGCCGGGCGGCTGGACGAGCTCGGGATGGTGCTGGACTTCGCCGACCTCAAGACGATCATGCAGGAGATCCTGGGCCCCTTCGATCACGGGGTGATCAACGATGTGCCCCCCTTCGACCGGCGGAACACCACGGCCGAGCTGCTCTCCCAGTACGTCTTCGAGGAGGTGGAGAGGCGGCTCGCGGCGCAGGAGCGGGTGCGGGTGACGCGGGTCGAGGTATGGGAGAACGACACCTCCTGTGCCGCCTATCAGCCTGAGCAGGCTTGACGGCTTCCGCTTTCCTTCCGCCTTCAGGTAGAATCGCGTAGAGGAGAATTCATGGTTTCGGACAAGCCTTCGCTGGAAGGCCTGCGCATCGACCGCGCGGCGGAGGACGCCGGCGGCGCCGGCAGAAATCGGCGCTGGTGGATCGTCCTCCTCGCCGTGGCGGCGCTGGGGGCGGGGGCGGCCTGGTGGCTGGCCCGGCCGCGGCCCGTGCCGGTGCGGACCGTCGAGGCGAAGGCGCAGTCAGGCGGTGCGGCCACGGCCGGCGCGGTGCTCAACGCCTCGGGCTATGTCACTGCCCGCCGCCGGGCCACCGTCTCCTCCAAGATCACCGGCAAGGTGGTGGACGTGCTGGTGGAAGAGGGGATGGAGATCAAAGAGGGACAGGTGCTGGCGCATCTGGACGACGTCTCGCCCCGCAAGCAGCTCGCCCTGGCCGAGGCGCAGCTCGCCTCCGCGCGGCGCAACCTGACGGAGAACGAGGTGCGCCTCCGGCAGGCGCGGCTCAGCCAGGAGCGGATGCGGCGCCTGAAGGACCAGGGAGTCTCGGCCCAGGCGGACCTCGACGCCGCCAACGCCGAAGCGGACTCGTTCGCGGCGCGGCTCGAGGTGGGGCGGCAGGACGTGCAGGTTGCCGAGCGGCAGGTGGCCCTGCGGCGCCAGGACGTGGAGGACACGGTGATCCGCGCCCCCTTCTCCGGCGTTGCGGTGACCAAGGACGCGCAGCCCGGGGAAATGATCTCGCCCATCTCGGCCGGCGGCGGCTTCACCCGCACCGGCATCTGCACGCTGGTGGACATGAAGTCGCTGGAGGTCGAGGTGGACGTCAACGAGAGCTACATCCACCGGGTGAAGCCCGGGCAGCGGGCGATGGCGACACTGGACGCTTATCCCGACTGGCAGATCCCCTGTCGGGTCATCATGCCCGTCCCCACCGCCGACCGCCAGAAGGCGACGGTGAAGGTGCGGCTGGGGATCGAGCAGCTCGACCCACGCATCCTCCCCGACATGGGAGTCAAGGTGGCCTTCCTTGGGGAGGAGGGGGAGCGGCCCGTCTCCAGCCGGGCGGTCCTGGTCATCCCCCGCGCCGCCGTGCGCCGGGTGGGGGACAAGGATGTCGTCTTCGTGGTGAAGGAGGGCGCCGTCGAAAGGCGGGCGATCGGCCTCGCGGCCGCGCCTGGCGACGAGGCGGTGGTCCTCTCCGGGCTCGCGGCCGGCGAGCGGGTGGTCGTCGAAGGGCCGGCGAATCTCAAGGACGGGGACAAGGTCGCCGTCCGGGACTAGGGAGATCCGAATGTCGCAGAACGGCACGCTGGTTCATGTCAAGGAAGTGCGCAAGGTCTACCGCCGGGGGGAGGAGCGGATCGACGTCCTGCAGGGGATCGATCTCGACGTGCCCCAGGGCGACTTCCTGGCGCTGATGGGGCCTTCGGGCTCGGGCAAGACGACGCTGCTCAACCTGATGGGCGGCCTTGACCGACCCTCCTCGGGGAGCGTGGAGGTGGCCGGGGAGCCCATTCACCGCCTCTCCGACGGCCAGCTCGCCGGCTGGCGGGCGCGCCACGTGGGGTTCGTCTTTCAGTTCTACAACCTGCTGCCGGTGTTGACCGCCGAGCGCAACGTCGAGCTGCCGCTGCTGCTCACCAAGTTGTCGGCGGCGGAGCGGAGGCAGCACGTGGCCACGGCGCTGGGCGTGGTGGGCCTGGCGGACCGCGCCTCCCATTACCCGCGGCAGCTCTCCGGCGGCCAGGAGCAGCGGGTGGGCATCGCCCGGGCCATCGTCACCGATCCCACCCTGCTGCTCTGCGACGAGCCCACCGGCGACCTCGACCGCAAGTCGGGCGACGAGATCCTGGACCTGCTCCAGGCGCTCAACCGCGAGCACGGCAAGACCATCGTCATGGTGACCCACGATCCCCATGCCGCCGCCCGGGCCCGGCGCACCCTCCACTTGGACAAGGGGAACCTCGTCGCGGAGCCGGCGCCATGAAGTTCCTGCCGCTGATCTGGAGCAACCTGAAGCGCAAGAAGCTGCGCACGGCGTTCACGCTGCTGTCGATCCTGGTGGCCTTCATCCTGTTCGGCTACCTGTCGGCCATCCGCATGGCGTTCACCGCCGGGGTCGAGATGAGCGGCGCCGACCGGCTGATGGTCACCCACAAGGTGTCCATCATCCAGCCGCTGCCCATCGCCTACCGGGAGCGCATCGCGATGGTGTCCGGAGTCCGGGAGGTGACCCATGCCAACTGGTTCGGCGGCATCTACCAGGACCCCAAGAACTTCTTTCCTCAGATGGCGGTGGAGCCCGAGACCTACCTGAGCCTCTACCCCGAGATGGTGCTGCCGGCTGAGCAGAAGAAGGCCTGGCTGGCCGACAAGGCGGGCGCCATCGTGGGGCGGACGACGGCCCAGCGTTTCGGCTGGAAGGTGGGGGACAAGATCCCCGTCATGGGCACCATCTACCGCCACGCCGACGGCTCGAACGCCTGGGAGTTCAACCTCGACGGCATCTACGACGGGCGGGACAAGTCCGTCGACACCTCCGGCTTCTTCTTCCACTACGACTACCTGAAGGAGGGGACGGGCGGCACCACGGGGCTGGTGGGCTGGTACATCATCCGCGTCGACGACCCGGCGCACGCCCCGGACGTGGCCCGCCGCATCGACCCGTTGTTCGCCAACTCGCCGTACGAGACCAAGACCCAGAGCGAGAAGGCGCTGGCGCAGTCGTTCGCTGATCAGGTGGGTAACATCGGCCAGATCATGCGGGTCATCCTGGCGGCCGTCTTCTTCACCATCCTGCTGGTGGCGGGCAATACCATGGCGCAGTCGGTGCGCGAGCGCACGAGCGAGCTGGCGGTGCTGAAGACGCTGGGCTTCGGCAACGGCCAGGTGCTCGCCCTGGTGCTGGCGGAGTCCTGCCTGCTGGCCGTGCTGGGCGGGGCGCTGGGCCTCGCCATCGGCTGGGCGCTGATCACCGCGGGGGGCGATCCGACGCACGGCAATCTCCCGGTCTTCTACTTCCCGCCGCCGGATATCGCCGTGGGCGCGGCGCTGACGCTGCTCCTCGGGCTGGTGACCGGCCTGCTGCCCGCCCTGCAGGCCATGCGGCTGCGCATCGTCGACGCGCTGCGGAGGGTGTGACCATGTTCAACTGGCTCTCGCAAGTGGCAACGGTGACCGGGCTCAGCCTGCGGACGGTCGGCCAGCGCCGCGGCGCCTCGATCGCCGCGGTCATCGGCGTGGCGGGGGTGGTGGCCGTGTTCGTCACCACCCTGTCCATCGCCGAGGGTTTCCGCCGCACGCTGATGTCGGGCGCCTCGCCGGACACGGCGATCGTGCTGCGCAGCGGCAGCGACAGCGAGATGATGAGCGGCCTGCGGCGGGAGGCGACGAGCATCATCGCCGAGAAGCCCGGCCTGGCCCGCACCGCCCAGGGTCCCGTGGCCTCGGCGGAGCTCTACGTGGTGGCCGACATTCCCAAGCGGTCCACCGGCACCGACGCCAACGTCCCGCTGCGGGGCGTGCAGCCGGCCGCCTTCGACGTCCGCAGCCAGGTGAAGATCGTCCAGGGGCGCCGCTTCGAGCCCGGGCGCAGCGAGGTGATCGTGGGCAAGGCGGCCTCCCAGGAGTTCGCGGGGCTCGACCTCGGCTCCAAGCTCCACTTCGGCCAGTCCGAGTGGACCGTGGTGGGCATCTTCACCGCCGGCGGCTCAATCGCCGAGTCGGAGATCTGGTGCGACGTCGGGGTGCTGCAGCCGGCCTACCGGCGGGGCGACACCTTCCAGGCGGTCTATGCCAAGCTCCAGTCGCCCCAGGCCTTCGACGAGTTCAAGGACAACCTGACCCGCGATCCGCGCCTGGACGTCAAGGTGATCCGCGAGGCGGACTATTACGCCGAGCAGACCCGCGCCATCAACGGCATCATCACCGGGCTGGGCTACCTCATCGCCTCGCTGATGGCGGTGGGGGCCGTCTTCGGCGCCATCAACACGATGTACACGGCGGTGGCTTCGCGCACCCGGGAGATCGCCACGCTGCGCGCCCTGGGGTTCCGCAGCGGTCCGGTGGTGATCTCGGTGCTGGCCGAATCGATGCTCCTCGCCTTGGCCGGCGGGCTCCTTGGCGCCGCCATCAGCTACTTCGCCTTCAACGGCTATCAGACCGCGACCATGAACTGGTCGAGCTTCAGCCAGGTGGCGTTCTCCTTCGCGGTGACCCCGCGGCTGCTGGTCAACGGCCTGGTGTACTCCCTGCTCATGGGCCTGATCGGCGGGCTGTTCCCCGCTATCCGGGCGGCCCGGCTGCCGGTGGCGACGGCGCTGCGCGAGCTCTGAGGGCCCCCGAGGTCGGCTTCCTTGCACGCCCGCGAAGCCAGACGATAGAATCGCGCACGGCTCTCCCCGCTCCGGGAGGGCCGTGCGTGCGAGGAGACCCTCAGGATGTCTCAGCAGACGAAAGCCGTCGTCGAAGAATCCCCCGCCCTGCCTCCCGCTCCGGCGCCCGCCCGCCTGACGCTGGACGGCAAGGAGCATGAGCTGCCGGTGATCGTCGGCTCCGAAGGCGAGGTGGGTCTCGACATCTCGCAGCTCCGGGCCCGCTCCGGCGCCATCACCTTCGATCCCGGCTACGGCAATACGGGGGCCTGCGAGAGCGCCATCACCTTCATCGACGGCGAGGCCGGCATCCTGCGCTACCGCGGCTATCCCATCGAAGAGATCGCCGGCCGGGCGCAGTTCACCGAGATCTGTTACCTCCTCATCTACGGCCACCTGCCGACTGCGGAGGAGCTGAAGGATTTCGAGAACCAGCTCACCCGTCACACCATGATCCACGAGGACATGAAAAAGTTCTTCGAGGGCTTCCCCTCGAGCGCCCACCCCATGGCCATGCTGTCCTCGATGGTGGTGTCGCTCTCCACCTACTACCCGAAGGAGGGCCGCGACGACGACCTCGACCTGAACGTCATCCGGCTACTGGCCAAGGGCCCGACCATCGCCGCGGCCTCCTACAAGAAGAACATGGGTCAGCCGGTCGTCTACCCGCGCAACGACCTCTCCTACTGCTCGAACTTCCTGCACATGATGTTCTCGGTGCCGGCGGAGCCCTACGAAGTGCGGCCGGTGCTCGACCGGGCGCTCAACCTCCTGCTCATCCTCCACGCCGACCACGAGCAGAACTGCAGCACCTCGACGGTGCGCATGGTGGGGAGCAGCCAGGCGAACCTCTTCGCCTCCATCTCGGCTGGCATCTCGGCCCTCTGGGGGCCGCTCCACGGCGGCGCCAACCAAGCGGTGATCGAGATGCTGGGGCGCATCCGCGACGACCACGGCGACTACAAGAAGTATGTCGACATGGCGAAGGACAAGGGCTCGGGCTTCAAGCTCATGGGCTTCGGCCACCGCGTCTACAAGAACTTCGATCCGCGGGCGAAGATCCTCAAGGCGACGGTCGACGAGGTGCTGGCCGAGCTCGGCGTCTCCGACCCCCTGCTGGAGATCGCCAAGGCCCTCGAGGAGGTCGCTCTCCACGACGAGTTCTTCGTCTCCCGCAAGCTCTATCCCAACGTGGACTTCTACAGCGGCATCATCTACCGCGCCATGGGCATCCCCACCAATATGTTCACGGTGCTGTTCGCCCTCGGCCGCATGCCGGGCTGGATCGCCCACTGGCGGGAGATGCTGCACGACCCCAGAAACCGTATCAACCGGCCGCGCCAGATCTACACCGGCCCCCCCCAGCGGCCGTTCGTGCCCCTCGCTCAGCGCTAAAGCAGAGGCAGCTTCGGAGTGGAGAAAAGGCCGGCGGCGACGCCGGCCTTCGTGTTTTCAGGAGCTGGGTTGACAAACAGGACCAAGATGGTCCAGAATACTCCAGATTGTTGAGACGAAATCTCAATAAGGACAACGGGACCAGAGAACCATGGCGAATGCTCGCGAGAAAGAGCAGTTCCTCCAGTACCTGCGCGGCCGGGGGCAACGGGTCACCGGCGAGCGGCTGGCGCTCTTCGAGGAGATCTTCTCCCAGCACGGGCACATCGACGCCGAAGAGTTGCTGGCGGCGATGAAGGCCCGCGGCCTCAAGATCTCCCGCGCCACCGTCTACCGCAACCTCGACCTGCTGGTGGAGAGCGGCTTGGCCCGCAAGCAGCGGCTGGGCAGCCGGGGTTTCCTCTACGAGCATGTGCATTTCGGACAGCAGCATGACCACCTGGTGTGCACCGGCTGTGGCCGGGTGGTGGAGTTCGTCAGCCTGGGGATCGCGGCGCTGCAGGGGGAGATCTGCCGCGCCCACGGCTTCGTTCCGACGCGCCACACGCTGCAGATCGCCGGCCTGTGCAACCGCTGCGCGGAGGCGTCCGCCGCGTCCGACACGGCTCAATCGCGCGGGGAGGTGCCGGCCCATGTTTGAGGCCTTCATCGTCACTCTGCGCGAAGGGGTGGAGGCGGCCCTGGTGGTGGGGATCATCGTGGCCTTCCTGCGCCGGGAGGGGTACGAGCGGCGGCTTGGAGCAGTGTGGGCCGGCATCGCCGCAGCGGCGGCGGCGAGCCTGCTGGGCGCCTTCCTCCTCTACCGCTGGGCAGTGAACCAGGAGGTCTTCGAGGGCCTGCTGTACCTGGGCTCGGCCCTCATCGTCGGCTCCATGATGGTGTGGATGTGGCGCCACTCCCACGCTCTTTCTGGGGAGATGAAGGGATCGCTGGCGCGCATCGTGGCGCGGGAGCGGGCGGGGTCGGTGGCCGCGGGCCTCTTCGCCTTCACCTTCCTGATGGTTTTCCGCGAGGGGATCGAGACGGTGCTGTTCCTCTCCGCCCTGTCGCTCACCACCGGCGGCCTGATGGCCATCCTGGGGGTGCTGGCCGGCCTGGCCCTGGCGGTGGTCTTCGGCGTGCTGTTCGTGCGCGGCAGCCTGCGCATCGACCTCGGCCGCTTCTTCAAGATCACGGGTATCGCCCTGTTCATCTTCGTCCTGCAGCTCCTGACCAACGGCTACCACGAGCTGTCGGAGGCGGGGTGGCTGCCGGCCAACCGGACCACCATGGCGACGGTGGGGCCGCTGGTGAAGAACGAGTTCTTCTTCGTGGCGGCGGTGCTGGCGCTGCCGCTGCTGATGCTGCTGATTCCGGGCCGGCGCCGGGAGGAGGCGGCAGCCACCGGCGCGGCGGCGCGGCTGGAGAAGGCCGGGAGCCGCCGGCAGGCGCGGGCCCGCGTACTGGGTGCGACGCTGGGCCTGATCATCCTCGCGGCCCTCGGCCTGGGGTTCGTCTATGCCCAGCCGCCGGCCGCGCTGTCGGCGGCCACGCCGGTGGAGGTGGGAGCGGACGGCGCGGTGCGCATCCCCCTCGCGATCTTCCAGGGCACCAGGCTCCAGCGCTTCCAGGCCGTCGTGGACGGCCGCCCGGTGCGCTTCATCGCCATCCCGATCGAGTCCATCGAGAAGGGTGGGGCCATCGCCACGGCCTTCGACGCCTGCGTCATCTGCGGCCCGCGAGGCTATTACCAGGATGGCCCGAACGTCACCTGCCTGCACTGCGGCTCGGCGGTCTATCCGCCGAGCATCGGCCAGCCGGGGGGCTGCAACCCTGTCCCCTTGAAGTCGCGGGTCGAGGGCGGCAGCCTCGTGCTGACGGCCGCAGATCTCGCCGCCGGCGCCCACCTGTTCGCGCCGACGACTGCGGCGGCCGCGGCACACGCGGGGCACTGAGAACGGAATCCGATGTACGGTCGCCTGCTCATCGAGTCGCTGCGCCGCGGCACCCGCCGCAAGCTGCTGGCGGTCTCTGCCGTGGCCCTGGGG
This sequence comes from Thermoanaerobaculum sp., assembly GCA_021154885.1. Lineage (GTDB taxonomy): Bacteria > Acidobacteriota > Thermoanaerobaculia > Multivoradales > UBA5704 > DATARR01. The sequence continues at coordinate 35,694 of JAJKHS010000034.1, forward strand.
ACGCTGGGCGCCACGGCGCTCACCGAGGTGATGCTGGCCTCGGGGGACCGCTTGGCGTCGGAGATGGGCTCCTACGGCGCCAACCTGGAGGTGGTGCCGGCGCAGGCAGGCGAGACCCTCCCGGTCGCGGAGCTCGCGGCGGTGCGCAAGATTTTCTGGCGCAACAACATCGTGGCCATCGCCCCGCTCCACAGCCTGCGCGTGCGCTGGGCGCCTGGGGAGCCGAGGGAGGTCGTGGCGCCCCTGGTGGGCACCTGGTTCGACCACGCCCTGGAGCCGGACTGGCGGACGGGCCTGCCGCGCACCCGGCCGACCCTGAAGGTGGCAGGGCGGTGGCCGCGGGAGGGCTCGCCGGAGGGAGCTGGCGAGGTGGTGCTGGGCCGGCGGTTGGCCGAGCGCCTGGACCGCCGCCCGGGGGACGCGGTGCAGGCCCGTCTCGGCGAGCGCGGCGCGGCCTTCCGCGTCGTCGGCGTGCTGACCAGCGGCGGCGAGGAGGACGAGCAGGCCTTCGCGCCGCTCGCGGCCGTGCAGCGGCTGGGCAGCCAGCCGGGGCGCTTCACGCGGGCCGAGGTCTTCGCCATGACTACCCCCGAAAAGCAGCCCGAGAACCGGAACGCGCGGCCCGACCCCCACCGCATGAGCGCCGAGGAGTACGAGACCTGGTACTGCACGGCGTACCCGTCGTCGATCGCCTTCCAGCTCAATCAGGCCCTGCCGCGGGCGCGGGCGAGCGTCGTCTACGGCGTCACCGCCGCGACGGCGGACGTCCTCGGCCGCCTGCGGGGAGTCTTGGGCGCCCTGGCGGCGGTGGCCCTCCTCGGGGCGGCCGTGGGCGTCACCGCGGCGATAACCGCCACGGTGCTGGAGCGGCGGCTGGAGGCCGGCCTGATGGTGGCCATCGGCGCGCCCCGCAGCCGGGTGGTCCTCTTCTTCCTCAGCGAGGCGGCGCTGCTCGGCCTGCTCGGCGGGATCGCCGGCGGCGCGTTGGGGCTGACGGCCGGCCGCCTGCTGGGGAGCGGTGCCCTGGGCGTCGCCGTGCCGTGGACGCCCGTGCTCCTCCCCTTCGCAGCGCTGCTGGGGCTGCTCCTGGCCGTTCTGGCGAGCCTCGCGCCCGTGGCGCGGGCCTTGGAGCGCTACCCCGCCGACATCCTCAAGAGGGCGACGGCCTGATGCTCGCCCGCCTGGTGCTCATGAGCCTGCGCCGCCGCTTCCGGCAGCTCGCGCTGATCCTGGCCGCGGTGACGGTGGCCGCGGCCACGGTGGCCACCCTGGCCGGCTTCTCCAGCCGCGCGGAGGGCCGGCTGGGCGACAGCCTGGCCGCCTTCGGGCCGAACCTCACGGTGCGGCCCCAGGTGGGCGGCGCGGCGAGCCTCACCCTCGACGTGGTGGCGCGGCTGCGGCAGGTGCCGGGAGTGCGCGTCGCGACCGGGGTCAGCGGTACGCCCCTGCCGGCGAGCTTCGGCCAGGCCGGCGGCGACGCTCTGGAGCGTGTGGAGGTCCGTGCCGATCCCGGCCGGCTGGACGAGGTGGCCCGCGCCATCGAGTCGCGAGTGGAGGGGGTCGAGGCCCGCCCCCTCCTCCGGGTCAGCGAGTCGGATGCCCGGGTGACCCGCCGGCTGACGCTGGTGCTCGTCGCCGTGAGCGCCGTCTCCTTCCTCCTGGCCCTCCTCTCCGTCGGCGCGGCGACCACAGCGCTGGTGGGAGAGCGGCGGGTGGAGATCGGGCTCCTCCTGGCCCTCGGCTACACCGGCCGGCGGGTGGGCGCCTTCCTGGCGGCCGAGCTGCTGGCCGCGGCGCTGCTGGCCGGCGCGGTGGGCGAGCTGGTGGGCGAGCTGGCGGCCGGCGGCCTCGCCCAACGCATGCTGGGGGATGCCGGGGGACTCTCCCTGACCTGGGGCGGCTTCGCCGGCGCCGCCCTGGTGGCGGTGCTGGTGGTGGGCTCCTCCATGCTGGTGGCGCTGCGGCGGGTGGAGCGGCTGGATGCCGCCCGGGTGCTGCGAGGCGAATGAGGGCGCCATGGCGCTGGTGGAAACCGAGGCCCTGAGCCGCCGTTTCGGGCCGTTGCGCGCCCTCGACGAGCTCACGCTCGGAATCGAACAGGGGGACTGGGTGGCGGTGACCGGCCCGTCGGGATCGGGCAAGACCACCCTCCTCAACATCCTCTCCGGCCTGGACCGGCCCACCTCCGGCACGGTGCGGGTGGGCGGCGTGGACCTGGCGGGTCTCTCGGCACGGGAGCTGGCCGGCTACCGGCAGCGGACGGTCGGCCTGGTCTTCCAGCAGTTCCACCTCATCCCCTATCTCACCGCGCTGGAGAACGTCATGCTGGCGCAGTACGTCCACAGCATGACCGACCGCGGCGAGGCCGAGGAGGCGCTGCGCAAGGTGGGTCTCGGCGAGCGCCTCGGCCACCTCCCCAGCCAGCTCTCCGGCGGCGAGCAGCAACGGGTATGCATCGCCCGGGCGCTGATCAACCAGCCGCCGCTCATCCTGGCGGACGAGCCCACGGGCAACCTGGACGCGGTCAACGAGGCGGTGGTGATGTCGCTCCTCGCCGACCTGCACCAGCGCGGCCACACGCTGATCCTGGTCACCCACGATCCGGCCATCGCCGCCCGTGCCGGCCGGGAGATCCGTCTCGAGCACGGCCGGCTGGCCGCGGTGGGGCTGCAGGGGGACCTCGAGCTGCAGGCGGTGCTGGCCGACCTCTGGCAGCGCCTGGAGGAGGATGGCGAGGGGGTCTCGGTGGCGCGGCGCGGCGTGGCCGAGCTGCTGGCCGATGGCCTCCTCGCCTTCGTGGACGGCCGGATCGCCTTCACGGAACGGGGACGAGCCCAAGCCTCGGCCGTCGTGCGGCGGATCCGTCTGGCGGAGGTGCTGCTGGCGCGCACCCTCGACCGCAGCCTGGCCGAGGAGTGCGGCCGGGAGACCCCGGTGGCCGCCGGCTTCGAGGACCAGGTCTGCGCCTTCCTCGACCACCCGGCCCTCTGCCCCCACGGCCGGCCCATCGCGCCCGGTCCGGGCTGCTGCGACCGGGAGGAGGTCCCGGCTGCCTCGGGAACGCTGGAGGTGGGCGCGTGAGGGCTCTCTGGCTCGCTCCCCTCGTTCCCCTCGTTCCCCTCGTTCCCCTCCTGGCGGCGGCTCCCATCCCGCAGGGCGTCCAGCGGACGGTCACCGTCGAGCGGCGGCTGGGCCTGATGGGAACCGAGCTCGAAGTGAGTGTCGAGGCCGCGAACCGCGCCGTCGCGCTCGATGCAAGCGAAGAGGCGGTCCGCGCTCTGGAGGCGGCGGAGGGCCGTCTCTCGACTTGGCGCGACGACAGCGAGCTCGAACGCCTCAACCGCACGCCGGTCGATAGACCGCTTCAACTCTCGCCCCGTCTGTTCCAGGAGTTGCGCGGCGTGCAGCACTGGTGGCGGGAGACCGGTGGCGCCTTCGATCCGGGGATCGGCGCGCTGATCGCGGCCTGGGGCCTGCGCACCGGCGGCCGGGTGCCCACTGCGGAGGAGCGGGAACGGGCGCGCGCGGCCGGCGGCCTCGCCGCTCTGGAGCTCGCGGCGGATGGCCGGGCGGTGCGCCGGCGGCCGGGGCTGCGCATCGAAGAGGGGGGTTGGGGCAAGGGCGCCGGGCTCGACGCCGCGATCGAGGCGCTCCGTGCCGACGGACACGCCACGGCCGCGGTGCTGAACCTGGGCGGTCAGGTCGCCGTCTACGATGGGAGGGGCCAGGGGATGGGTTGGACCCTCACCGTCGCCGACCCGCGGGACCGGCGGCGACCGGCCGTGGCGCTCACGTTCTCCTCGGGCTCGGTCGCCACCTCGGGCAACAGCGAGCACGGCTTCGAGCGGGCTGGCGTGCGCTACGGCCACCTTCTCGACCCTGCGACCGGCGCGCCGGCGCGCGACTTCGGCAGCCTCACCGTCTGGGCTCCCGAGGCGCTCGCCGCCGACTGTCTCTCGAAGCTCTACGTCCGTGGCCCCGACGCGGCGCTCGCCTGGGCGCGGGCACACACGGGCGGCGAGGTCCTGACCCTCGAGCCGGTTGCCGGCGGCGGCCTGCGCGCCCGCGCCTCCGCCGGCTGGCGGGGGCGGCTGGAAGCGCTCGTTCCGGAGCTCGTGGTCGAGTTTGAATCCCGCGCGAACGAAGGAGCCTAGATGCTGCGCACGCTTGGAGTGGCAGTGCTGATCGGCATGGTGGTAATCGCAGGAACGGCGCGGGCCGGCGAGCCGCCGTCGTTGACCCAGTTGGAGCAGGAGATCGCGGGTCTGCGGTCGGAGGTGCAGGCGCTCCGCGCGCAGAGCGGTCCGGACGCCGAACGCTTGAAAGAGCTCGAGCGCCAGCTCCAGGTGCTGGCGCAGGAGATCGAGACGCTGAAGCTCGGCGAGGCCGCGGCCACCGCCGACCGGTCGACGAACGGCATGGGGCCGGCGGCATCCAAGATCTATCGCAGCGGCAATGGCCTGGCGATCGGCGGCTATGGCGAGGGAGTGTATCGGCATTTCGACGGCAAGCTGCAGGACGGCAGCCCTTCCACAGCCGTCGACGAGGCCGACCTCCAGCGGGCCGTCCTCTACTTCGGCTACAAGTTCAACGATCGCTTCCTCTTCAACTCCGAGCTGGAGGTCGAGCACGCGGTCACCGCATCGGACAAGGACGGTGAAACGGAGGTGGAGTTCGCCTATGGCGACTACCTGTGGAAGCCGCAGGCCAATCTCCGCGCCGGACTGGTGCTGATGCCGGTGGGTCTGCTCAACGAGTACCACGAGCCCACCGTCTTCTTCGGCATGAGCAGGAACAGCGTCGAGACCGCGATCATCCCGACCACATGGCGCGAGATCGGCTTCGGCCTTTATGGCGAGGCCGGTCCCTGGCGCTATCGCGCCTATCTCACCAACGGTCTCGACGCCTCGCGCTTCTCCGCCGACGGCCTCCGCGAGGGGCAGGGCGAGGGCTCGCATGCGAAGGCGGAGGATCTGGCGTGGGTGGGGCGGCTCGACTACACCGGCGTTCAGGGCCTGCTGATCGGCGGCTCGGCCTTCACCGGCGATTCCGGCCAGGGGCTTCGCGACGCCGCGGGACGGCGGATCGGCGCTCGGGTGAGCCTCTACGAAGCCCATGTCGACTGGCGCTGGCGGGGTCTGCAGCTCCGCGCGCTCGGGGTGAGGAGCCGCGTCGGCGATGCGGCAGCCCTCAACCGGGCGCTGGGTCTGGAGGGTGAGAAGGGCATCGGCAAAGCCCAGAGCGGCGCCTACGCGGAGGTGGGGTATGACCTCCTGAGCCTCCACGCGGGTAGCCGGCAGCGGCTGATCCCGTTCGCCCGCTACGAGTCGTACGACACCCAGAGCGAGGTTCCGGCGGGCTTCGCGCGCGATCCGGCCAACGACGCGCGTGTCCTCACCCTGGGCTTCAACTACTACCCGATCGACCAACTGGTGGTGAAGGCCAACGTGCTGCGCGTCCGCAACGAAGCCCGGACGGGCCAGAACGAGCTCCAGGTCGGGCTGGGCTACGTCTTTTGAGCGCCATGCGCCTGCGCAACCTGATGATTCTCTGTGTGGGTCTGGCTGCGCTGGCCGCGATGGTGGCCGGGCCCGTCGCGGCAAAGGTCTTCCTCACCGTCGACGAGGCTCTCCACCTCGCCTTTCGGGACTGCTCCGTCGAACGCCACACGGTCTTCCTGACCGCCGGGCAGCGCGCCCGTGCCCAGCAGCTCGCGGGGCGCGAGATCAAGAGCGGGCTCGTCAATCCGTACCACGCGACCTGCGGCGGCAAGGACGCCGGCACGGCCTACTTCGACGCCCACGTCGTGCGCACCCTGCCCGAGACGCTCATGGTGGTGGTCGATCCCCAGGGCAAGGTGTCGCGGGTCGAAGTGCTGTCCTTCGCCGAGCCCGAGGATTATCTGCCGCCGGGCCGGTGGTACGGCCAGTTCGTGGGCAACGGGTTGAGCGACGAGCTGGCGCTGGGGCATCGCATCCGCGGCGTCACCGGGGCCTCGCTGACCGCGCGCGCGACGACCGACGCGGTGCGGCGGGTGCTGGCCATCCACCAGGTGCTTCACGATGCGGGGAAGCCGTGAGCCGCCTCGAGGCCTGGCTGCTGCACACCGCGACGCTGCTCGTCGGCGGCACCGGCCTGATCTACGCCTGGATGCGCTACCTCTTGCACCCGGCGGACCCCTATGCCGTGGTCAACCATTCCCTCCAACCCACGGTGCAGCACCTGCACATCCTGGTGGCCCCCCTGCTGGTCTTCGCCGGCGGCATGGTGTGGCACCGCCACGCCTGGACGCACTGGCGGCGGGGCGTCGAGCGCCGCCGGCAGAGCGGCGGCTCGCTGATCCTCACCCTGGTGCCGATGGTGGTCTCGGGGTATCTGATCCAGACCGCGGTCGACGGCGGCTGGCGGCGGACCTGGGTGATCGTCCACCTCGCAGCGTCAGGGCTTTGGCTGGCCGGCTACCTGGCGCACCAGGTGCCGGCGGCCTGGAAGAGCCTGCGCCGGCGCCCCTATCTCCGGCTGACCTCGGACCAGCGGTAGTCCACCTGGAGGGGAGCCCCGGAGCCGCTCCCCAGGAACCAGAGCACCGAGGGGCGCGGGCGCAGCGATCCCAGGCGGACCTGGCCCTCGCGGGGGCCGAGGATGAAGAGCGCGGTCGCCAGGCCCTGGGCGTCCGCTGCATGCTCGGTCACCGCCACGGTCGCGAGGACGCCCTCGGCCGGACGCCCCGTCCGCTGGTTGAGGTAAGGCGCGGCTCCCGCGAGGGGCGCCAGAGGATGATCTGAAGGCGAGGCGAACGCCAAGGCGTGATCGCGCAGGAACAGATGGCCGGCCGCTTCCTCAAGGCCGGGCAGCCGAGGCAGCTCCACCGGCCACCCCTTGCCCCTGGGCCCGGCGCCGAAGCCCCGCTGCACGGCGCCGATGCGCACGAAGCCGTTGGCGGCCCCGCTCTGCCGCAGCACCTCTGCCGCTCGGTCCACTGCGAGCCCCTCCGCGAAACCCCACAGGTCCAGCCCGCTCCCAGCCGCCAGCTCGGCGGTGCCCTTCTCCAGGTCGACCGTCAGGCGCGTGCAGGTCGTGAGGCCGGCCGCCTTCTCCACCTGCTCGGGGGACGGGGGATCGGTCACCGCCGAGCGCAGGCCCCAGAGGGCGTAGAGGTCGCGTCCCAGGGGACCGTGGGCGCCCTCCGACCAGAAGCAGAAGTCGGCGGCGCGGCCGAGCATCGCGAGCAGGCGGGGGTCCGACTTCTGGGGACCCTTGCCCGCCGCGGCGTTCAGCGCCGTGAGCCCGCCGTCGGGACGCGCCGCGTCGGTCAGCCGCTCGGTTTCCGCGATTGCCGTGAAAGCGCGGCGGATCGCCTCCCGGGCGACCTCCGGCGGCAGGTCGCGGACTTCGATCTCGGCCGGCTTGCCAAAGGCCTTGTCCGCCAGGCGCTGAGGTGAGGGTTCAGGGGACGGCGGCACGCCGAGGATGAAGGTGAGCAGCCAAAGGAGCATGGGGAGGATGATAGCGGAGTCAGGAGGCGAGGAAACCCTCCATCACCGCCCGGAACGCCCGCCGCATCTCGGCTCCGCCGTAGTGGGCGGGGAATTCCCCCCGCTCCGCCAGCAGGCGATCCCGCAGCATACCCTCGAAAGCCCCCACCAGCGCCGAGCGGACCGCCTCCAGATGCAGATCTCGCCGCAGTTGGCCCGCCTCGGCCATCTGGCGCAGCACGCCGTCCACCGCGCTCAGCATCTGCAGGTAGCCCTGGGTCAGCAGCACCATGTGGCCATGCTTGCGGATGCGGCGCCCTTCGAGGAGCATCAGGGTTTGCAGCTCCCGGTCTTGCTCCAGGGCGCCGATCAGCAGATCGGTGAGCGACTGCAGCTTCTCCAAGGGCTGGGCCGACCCCTCCTGGACGCCGTGGATGCCGGCGGCCAAGCGCTGCCAGGCCTCGTCGAAGATGGCCTGCAGAAGGCCCTCTTTGCTGCCGAAGTGCTTGATGAGCTGCGACTCGCTGGTGCCCGCCCGGCGGGCGATGGCCGAGGTCGTGGTGTTCTCGTAGCCATCCCCGGCGAACAGCGCGCGGCCGGCCTGCAGGATGCGATCGTGCGATGAGAGCTCGGTCAACGGCCCCCCCTCTCCCTCGACGTCTTCATAAGCGGAGACATCGTAATATGGCTGCGGGCGGGCCGCAACAGTGGTAGCACCACTATTGGCGGGATATTGGCGGGATATTGACCGGATCAGCGCAAACGGACGCGGGCGAAGCGCCTCTTGCCGACCTTCAAGAGATAGGGCTCGGGACGGGGGCCCAGCTCCAGGGTCGGATCGCCCGCGCGCTCGCCGTCGACGGCGACGGCGCCCTGCTGGACGAGCCGCCGCGCCTCGCCGTTGCTCGGCGCCAGCCCGGCCGCGGTGAGCAGCCTGGCGAGGTTCCAGGCTCCGGCGAGCTCCTTCTCGGGCACCTCGTCCGGCACGCCGCCTTCTCTGAATATGGCCTCGAACTCGGCTTCCGCCTGGTTGGCGGCCGCCTCGCCATGGAACTGGGCCACCAGCCGGCGGGCCAGCTCCTGCTTGGCCGCCTTGGGGTGGAGCTCCCCCGACTCCAGCCGCCGCCGGCGGGCGTCGATCTCGCTTTGCGGGAGGTCCGTCAGCAGCAGGTACCAGTCCCACATGAGCGCGTCGGGGATCGACATGGTCCTGCCGTAGACCTCGCGCGGCGGGTCCTCGACGGCGATGGCGTTGCCCAGGCTCTTCGACATCTTTTCGTGGCCGTCCAGGCCCACGAGCAGGGGGACGGTGAGCACCACCTGGGGCTCCAGCCCCTCCTCCTTCATCAGGTCGCGCCCCACCAGGAGGTTGAAGATCTGGTCATGGCCGCCGAGCTCGACGTCGGCCTTGAGGGCGATGGAGTCGTAGCCCTGGGCCAGGGGGTAGAGGAGCTCGTGGAGGTGGATCGGCCGGTTCTCCTGGAAACGGGTCTTGAAATCCTCCCGCTCCATCATCCGCGCCAGGGTGTAACGGCCGGCGAGGCGGATGAGCCCGTGGGAGCCGAGGGCCCCCAGCCAGCGGTCGTTGTCGTCGACCACGGTCTCTGCCTCGTCGAGGATGTGGAAGACCTGGCGTTTGTAGGTGCGGGCGTTGGCCTCCACCTCTCCTTGAGTGAGCTGGGGACGGGTGGCCTTCTTGCCCGTGGGATCGCCGATGCGGGCGGTGAAGCCGCCGAGCAGAAAGACCACCCGGTGGCCGAGCTGCTGGAAGTGCCGCATCTTGCGCAGCAGCACCGTGTGGCCGAGGTGGAGGTCGGGGGAGGAGGGGTCGAAGCCCGTCTTCACCGTCAGCGGCTGGCCGCTCTGACGCGACCGCTCCAGCTTGGATCGGAGCTGCGCTTCGTCGACCAGGTCGACGGCGCCGCGCCGGAGCAGCTCCAACTGCTCTTCGACAGGAGGGAACTCTTGGGCTGTCATCAGAAATTGATGTACTCGAGCTCGGGGTTGAGCACCGGTCCCACCGCGACTCGTTCCCCGTGGCGCCGCAGGGCCGGCGGCCGGATCTGGAGGACGAGCCAGGCGCCGAAGACGGCGGCGAACATCCGGAAGCGGGCCCGGGAGCCCTGGATCAGCCCCCGCTTCTTCTCCTTGACCAGGTGCTTGAGGTTGTACATGACGACGGTGGTGGTGCGGCACCCGAGCTGCCGGCAGGCCCAGTTGAGGCCGGTCTCGACGGCGAAGCCCTCGAGATGGCTCTTGGGGACGGCTTCGAAGATCTCCCGCCGCAGGCAGCGGATGCCGGAGAGCAGCGGCCCCGTGCGATCCTGGACGGCGTTGATGGGCCGGCCGCGGTGGCGGATGCCCACGTTCATGTCCGAGCAGTTCGATAAGACGGGCTCGACGAGCCGCTCGAGGAGGTCCACCGTCAGGTTCATGATGTCGCCGTCGACGAAGAGGAGGATCGGAGCGTCGGTATGGGCGACGCCGATGGCCATGGCCCTTCCCTTGCCCTGGTTCTCGCGCAGATGGATGGTCCGCAGGCCCAGGGCCCGGGCGATCTCGACCGTGCGGTCGGTCGAGCCGTCGGAGACCACCAGGATCTCGTCGACGACGGGCGTCGCTTTGAGGACCGAGAGGACTTCGGTGAGAGTGGCTTCCTCGTTGAAGGCCGGTACGATCGCCGCGACGCGCAGGTCTCCCTCAGAGGATTCTCTCATCTCGGCCCTCCCCGGTCCCTCCGGCGTGCAAGATCACGGCCCGATGCCCGCGCTGCGATCTGCGGCGAATATAACCAACCGTTGCAGGTCTGTCACGTTTTGACGAGATCCGCCGACCCTTTCCAGGCCGGCAGGGGAGGGCTCACCTCGGCCCCCGGGAGGAGCTCGCCCTCGGCGACGACGCGCGCGTCGCCGGCCAGGGACCAGCTCCCCGCCTCCGGGTCGCCGGCCACCAGGAGCTCGAAGCCGCCCTGAGTCTCCACCCGCAGGGGCAGCCGGACCTTCGCCAGCACGAGGCCGACGGCGGCGCCGGCCAGGACGCCGGTGCCGCACGAGAGCGTCTCGTCCTCGACGCCGCGCTCGTAGGTACGAATTTCCATCCGCTCTCGTGCGGGAAAGCGGACGAAATCGACGTTGGTCCCCGGGAGGCCGAAAACGGGGTGGTACCGGAGCTGGCGGCCCAGCTCGCGGACGGGCGCCGTCTCCAGCCCGTCCGGCCACAGGAGCACGAAGTGGGGGACGCCCACCAGGATGCGCCAGCCGGCGCGGGACGTGCCACCGATGTCCACAGTGAGGGGCTGCGGCGGCTCGACCGGAGCGGGGAGCTCCACGGCCGTGCGACTCCCGTCGAGCCGGCGGGCGGTGACGCTCCCGGCGCCGGTGCGCAGATGAGCTCTCTCCTCGACCCAGCCGAGATGGAAGGCGAGCTGGGCGGCGCAACGGGTGCCGTTGAGGCAGAGGTCGGCGGGGAGGCCGTCAGCGTTGAAGTAGTCCATGGTGCCACCGCCTTCCGCCCGCCGCAGGATGAAGAGGCCGTCGGCCCCCAGCGACACGCCGCGCCGGCACCAGGCGCGGATCCGCTCGGGCGGCGGCGTCTCCCAGGGCTCGGCCAGCGCCAGGAAGTCGTTGCCGCTGCCGGAGAGCTTGTAGAAGCGCGTCATGGCGCCTCGGCCCGCACCTCGGCTCCGGGATCGCTCTCGTTGCCCGTCTTGTCGATCGCCGTCACGCGATAGGCGTAGGTCTGGCCCGCCTTGACCGCGGTGTCGGCGTACTCCGGCGCCGTCAGCGGCTGGGGGGTGACGCGCTCGAAGGGGCCGTTGCCGGTCCGCCGGTAGACGATGTAGCCGGCGAGGTCGTCGGCATCCACGGGCCGCCAGACCAGCCGCACCCGGCCGGGCTCGGGCAGGGCCACCAGCTCGGCCGGGACCGGCGGCGGGAAGCGGTCCTGGTAGCGCACCTCGTGCTCGCTGCCGACGGCACTCTCCACCGCTGGCTCGCGCTGGGCCAGGGCGGTGACGGAGTAGATGTAGTCCTGGCCGAAACGGGCCGTGTTGTCGAGCCAGCTCCGCTCCTCAGGCCCGGCGACGTGGACCGGCTGGCCGTGGAAGCGCTCCTGGGCGTCGCGGCGGTAGACGTTGTAGCCGCCGGCCGCTCCCGACACGCCGGCCCACTCCACCAGCACGCCGTCGGCGCGGGGGGTGACGGTGAGCCGCCCGGGCGCCGGGGGCGGCGCCTTGGGCACCACCGCGGCGACATTGGAGGGCTCGGAGCGGTCCCCCTCCTGGCCGAAAGTGCGCACGGCGAAGTAATGGGCCTGGAGCGGCGGGGTGGCCGCCGGTGTCGTCGCTGGCGCCGGTGTCGTCCCTGGCGCCGGCTTTGCCGCTGCCGTCGGCATTGCCGGCGCCGGGGGCACGGGCAGGGCGATGACGATCCGGTCCCCCGCGGTGGCGCTGGTCAGGTCCGCGCCCTGCACCTTCAGCCGCGGCTTGGCGGCGGCCGCGAGCTCCCGCGGGTCCATGGGATTGGCCTTGCCGTCCGGCGCTGCCGGCTTCGTGGCCTCCAGCACCTCGACGGCCGAGATCCCGGACAGCGCCGTGCCGGCGGGCGTTGTCTTGGGGTAGGTGAAGGAGAGCACGATCTGCGTCCCCTGCTGGATGGCCGTGAGATCCTTGGTGGTCGCCGGCACCGCCCGCAGGGGGGGCAGGGGCGGCCCCTGCTTGCCGCAACCGAGGAGGCTGGTCGTGAGGACAACCGCCGCGAGGGCGCCCTTTCTAAAGGACATAGCGGGAGAGGTCCTGGTCCTTGACGATGTCCGACAGCACCCGGCGCACGTACTCGCCGTCGACGTTCACCTCCTCCCCTGACATGTCGGGGGCTTCGAACGAGACGTCGTCGAGCAGCCGCTCCATGAGGGTCGAGAGCCGGCGCGCGCCGATGTTCTCCGTCGAGGAGTTGACCTCGACGGCGAGACGGGCGAGCTCGGCCACCGAGTCGGCGGTGAACTCGAGTTTCACGCCCTCGGTGGAGAGCAGGGCCGAGTACTGCTTGGTGAGGGCGGTCTCGGGCTCGGTCAGGATGCGCACGAAGTCCTGCTCGGTGAGCGCGTCGAGCTCCACCCGGATGGGGAAGCGCCCCTGCAGCTCCGGGATCAGGTCCGAAGGCTTGCTGACGTGGAAGGCGCCGGCGGCGATGAACAGGATGTGGTCGGTCTTGACCATGCCGTACTTGGTGGAGACGTTCGTCCCCTCGACGATGGGCAGCAGGTCGCGCTGCACGCCCTCGCGCGAGATGTCGGGGCCGCGGCCCCCCTCGCGGCCGGCGATCTTGTCGATCTCGTCGAGGAAGATCAGCCCGCCCTGCTCGACGCGCTGGCGCGCCTCGCGGGAGACCTGGGTGCGGTCGATCAGCTTCTCCGACTCCTGCTGCTGCAGGATCTCCCGCGCCTCCGCCACCGAGACCTGCTGCTTCTTCTTGCGGCCGAAGAGGCCGGGGAGCATCTCCTTGATGTTGATCCCCACCTCCTCGACCCCCTGCGGAGTGAACATCTCGAGGCTGGGATAGGAGGACTCGTCCACCTCGATGTCCACCTTGCGGTGGTCGAGAGCGCCCGAGCGGAGCTTGTCGCGGAACTTCTCGCGCGTGGCATTGAGCTCGTCCTCGTTCTCCTCCTCGTGGCGCAGGTAGCTGCTCACCGGCCGCGGCGGCACCAGGAGCTGGAGCAGCCGGTCCTCGGCGCGGGCCGCCGCGGCCTCGCGCACCGCCTCCCGCTTTTCCTCCTTGACCATGGTGACGGCGATCTCCACCAGGTCGCGCACCATCGACTCGACGTCGCGGCCGACGTAGCCGACCTCGGTGAACTTGCTGGCCTCGACCTTGAGGAACGGCGCCTTGGCGAGGCGGGCCAGGCGGCGGGCGATCTCGGTCTTGCCGACGCCCGTGGGGCCGATCATCAGGATGTTCTTCGGCGCGATCTC
>JAJKHS010000035.1 GCA_021154885.1 Thermoanaerobaculum sp.
ACCCCCCTCACCGGGAGAAGAGGGAGACCAGCAAGGTCGCTCCAACCGGGTTCCCCTCTCCCGGGGAGGGGGGTGGCGAGGGGGCGGGAGAGGGGACAGGGTGAGGGCTTCGGGGCGGGGGGCGGTCCAAGTCTTAAGTTAGCGCCTATGGGGGACAGGGGTGAGGGCCCTCGGGCGGGGGTGATCCGGTCCTGATCAGGCGTGCCGAGGCCTCAGCCCGCCCCCGCCCGCTCGTTGAAGAAGTGGATCAGGTCCGTCGAGGCTACCGGATAGCCCATCTGGCGCAGCAGCGAGACCACCTGGCCGCGGTGGTAGGTGGTGTGGTTCACCAGGTGGACCACCGCCTGCCAGAGCGGCAGGGTGCGGACGGCGCCGTCAGGCAGGGAGGCCCAGGTGAGCGGCGCGGCGAGCTGGTCACCGGAGAGGCCGGCGAGGAAGGCTTCGATCTGCGACGCCGTCTCCTCTGAGCCGGCGATCCAGGACTGGAGGTCCGGATACTCGTCGGGACTCGGGATCCGTTCCAGCGGCCGGCCCAGGAAGCGGGAGAGCCACAGGCGCTGCGAGCCCACCATGTGGGCCATGGTGCCCAGCAGCGAGCCGAAGCTGACGCCGGCCTCCCGGGTCAGGTCCTCGGTCTTCACCTGGCGGGCCGCCGCCAGCATCAGGCGGTCCGCCCACAGCGTGTAGAGGAGCAGGTCGCGTACAGTGGCGGCGTCGGCTCCCATGATCAAAAGACTGCCGGCTCTTCGTAGGTGTTGAAGACGTCGCGCAGGGCGTCGCTGATCTCGCCCACGGTGCAGTAGGCCTTCACGCAGTCCAGGATCAGGGGCATGGTGTTCTCGCTTCCCGCCGCCCCTTTCTTGAGGGCGTCGAGGGTGCGCTCGACCGCGCCGGCGTCGCGCCGCGCCTTGACGTCGTTCAAGAACCCCACCTGCCGCTCTGCCAAGTCGTCCGCTATATAGAGGATGTCGATCGGCTCGTCGTCGGTGACCTGGAAGGCGTTGAGGCCCACGATCACCTTCTCGTTTTCCTCGAAGGCCCGCTGATAAGCGAAGGCGGCGTCCATCAGCTCGCGCTGCGGGAAGCCGGCCTCGATGGCCTCCACCATGCCGCCGTAGTCGTCGATGCGGCGGATGTAGTCGAAGGCGCCGTCCACCATGCGCCGGGTCAGGTCCTCCACGAACCAGGAGCCGCCCAGGGGATCGACCGTGTTGATCACCCCCGACTCGTGGGCGATGACCTGCTGCGTCCGCAGCGCCGTGCGGGCGTTGGCCTCGGTAGGCAGGGCGAGCGTCTCATCCAGGGCGTTGGTGTGGAGCGACTGGGTGCCGCCGAGGACGGCGGCGAGCGCCTGGATCGTCGTGCGCACGACGTTGTTGATCGGCTGCTGAGCGGTCAACGAGCAGCCGGCCGTCTGAGTGTGGAAGCGCAGCATCCAGGAGCGCGGGTTCTTGGCGCCGTAGCGCTCGCGCATCACCTTGGCCCAGATCTGCCGCGCCGCCCGGAATTTGGCGATCTCCTCGAAGAAGTCGTTGTGGCTGTTGAAGAAGAAGGACAGCCGCGGCGCGAAGTCGTCGATGGGAAGGCCGGCGTCGACGCCATATTGCACGTACTCCATGCCGTCGCGCAGGGTGAACGCCAGCTCCTGGAGCGCCGTCGAGCCCGCCTCGCGGATGTGGTAGCCCGAAATGGAGATGGTGTTCCAGCGCGGCACGTGCTTCGCCGCGAAGGCGAACTGATCGGTGATCAGCCGCATCGAGGGGCGCGGCGGGAAGATGTACTCCTTCTGCGCGATGTACTCCTTGAGGATGTCGTTCTGCAGCGTTCCCGAGACCTGCCGCTCGACGTTGACCCCCTGCTTCTCCGCCACCGCCAGGTACATGGCGAAGAGGATGGGGGCGGTCGAGTTGATGGTCATCGAGGTTGTGACCTCGCCCAGGGGGATACCGTCGAAAAGGGTCTCCATGTCCGCCAGGGTGTCCACGGTGACGCCGCACTTCCCCACCTCGCCCTTGGACATCGGGTGATCCGAGTCGTAGCCGTAGAGCGTCGGCAGGTGGAAGGCGACCGAGAGGCCGGTCTGCCCCTGGGAGAGGAGGTACTTGAAGCGCTGATTGGTATCCGCCGCCGTGCCGAAGCCGGCAAACTGGCGCATCGTCCACAGCTTCCCCCGGTAGCCGGTGGGATGAATGCCGCGGGTGTACGGATACTCGCCGGGGATGCCGATCGTCTGGACCGGATCGACGTCCGCCACCTGCTCGGGCGTCACCAGGGGAGGAACCTCCATGCCGGACACCGTGGTGAAGTCCTTCTTCCAGAACGGCACCTGACCCTCGGACTTCGCCCTCGCCGCCTCCCATCGCTGGCGCGCCGCGGCCAGGGTCTCGAGGACGTCCTCCTTATAGGCCGATTCCTTCTCGGCCAAGCCGGCGGCGGGCTTCTCCGCGGTCAGCAGTGTCGGTTCCTGGTCCTTGACGGCCATGCAGGCAGCTCTCCTTTCAGGGCACGACGGCCCGGGATCGCCCGGGCGCTGGCGTGACAAAGTATAGACGATGGGAGACGACCCGGTGGGACTCTGGGTTCGCAAGAGCCTCCCGGCGGTCATGCTATCCTGAGGTTCTTGGAAGAAGGATCTTGACGATGAGCACTGTTCTGCTGAAATCCACCTCCCGCGAGGACCGCGAGATCGTCCCTCTCACGGTGGGGCAATACCACGGGATGATCGAGGCCGGGATCCTGGCCGAGGGGGAGCCAATCGAGCTCCTGGATGGGCTGCTGGTTCGCATGAGCCGAGGAGAGGGCATGACCACCACCCCCCTGCACTCATTGGGAGTCAGCAAGCTGAACCTGCTGCTGGTCGCAGCCCTCGGCGTCTTTCGCTGCCACGTCCGGATCCCGAGCCCCGTGACCCTTCCGCCCCGAGACGAACCCGAGCCCGATCTCGCGATCGTCAGGGGTCTACCCGCGGATTTCGCCCTGCGCCATCCCGGCCCGGCCGACGTGACCTGCGTGATCGAGGTGGCAGGCTCCTCTCTCGAACGCGACCGCACGGTCAAGCAACGGATCTACGCCGCCGCGGGCATCCCACAATACGTGATCGTCAACCTCGTCGATTCCCGCCTCGAGGTTTTCGAAAGGCCGGACACTGCAAAAGGCCGGTACCGCCGCCGGACCGAATTGGCAGGAGACGCAGAGATTTCTCTTCTGCTGCCCGAGAACCGCCGCCTGGTGGTCGCCGCGTCGGACTGCCTGCCGTAGAGGCGAGCCAAGACCCGATCGCCGCCGAGATCCGCGCCGCTCGCAACGACGCTACAAACTCACGTCGCCACCACGCTCGCGATCTCCTGGCCGAAGCGCAGCAGGTCCTCATCTCCCAGAAAACGCCCGGTGAGCTGAAGCCCCATCGGCAGCCCTTCTGCATTGCGGCCCGACGGAACGCCGAGGGTGGGCAGGCCGGCCTGGGTGCGGAGCCGGGCGACCGCCCCCCCTGGCGACCGGTCAGCTCCTCCGGCGGCAGGCGGCTGCCGGCGTGGTAGGGAGCCCGTCGACGTGGAACACGTCCTTCACGCCGATGGGCACTCCGAACAGGGAGCTGCGGGACCGAGGATCCGAAGGATCCGGATGTGCAGCCAAGGCCTCCTCCGCCTCCCGGCGCAGGCGTGCGAAGCGGTCTTTCTCCGGGAGGAAGGCCTTGAGCGCCGGCTCGCGCTGCGCGCAGCGCTCCTCCAGTTGTTCCAGAGACTTGCACAGATGCTCCGGCTCGATCGCCGGGCCCGGCACGTGCCCGTCCAGCCAGCTCACGTTCATCCGCGGGTCCTCCTTAGAGCTGAAATCTTTCCACGGATTGTATCTCCTTTCGCAGCCCCGAAGCGGGACATCAACCCGCCGGCTCGCCGGCTGGAGCGCTTTGACGACGGGAGGCGGAGCCGTGGGGACTCTGGCAAGAAACGAGGACGGCTTGCAGGGCAAGCCGTAAGGCATGATAACTTCATCCGCATGCCAGCCACCGGGTGAGTCGAGACGTGCAAGACCAACAGCTCCGATCTGGCGTCCTCTCCTCGCCGGCCGACGGCATGCTCGGCCACGCCATCACGGAGACCCTCAAAGCTCCGGCGGCCGACCGGGCAGCTCTCTTCGCACAGTTCGTTCGCGAAATCGAAGAGTTCATGAAAGCCCATCCCGAAGAGCGCCCATGGATCTGCCGGGTATACCTCGGGACCGACAGCTCTCACATCTTCCGTGGTGGGATTGGCCACTCCCTTGTAATCGACTCTCGCGGCCGCCTCTGGCGCGCTCGCAGCTACGAAGACTTCGAGACGACGTACACAATCACGCCGACCTCGTGCGAGATTGCCACCCTGACTCCGCTTTACACACAGATGCGCGAGTACCTGCCGCGTTAACAGATACAATCCGCGATCTCTACGTCTCGTACGTCTCGTACGTCTCGCTGGCGTGACAAAGTATAGACGATGGGAGACGACTCGGTGGGACTCTGGCAGCCGCGCTACGCCCTGACCCCGGCGATGGCCCGCAGCCTCATGGAGATCGAGGCGGTGCGGGCAGTCATCGAGCAGAGCCCCCTGCCGCCGGCCGTCCAGTCCGAGATCCGGAACCGGGCGCGCCTGCGCTCCACCCACTACTCCACCCGGATCGAGGGGAACCGCCTCACCCTGGCCGAGGCCGAGCGGGTCCTCGCCGGCCGCAAGGTCCCTTTCCAAGGCCGTGAACGGGACGTGGAAGAAGTCCGGAGCTATTGGAAGGCCCTGCTGCGCGTCGAGGAGTGGGCGGCGAGAGGGGCCGAGCTCACCGAAGAGCCGATCCAGCGCATTCATTCCCTGGTGGAAGGACGGGCGCGTCCGTCCCCCTACCGCGACGGCCAGAACTCCATCCGGGATTCCGCGACGGGGGCTCTGGTCTACCTGCCGCCCGAGGCGCGGGACGTTCCGGCTCTGATGGCGGGCCTCGTCGCCTGGATCCGGCAGGCCGAGGACGAACGGCTGCCGCCTCCCCTCATCGCCGGCCTGGCCCATTACCAGTTCGTCACCATTCATCCTTATTACGACGGCAACGGCCGGACCGCGCGCCTCCTCGCCACCTTCCTCTTGCAACGGGATGGCTACGGTTTGAACGGCCTCTTCTCCCTGGAAGAGGAGCACGCCCGCGACCTCACGGCCTACTACCGCTCGCTCACCGTCCACCCGCACCACAACTATTACGAAGGGCGAGACACGGCCGACCTCACACCGTGGCTGGAGTATTTCCTCGCGGTGCTGGCGACGGCTTTCATTGCCACCCGGGAAGAGATCGTACGAGTCACCCGTACAACGCCCCAGACCGAGCCGGAGGCGTTGCGCCGGCTGGACGCGCGGGCCCGCGCCGTGCTGGCGCTCTTCGCTCGCCAGGACCGCATCACCGCCCCGGAGGTCGCCCGCCTCCTCGGCCTCTCCGACCGCACCGCCCGGCTCCTCCTCCAGAGATGGACCGAGGACGGCTGGCTGACGGTCGCCAACCCCTCCCGGAGGGGGCGGGTCTACGAGTTATCGGCAAGTTATCGGCAGCTTATCGGCAATTCAACGGCAACGGGAGAGCCGCAGTAAACCCCGCTCGCGAAATCCCTAGCGGCGACGTGCATTCGCGGAACCACAGTCCGGGCCAGATCTTGCATCGATGGGAGACGACCCGGTGGGACTCTGGCAACCGCGCTACGGCTACGCCGCCCTGCCCGCCCATGGCCTGATCTTCTTGAGGGCCTCGGCGAGAGCCTCTTCGGCCACTTCCGTGTCATGGGCCGCCTGGGCCCGCAGCCAGTAGCCGTTGGACAGGCCGAAAAACCGGCACAGGCGCAGGTCGGTATCAGCCGTGATAGCTCGCTTGCCCCCCACGATCTCCCCGATCCGCTGGGCGGGCACGCCGATCTCCTTGGCGAGGCGGTACTGCGAGAGCCCCATGGGGACAAGGAACTCCTCAAGTAGCAACTCGCCGGGCGTCACAGGCTTGAGCGTTGCCATGGGCGCTTTCTCCTTAGTGGTAGTCCACGATCTCTACGTCTTCCGCGCCGCCATCCGTCCAGCGGAAGCACACTCGGAACTGATCGTTGATGCGGATACTGTGCTGCCCCGCGCGGTCACCCTTGAGCGCCTCGAGCCGGTTGCCCGGCGGCACGCGCAGGTCAGCCAACCGGCCCGCGATCTGCAACTGCCGAAGCTTGCGCCGCGCGACCGACTCGAAGTTTGCGAACCGCTTGACCCGCCGACCGTTCGCAAGAGCCTCGGTGTCGGAGCTCCTGAACGACACGATCATGGTGGTATGATAACGCTACCCGTGATTAACGTCAAGCGTGATGATCCAGCGCGGCGGGAACCGGCCGTCCTCAGGCTCTGATATCCTGACTGCATGCTGAACGCCGCCATAGAGCCGATCTCCCTCTCGACCGATGCGGATGGAGTGATTCGCGTCGCCGGGACCCGGGTCACTCTGGACACCCTGATCGACACCTTCCTGCTGGAGCTTTCCCGGAACTCCGCCAACACCAACCTCATCAACCAGATACGTGTGGGACCCGGACTGGAACGCGCCTCCTGCAGGGTCACCCCGAAATCACTCCTCCCCAGGCATGCTTATCCGAGGCATTGACGAGGTTTAGGAACAGGCGTATGATCCCAACGATTCGAAGAATGAGGGAGATACACAAACCCAAAGGTATTTGTTTACCGGCCTATCCCAGCGCTACGGCATAGCTCGCCCCTTGGAGGGATGGTCACCCGCAAACGCAGGTCCGCTACGCCGACAGAGAATTCAG
>JAJKHS010000036.1 GCA_021154885.1 Thermoanaerobaculum sp.
CGCGCGGGCGGGGAAGCTGGTGCCGATGGGCTGGCGACGGTGCGCCGTCTTCTCCGTCCGACTCCCCGACCGAGAGGAGATGGCAACGGTCCGCGGTTGGGTCTCCCATCCCTTCGCCTTCTACCGTGGCACGAACGCGGGGCCGGACCGCCGGAGCAGCTTCTATACCCTGGTCTACTTCCCTTCCGGGCGGATCATCGCAACCCTCCGATCCGCCGCCCAGACCCGTTCTCTCGCTTCCGAGCTGGCGCGCCTCTGGGTGCGTTGGGGTGGGAGCGAGCCCATCGAAGATCCCCGGCCGGCCATCGACCGGGCACAGCGGGAAGACGTGTAGAGAGTCATCGGGGCGGTCCCATCCGGGGCCGTCCTGTGTTATCATCTCCCCTATGTCGCTTGACCACGCCGTCACGGCGGTCTCGCTGGTGCTCGCCTGCTGGGGTCTCTACTTGACTCGGCTCCAGGTCTTTCCCCGTTTTAAAAAATTTTCTGAAATCTGCATTTGACCATTGGCTGGTCGGTGGCTCAGCCTGCTTCGAGCTCAAGGTGTGCTACCCTGGGGGCATGCAGAACCGCTCAAGCAAGCCCAAACGGCCCCGAGACTTCAACTCCCGCGCCTTTGACTCCGTTGCTCGGCTGACGGGGACGGCCCCGCCAGAGCCCGAACCGGAGCCTGAGGACCCGATTAAGGCCGCTGCCGCTCTCCTGGGGCGAAGGGGGGGCCTAAAGGGCGGGAAGGCGAGATCGGAGAAACTGTCTCCGGAGCGTCGTGCAGAGATAGCTCGAAAGGCTGCTCTCGCGCGATGGCCTCAGAACTAATTTACCGGCTCTTCGGTCGCTTCCAATCTTTCGGCAAACCATACCGCTACGGCGGAAGCATTGGTTGACGATCCCTCAGAAACTTCAAGCATAAAAGCGTATGCATCATCCGGAGATGCGTTTATGGTCACGTGAAGGTTCTTGAAAATCTCAATTGCTGCAAGCCAAGCAACCCGTTTATTACCGTCAACAAAGCAGTGATCTTTAGCAAGGTAGACGAGAAGGTAGGAAGCCAAGATCAGTCCCCAGTCTTCATCGCCTTCAACGCAATATGCGGCAGCGTTGACGGCCGAACCGATACGACCGTCTACGCATTCGACGTCCGTTCTGCGCTGCGTTGAGTCACCGCCGTAACGAGCGGCACCCTCGCGATGCAAAGCAAGTATTCTGTCAGGCGTTATTAAGCCTGCCCATTGATCGGGAGTCACTTGGCTAATCTCCGCAGGAGTTCATCCCACTTGCCAAAGATCAAATAGTCCTCCTGCTCTGGGCTCATGGGCGGCAGATCTTCTCCGGCCCTTCGCAGCCGCAACAAGCGAGCCTTTCGACCCTGTCTTACAATCAAGGCATTGACCGAGCCGAACCGAAGTTCAAGCGCCTTACCTACTTGTTCGATTGTTGCCTCGCATTGCACAGTCTCATCGATCCCCTTGAGGCGAACATAGCTCTCGCCCGGAGCAAAGCCAACGGCCACGATTGCATACAGTCGTTCGTGAATAACAGGCATTTCCGGAGGACCCTCCGGAAGCTCCATAGAGCCGATCGTGACTTCCTTGCTGTGGCCGTTCTCAGAATAGGTGTACTTCTGCCCCGTAAGACCTTCCGGTAGTGCTCGCAAATAATTGCGGACGGCGGCATTGCGAGCATGTCCGTTAGCCTCAGCCTCGATGTCTGCAAGAAGAGCGGTAGCTGCCCGCCCCGCCAATGAATCGAAGAGGCCGGCTTCAAATAGTTTCTGCTGAAAGATGTCCTCGTTCTCAATAATTCCATAAATTCCGCTAGTTATGCAGGCGGCAGATATACCGCTAGACCCTTCCTTGATCTCTATCAGTTCAAGGTCAATTGCCTTGGCAAAAGACCGCAGGCGCCCCGTGTCACTGGTCGCTTGGGCGAGTAGATTGTTCGCTATCCGCCGGTAGGCAACCAGTAGCAAGCTTAGCGCTTGGCCAAAGGCATCAAGGCTGAGGCGGTGCTCGGCAAGCCCTGGGACGCGACCGTCCCAGAATATCTCTAGCCTTTTGTCCATGGCAGGGTCTCCGGACGAGAGTAGCCTACTACTTTCAGCCTTGCAACATACCGCTTGACTTTCCTTCTCCGGTCAAGCATGATGCTCAGTATGGCAAACGTCCTCAGCAACGCCGACCGTACCGCCGTAGTCGCCGCCCTGGTAGAGGGTTGCAGCATCCGCGCCACCGCCCGCATGACCGGTGCAGCCCGCAACACGGTTACGAAGCTCTTGCTTGATCTCGCGAATGTTTGCGCGGCATACTCGGATGAGAAGTTGACGTGCCTGCCATGCAAGAGGCTGCAAATTGACGAAATCTGGGAATTTTGCTACGCGAAAGCTAAGAACGTGCCTCCCGCGAAGCAGGGCATCTTCGGCTACGGCGACGTGTGGACCTTCGTGGCGATCGACGCGGATACGAAGCTCGTGCCGTCCTGGCTCGTGGGCTCGCGGGACATCGGCTCGGCCACGGAGTTGATGCAGGACTTGGCGGCCCGGCTGGTCTCCCGCGTGCAAATCACGACCGACGGCCTCAAGGCGTACGTCTCCGCGGTAGAGGACGCTTTCGGCGGTGACGTGGACTTCGCCCAGCTCCAGAAGATCTACGGCAACGCCCCGAGCGGCCCAGAGACGCGGTACAGCCCGGCGGAGTGCATCGGGTGTGAGAAGCGGGCGGTGACCGGCAACCCGGATGAGCGGCACGTCTCCACATCCTACATCGAACGTCAGAACCTCACGATGCGGATGTCCATGCGGCGGTTTACGCGGCTCACCAACGGCCACAGCAAGAAGGTGGAGAACCACGCCGCCGCCGTGGCCGTCCACTTCGCCCACTACAATTTCTGTCGGGTTCATATGAGCCTGGGGAAGGGCCTGGACGGCAAGGGCCGGGCGCCCGCGATGGCGGCCGGAATCCAGACGCGGAAGCTCGAAATCGCGGACCTGATCGCCATGCTCCCGGACGCCGAAGTTAAGCCGGTGTCAAAATGAGCCAGTACCCCTTCTTGATCAAGAGCCGGCCGGTCTGCCCACTGTTCCCTACCTGATCTATCTCGAGGGCCCGGTCGATGAGTGCCAGGGCTGAGGGCAGGCGCCGCTGGCTTCTCCGGAGAGACGCCTTGAGGTCAAGCAGGCGCGCCTCGTATCCAAGGACGTTCCCCATGCTCGCGGCCGCCCCCCACCATTCGTCGGACTTGGCGAAGGCATCCTCGGCGCTCCGCAGCTCCCCCAACACCCGCCGGGCGTTGCTGAGGTGAGCCCAGGCGTAGGCGCGAAGCTGGAAAAGCCAGAGCTTTTCCGCCGGTTCGTGCTCCTTGAGCCGCCCGCTGCCGAGGACTGCCAGTTCCGCCGCCTGCACGGCCTTCGTCGCATCGCAGGCGGCCAGCCGCTCGCTTTCGTGGCACAGAAACTCGCAGAGGCCCCAGGAGCGGAATCGCTTCACGTCTCTCATCAGGCCCTTCTGTTTGTCGAAGGAGAATCCTTTGAGCTTCTCCCACAGGACTGGAGCCTCGGCCCGGGAGAGCTCCAGATCCACGTCCAGGGAGCTGAATTCGCTGTGGAGGAGCCCGGTCTCGAAGAGCTCGAGGAGCGGCCCTCCCGCAGGCCGGCAGCCAGGGCAGACCGAGATCAGGTGGAGGAGGATCTCGTTCTCCTCTTGCAGGCTGTGGTGTTTTTCCAGGAAGCGGCGCAGCTTCCGGCGGGTGAGGTGCTGGTCTTTCACGGGGATCGGGTTGTCTTGCATGCGGAGAGCCTCCTCTATTATGGAAAATGGGAAATCGTCCTGCAAGAGTGAGTGCTCTCCACCTCTCCGCACGCGCCAATCGGCTCGCCAGGAGAGAATCGAGCCATGCCGCTTGGCTATGAATGGAACTTTTCTCGGTGGCGGGCGACACTACCTCTCCATAGAGGCGGTGCCCCGCGGCCAGGCCGGCCCGGTGAGCGACCGCCTCCAGGGAGATTTCGCTATGACTCGCTCCGCTGTGCGCCGGACCGTCGCCTCCTTCCTCTTCCTCCTCCTCAGCCTGACCGCCCTGGCCGCTGCCGCGCCTCTCCGGTCCGCCGCTGGCCCGAAGGCGCGGCCCACCAAGAATCAGTCTGTCGTGACCTTCCTTTGGAATACCCTGGTTCACGTCTGGGAAAAGGAAGGTAGCTCGCTGGACCCTTCAGGCAAGCCGCAGCCGAACCCGACACCCAATGCGGGGAGCAGCCTGGACCCGAGCGGGGCACTGTCTGATAACGGGAGCTCACTCGATCCCAGCGGCGCGAAGTAAGCGGCGCTTACACTGCCTCCTCTCTGTACGCGGGAGAGGGGGCCAAATCAAGGACAGGCGGTGCCCCGCGACCAAGTCGGCCCGGTGCGCGACCGCCTTCAGGGAGATTTCGCCATGACTCGCTCCGCTTTGCGCCGGACCGTCGTCTCCTTCCTCTTCCCTCTCCTCAGCCTGGCCGCCCTGGCCACTGCCGCGCCCACCTGGTCTGCCACTGGCCCGAAGGCGCGGCCCTCCAAGAGCCAGTCCATCGTGTCCTTCATTTGGAACCACCTGATTGGCCTCTGGGAGAAAGAAGGCGGCTCGCTGGACCCTGACGGCAAGCCCTTGACGAACCCGACACCCAATTCGGGGAGCAGCCTAGACCCGAGCGGGGCACTGTCTGACAGCGGGGGCTCACTCGATCCAAACGGCGCGAAGTAAGCGGCACTTACCCGGCCTCCTCTCGTACGCGGGAAAGGGGGCCAATTCAAGGACAGGCGGTGCCACGCGGCCAGGCCGGCGCGCGACCGCCTTCAAGGAGATTTCGCCATGACCCGCTCCGCTTTGCGCAGGACCGTCGCAACCTTCCTCTTCCTTCTCCTCAGCCTAACCGCTCTGGCTGCCGCCGCACCCCCTCGGCTCGCCGCCGGTCCGAAGGCAGGACCTTCCAAGAGCCAGCCTGTCGTGTCCTTACTATGGAACACCCTGGTTCACTTCTGGGAGAAGGAGGGTAGCTCGCTGGACCCCAACGGCAAGCCCTTGACGAATCCGGCGCCCAACGGTGGGAGCAGCCTGGACCCGAACGGGGCACTGTCTGACAGCGGGGGCTCTCTCGACCCGGACGGCGCGAAGTAAGCGGCGCTCTTTGTCAGCTTGCGTAGTCGGCGGATAGTCAGGGACAGCAGGGACGGCAGGGACAAAGAAAGAGTCGAGACTGGGACCGGTCTCGTCTCTGCTGTCCCTGGAGTCCCTGCTGTCCGTGTTTCGGCTTTCTGCCGCGCAGGCTCCTGCCAAGGGAGACCGCCATCCCGATGCGGCCTGGCGCAAAGCGGTTTCGCTCCCGCGAGGCCACGCTGGCCTGGACGCCCTTCCTTGTCTAAGGTAAGCGGCATGCCGAAACGAGAAAAGACGCGGGCAGCCGACACGCTCCAGGCTCCCGACAGCGGCAACCCTGCGATGGAGCCGGCTCCGGAGGGTCCGACGTACTCGCTGGGCGAGCTGGCCGAGATCACGGAGATCCCCTACGGCACGCTCACCGCGTACCTGAGAGCTCACCCCGGGCGCGTCCCAGCTCAGGGCGTGGGAAAAAGGCGGCGCTTCCCGGCCGCGGCAGTCGGCATCCTCCAACAGATTCGCAAGGAGAACCACGAGAGGATCGGACAGCACTGGCGCAAGCGGTCCCGCCCGATGGCTCGCTGGGAGGAGCAGAGAAAGCTCGCCCACCTGATCGAAAAAAAGGCCGCGGAGCTGAATGGGCTGATTCGAGAGCTGCAGGCCACGGTCGAGCGGTCGCGGCCAGAGGGAGGGGAGGCGTGAGCGCGAGGTCCGAGAGCCCTCCCCTCTTTGCCGCGGAGAGCCCGGTCACCGCGATGCGCGCGGTGTTCCCTCTCACCGTGGGCGGGGACGGAATGGCCATCCTCCCCGGCGAGGTCCGCTGGGCGCTGGGGCTCAATCCGGGGGACCTGCTGTTCGCCGAGTGGGACGAGGAGAGCCGCTCTCAGCTCACGTTCCGGAGCTATTCGGAGAGGCTGCGGAGCGCCGTCGATACCTTCGACGTGCCATGGCCCTGGGTGGAGGAGGTGCTCGAGAGGCCGATGGCGGCCGTGGCTCCCGGGGGAGGTCTGATGCTGCCCAGGGCCGGTGCCGTCCTCCTGGGAGACCAGCCCGGGATCCGGCAGACGCTGCGGGCGTGGGTGGAAAGGGGGCAGCGCTGGTTCACCGTGAACCAGGCGGACGAGCGCCAGGTCCCGGAGGAGGTCTTTCTGGAGGCCCGCCATACCCCTGTCGTCGAGCCCGGGCTCCGGGTGACCCTGCCGGCGGACGTGCTCTGGGCGTTGTCGCTGAAGGATGGCGACGCCCTGGCTTGCGAAACCCGGCTGGCCACGGCCGTGCTCCGGGTGGAGAGGCGCGCGGGCGACCGGCTGGTGGAGGTCGAGCCGGGCGGGAAGCTGACGCTGCCGGATGCGATCTGTTTCCCCGCGCTCTCGAAGCCGGGTGCGCGGATTACTCTGGAGGTGATCCTCTCGCCGGCCGAAGCGAGCCTGCGTCTGGACTCGCGCCTCAGCCTGGCTCTCGCGCTCGTGGCAGACTGAACACGTGACCGATCGCGCGCCCGCCCTGCGGGCCGTCCTCCTGGGTGCCAGCAATCTGCGGGTGGCGTTGCCGCTCGTCGTCGACCTCCTGCGGCGGCGAGCCGGCGGACCCGTCGAGGCGCTGGCCGCCTGCGGTCATGGCCGGTCCTACGGCACCTGGAGCCGGTTCCTGTTCGTCCGCCGCCTGCCGGGGATCGCCGGTTGCGGTCTCTGGCCGGCTCTGGAAGCTCGGCCTCCACTCCCCACGCTCGCCCTCCTCACCGACGTCGGCAACGATCTGGTCTACGGCGCGGACGTCGACGCGATCGCCCGCTGGGTGGAGGTCTGTCTCGACCGGCTGGCGCGGCAGCAGGCCCGGGTCGTCCTCACCCTTCTGCCCCTCGCCCGTCTGGAGAGGCTCGCGCCCTGGGAGGTCCGGCTGGCCGTCTCGTTGCTGTTCCCCGGCCGCCAGGCTCCCTGGCCGGCGCTGCTGGAGCGCGCCCGCGAGCTCGACGAGCGGCTGCGCCGGCTGGGCGAGGAGCGCGGCGCCCTGCTGGTGGAGCCGGAGGCCTCCTGGTATGGGATCGATCCCATCCACCTGCGCCGGAGCCGTCGCCGGGAGGTCTGGGAACGTCTGGCCAGCGTTGCGGGATCGCCTGGATCGCCGGCGGCCGATCCCGTCGCTCCCGCTGGGGGAATCCGGCTCCCCCTGCTCGGTGCCGAGGAGCTGCGGCTGGCGGGCAGGACCCTCCGCACGCCTCAGCCCGCCGCGCGCCTCGCCGACGGAACAACCGTGGCGCTGTACTAGGAGCCTGCGCGGCAGAAAAGCTCGTAGGCAGCGTTGGTGCAGGACAGCAAGGACTTCAGGGACAACAGGGACAACAGGGACAACAGGGACATGAAATTAGTCGAACCGGAGATTTTTCTCCCTGCTGTCTCTGGTGTCCCTGCTGTCCCTGTCTTCGGTTTTCTGCCGCGCAGGCTCCTAGCTCTCAGCTCTCTTTCTGCCGGGGCGCGAGCTGGAGCCGCTTGAGGAAGGAGGTCACCCGGAAGACCAGCTCGGGGCTCACCCGCTCCTCCGCGGCGGCCTGCCGCAGAAAGGCCAGGGCCGCCAGGGCCTCGCGCTCGATCTGGCGGGACGAGAAGATGGGCAGCATCTCCTCCGCCAGCCGCTTGAGGTCCGCCGTCCGTCCCTGCCCGGCGTAGAGCGCCGCGAGCTCGAGGCAGACCAGGGCCGCGTCGAAGGCCACGCCCTCGGCGGCGAAGCCGTCCCGGGCGGCCCGCAGGTGGAGCTCGGCCTCCTGGAGCTGCCCGAGCCCCTGCGCGATCCGGCCCTCCACCCAGGCGCGGCGGTACCGGGTCCAGCCGTCGGTGAACTGGGCGTAGAGGGGCCGGGCTTGGATGAGCAGACCCTGCGCCTCCATGAAACGGCCCGTCTCCGCCAGGCTGGCGATGAGGTTGTGATGGGCCGCCAAGTGGGCCCGCGGCTCCTTCCCGGCGTCGAGCAGCTCCAGAGCTTCGTAGAGCAGGGGGATCTCCCGCTCCGGCGCTCCGGAGTGCTCGTGCAGGGTCGACATCTTGACCAGCAGCCGGCCGGCCCGGTGGGTCTCGCCGAGGTCGCGATAGATGCGCAGGGCGCGGGTCATCAGGCGCCGGGCGGCGTCGAAGCGCCGCTGATCGCGCCGCAGGGAGGCCTGAATGTCGAGGACGACGGCGCGCTCCAAGAGGTCCCCGCTCCCCCGTTTCAGGTGACGCAGCGACGCGGCGAACGCCCTTTCCGCTCCGTCGAGGTCCGACCGCAGCCGGCGCGCGTTGCCGAGATAGGCCCAGAGGCGGGCCCGGACGTCGTCGATGCGGTCAGGGCCGTAAAGCCCGGGGTCGAGCTGGTCCGCCAGGGAGAGGCCGAGGCGCGCCAGCTCTTCGCCGGCCCGCGGATCGTCGAAAGCCCGCTCGCGGCCGTGCTCCGCCAGACGCTCCAGGAGACCCCAGGTCTGAAAGCGGGGGTGGTTGCGCATCAGCATCCCCCGCCGCTCAGGCGTCTGCTCCAGCAGCTCGGCGAGTCGCGCCGGAGCCTCTGCCCGCTCCGCGGCGAGGGTGTGAGCGTGGCTCAGCAGCCCCTGCCGGACCGCGCCCAGGGCGCGGTCGTACTCGGGCTCGGTCGCCGGCCAGGGGAGGACGTCGGCGAGCCGGGCCGTCAGGGGGCCGGCGCGCTGGGTCCGCCGGGCGGCGAGTCGCTCGCGGCAGCTCTCGCACCCGGCCAGGTGCTGCAGCAGGTCCAAGTGCTCGCCGGGCAGCGCCGCGGCGAGCTCTTCCAGCAGGAAGTCGTGGGGATGGACCTTCATCAGTGTGCCTCCGGCTTCATGGCCGCTTCATGATACCCCTCCTCGGCAAGAAAGCAGGCCGGGAAAACCTACTTCGGCGGGCAGGGCACCGCCTTGCCATCCGGATCCATGCCGCACCCCGCCTTCGGCGGTATGCCCCGTCTCGCCGCCGGGGTTGCGGGCGGGGCCGCCCGCCGCGAGACGAGGGAGTCCAGCCAGTCCCAGGCCGCCGAGAGCAGCGGCTCGCTCGCCGGAACGGTGTGCGGCGGGTGGGCGGACGAGGCCGGGCGGGCCTGCGCGGCGCCGGCGGCCAGGAGGGCGAGGACGATCGCGACAGCGGTCCAGCGGGGGATACGAATCATGACTCTCATCTCCTCTCCGATGGGGTCCCCGCCAGCAGTCTCCATGACCGCCGGAGGAGACCCAGAGAGGAAAAGAGTGGCACGGACCCCGGGAAAAAGTGCGCAATCGGCCTTAGAGGTTCTAGGGGTTGCAAGATCGGACCCGGTTTTTCCGTCTATAGGGGGCAGGAGGATGAAAAAAGACCTATGGACGAGAGACACGAATCTGGATACCGGCTTCTCTTTTCGCAACCCCGAATGGTGCGGGACCTGCTGCGCGGCTTCCTGCACGAGGAGTGGATCGGCTGGCTCGACCCCGGCACCCTGGAGCGGCGGGCGGTCCCCGCGGCGGAGACCCCGCCGGACCCGCTCGCCGAGACCCTTCTCTGGCGCCTGCGCTGGCAGGGTGGATCGGCGGCGGTCTACCTGCTCCTCCGGCCGCTGGCGGCGGACGATCGCTTCGCCGCCGTGCGCCTGTGGGCCGACCGCGGCCTGCTCTATCAGCACCTCCTCCATTACCGTGAGGACAATCGCGAGGCGCGCCGGGGGAGGCCGCTGCCGCTGGTGCTGCCGGTGGTCCTCTACGGCGGCGGCTCGCCCTGGAGCGCGCCCCGCGACGCCTTCGAGCTCTTCCAGCCGATCCCCGGCCCGCTCCAGCGCCACCTGCCCCGGATCCCCTATCTGGTCTTCGACGCCGCCCACGACGCGCTGCCGCCGGCGGCCGGCGAGGACAACCTGGTCGCCCTCCTCTGCCGCCTGGAGCGCAGCCGCTCGCCGCAGACCCTGGACCCGCTGCTCGACCGGCTCGACCGGCTCCTGGATGCGGCGGGCGACGAGGCGCTGTGGCGGGCCTGGAGCGGGTTCATCGCGCACCGCTTCCCCGACGGCACAGAGACGGCGCCGTGTTGACGCTCCCCCTCCCCCCCGGTAAGCTCTGCCGGATGAGCGCCGCGACGGCCGAGCCCTTCCGGCTGACCGGATTGACCGGAGGGGCCGGACGGGCCGCGATCGGCGCTGGCGAGGGCGGCCACCGCTTCGTCGTCGAGATCCCCACGGCGAGCCCCCTCTTCGCTGGACATTTCCCCGGCCGCCCCATCCTTCCCGGCATCGCCCACCTCGCCCTGGCCCAGCGGGCCTTGGAGGACATCACCGGCCGGGAGGTCGCTCTCGCCGCCGTCCGCTCCCTCAAGCTGCGCCGGCCCCTGACCCCGGGCGACCGTCTGGAGCTGCGGATCGGCCCCCCTGGAGAGGACGGCGAGGCGCGGTTCGAGGTGCGCTGCGACGGCGCGGCGGCGAGCCAGGGTGTGGTCGAGGTCTGGAGCGGTCCGCGGCCGGCGGACGGCGACTCCGGCGCGGTGGATCTTCCGGCGGCGGGCTTCCTCCTGCCGGAGGCCCTCCTCCCTCACCGCCCCCCGGCCCTCCTCCTGCGCGCTATCGCCGAGGTCTCGGAGGGCGCCACGATCGCGGTTGCCGCCATCGCCGAGGTCTCCCCGAGCCATCCCCTGGTGGCGGACGGCCGGTTCCCCACCTTTCTCGTCCTGGAGGCCGCGGCCCAGGCCGCCGCGGCGCTGGAGGCGCTCGGCCGGCGCGAGTCCCCGGGCCCCCGGATCGGCTACCTGGTGGGGATCCGCGACGCCCGTTTCACCGTGCCGTGGCTGCCGGCGGGGCGCCCCTTGCGCGTCGCCACCCGGCTGGAGGGCGGCGCCTTCCCCCTGTCCATGTATGCGGTGACTGCCGGCGAGGTCGCGTCCGGCACACTCAGCACGTTCCTGCTGGCGGATCGGTAGGGGGACGGGGACGCCCTACTCGTGGCGGATCACCGCCATGGGATCGACCCGGGTGGCGGAGTACGCGGGCAGCGAGCTGGCGGCGAGCCCGACCAGGGCCAGCAGCACGGCGACGGAGATGAAGACGGCCGGATCCGTGGGCGTCACTCCGAAGAGGAGGCTCGAGAACACGCTGGTC
This sequence comes from Thermoanaerobaculum sp., assembly GCA_021154885.1. Taxonomy (GTDB): domain Bacteria; phylum Acidobacteriota; class Thermoanaerobaculia; order Multivoradales; family UBA5704; genus DATARR01. The sequence goes on from JAJKHS010000036.1 coordinate 11,209, forward strand.
GCCCACGCCGCACCCATGAGACCGAGGATCAGGCCGGTCAGGGTGAGAGCCAGGCCCCGGCGGATCACCAGGGCCATGATCTCCGAGGACCGGGCGCCGAGCGCCATGCGGATGCCGAGCTCGCGGGTGCGGCGGCTGACGGCAAAGGCCAGGGTGCCATAGAGACCGATGGCGGTGACCAGCATCGCCACCAGGCTGAAGCTGCCGAGCAGCCACGAGAAGAGTCGGGGCTGAGCCAGCGTGGCCTGGACTTCGGCGTCCAGCCGGCTCGCCTCGACGGCCAGGTTGGAGTCGAGCCGGTGGAGGATGGCACGGATCGGACCGACCAGCCGCATCGGGTCGCCGCCCGCCGCCTGCACCTGGAGAGCCATATCCGACTGAGAGCGTTGTGCCAGGGGGAGATAGAAGTACGGCTGCGCCGTCTCCCGGTTGCGGACCCTGACGTTGCGGGCCACGCCCACCACTTCCCAGGGCTCATTCGCCGGCGTCAGGACGACGCGCTCGCCGAGAGGGTTCCTGCCGGGCCAGAGGGTGCCTGCCAGCTCCTCGTCCACGATGGTCACGCCCGGCGCGCCGCGACGATCGGCGGCGGTGAAGTCGCGGCCGCGGAGCAGCGGGATGCCCAGGGTATGAAAGAAGCCGGGGGAGACGACGGAGTACTCCGCCGTCAACATCTTCCGAGCGGCCTCGCCGGCGGGCCGCAGATCGGCGAGGCCCCCCCTGCCGTTGGTCTGAGAGAGGGGTACGGTCAGCGTCAGCGCCGCCGATTGGACGCCGGGCAGCTTCTGGACCTGCTTCAGGAGCTGATCGTAGAGGGCGGCGCTCCTGGCCTCGGAATACCCCGGCCCCAGGAGGTCGATGCGCAGGTCGGCCACTCCGCCCGCGTCGAAGCCCGGATCGATGGACTGCAGGTTGAAGAGCGTCCGCACGAAAAGCCCCGTGCTGATGAGGAGCACCAGGGAGATCGTGATCTGGCCCACGACGAAGATTTCCTGCAGGCGGGTGCGACCGCGGTCGAGGACGCCGGCGCCCGCTCCCGGTCGCAGGAGTGGAACCAGCTCGCGCCGGGTGGCCCACAATGCCGGGACGAGGCCGAAGAGCACCCCCGCGGCGAGCGAGACACCGAGAGTGAACGCCACCACCCGGCCATCCACCTTCAGGTTGTCGATCTTGGGGAGATACTGTCCCAACGGCAGGCCATGGATGGAATCGATGGCGAAGAGGGCCAGAACGAAACCGGCGGTCCCGCCCAGCAGGGCGAGGACCAGGCTCTCGGTCAGGAGTTGCCGGACGAGCCGGCCGCGGGTGACGCCGAGCGCCAGCCGCACGCCGATCTCCTCCTGACGCGCCGCCGCCTTGACCAGCAGGAGACCACCGAGGTTGGCGCAGACCACCAGCATCAGGAGTCCCACCAGGACTGAGGCCAGCATCAGCGGGCGGGCCAGCTCGTCCAGGCCGCCCGGCCAGACGCCGAGGCCCGGGTAGACCTGGAGCCCGGACGGTTTTTCCGCCGCGGGCACCCCCTGGCCCAGCCGGCTCTCCAGCAGGTCCAATTCGGTCTGGGCCCGCTCCGCATCCACTCCGGGAGCCAGCCGCCCGAAGAACCACAACAGCCAGCCAGGTTTCGGTTTGTAGAGCGATTCCGGCGTCACCGTCGACAAGACCTGGGGCGCCGCCTCGACCGGCAGCCAGACATCCGCGGGATCGCTGTACAGCGTGCCCCGGAAACCCTCCGGCGCCACGCCGACGATGGCGAACACGCCGCCGTTCAGCCGCACGGCCCCCCCCACCACGGTACGCCGGAGGCCGAAGGTCCGCTGCCAGAGATCGTGGCTGATGACGGCCGGCATCCCCGCCGCCCGCGCTCCCTCTCCCGGCACCAGCAGCCGGCCCGCTGCGGGACGCAGCCCGAGGACGCTGAAGTAGTTGTCGGTGACCACCTGGCCCCGCACCCGGACCGGCTCTTCCCCGGCCAGCAGGTTCAGGGGCAGCGGCTGGTAGGCCGCGAGCCCGGAGAAGACGTGACTGGCTCCCCGGTAGTGCTGGAAGCTCGGATAGGAGAGGCCCAGGTTGAGACCCTCGGGAAATCCGTCGACGGGGGTTGGCTTGGTCCCCAGAGAGACGATCCGGCCCTGCTCCACCACCCCCGGCAGAGGCCGCAGCAACAGGGAGTCGACGACGCTGAACACGGTGATGCTGGCGCAGATCCCCAGGGCGAGACAGATCACGGCCACCGCCGTGAAACCGGCGTTGTTGTTCATCTTCCGCAAGCCGTAGCGCAGATCGCGAGGCATGCGAACGCTCACGCTCGAGAACGGTTGCTCCATAGGCTGAAGGATCGCCTCTCTTTGAGCCCGGACAACGCGAAGATTAGCATCTCCGCATGGCCATGAAAACTGGACTTCGCGGCGGCCGCGTTACTGCGGCTTCGCCGGTGTCACGCGCAGGTGCAGGCGAACGTCCCGGATCTGCAGGGTGCGGCCGTCCTCCAATGTCAGCGTGTCGGAGATCGACAGCCCCCGGCTGTCGTCGTTGTCCTTCCACTCTCTGGAGGTGTGGACCTTGCCCTCGTGCGGATACACCTCGACCCAGCTCTGCCCCTCCAGGTTGGCCTTCGTCTCACCCAGGAGCTCCAGGATCGCCCCCGAATCCAGATGGTAGCCGGGCCCCAGCCAGTCGATGACGTACGGCTGGTCGTTGAGCTTCAGCGTCCCCCCGACGCTCGCGGCAGACACCGCGGTGACGTGGAACGTGTCGCAGGTCGACAAGCGGTGGCCCGTGTCGCAAGTGCTCAGCGCGGTGGCGCCGGGCTCCAACTCCAGGGTCATCTGCTGGGAGCGCGAGGCAGTCGGGCTGAGCAGGAAGGCCAGGGCCAGAAAGAAAGCGGGGTGACGGTGGGAAGACATGGTTTCACTCCTTTCATAGGTTGAGATCGTCCGGATCGCCCGTCCGCGCGACGACCTGCCCCTACACCGGCCTCCACCATCAAGACGTCAAAGGAATGGGTCCATCTCGTATTGTACCTCTGTTTTCCTGTTCCAGAGCTTGCGGAAACAGAACCACTGATGGGGATCGTGCCGGATGGCCGCCTCCAGGTCGGCGGCGAAGCGCTCCAGGGCCGCCTCGAGGTCCCGCTGGCGGTCGGCCGTGTGGGCGACGCGGATGGCGGGCCGGATGACGCAGCGGTAGCGCCGCCGGCCCTGGCGGAAGACGAAGACGGGGACCAGGGGCGCGCTGGCCGCGCGGGCGAGGGCGGCGGGGCCGATGGGGAGAGTATAGGGACGGCCGAACAGCCGCACCGCCGCCGTTCGCCCGCCGGAGCGCGGACGATCACCCTGGAGGGCCACCACCTCGCCGTGCCGCAGGGCGTCGAGCAGGGTCATGCCGAGCTGGGGGTCCTCGGCGAAGTGAGTGACGTAAAGGTCGCCGCCGCAGCGGCGGATCAGGTCCTGGATGAACCGCTGCGCCCGCGGATCGGCCTCCGCTTCGCGGACCACGTGGATCCGCCGACGCTCCTGCGAGGCCGGGAGCATCGAGCCCACCTCCCAGTTCCCGAGGTGGGCGGTAACCAGGAGGAAGCCCTCTCCCGAGGCCGTGAGATCCCGCCAGTCGTCGAGCCCCTCGCCTCCCACCTTGAAGGTCCGGCGGGTGCTCAGGCGCTCGTAGCGCTCGGAGAGGCACCAGGCGAAGGTCCAGAAGGTGCGGTAGATCCGGACCTGGCGTTGCCACCAGCCGCAGGGGCCGAGCACCGCTTCGAGGTTGCCGGCAATGGCGTCGCGGATCCGCCGCAGGACCACCCAGAAGAAGGTGGTGAACAGGCTCACCTCCACCCAGAGCGTCCATCCGGGCAGGAGCTTCACCCCGAGCTGGTGGAAGCGGTACCAGAACACGCCGGTGACGTAGAACGGCCCCAGCAGCCGGCGGGCCCAGCCGGCCTCCGGCGCATGCGGCGGGGGCTCGCGAGGGACGGCAACGCTCATGGCGGAGAGCTCTCGTCCGCTCGCTTTTCCCACGCTCGGGTCCGCGACTGCCGGAGCCGTACGAGGAACGCCTCCAGGGCCGGCAGCACCAGGACGGTGGCCAGCAGACAGGCGGAGAGCCCCAGGGCAACGAGAATGCCGGCGTGGCGCAGCCCCGGCACTCGTGAGCCGGCGAGGCTGCCGAATCCGATCACCGTCGTCAGCGTCGCCAGGGTGAGCCCCAGGCCGATGTCCGTGGCCACCCCCTTGAGCCCCCGCTCCGGATGCAGGCGCCGCCAGTGCACGGCGTTCGCCCCCAGGGTCGTGCCGGTGCCCAGGAGCAGGGGGACGGTGAAGGCACACAGCAGGTCCAGGGGCAGGCCCAGGGCGCCCCAGAGCCCGAACGTCCAGAGGCACCCCAGGGTCAGGGGGAGGGCCGCGAGCAGGGCGTCCCGCACCCGTCCGTGAAAGGAGAAGAGCACCACCGCGCCGACGAGGATCAGGGCCAGGCCGCTCGACCGCGCGAGGTCCGACAGGGCGATGTCCCGCAGCTCCGCCCCGACCCAGGAGATGGAGGCCAGGGCGATGTCGCCGCGACGACCGGGAGCGAGGCGCGCGAGATCCCGGGACAGGGCTGCCGGATCGACCCTGGCCCCTGTTCCGAGGGGGAGCCGCACGTGTACGGCGACCACGGCTCCCGCAGGAGTCAGCCGCACCAGCTCCGACATCCAGCGCGGCCACTGGGCGGTGGACGGCGCGCCCGGGTCCTCCCCCCGGCCCAGGGCCCGCAGGTTGGCCAGGGCGGCGGCGAAGGGCTCAAGCTTGAAGCCCGCCGCGGTCAACTCGCGCTGGAAGTCGTCCGCCGCCCGCTCCAGGGGGAGCCCGCGCAGCTCCGCCAGGCGCTGCCGGAGCCGGCCCCCCAGCACCAGCCAGTCCGCGGGAGAGGTGATCTCCGCCCGCGGTCCCAGCCGCGCCGCCAGGACCTGCCGCGCCGCCGCGGCCCGGTCCAGGGCACTTCCCAGGTCGCGCCCGCGCAGCACCACGGAGAAGGTGTCGAGCCCGAGGGAGAACTTCTCCACCAGCAGCCGCTCGGCCGCCGCCGATGGGGCATCGGCCGGCCGCAGGGCCCGCAGGTCGGTCGACAGCTCCAGGCGCGAGATCCCCCAGGCGGCCAGCGCCGTGACCAGGACCGTCAAGGCCAGGCAGGCGCGCCACCGGCGGGCGGACAGCCCGGCGATGCCGCTGAGCACCGGCTGGCCGAACCGGGGCCACAGCCGCAGCGGGCGGAAGCGGGCGGAGCCGAGAGGGAAGCCCGCGAGCAGAGCGGCGCACAGGGTGGCGGTCGCGATCAGCGTCGCGATCACGCCCACGGACAGCACCTGCCCCAGCTCCCGCAGCAGCCGGAAATGGGCCACGCTCAACGCGGCGAGGCCCGCCGCCGTGGTGATGGCCGTGGTGGCGATCCCCGGCCCGGTCTCCCGAAAGGCCGCGGCCAGCGCCGGGGCGACCCCTTCGCCGCGCAGCCGCCGCTCCCGGAACCGGGACGAGCCGAGGATGCCGTAGTCGACCCCCATCCCCAGGAGGGCGGCGGTGAAGCCCACCCCCACCACGCTGATGCTGCCGAGCTCCAGCGAGGCCCCGGCCACCATCCAGACCGTTCCCGCGGTCACGGCCGCGAGGATGGCCGCGGGCAGGAAGAGCCCCTCGAAGCCGAGGACCATCACCAGGGCCAGCCCCACGACGGTGCCCGACGCCGTCTTCTCGAGATCGGCGCGGAAGATGGCCTCGTCCTGGGCGGCGTAGATCGGCCCCCCCACGGCCTGGAAGTCGAGGGGCACACCCGCCGACTTGCGCACCGCGCCGTAGGCCCCCTGGAGCGCGGCGAGGAGGGCCCTCCCCCCCTCGGGGTCCACCTCGGCCCGCGCCGGCGTGAGGATCACCAGGGCCGCCTCCCCGTCCGGGGAGATGAAGGCGCCGCTCAGGGGATCGATGGGCAGCGACGCCGCGGCGGCCGCCAGCAGACCCTCCGAGAGCCCCAGGGGATCGGCGGCGTAGAGCGGCGCGGCGATGGCGCCCGTCGGGCTGCGCAGAGCCTGCCGCATCTGAGCCACCCGAGCGTGGATCGCCTGCGGCTGCAGCCGGCGGGCCAGATCCTCCCGCCAGCCCGGCGTGTGGACGAGGAGCGGCATACGGGGGGCGACGTGGGTGAAGAAGAAACGCTCGTCCTCCTCGGTGAGGCCGGAGCGCGCGTCGGCCACCAGGGGGCTCTCCCGCATGCGGTCGGCCAGCTCGCCGGCGGCGTTGACCAGGGTCTCCGCATCAGCTCGTTGCCCGTTGGGGGCCCGCACCAGGACGAAGACCTTCTCGAATCCACCGAACGTGCGCAGGAACGTGCGGTAGCCCTCCGACGCCGGCGCCCCCTCCGGCAGCAGGGCCTCGAGCCGGGTCTCGATGCGGAAGCGGGAGGCCGGGACGACGGACGCCAGGGTCAGGAGGAAAGCGATCGCCAGCACGAGCCGGGGCCGGCGGGCGATGAATGCGGCGAGGGCGGATGAGAAGCGGGACAGCATGGCTCGCCTACGGGGACGCCGGCTCAGGCGGAGGCTCCGGCGTCCACCACCAGGGATTGGCCGGTAATGCCCGCGGCGCGGTCCGAAAGCAGGAACAGCACGGCCTGGGCCACGTCTTCCGGCTGCACGCCGCGCGCCAGGCACTCGCCAGCGCGGAGGTGGGCGACGGCCGCCGCGGGCAGGCCGGCGGTCAGATCGGTGGCCACGAAGCCGGGCACCACGGCGTTGACCCGCACGCCCCGCCTGCCCGCCTCGCGGGCGAGCGAGCGGGTGAGCCCCAGAATGCCGGCCTTGGCCGCGGCATAGGCCCCCTGGCCGGCCACGCCGTGGAGGGCGGAAAGGGAGGAGACGTTGACGATCGACCCCCGCCGCCGCACCATCAGCCCCCGCAGCACGGCCCGGCTGCAGCGGAAGAGCCCCCCCAGGTTGGCGTCCACCACCGCGTCCCAGTCCTCGTCCGAGGTCAGGGCCAGGAGCGACTCGCGGCGCAGACCGGCATTGTTGACCAGGCCGTCGAGGGGGCCGAGGGCGGCCTCCACCTCGGCCACCAGGTCGTCCGCGCGGGTGCGGTCGCGCAGCTCGAAAGGGAAGGCGCGGGCGCCGGTGGCCGCCTCCACCTCGCGGGCCGCGGCCTCGTTCGTGCTGAAGGTGAAGGCCACGCGAGCCCCGGGCTCGGCGGCGAGGGCCGCGACGATCGCCCGTCCCAGCCCGCGGCTGCCGCCGGTTACGAGGACCGGGCCCAACCCAGCATCTCCAGGCGGGCGCGGGCGACCGCGCCGGCGATCCGCAGGCTGTCGAGCAGCGGCCGGTAGTGGCTCGTCGTCCGCCCGTCGGCGAAGCCCAGGTGCACGGGCACCGTCACCACCTTGAAACCGCGCCGGGCGGCCCGCACCACCACGGCGCTCTCGGCCTCGAAGCGGGCCTCGGGAAAGCCCACTGTCTGGATGAGCCGGCGGGAGTAGAAGCGGAACCCGGTCTGGATGTCGGCGAGGGGCTGCCCGGCAAAGAAGGAGATGGCCTTGGAGGACAGCCGGTTGCTCGCCCGCCGCACGCCGCTCATCTTGCCGAAGAGGTGGTCGCGGATGCCCAGCACCAGATCACCCCCGGTCTCTTCGGCGGCCTGGAGGAGCCTGGGGATCTCCTCCGGCAGGTGCTGGCCGTCGGCGTCGAGGGTGATGACCGCGTCCACGGCGTCGAAGCCGCCGCGGCCGAACAGGTCGGCGAAGGCGGCGGCGAGGGCCGCCCCCTTGCCGCGGTTGCGGGTAAAGGAGATCACCCGCGCCCCGGCCCGCCGCGCCTCCTCGGCCGTGGCGTCCGTGGAGCCGTCGTCCACCACCAACACCTCGGGGATCAGGCGCAGGGTGCCGCGCACGACCTCTCCCACGGACGGCGCGGCCTGATAGGCCGGGATCACGGCGGCGATCCGCAGGCTCAAAGCGACTCCTTCTCCAGAAGATGCAGTTTTCCGGGGCGCACGCCTCCGGGTGGCGGGATTCTAGCCGACTTCTCTCATGGCTTGCCCAGCACCACCCACGCCCCCGCCCCACCCGCCGCGAGGCTGGTGGCGAGGACGACGGAGGGAGGCTCGGAACGCCCCCTCCCAAGACCCTCATCACCCCGGCCCTCTTCTCCCGCCCCCTCCCCACCCCCCTCCCCGGGAGAAGAGGGGGAAAGGCAAGAAACCTCCAGCCGGGTTCCCCTCTCCCGGGGAGGGGGGTGGGAGGGGGCGGGAGAGGGGACAGGGGTGAGGGCCTCCGGGTGGGGGCGATCAGCGCCTTTGGGCTCCCGAGGCGAGCCGCCGAGGGGACCGAGGGGAATGACACCAAGCTCCGGATCGGGCTCCCCGAAGCCGGGGGTGGGCCCCATTGGCGCGCCGGCGGCGGCCAGCACGGCCGCGGCGAGGAGGCCGCCGCCGTACTCCCCCGTCACCGCCTTGGGCGCGGCCACGGGCGGCAGGGGCGTCCCCTCCCAAACCGCACGGAGGACCTCCGCCTCCAGCCGGTCTCCGTCCCGGGCGCCCGAGGCGCCGGAGACGACGAGGTCCACGTCCGAGGGCCTGAGACCGGCGCGCTCCAGGGTGCGCCGCAGGCTCCGGGCCAGGGACCGGTGCCCCCGCCCCCAGCCCGACGGCGGCGCCGTGGGATCGAAGCCGCTCCCCCAGGCGAGGAGGTTTGCCAGGGCTCGGCCGCCTCGGGCGGCGAGGCCCGATTGACTTTCAAGGACCACCACGGCCGCTCCCTCCCCGGCCAGGAAACCGCTGCGCCGCCGGTCGAAGGGACGCGCGACCTCCTCGCGGGTCAAGGCGCCGAAGCGGTCGAGGATGGCGTGGAGCAGCGGGATCATCTCGTCCACGGCGCCCGCCAGCACCCGCCGGGCCCGGCCGGCGCGCCCGGAGGCAATTTCGCGGGCACCCAGGCCCAGAGCCAGGAGCGGCCCGGCCTCGCGCTGGCACACCGTAACGCTCGATCCGCGCGCCTTCAGAGCGATGGCGATCTGCGCCGCCGGGGCGTTGGCCACGCTCTCCATGAACAGGGACGGGGACGCGGACTCGGGCCCCTCCAGGAGGATCTGCTTCAGCAGCACCTCCGTGTGGGTGGAGGGGCCGAAGGCGGTCGCGATCACCACGGCCGCTTCCTCGACCTCGGCGCTGGTCAGGCCCGCGCAGCGCAGGGCCATGCGCGAGGCCGCCACCGCGAGCTTCGAAGGCGGGCTCATGCGGCGGGACTCAGCCGGAGCCAGCCAGCCGGTGAGCTGGCCCGGAGGCACCAGGCAGGCGCGGCGCGCGCTACAGGGGAGGTGATAGCCGGCCGAGCGGTCGACGTCAGAGGTGAGGGGAGCGCCCGCGGCCAGGGCCTGGGCCAGGCGGTCGGAGCCGCTCCCCCAGCCCCCCAGAGTGCCCAGGCCGGTGACGACGATCGGCTCGCCCGAGCGGCTGCTCAAGCCTGGCCCGTCCACCGCGAGAAGACGAGCGCGGCATTGGACCCACCGAACGCGAGGCTGGTGGAGACCGCCGTCCGCGCGCCGGGCAGGCGGAGGGGCTCGTCGAGGACCAGCGAGACCGGCAGCTCCGGGTCCGCCTCCCCATCCCTGCGCACCGGGTGCAGCTCGCCGTGATGAAGGCACAGCACCGTCGCCACCGCCTCGATCGCGCCGGAGCAGCCCAGGAGATGGCCGATCAGCGCCTTGGTGGCCACCAGCGGCAGCTCCCCGGCCCGGTTGCCGAAGACGCGCTGCAGCGCCTGCCACTCGGCGGCGTCGTTGAGCGGCGTGCCCGTGCCGTGGACGTTGACGAAGTCCACGACCTCTGGCGCGACACCCGCGTCCGCCAGCGCCGCCGCGACGGCCGCCGCCGCGCCCGCGCCGGTCGGGTCCGGCGCCGTCATGTGGTGGGCGTCGCAGGAGGAGCCGGCGCCGGCGAGCACCGCCAGCGGCTCGGCTCCCCGCGCCAAGGCCCGCGCCAAAGGCTCCAGCACCAGGACGGCCGCTCCCTCGCCGAACGACATGCCGGCGCGGCCGGCCCGGAACGGCCGGCAGGGGACCTCGTCCACCGAGCGCAAAGCGTTGAACCCCGCATAGGTGAGCTGGCACAGGGAGTCGGAGCCGCCCGCGATGGCCACCTCCACCTCCCCCGAGCGCACCGCCTCCAGGGCCGCGCCGAGGGCCAGCGCCCCGGAGGCGCACGCCGAGGAGAAGGTCACCACCGGCCCGGTCACCCCAAGCTGACGGGCCACGGCGTCGCCGGGGGCGTTCACCTGTTGAGAGACCAGAGAGGAGAGGCGCGCCCGCCGCGGCTCGCGCAGGAAGTCGGCGAAGAAGAGCTCGCTCTCATATATGCCGCCCGTGCTGGAGCCGAAGTAGACCCCCACCTCCAGGTCTTCATCCCTGCTGTCCCTGAAGTCCCTGTCGTCCCTGAAGTCCTTCGCCAGCCCCGCCTGCCCCAGAGCCTCCACAGCCGCAAAGAGGGCAAAGCGATCCGCGATCGACAGCCGGCGCCCGCCCGGCCCCACGCCGGCGAGGGCCTCCGCCTCGGGCGCCTCGGCAGCCAGGTGAGTGCGGTGCCGGGAATGGTCAAAGCGGTGGAAGGGGCCGATCCCCGGCCGGCCGGACCGCAGCCCGTCCCACAGGGCGGCGGCGCCCCAGCCCAGGCCACAGACGGCACCGACCCCGGTGACGGCCACCCGCCGCCCCTCTCCCGGGTCCTCTCGCTGCATGGGAGCTCCCAGAGGTGCCACCTCTCGGGTCTTACGTCCGGCCCTCGATGAACTCGGAGAGCGTGGAGACCGAGGAGAAGACCTCCCGGCCGATCTCCTGGCTCTTGATCTTGATGCCGAACTCCTTCTCGAGCGCCACCACCAGCTCCAGGGCATCGACCGAATCCAGGCCCAGCCCCTCGCCGAACAGCGGCGCCTCGTCCTCGATCATCTCCGGCCTCATCCCCTCCAGGTTGAGGCTCTCGACGATCAGACGCTTGATGCGGTCCGAGGTGGTGGCGACTTCCGACATTCTGCAAACCTCTGATGTCCGGCGGGCTTCAGTCCACCGTGCGGTCATCTCCGCAGGCTCTTTATGCACCGGTTCCTCCATGCTAGCAGTGCGACGAGGGGCTGGCAATCCCAACCCTTTCTTCATCAAGTCCTTACGGATGGACACTCCACTCTGCCGGACCGTCCTCTAGTATGATCTCGGCCCCCTCCGGGGGAGCCATGGAGAGGAGCAGAGCTGCACGCCTTGACGCCCCAGGACCCCATACTCCACGCGTTCGAGCGCATCGTCCGCCGCGACCCGCTGGCGCCGCTCGTGGTCTCGCCCGAGCGACGGGCCACCGTGGAGGACGTGGACGCCCTGTCGCGGGCCGCCGGCGCCGTCCTCGCCGTCTGCAAGGGCCGTGCCTTTGTGCCCGGCACCGCCGTGGGCCTCGCCGCCGCCAACGGCCCGGGCTTCCTCGCCTCGGTGCTCGCCCTGCGCCGGGCCGGGTTCGCCGTCCTGCTGCTGGACGCCCGGACACCCGAGACCGAGGCCCTGCGCATCCTCGGCTCCCTCGGCGCCCCGGCTCTCCTCCGCTGCCCGGCCGGCTGGCCCGCCGGACCGGCGGACTGGACCCTCACCACGACAGCCCCGACCACCCCGGGAGACGGAGATCTGGGGATTGAGGGCTCCGGCTTCATCAAGCTGACCTCGGGCTCGACCGGCACTCCCCGCGGCATCGCCACCCCCTCCGAGGCCCTGATGGCGGACGACGCCGCCCTCGCAGCCTCCATGGAGCTCGGGCCTGAGGACCGCCTGCTCGCCACCATCCCCCTCTCCCACTCCTATGGGCTCTCCAGCCTGGCCATGCCCGCCCTGGTCCGCGGCACCCGGCTCGTGATCCCCGAGGAGGGGAGCGTCTATGATCCGTTCGTCACCGCCGCGCGCCTGGGAGCGACCTTCTACCCCACCGTTCCCGCCTACGTGGACGCCCTGGTGCGCACCTCCGATCCGCCGCCCCGGCCAGACTGCCTGCGCCTGGTGATCACCGCCGGCGCTCCCCTCGCCGCCGCCACCTCGGCCCGCTTCCGCGAGCGGTTCGGCGTCCCCATCCACGTCTTCTACGGCTCCAGCGAGTGCGGCGGCATCTGCTACGACCGCGAAGGCGGCGCCGCCGAGCGGGGGACCGTGGGCTCCCCCCTCGAAGGAGTCAGCATCACTCTGGCGCCCATCGACCCCGAGAATGGCGAGGTGAACGGCGAGGGCGGCGAGGACGAAAGTGGGATCGGGATTGTCACGGTCGAGTCCCCCGCGGTCTCCCTCGGCTACCTCCCGAAGCCGGACGAGCGCCTCGGCGGCGGCCGGTTCCGGGCCGGCGACCTCGCCGCCTGGCGGGACGGCGAGCTGATGCTGCGGGGCCGGCTGGACGACGTGGTCAACATCAAGGGGAAGAAGGTCGACCCGCGGGAGGTCGAAGACGTCCTCGCCCAGCTCACGGGGGTCGACGAGGCCGCCGTGCTGGGGGTGTCCGCCGCCGGGCGCAACGGCGACGTGCTGCGGGCCGTGGTCGCCTGCCGGTCCGGCCGGCTCACCGCCGAGGACGTGGTGGCCTGGTGCCGCTCCCACCTCTCGGCCCACAAGGTGCCGCGCAGCGTCATCCTCGTCGCGGCCCTGCCGCGCAACGCCCGGGGGAAGCTGGACCGCTCCGCCCTCCTCTCGCTGGGAATCGATTCCCGTGTCTGACGGTCGCGGCTATCGCCCGCCGCCACTCCTTGCCGGCTCCCTCGCCCTCCACGCCGCCGGCGCCCTGGCCCTGGCCGTGGCTCCCCGGCACTGGCGGATCGTGGCCGGCGCTCTCATGGCGGACCACCTCGTGCTCGCCGCCGCCAGCCTCTGGCCGCGCAGCTCCTGGGTGGGCGCCAATCTCAGCGCCCTGCCCGCGGCCGCCGCCCGCCGCAGGGAGGTGGCCCTGACCTTCGACGACGGCCCCGATCCGGACGTCACCCCGCGGGTCCTGGACCTCCTCGACCGCCACGGCGCCCGCGCCACCTTCTTCTGCATCGGCGAGCGGGTGCGGGCCCATCCGGAGATCGCGGCCGAGATCGCCCGCCGCGGGCACCGGGTGGAGAACCACACCCAGACCCATCCCCACCTCTTCGCCTGCTACCCGGCGCCGGCCCTGCGGCGGGAGGTCGAGGGCGCGCAGGAGGCCATCGCCCGCGCCGCCGGCAGAGCCCCCCGGCTCTTCCGCGCCCCGGCCGGCCTGCGCAACCCTCTCCTCGACCGGGTGCTCTGCCGCGCCGGCCTGCGCCTCGTCTCCTGGACCCGGCGCGGCTTCGACGCTCTGGAGAAAGATCCGGACCGGATCGCCCGGCGCCTCCTCGCCGGCCTCGCCGCAGGAGACGTCCTCCTCCTCCACGACGGCGCCGTCACCCGCGGCCACGGCGGCAATCCCGTGGTCCTGGAGGTCCTCCCCCGGCTGCTGGACGAGCTGGCGGCGCGGGGACTGCGGTCCGTGGTGATCGCGGCGACCCCGGCGGACATACCGGAGGCCGCGGAGTGAGGTGGAAGAAGGAGCAGCTCACCAAGGGGCTGCGCGACCTCCTCTACCGGCTGCGCACGGAGGGGACCTCGCCGCGGCAGCAGGCGATCGCGGTGGCGCTGGGGGCGTTCATCGGCTGCTCCCCCCTCTACGGGCTCCACCTGGGCCTGTGCATCGTCTTCGCCCGGCTGTTCCGGGTGAACCCGGCCCTCGCCTACCTCGCCTCCCACGTGAGCCTGCCCGGGGTCTGGCCGTTCCTCATGATGGCCGAGCTGGAGATCGGGCGCCGGATGCGCGGCGAAAGCTACCTGCGAATTCACCTCCATAACCTCCGGGAGCTCGGCTGGAGACAGGCGGGGATCGACCTCACGCTGGGCACCCTGGTGGTCGGGGGGGGGGTGGCGGCGATCCTGGGCTTCTTCACCCTGTGGGCGGCGCGCAAGCGGCAGTTGAACCCCGAGCTCGCGGCCCTGCTCGAGGAGGCGGCCCGCCGCTACCTGGACACCGGCCTCCTCCACTGGGAGTTCGTGCGCGGCAAGCTCCGGCACGACCCTCTCTACTTCAATCTCCTGCGCCAGGGCTTCCTGCCTCCCGAGGGCCTGCTGCTGGACCTGGGCTGCGGGCGGGGGATCGCCTTCTCCCTGATCCTCGCCGGCCGGGACCTCCACCGCCGCGGGGCCTATCCTCCAGGCTGGCCGCCCCCGCCGCCACACCTCACCTTCTACGGCATCGAAGGCCGTCCCAAAACGGCCGCCGCCGCCCGCCACGCCATGGCGGACGAAGCGGACGCAGCGCAGATCGAGACGGCGGACCTGCGCACCGCCGAGCTCCCCAGGGCGGCCGCCATCCTGATCCTCGACGTCCTCCATTACCTCCCTCCCGCCGACCAGGAGGCCCTCCTCTCCAGGGCGGCCGCGGCCCTCGCCCCTGGCGGCGTCCTCCTCGTGCGCGACGCCGATGCCGCCGCCGGCTGGCGTTTCGCCGCCACCCGCCTCCAGGAGCGCTTCTCCTCCCTCCTCCGCGGCCACCTGCGCCCACGCTTCCACTACCGCAGCGCCGCCGAGTGGCAGCAGAGGCTCGCCGGGCTTGGCCTCGCCGTGGACGTCCAGCCCATGGGGATGGGCACCCCCTATGCCAACGTGCTGCTGGCAGCGCGGCGAGGGATGCCGCCTTGAATCTGATCTGGGGAGTGGCGACCGTCGCTCTCGCCACCCTCCTGCTCTCTCTGGCCTGGCGCGCCCACCGCGGCGGCGACGACCGGCGGGCGATCCTCGCCATCCTGGCGGCCGGCCTGGTGCTGCGCCTTTACGCCGGCGCCGATCTCTTCCTCCACACCTGGGACGAGCGCTACCACGCCCTGGTCGCCAGGCACCTGCTGGCCCATCCGGCGACCCCGACGCTCTACGAGCAGCCCGTGCTGCCTTACGACTACCGTGACTGGCGGTCGAATCACATCTGGCTGCACAAGCCGCCGCTCGCTCTGTGGTTGATGGCGGCGGGCCTGTGGCTGGGGAGAGCCGTGGTGGGGATGCAAGGCGGGGAGCTTGCGATGCGGCTGCCGGGCCTGCTCCTGTCCGTCGCCGCGATCTATTTCACCTACCGCATCGGCGCCCATCTCTGCGACCGGCGAGTCGGGCTGCTCGCGGCGTTCTTCCACGCCACCAACGGCTACCTGTTGCAGCTCCCCGGCGGCCGGGCGCCGGTCGACCACGTCGACAACGACCTCATCTTCTTCGTCGAGCTGGGGATCTTCCTGTCGGTGCTGTACCTCGAATCCGGCCGGCGCTCTCTGCTGCCGGCGGTGCCGGCGATCGGCGCCTCCGTCGGGCTCGCCGTGCTCACCAAGTGGCTGCCCGGGCTGCTTGCCGTGCCCGTTTTCGCGGCCCTCGCCTGGGGGCGGGAGCGGCCGCGGCGGATCGCCCTGGACCTCGCCGTGATCTGCCTCGCCGGCGCGGCCCTGGCGCTCCCCTGGCAGATCTACACCCGTCTGGCCTTCCCGCGCGAGGCGGTCTGGGAGTCGGCCTACAATCTGCGACATCTATTCGTGCCGGTCGAAGGGTTGGGCGGCTCCCCTCTCTTCTACTTCGATCACATGGCGCGCTACTTCGGCGAGCTCGTCTATCTCCCCCTCGCCTGGTTCCTGGTGAAGCTGGTGCGGGAGCGGCAGCCCATCCTGCTGCGGCTGGGTGTGTGGCTGCTCCTGCCGTATGCCGCCTTCTCACTGGCGGCGACCAAGATGGCCGGCTATGTCATGCCCGCCGCGCCGGCCCTCTTCCTGGTCGAAGCGCTCTTCTGGCTGTGGCTCCTGGACCAGGATCCGCTGCCGTGGCCCCCGTGGCGGCGGGGGCTGCGCTGGGCCGCCCTGGCGCTCCTCGTCGTGCTGCCGCTGCGCTACACCGTCGAACGGCTGAAGCTCTCGCCGGGTTACGACCGGAATCCCCCCTGGGTCCGGGCGATGCGGCAGCTCCCGTCCCGCCTCGGACCGGGCAAGGTGGTGCTGCTCAACGTCGACCGGCCCCTCGAAGTGATGTTCTACACGCCCTATATCGCCTACCGGAAACTGGCCACGCCGGAGCAGATCGCGCGCCTGCGGCGCGACGGCTTCCGCGTCATCGCCTTCGACGATGGCCACTTGCCGCCCGGGCTGCGGACGATTCCCGGCCTGGAGGTCATGCCGGGCCCGATCCCGCCCTCGCCCCTGAACGACGGCACGGGCCCACGCCTGCCGAAGCCCGACGGCTCGGACTCGCCGCTGGCCGGCATGACACACGATTTTACGGGTGCAGCTTCTCCTTCCTCTTCAACATCGCAATGAACTCGCGGATGCGCTTCGCCCGGGTTTCCGCCTTCTTCACCGTCTGGATCCTGAAGAGAATGGCATATCGATTCTGACTGTTCAGAGTGGCGAAGAAATCTTTCGCGTCTTGGTTCTTGTCCAGCTCCGCCTGAAGATCGGGCGGCACGGTCGCACGGCTTTGGGCGTCGTAGGCGGCATCCCACTGTCCGCCCTGCTTGGCGCGCTCGACCGCCTGCAAGCCCGCCGGCCTCATGCGGCCGCTGGCGGTGAGCTTCGCCACCTTCTCTCGATTGACCTTCGACCAGATGCTCCTCGGCCCGCGAGGCGTGAACTTCTGCAGCCACGTCTTCTCATCGTGACTTTTCTTCTGGCCGTCGATCCAGCCAAAACAGAGAGCCGTCTCCAGCGCTTCGTCATAGGAGACCGACGGAATACCCGATCCTTTCTTCGCCAGCCGCAGCCACCCGCCGGGTGAAGTGGCGTGATTTTCTTCGAGCCAGTCAGCCCAATCAGACGGCTGCTTGAATTCGAGGACCGGCAGATCGCGGGGAGAGCCCGGGATTGGTTTCATCGGCGACTCTGTCCAAGGGCGAAGTGTGCAGTACGTATCTTGTCGTGCCTTCACTCCGCCGCCGTCACCGCTGCCGGGGGCGGCGTCGGCACCGGACGGCGGCGGGGACGGTACGGGAAGTACCACACGAAATAGAGAAGCAGTACCAGCAAGCTCAAGACAGGGATAAGGCCACCGCTGAGCTCCACAATGGTGCCTATCGAGATCGTGATCGAAAAGAGAATCCACGCTCCCCATAAGAATCTGTTCCAACCGAGCAATTCCTCCACGGTGTAGCCGGTCACCTCGCTCAGGTCGGGCCGGGTCAGGCCGGAGAGCTCCTCCGGCAGATCCCGGGCGCCCTCTCCCGAGCGCCACCAGGCCGCGAGCGCCTTGGCAAGCCGTCTGGTGGACAGGCTCGCCGTGAAAACGGACCGCCCGCTCGCCTTGAAGAACAGCGTCCGCAGCCGGCCGTCGCCGTCGCGCCAATCGACGTAGAGGTTGGGCATCGGCGTCCAGGAGGGCAGTCCGCGGCCGAGCCGCACTCCGGCGATCTCTTCCCGGCGAAGACGGAATCTCGTCTGGTCGCCAGTGTAGGCCATGGCGTCCGGCCCGAGAAAAAGGAAGCCCACGTCCCAGACTCCGTGCGACTCGTAGAGGCGCGGAGCGCCGTGTGGGCCTAACCCCACGAAGCGGCCACCCGCTCTGTCGGGAGCGAGCCCTTCGCCCGCCAGCCGCGCCGCGAGCCGCCGCGCCAATCCCCCGTAGCCGGTGAACGAGAGGAGCTGGGCGGCTAGCGTCATCGCCAGGAGGGTCCCACCGAACGCGACGGCGCACAGCCCCAGCCAGGCCGGTCCCGTCGGGCCGACACGCCCGGCCCAGAGCAACACCGTCGTGGGGCCCGCGACCATGAGCAGGATCAGGGTCACGTAGATGAGGGCGGTCGTCGCCTCCTTGAACGCGGCCGTGAACACCCGCTCGGGCTTCTCGACGACCGGGGGCAGCTCGTAGTGCCCTTCGTCGATCGCCTGCTCGCCCAACCTCGCGGGGTGGATCGAGAGCGACTCCTCGAACGTCGAGCGCACGAGGCGGCGCGGGAGGACGGAGGCCAGCCACAGACCGGCCAGCACGAGCAGGGGAATGGGATCGAGCGGGATATCGCTCCCCGCCATGTCCCTCCCGAACCAGACGGCGACCGCGCCGCACCCGACACCCACCATCAGCAGCAGCTCGAGACGTACGGGACGGCGGCGGGCGAGCTCGCGGGTCAGCTCGGCGTCCACCTCCCGCTTCGACAGGTGGCGCAGCAGGAAATCGCTGATCAGGAGGTCGTTGCCGCTCGTCGCGATGACCTGGGCGAAATGGCTCCGCTTGGCGGGGAGCACGTAGACCTCGTTCAACTTGACGCCGATCCGGCGGGCGAGGTCGAAGGCCCGCTCCCGCAGAGGACCCGGGGGCACAGTCTGGGAGAGCCTGCGGGTGACCCACCGGCGGAACAGCGGCGTCCACGGCAGGAGGACAAGGGACGCGCCGAGCCAGGCGCCGCCCAGGAGCAGGTCGTCGCGCGCGATCACCAGTCCGAGGAGAAGGAGGGAGACCGAAAGAACCGGGAGGGAGATCGTGAACAGCAGGTCCCGGAACAGCGCGCCGGGCCAGAGGCCGATTTTCTCGAGGCGCTCGAACTCGTGAGCTGAAATGACCTGGCACGTCAGGGTGACCAGCGCCGGGGGCGCCACCAGGAGCGCGAGCAGGACGATCGATCGGCCGAAGCTGAAGGACGGGAAGAGGAAGCCGAGGTAAGACTCGAGGCGCAGGGTGTAGAAGGCGGCGAGCCAGAGGATCCAGACGAGTAGGAGGAGGCCCTGGTGGAATCGCCAATAGCGAAACCAGGCCGCCGCGCGCTCCTCTCCAGGCGCCGCTGCCAGAAGCTTGCGCCGCCGGATCAGGAGGAAGCAGACAGGAAGGGCGAGCACGGCGAGCAGGACCGCGGCGCGCCAGAGGAGGAGCACCTGGGCCGTACCAAGGGAGGATAGGGCGAGCGGCAACAACAGCGCGCAACACAATCTGGATGAAGGGAGGCGCATAGGCGTTATACCTCCTGCAACGATTATAATCCAGATCCTTGCTGCGCGCGCTGTTGAACGGCGAGACGTCAAGCCGGACTGCCGCTGGAGCTCAAGGAGGATGGGATTACCACGGGCTACGGGACCAGGAGCGGCGACACCCCCTTCTATAGAGGCCGGGATCCGCCCGGTCTGCCAGTCCTCGCAAGGAGCTGCCATGTCCATGATTCCTGCTCTCCTCCGCCGTCTGCCTCGCAGACTTGAGGTCCTCGCTTCCCTCGTCGCGCTGTCATGGGCGCAGGCGGCAACCGCCGCCACGCTGACCTCCATCACCATGACGCCCGCCAATACCTTTATCGATGCGGGCATCGGGCAGCAATTCACCGCGACCGGGCACTACAATGATGGGACCGCGAAAAACATCACATCCTCGGCCACGTGGTCCTCCTCCGCGGCTCCGGTCGCCACCATCACCAGCGCGGGCCTCGCGACCGGCAACGGCGGAGGAGTGACGACGATCGCGGCCACGCTCGGCACCGTGACGGGGAGCACGCCGCTGAACGTTCAGATTCCCGCGAGCTTCTTCAGCCTCTCGATCAATCAGATCAACGAGGCCTGGCCGACCACTCAGAACGTACAGTTCACGACCTTGCGTACGCTGGGCGGCTCCATCAAGTGGGCCGACCTCGAAACCTGCGAGGGGGGACCTCTTCCCACCAACCCCTGCTACGACTGGAGCCGCCTGGACACCTGGTTCGACAAGTTGCAGCCGGGGCAGGACGTGTTGTTCACGCTCTATGCGACGCCGAGCTGGGCGTCGTCGCGTGGCAACACCTGCCCGGGCGCGACCGGCTGCACGGGCAATCCCGACACCAACTGCGCCTTCCAGTCCCAGAACGGCCCCGGCATCTGCGATCCGCCCAAGGGGCTCAACGCGAACGGCACCGGCGACGATCACCTGTGGACCGATTTCATCAACGCGCTCTACACCCATGTCCTGGACCGCTACGGGGTGCAGAAGATCAAGGTCTGGGAAGTCTGGAACGAGCCGAACATCAGCACGGAGTGGAACCCGACCGATCCGGTCAACCACAAATACGACCAGCTCGTGACCATGGCGCGGGACGCCTACAACGTCATCAAGCCGCTGAGCTCGCAGCTTCTGGTCACGACGCCCGCGGTGGCGAACGCGACGCAGGCGGTCACCAATTGGCTGCAGCCCTACTTGAACGCCGGGGGCGGCAATGTCGCCGACGTCATCGCCGTTCACGGCTACATCCAGAACGGCGCGTGCCCCGCCAACTGTCCGGTCGCCGAAAACGTGGGCACCCTGATCGACAATGCCCGCTCCGTCATGGCCGCCACGGGCCAGCAGAACAAGCCGCTCCAGGATACCGAGGGAAGTTGGGGCTGTGCCGGCAAAGACCAGAACGGCGCCTGCATCTCCAGCATCCCCGATCCAGACCAGCAGGCGGCCTTTACCGCCAAGTACTACGCCGTCCAGGTGAGCAAGTCCATGGCCAAATTCGCGTGGTACGGCTACGACTTCAACGGCACCGGCGAATTCTGGGCTCCCACGAATGGACCGTTGACCCTGGCGGGAGTCGCCTACCAGCAGCTTCACCAATGGCTGGTCGGCGCCGTGCCCCTGGCGGCTTGCTCCGCGACCGGAACGGTCTGGACCTGCGACTACAAACGAGCCGCCGGCCAGGCGCACAACAAGGAGCGTCTCGTCTGGGACTCCTCCTGCAGCGACGTGACCTGCCACACGGCCTACTCCGTTCCCAGCATGTTCACGCAGTGCGTCAAACTGGATGGCACGGCCTGTTCGATCACCGGCGGAACCGCTCAAATCGGGCTCAAGCCGGTTCTGCTCGAAAACTGAGGGATGGACGCAGAGCCGGGCACGTTTCGGGTAGCTCCCCCGCGTCGGCCCGGGGTGGTCGGCGAGCACCCGCCTCAGGCCCGGCTCACCTTTTCGCGTTCATATCGCAGCACTCCGGACTGCACGTGCTCAAGACCGTACACCCCGGACTGCTGATGCTCCCCGTTATCGTTACCGGCCCCGCTGTGCCAACGTGTTGAAGAGTCTCGGAGCTGAGTCGCAGCTTCTTGGCAGTCTTCGGTTGCAGCATCGAAGGATCCTCCTTTCATTAGATTACGCAGACATTGTACCATGCAGGTGCGGGTGACCGCCTGTCTTTGACCTCGCGCTTCCCATGCGGCACACTGGTAGTCTCTGAAGCGGATTACCAACGCGCCGATCGCCGGTCGGCAGGGAGAGCCCGAATTCGTGTCTCAGACCAGGAGGCCAGGCCCCTCATCGAGCCGGATCACTCAGCTTCTCGTGGAGTGGCGCGGCGGCGACGAGCGCGCTCTCGAGGAGCTGGCACCTCTGGTCTACGGCGAGCTGAACCGGCTCGCGCGGCTCTACTTCAACCGCGAGCGAAAACGGCCGACGCTGGAGACGCGCGACCTGGTTCACGACGCCTTCGTGAGGCTGTGCGATCTCCAGACCGTCGACTGGCAGAGCCGCGTCCATTTCTTCGCGGTCGCCGCCCGCATCATGCGGCGGATCCTCATCGATCGCGCGCGGAAGCGTCAGAGCTCGAAACAGGGTGGCGATCTCGTCCTGCTGAGACTCGACGAGATTCCCGAGCTGGCGGTGGAGAGGAGCGCTGACCTGGTGGCGCTGGACGATGCCCTGACGGAGCTCGAGGCCGTGGACGAGACTCTCGCCAGAATCGTCGAGCTGCGGTTCTTCGGTGGCCTGGGCCATGATGAGATCGCCGCCGTCCTGGGCCTCTCCAATCCCACGGTGCGCCGGCACTGGCGGCTCGCCAAGAGCTGGCTTCATCGCCGGCTCAGTGGCGCCGTCACGGGAGAGATCCATGGCGGAGGCTGAACGCTTTCGCCGTCTGAGGGCGATCTTCGACGTCGTCGCCGAGACGCCACCCGGCGAACGGCAGCGTGCCTTGGAGGAGCTCTGTCGCGGCGAGCCGGATCTCCAGTCGGAGGCTGAGGCCCTCCTGGCAGCCGAGGCCGATGCCAGCGCTTTCCTGGCGGACCTTTCCCAGGCGGCCGGCGTCGCGCTGCCCTCTCTGCTCGGCCGTCAGCTTGGGCCCTACCGCATCGAGCGGAAGCTCGGCGAGGGAGGCATGAGCACCGTCTATGTGGCCGTGCGCGCCGATCTCGCCTATCAGCAACGGGTGGCGATCAAGATCTTCGGCTTCAGTCCGGATCGCGCGGACCTTCTTCTCCGTTTCCAGGCGGAGCGGCAGATCCTGGCCTCGCTGCGCCACCCGGCCATCGCGCGCCTGCTGGATGGCGGAGCCACCGAGGAGGGGCTCCCTTACCTGGTCATGGAGCTCATCGAGGGCGTGCCCATCGACCAGTATTGCGAGGAGCACCGGCTGACGACCGGCGAGCGCATCGACCTCTTCCTCAGGATCTGCGAGGCGGTGGCCTATGCGCACCGCAACCTCGTCGTCCACCGCGACCTCAAGCCCGCGAACATCCTGGTAGACGCGGAAGGTGCCCCGAAGCTGCTCGACTTCGGGATCGCCAAGCTCCTCGCCGGAGCACCGTTGCCGCTCGGACCGCAGGAGACGCAGACCGGCCAGCGCCTGATGACGCCCCAGTATGCGAGCCCGGAGCAGGTGATGGGAGGGCCCATCACGACGGCCACGGACGTCTATGCCCTCGGGGTCCTGCTCTACGTCCTGCTGACCGGCTGCCTGCCTTACCGGGTCGCCGCCGAGCGGCCGGGAGAGCTCGAACGGGTGATCGCCGAGCGGCCGCCGGAGCCTCCGAGCCAGGTGGCGCCGCCTGCGCTGCGGCGGGCTCTCAAGGGCGACCTCGACAACATCGTGCTCACCGCTCTGCGCAAGGAGGCGCCGCAGCGCTACCCGGCGGTCGACTCCCTGGCCGAGGACCTGCGCCGCCATCGGCAGGGCCTGCCCGTTTCGGCGCTGCCCGCCACCCTCGGCTATCGCCTGCGTAAATTCGTCGGACGGTACCCCCTGGCCGTCGCCGCCTGGAGCGCGACCTTCCTGGTGATCCTGGGGCTCGCCATCTCCATGACTTTCCAATCGGTCCGCCTGCGGCGTGAGCGGGACCGGGCCGTTCAGGTGACCGGCTTTCTGGAAGACATCTTCAAGAGCTCGGATGCCGAGGAGGCGCGAGGCAGGGAGCTCACGGCCCGCGAGTTGCTCGATCGCGGCGGGGCGAAGGTCCTGGCGGAGCTCAAAGGCCAGCCGGAGACGGAGGCCGCCCTCGCGCTCACCATCGGCAAGGCCTACCGCAGCCTCGGCCTTTACGACAGCGCCGCGCCCCTGCTCGAGCGCTCTCTGGCGCTGCGGCGGCAGCGGTGGGGAGAGACTCACCCCGAGGTGGCCGAGTGCCTCGACAACCTGGCCGACCTCTACCTGCGGCGCGACGAGATCTCCAGGGCCGAGGAGGCCGCGCGCCGGGCGCTCGCCATCCGCCGGGCGAGGGGAGGAGAGAGCGACCCGGCGATCCTGGAAAGTCTCAACGGGCTTGGCATGGTCCTGCTCACCAAGGCCGACTTCGCCGGCGCCGAGCCCCTGTTCCGCGAGGCTCTGCGGATCGATCGCCAGCATTTCGGCCGCGCGCACAAGGAGAGCGTGCCGATCCTCGCCAACCTGGCCGTCCTCGAGAAACAGAAAGGTGATCTCGCCGCCGCCGAGGGCTTGTACCGGGAGGCCCTTGCCATCGCGCGCCGCCAGTACGGCCCGGCGCATCCCTGGACTTCGATTCTGCTCGGCAACCTCGCCGTGCTGTTGACCCGCCGGGGGGATCTGGCCGCTGCCGAGGCGACCTACCGGGAGGCCTTGGCCGTGGCTCACCGCGCTTACGGGGCGGAGCATCCATCGATCGCCTTGCAGCTCAACAACCTCGGTTCCGTGCTCGTCGACCGCGGCCGAGGGGCGGAGGCCGAATCGCTGTATCGCCAGGCGCTGGCGATGCAGAGAAAGCTCCTCGGCAACGATCGGGTCCACGTTTCGTTGACCCTCAACAACCTGGCCGATCTGCTGTCGATGAAAGGAGACCGGAAGGCGGCGCGGCCGCTTTATGAAGAGTCCCTGCGGATCGTCAGAAAACTCTTCGGCGAAGAGCATCCGCGGGTTGCCGATCAGCTCGCCAACCTGGCCGTCTTCCTCGTCGGAGAGGGCGACTCCAGGGCCGCCGAACCCCTCGCCCGGGAGGCCCTGGCGATCCGTCGCAAAGTCTTCGGCGAGACCCATCCGTCCTATGCCGCATCGCTCGTCATCCTGGGCAACCTCCGCCTGGCCGAGGGCTCCCCGGCCGAGGCCGAGCCCCTGCTGCGCCAGGGCCTCGCCATTCTCCGGAAAAAGCTGCCGGCAAATCACCAGGACACCGCTGCGGCCGAGAGCCAATTGGGGAGCTGCCTGGCTGCCCGCGGTCGGTCCGCCGAAGCCGAGCCCCTCCTGGTCTCGGGGTACCAGACCCTGAAGAGCACGCTCGGACCCTCCCATCCTCGCACCACCGCCGCCCTGCAGCGCCTGAACGCCTTCTACGAGTCCACCGGCAAGGCCGGACGATCCATCCATCCAGCGCAGACCGGCCGGTGATCGCTTTCTCCCCCCTTTCTCGCTTCTAGGGAGTGTGCCGCCGGCACGCGCCGGCAATCGACGGCTCCCGTGCTCGACGTGTCGCTGCCGCGGGAGAAACGAAAACTTCCAGAGTCACTCTGGCGGGAGGTTCCCCATGGCGTTGCCCAGGTTGCGGCCGGTCGTCGTTGTTTCCCTTCTGTTCCTGTTCTCCTCCGGCGGGATGCAATCCGTCTACGGCTACGATGGCTGCTCGGTCCTGCCGCAAAGCTTTCCGGGCAGGGAGGTCCTGCAGGAGTCGCTGGATGCCATTCTCGGAGGGGCCTGTGGACGTCACGATACGTGCTACAGCACCTGCCTTGGAGGGGCTTTCCTGCAAAGTCGCAAGCATACGTGCGATCTTGTATTCTTGCTGGAGCTCGAGGATTGGTGCAACGACTCTTCGACCAGACAAGAGGTTGCCGCTCTCGGGATTTCTCCCGACGAGTTCGTGAGGGATTGCGAAGCGGCGATGCTGGCTGGCTACGCTGCGCTTCAGACCCCAATCGCGCAGGCGGCGTATGACGCCGCCCAGACTGCGTGTGATAACTGTGTGCGGAGCGGCGGGACCTGGGATCCCACGAACGACCTCTGCATCCCGTTCAACTTTGGCGACGGTGACGGCGGCAGGGGTGGCCTCGGCCGTTGTCCCGACGTCGATCCTGCGACGATCGCCAACTGTGAGCTGGGCGGGTGGTGGGAGGCCACCCTCTGTCTGTGTCTGGGGGACGGCGCCAGCCCCATCATCGTGGATTTGAGCGGCAACGGGTTCCGTCTCACGGGAGCCGGCAACGGCGTGGATTTCGATATCGATGGCGACGGCGTGAAGGAGCGGCTCGGCTGGACCCGGGCAGGTTTCGACGAGGCTTTCCTCGTGCTCGATCGCAACCAGAACGGGAAGATCGACGACGGCACCGAGCTGTTCGGCAATTTCACGGTCCAACCCGCTTCCCGGACGCGCAACGGCTTCCGGGCCCTGGCGATGTTCGATCAGCCGGACATGGGAGGCAATGGCGATGGCAAGCTGACGGCCGCGGATCTCATCTTCCCCGAGCTCGGGCTCTGGACCGATCTCAACCACGACGGCGTCGTGGGCCCCTTGGAGATGTGGTCCCTCGCGGACTGGGGCGTGGTCGAAATCGATCTCAAGTACAAGCGGGAACGGCGCCAGGACCAGTACGGCAACCAGTTCCGCTACAAGGCCGGCGTCACCTTCGCCGACCACCGCCGGAGCTTCGCCTATGACGTCTTCCTGGTGGAGGGCAACCGATAGCGGGCGGGCAGCGAAATCCGTCGCTCGGCTGGGGTTGACCCTTCTCACAAGCTCGGACCGGGTCAACCCCGCCATCTCATGTCCCTCCTATCCCGGTCGGCCTGCTCGGGGAACCGCCGGTAGTCACCTCTGGGCATCTCCCGGGCATCTGGCACGCATGGACGTTACAGGGGGACTCGTGGTATCCTTCCAGCATGACTATCAAAGCCCGAGTTCACAATGGCCGATTCGTGGTGGAAGAGCCGGCCTCGTCTAGCGGCCAATTATTCCTTCTCGATGGCTTTACGGCCCTGTGCCGCTCCAACCCAACGTGTGTGTTACCAGCCTGTCGTGCTCGTCGAAATAGAATCTCATCATCAAGCTCCATTCGATAACCCCCTCGTGCTCGGCATTGCGTACTCTGGCGGGGATGAAGCTCTTTAGGGTCTGGTCTTTGCCAGGAAAGCGCAGCTTCTCGAAATCGGAGTCCCGTTTGAACGCCGCAGGCCCCCTGTAAAGCGATCCATGCTCGATCTGATGAGTGGTGAGGAACTTTTCCACCTGCGTCACGCTCGAGCCCATGGGGACCTCGCTTTGAATGAGCCGCTCGTATTCGGCGAGTTTGGCCGCAAACGAGCCAGGATTTGGATGATGACCGTCGCTTAAAGGGCTGTCGCGGAATTGCCAGAAGACGTACGCGACGAATCCGACCGCCCCCGTGAGCAGTATGGCAGAGACGATCAGGAAAAGGTGGCGCAGGTTCATAGATTAGACGTTTTCAGAAACACTCGGCACCCGCTCTTCATCCGAAAGACTCCGTACTTTAGTGCCATCAGTTGAGCGGCCGCGTTAGCAGTCCGCTCGAGCCGCTGTGTTACCCCCGCTTCGGGCCAGCTGCGCCTCCGCTATTCCGCGCGCTCAGGTATGCAGATATCTATGGCACGAACCGGTCGGCCTGTCAAGAGGCCTCTTGACATTTCCCGGCCCTATGCACGACTATGCCTTGGCTGGGGGGCGCATGACAGCGAGAAACACCGCGAAGCACACTCCCGGTCCGCTGCGCTTGCGTATAAGGAACGAGTCGCGTATGACCTCATTCGAGTTGCAGGTCACCTCATCCGCGGGGCGAATGACCTCATCCGCGTTGCAGGTCATCTCATTCGCGGGGCAAGTGACCTCATCCGAGTTGCGGATCATCTCATCCGCGGATTGAGTGATCTCATCCGAGTTGCGGATCACCTCATCCACGGATTGAGTGATCTCATCCGAGTTGCAGATGACCTGACTCGCGGGGCCGCCGCCACGCTACTCGAACGCGGCAGGCCTATGCCGGCCACGGGCTACGGGACAAAGAGCGGCGACACGATCATTCCTCGTACTCGTCCGACCCCTGAACCCAGAGGAACGATTGGATGTCGATCATGTCTCGCGGCCGTAAGTCGCGCAAGTCGCGCCGCACGACTGCGGCAAATTCGAGGAGGCTCGTATAGGTCTCCCACGAGGGCCGGGATTTGTATTGAAGATCGAAGCCGTATTCGCGCGCTGCGGTGCGAGTGACGGTCGGTTTGAAGAAGATGTGCGTGTCCGGCTGCGCGATGAAGCCGAAGACCGTCACCACCGGCCACGTGAGGACTCGCGTCTGCTTGCGTGGCAAGGCCCCGACCGTCTCGCACCAGCGCTCAAACCTGCGTTCCGTGTTCCCTGCACCGAAAAGAAAGCCATATAGCCCCTCGGCAAACAACCGCGCTCCCTCCGGCGGCTTCACAGCGTCGCGCAATGCCATTTTCTCGAAAGAGAAGAGGAGATTCGTCCGCGACTCGATCCGCACGGCGCGCGCCGCGATCTCGGTAAACTCTCCCTCCCGCAGCAACGAACGAAAAGCAGCGCGTCCGAGCAACTCGTTCCACTGCTCGTGCGCCTTCCACTTGTAATTCCGTTCCCAATCCAGGTAGATCTCATCCCGGAACCCCTGAGGAAAAAACCGGAGGAACTTGCGGCGACACTTTGCGGCCCCTGAGGAGGCGTGACGACGTTCCCGGAGGGGGGAGTCAATGCTCTCGGTGCCGAGCTTGCTGGCTTCCACGGTTCGCATCTCCGCTTCAGCGCCGAATACCGTCTGCTTCCGCGGTGTCGGCGTACCCGAGCTGTCCTTGCAAACCTTGATCCAGGTTCGGTCCAGCCCTCTTCCGGGATATGTCGTAACGAAATCGGCCGAGACCGCGCCTATTCGATCGTACAGAGGCGATTCCGCCTCGGAAAAGGAGTTGGATCATGGCCGTGACAGTGCCTCAGCTTACACGCAACGCTATCTTTGTCTTCGTCTCGCCCGGAGTGCTGGTGGACGGAGGCGGTTTCTACGTCGATGCCAACGGGCACATTCATCGTATTCCCCCATGGGACCCGCAGGTGCGGGCGGCGCTCGACGCCGCGTCCGCACTCTTCGCCCATGCCAGCCTCGTGAGAGACCCCGAGATCGGTAAGCAGCTCTCGGCCCTGGGGGAGAGCATCGTCCAAAAGACCGTCCCCCAACTCGGTAAGATTGCTGGCGGAGGCGCCGGCTAGGATCGACCCCACGAGCCGGAGCTCAATTCGGCGGTTTCTCCGGACGGCGCGGCTCTGGCTGCGGACTGGGAGCTGCCGCCGGCCGAGCGGTGGGAATGGGAGCCGGGACTCCCGCCTGGGCAAGGAAATCGAGCACGTCCGGACCCCAGATGGCGATGCCCTCTTCCCAGCAGGCGAAACCGGCATGCCCTTCCTGGTTGGTGGTGCCGAACGCCGGGTAGACCTTGGCCCGGTTCAAGAAGCCCTGGGCGCGGATCACCGGGCCCAGGACTTCACTCGGGCCCAGGTTGTAGTCGTTTTCAGCCTGAATGAGGAAGACCGGCGCTTTGGCGGCGTGGACCGCCGTGAGCAGACGGTTCCGGAGCTCGACGTTGGCCCACGACATCGCGCCCGGCGCGAAGGAGACGAAGGCGCTGACCCCCAGGTTTTGCTCGGCCGTCAGGAGGGTCTGGATACCGCCGTAGGAACAGCCCGTCACGACGATGTGCTTGCGGTCGACGAACGGTTGCTCTTGGATCCATCGGATCGCCGCCACGACGTCCTCGTTGTAGACGTCCTGGAGCTCGACCACCTTCTTTTGAAACGACGTTCTGTCGTGAGCTTGGGATTGATATCGATCGATCACGTCTTGAATGTACTCCCCGGGCGACGGCTTGTGGCCATGGCGGACGGGGAGGAAGAGGACGAATCCATGACTCGTGTAGAACTTTCCCAGGTCCGGGTGCGCGGTCGGCTCCTCCTCGCTGCCGTGATTCCAGACGACGGCAGGGAAGGGGCCCGTTCCCTGTGGCTTGTAGATCCAGCCGTGCAACATCAGCCCATTGCTCGGAAATTGAACCGGGATGGCCGTCTTGCGGAATTCCCGGAGCTCTGCGGACAGCTCCAACCGCGGCTTGACCGGCGCTACTTTGGCCGGCTCCGGTTTCCCGGCTGGCTGTGGAGCGGGCTGGGCGGCGAGAAGACTCGCCGCCAGAGCGGAGGACACGGCGAACAGCAACAGGTTCAGGCGCATGGAGGGCCTCCCATTCAAGGTTTCGCCGGAGAGCATACCAGAAGGGACCAGGGACTAGCACTAGCGGGCGCCCCGCGACACCCTGGCGCTGGCCGATGTCTCCCCGGCAGGGCACCTCTGGCTGGACGTATGAGCGGCCAACCTAGACGCCCTCAGGAGATAGACCAGTAAGCTGTTGTAACGTACTACAGGAAACGGCTTCTAATATCTAGGAGGTAGAGCCATGTCATCCGACAATCAATACACCGCTTTAGGCCCGGCGATCATTGGATTTCAGACCGACGCTACAAGAATAGATCGTGGTGCCGACATATTTGGGAACGAATTCGGGATTCGGGGAGCCAGCGCCAATGGAGCCGGAGTCATAGGAGAGTCTGAAAATCAAGTGGGGGTGGAAGGAAGGGGAGAAACTGGGATCGTAGGACACGGTCTTAGAGGCCCCGGCGTAGAAGGCATCGGCGGCAATTTTTTTGGCCGCGAACCTGAGGCGGGCATTATCGGGCAGGGAGGCAGAAGGCGGCCTGATAGGCCTGAAGAGGCCCGGAGTCTACACGGGCCCGGGGTGGTTGGCTTGGGAGGAAGCCGTTCTCGAGAACTATCGGATGCCGATGAAATTGCCGGAAGCGTCGGAGTTTTTGGCCAAGGAGCGGAAGGCGAGGCGGAGAGAAGACCGGGAGCGGGGGTCGTCGGCAGAGGAGGAGCCATCAGCGGAGGTGCTGTCGCGCCGGGAGTTGTCGGCCTCACGCGCAGCGCACTCGATCTCGGGGTCATGGAACCCCGCGATACTGGTGTGTTTGGCCGGGGCGCGACCGGAGTGACTGGACAAGGTACCACCGGCCCTGGCGTTCACGGTGTGGGCGGACCGGGCGGCCTGGTCGGGGAAGCGAGCCCGGAAACTCTCCAGGCGGGTGTCGTCGGCGAGAGTGGATCAGCACTGGCCCCGGGTAACGGTGGGATCATCCACGGCGCAGGCGTGATTGGTCTCGCAGGCGACCTACGCCCTCTCTCCTTCGCCGAGACTGGCGAAACCGGTGTTTATGGCGCGGGCAAGACCGGCGTGAAAGGTGTCGGCTCTGAGGGGCGCGGTGGGGTATTCGTGTCCGAACGTTCGGCGCAGGTTCAACTCATTCCCACGCGGGGGCCTCGAATCGTTGAGCAAGCGACGTTCATTCCTACCGTGGCGACAGAACCCGGTCGTTTGGGTCCCCCGCTGCCGCGGGCAGGGCGTGGCGGAGATCTGATGACGATTAGCGATGACCAGGGACAGTGCACCCTATGGTTCTGTGTGCATGACGGTACCGGGAACAGCCCAGCACGTTGGACCCAGGTATTGCTCGGCCCTGCATTCGACGGAAGGGGTTAACGGATCATCGTCACTACGCCCAACACGGGGCTGTAATGGGGCGGATACGGGTGGCAGCCTCACCCGGCCTCCTCTGGCAGATCAGAGCCTGGTGCCTACATGCTAGTATCGCAAAGGTTGTTCCGTGAGGGCAGCCGGGTCGATGAAGAATCGGCCTTTGAGGTGCTTGAGCCGTATGCGGGGAAACTCGTACGTACGGTTCTTAGAGGGGCTGGGGGCTCGTAAGGGCCCCCAGCCTACTCGGCGGCTGCATAGAAAGGAGGCGCGAAGCAGTGCTCAAGCGACTCATCAGCGTGTTCGCCGTCTTGATTGTGGTGCTAATCGCAGCGGCGGCGTATTTTCTCTACGCGCCCAAGCCGGCGCTGCCATCAGGCCCGGCTGAGGCGTCGACCGTGGAAGTTGGGGGCCGTCAACGGCACTACCTCGTTATTACGCCCGCACGTCTTCAGGCTGGCGCCAGCGTTCTTCTTGTCTTTCACCCCTCGCTAAGTAGCGGCGAAGACATGCGTCGCATGGTGGGCAGCGCGCTTGAAGGCATCGCGCAGAGGGAAAACGTCGTTGTCGTCTATCCAGACGGATATGAAGGTCACTTCAACGATTGCCGCCGCGTGGCTTCTTTCAGTGCCCGCAAGCTCAACATAGACGATGTAGGTTTTAGTAAGCGCATCATCGAACGGCTCGCTGCGGAGAAGAAGATCGATCCAGAGCGTGTCTATGCCATGGGAGTCTCCAATGGCGGTCATATGGCGTTACGGTTGGCGCTTGAAGCCCCTGAGTTGGTCAAGGGTGTAGCAGCTATCGCTGCCAATCTTCCTGCCCCGGATAACATGGACTGCAAGGTCGCTCCCTCCCCCTCGCGCTTCATCGAATTTGTGGAGGGCACGAAGGATCCCATCAATCCCTACGGAGGAGGCCAGGTCACGCTGTTCGGTTTCGGAAATCGGGGCAATGTGCTCTCTGCGCAGGAAAGTGCGCAATGGTTCGCCCATCGCTTGGGTCTCGCCGCGACCGAGCCCCAGACTCTGGGGAAGGAGGTGTCCGGTATCTCGGCGCACCAGCAGGATTGGCGCTCAGCCAACGGGCATGTTCGCCTCGTCACCATCGAGGGAGGTGGACACACCGTTCCGCAGGCTAGTTATCGCTCCATGCGCATTCTTGGCGCTACGTTTCAGAGTGATTCAGTGTTGGAGTCTATGTGGCAACTGCTTGCAGAAAATAATCACTGACCGCGCCAGGGCGACGACGAGCGCGTCGACCGCGGAGCCTCGCCGTGCCAGCCTCCGCAACAGCGCAGCTCGCCGCGCCAGCGGTTCGGCGACCTCCTCCATGATGTCGCATGTTTTGAGACACTCGACGCCTGCATGCAAGCCGGTGAAGACCACGCGACCCGCAGTCTTGCGCATCTCATCGAGGATCTCATGGACCGGGCGTCCGAGGCGGAGCGTCGCCCACACCCGGCTCTGTGGCGCGCAAGGGTCTTGTCACCTGTGTAGAGACGGGTTACACTGCCGAGGTGGCGATCCGCGGCTTCCGGCACAAGGGATTGGAGCTGTTCTTCACCGCCGGCAAGACTTCCAAGATCCAGGCCCAGCACGCGGAAAGGCTTCGGCTCATCTTGGGCCGTCTGAACGTGGCCACAGAACCGCGGGACATGAACCTGCCGGGACTTTACCTGCATCCGCTCAAAGGAGATCGCCACGGCACGTGGGCGGTCCGGTTGAGCGGCAACTGGCGGGTGACCTTCGTCTTTGTAGGGAAGGACGTCGATCGCGTCGACTACGAGGACTACCACTGAGGCTCAAACGATGAAAATGCACAATCCACCTCATCCGGGCGAAGTGCTGAAGTCTCTGTGCCTGGAACCGCTCGCTCTGACGATCACCGATGCGGCCAAGGCGCTGGGCGTCAGCCGCAAGACGCTGTCGGGCATCGTCAACGGACGTGCGGGAATCAGCCCAGAGATGGCCATACGCCTTTCACTGGCCTTCGACACCTCGGCGGAGAGCTGGCTCAACCAGCAGCTTCAGCACGACCTCTGGCAGGCCGAGAAGATGCGCGCTGCACTGAGAGTGAAGCGGCTCTCGGCCGCTTAGATATAGCCGGGCACGTTTTCGGGTAAGCTCCCCCGCGTCGGCCCAATTCGGAGGGAGAGAACCATGGCGAGCCCGCGCGTAGCAACGTTCGGATGTCTCCTGGTAACGGCGAGCGCACTGCCAGCGGCAGCCCAGGCCGCTCCGCCGCCCATCGAGCAGGTGCTCGACACCGTCACGGCCGCCGAGACCTTCCGCGGCGTGGCCCTCTCCCCCGACGGCGCGCGGGTGGCCTGGATCGAGGCGGTCCGCGACAAGGACGGACGGCCGACTCAAGCGAGCGCCGTCTTCATAGCCGACCTCACGCCGGCCGGAGGGGGCGCAGGGAGCTCCCCGCGCCAAGTCACCGCCCATGCCGCCAATCCCGCTGATACCGCCGCAAACCTGCGGATCGCCGAGAGCGACCCCGCCTGGTCCCCGGAGGGCCGGCGACTCGCCTTCGTCTCCGATGCCGTGGGCGGCGAGGAGCAGATCTTCATCGTCGACTTCTCCCAGCCCGAGCCGAAGCCCCGGCAGGTCACCCAGCTCCACGGTCACCTCTCCACCCCGCGCTTTTCGCCCGACGGCCGCTCCGTCGCCTTCCTCTATATCGAAGGACGCAAGGGGCCGGCCGGCCCCCTCCAGGCCACCGCCCGGGACGCTGGTCGGCGAGCACCCCGAGGAGCAGCGCCTGGCCGTCGCGGATCTCGCGAGCGGTGACGTCCGCACCCTCTCCCCCGCCGACCTCTACGTCTTCGAGTACGACTGGGCCCCGGACGGCCGGAGCTTCGCCGCCACCGCCGCCCACGGCTCGGGGGACGACAACTGGTACGTCGCCGAGCTCTACTCCCTCAACCGGGAGAGCGGCGAGATGCGCTCGCTCTGGAAGCCCCCGATCGACGTCCAGATCGCCGTCCCCCGGGTCTCTCCCGACGGCCGTTCCATCGCCCTGATCGGCGGCATCATGAGCGACGAGGGGGTGACCGGGGGCGACGTCTTCCTCGTGCCGGCCTCCGGCGGTGAGGCCCGGAACCTGACCCCGGGCCGACCGGCGTCCCCGGCCTGGCTCGCCTGGACCTCCCCCACTCGCATCCTCGTCGTCGAGCTCGCCGACCAGGACACGGCTCTCACCGCCCTGGACCTGCCGGACGGCAAGGCCTCGGCCCTCTGGCACGGCCCCGAGTCGCTCTCGGACGGCCAGGGCCTGGGGATCTCGCTCGGCC
Organism: Thermoanaerobaculum sp.; assembly: GCA_021154885.1. GTDB lineage: Bacteria > Acidobacteriota > Thermoanaerobaculia > Multivoradales > UBA5704 > DATARR01. The sequence continues at coordinate 45,268 of JAJKHS010000036.1, forward strand.
GCGACGGCCGGACCTCGGCGGCCATTCGCCACGACTTCGGCCACGCGCCCGAGGTGTGGGCCGGGCCGATCGGCGCCTGGAGGCAGGTGTCGCGCTCGAACGCCCGCTTCGCCCCGGCGTGGGGCGAGGCCCGGAGCCTCCACTGGACGACGGATGCCGGGAAGGTCCAGGGGTGGCTCCTCGCCCCGCCGCGGGTCGAGCCGGGGAAGCGCTACCCGCTCGCCGTCGTCGTCCATGGCGGGCCGGCCTCGGCCCACCGCTCCGGCTGGCCGGTCTCCTCCGGGGTCCTCGCGAGCCAGGGCTACTACGTCTTCCTCCCCAACCCGCGCGGCAGCTACGGCCAGGGCGAGGCCTTCACCCGGGGGAATATCAAGGACTTCGGCTACGGCGACCTGCGCGACATCCTCGCCGGTGTGGAGGCCGCCGTCCGCTCGGGGGCGCCTGTCGACTCAGGGAGGGTGGGGCTTTACGGCTGGAGCTACGGCGGCTACATGGCCATGTGGACGGTCACCCAGACCGACCGCTTCCGCGCCGTCGTGGCCGGGGCCGGGATCGTCAACTGGCAGAGCTACTACGGGCAGAACCGCATCGACCAGTGGATGATCCCCTACTTCGGCGCCTCGGTGTACGCCGACCCGCTCATCTACGCCAGGAGCTCCCCCATCACCTTCATCACCCGC
>JAJKHS010000037.1 GCA_021154885.1 Thermoanaerobaculum sp.
CCGCCGATCTACAGCAAGACCAATCCGGCGGACGCGCCAGTGCTCACCCTGGCGCTGACCTCGAAGACGCTGCCCTTGTCGAAGGTGGAGGACCTGGCGGACACGCGCCTGGCGCAGAAGATCTCGCAGCTCTCCGGCGTCGGCCTGGTGAGCATCAGCGGCGGCCAGAAGCCGGCGGTGCGCATCCAGGCTAACCCCACTGCGCTCTCCTCCTACGGGCTGACGCTGGAGGACATCCGCACCGCCGTGGCGCAGGCCAACGTCAACCAGGCCAAGGGCTCTTTTGACGGCAGCCGCCAGTCCTACCAGATCGCGGCCAACGATCAGCTCCTGTCGAGCGATCAGTACCGGCCCCTCGTCGTGGCCTACCGGAATGGCGCGCCCGTCCAGCTCTCCGACATTGCCACGGTGATCGACGACGCGGAGAACGTCAAGCAGGCGGCGTGGATGAACGAGACGCCGGCCGTCATCCTCAACATCCAGCGCCAGCCGGGCGCCAACATCATCGGCGTCGTGGACCGCATCCAGGAGCTGCTGCCGCAGCTCCGGGCCTCGCTGCCGTCGTCGGTGCAGGTGTCGGTCCTCACCGACCGCACCACCACCATCCGCGCCTCGGTGCGCGACGTGGAGTTCGAGCTGATGCTCACCATCGCGCTGGTGGTGATGGTGATCTTCCTTTTCCTGCGCACGCTCGCCGCCACCATCATCCCCAGCGTCGCGGTCCCCCTGTCGCTGGTGGGCACCTTCGGCGTCATGTACCTGCTCGGCTACAGCCTGAACAACCTGACTCTGATGGCGCTCACCATCTCGACCGGCTTCGTGGTGGACGACGCGATCGTGATGATCGAAAACATCATGCGCTACATCGAGGAGGGGATGGAGCCGCTCGAAGCCGCGCTCCAGGGCTCGGAGCAGATCGGCTTCACCATTCTGTCGCTGACGGTGTCGCTGATTGCCGTGCTGATCCCCCTGCTGTTCATGGGCGACGTGGTCGGTCGCCTGTTCCGCGAGTTCGCGGTGACGCTGTCGGTGACTATCCTGATCTCCGCCGCCGTCTCGCTCACTCTGACGCCCATGATGTGCGCCCGGTTGCTGCATCATAAAAAGGAGTCCGAGCAGGGGCGCTTCTACCGCGAGTCGGAGCGCATCTTCCAACGCATCATCGACTTCTATGGCCGCACGCTCACCTGGGTGCTCACGCATCAGCGGGCGACGCTCTTCGTCGCCGTCGGCACCCTGGTCGCGACGCTGCTGCTCTACCTCGTCATTCCGAAAGGTTTCTTTCCCATCCAGGACACCGGCGTGATCCTCGGCGTCTCGGAGGCCGCGCAGAGCGTGTCGTTCAAGGCCATGGCCGAGCGGCAGCAGGCGCTGGCACACGTCATCCTGCAAGACCCTGCGGTGGCCAACGTCTCGTCGTTCATCGGCATCGACGGCACTAATACGACGGTCAATACGGGGCGCATTCAGATCAACCTGAAACCACTCGCAGACCGCAGCATCAGCGCCAGCGACCTCATCCGCCGCCTGCAATCGAAGCTCGCGAAGGTGGACGGCATCACGCTCTTCATGCAGCCGGTGCAGGACCTCACGGTGGAGGACCGGGTGAGCCGGGCGCAGTTCCAGTACAGCCTGGAAGACGCCGATCCGAACGAGCTCGCGACCTGGGTGCCGCGCTTCATCGCGAAGCTGCAGACGCTGCCCGAGCTGGTCGACGTGGCCAGCGATCAACAGAACGCGGGGCTCCAGGCACGCCTCGTCCTCGACCGCACCACGGCTTCACGGCTCGGCATCACGCCGCAGATGCTCGACGACACGCTCTACGACGCCTTCGGCCAGCGGCAGATCTCGACCATGTTCACGCAGTCGAACCAGTACCGCGTCGTGCTGGAGACCAAGCCGGGCTTCCAGCAGAACCCGGAAGATCTGTCAGATATCTTCCTGCGCTCCACGGCCGGCGGCTCGGTGCCGCTCGGCGCCTTTACCCGCGTCGAGCAGGTGAACGCGCCGCTCTCCGTGAGCCACCAGGGACAGTTCCCCGTGGTCACCGTCTCGTTCAATCTCGCGCCCGGCGCCGCGCTGGGAGCGGCGGTGAGCGCCGTCGACAAAGCCCGCACCGACCTCGGCATGCCGGCGAGTGTGCAGGCCAGCTTCCAGGGCACGGCACAGTCGTTCCGCGCCTCGCTCGCCAACGTGCCGCTGCTCATCCTGGCGGCGGTGGTGACGGTCTACATCCTGCTCGGCGTGCTGTACGAGAGCTACATCCATCCGGTGACTATCCTCTCGACGCTTCCCTCGGCCGGCGTCGGCGCGCTGCTGGCGCTGCTCCTCTGCCGCAGCGAGTTCACGGTCATCGCGCTGATCGGCATGATCCTGCTCATCGGCATCGTGGAAAAAAACGCGATCATGATGATCGACTTCGCGCTCGACGCCGAACGCAAGGAGAAGAAGGAGCCGGAGGAGGCGATCTATCAGGCCGCTCTGCTGCGCTTCCGGCCGATCATCATGACCACCATGGCGGCCATGCTGGGCGCCGTGCCCCTGGCGCTTGGCTCCGGCATCGGTGCGGAGCTGCGGCGGCCGCTCGGCATCGCCATCATCGGCGGCCTGATCTTCAGCCAGCTCCTGACGCTCTACACCACGCCGGTGGTCTACCTTGCCTTCGACCGCTTGGCGAAGCGCGTGACGCATCGCAAGACGGCGGAGCCCGAGCCCGACCTGCCCGACCTGAAAGACGCGGAGCACGCATGAGCATCTCGTCGCCTTTCATCAACCGGCCGATCGCCACCACGCTGCTGACCGTGGCGATCGCGCTGGCGGGCGGGCTGGCCTACAAGTTCCTGCCCGTCTCGCCGCTGCCGCAGGTGGAGTTCCCCACCATCTCGGTGCAGGCCGGGTTGCCGGGCGCCAGCCCCGAGACCATGGCCTCTTCGGTGGCGACGCCGCTGGAGCGCCAGTTCGGGCGCATCGCCGGCATCACCGAGATGACCTCCACGAGCTCGCTCGGCTCGACCAACGTCACCTTGCAGTTCGACCTCAACCGCGACATCAACGCCGCGGCGCGCGACGTCCAGGCGGCGATCAACGCCGCGCGCGGCCAGCTCCCGGCGAACCTGCCGAACAACCCTTCCTATCGCAAGGTCAACCCCTCGGACGCGCCGATCATGCTCCTCTCGCTCACCTCCGACCTGGTCGAGCGGGCGCGGATGTACGACGTGGCCTCGTCCGTCCTGCAACAGAAGCTGGCGCAACTGGAAGGCGTCGGCCAGGTCACGGTCGGCGGCGGCGCGCTGCCGGCGGTGCGGGTGGACGTCAATCCCACCCTGCTCAGCGGTTACGGGATCGGCCTGGAGGACGTGCGCACGGCGCTCTCCAACGCCAACGCCAACCGCCCGAAGGGCGCGCTCTCCAACGCCACCCATTCGTGGACTCTCAGCACCACCGACCAGCTCCACAAGGCGGCGGAGTATCAGTCGCTGATCATCAGTTATCGCAATGGCGCCGGCGTGCGCCTGGGCGACGTTGCCAGGGTCACCGACGGGGTGGAGGACGTGCGCGCCGGCGGCCTTGCGAATGGCAAGCCCGCGATCCTCCTCATCATCTTCCGCCAGCCGGGCGCCAACATCATCGCCACCGTCGACCGCATCCGCGCCGTGCTTCCCCAACTCCAGGCGTCGATCTCGCCGGCGATCAACCTGTCGGTGGTCGTGGACTCCACCCGGACCATCCGCGCCTCGGTGCGCGACGTGGAGCTGACGCTGATGCTGTCGATCGGTCTCGTCATCCTCGTCGTCTTCATTTTCCTGCGCGACGTGCGCTCGACGTTCATCCCGAGTGTCGCGGTGCCGGTGTCGCTGATCGGCACCTTCGGCGTGATGTACCTTCTCGGCTACAGCATCGACAACCTGTCGCTGATGGCGCTGACCGTCGCCACCGGCTTCGTGGTGGACGATGCCATCGTCGTCATCGAGAACATCACCCGCTACCTGGAGCAGGGCGTGCGGCCGCTCCAGGCGGCGCTGCGCGGCGCCAGCGAGATCGGCTTCACCGTCTTTTCGATCAGCCTGTCGCTGGTGGCGGTCTTCATCCCCATCCTGCTGATGGGCGGCATCGTCGGACGTCTGTTCCGGGAGTTCGCCGTCACCCTTTCGATCGCCATCGCCGTCTCGATGCTGATTTCGCTGACCACGACGCCGATGATGTGCGCCATGCTCCTGCGTGCGCACGATCAGGAGAAGAAGCACGGCCGTCTGTACCAGGCGAACGAGCGGGCCTTCCAGTGGGTCCACCGGGGCTACGAGACATCGCTCGCCTGGGTGCTCCGGCACCAGGGGCTGGTGCTGCTGATCACGCTCGCGACCATGGCGACGAGCGTCTATTTATACATCATCGTTCCCAAGGGCTTCTTCCCGCAGCAGGACACGGGACGGCTGAACGGCTCGATCGTGGCCGACCAGTCGAGCTCCTTCCAGGCCATGCAGCAACGGCTGGGCAGGCTCGCCGGCATCGTGCAGCGCGATCCGGACGTCGAGAACGTCACCGCCTTCACCGGCGGCAACAACTCGGGGCGCATGTTCGTATCGCTCAAGCTGAACCGCAAGCTCACGGCGGACCAGATCATCGCGCGCCTGCGTCCGAAGCTCGGCCACGTGCCCGGCGCCAGCCTTTTCCTGCAGCCGGTGCAGGACCTGCGGGTGGGCGGCCGCTCGGGCAACGCGCAATATCAATACACCCTGCAGGGCGACGACACGAAGGAGCTCCTGCAGTGGGCGCCCCGCGTACTGCAGGCCTTGCGGGGGCTGCCCATCTTGGCCGACGTGAACTCCGATCAGCAGAACAAGGGGCTCCAGGCGTCGCTGGTGATCGATCGCGCCACCGCCGCGCGGCTGGGGATCACGCCGCAGGTAATCGATGCCACGCTCTACGACGCCTTCGGCCAGCGGCCGGTCTCGACGATGTACGAGCAGCTCAACCAGTATCACGTGGTAATGCAAGTGGCGCCGCAGTTCTGGCAGAACCCGGACGGCTTGAAGTACGTCTACGTGCGAGCGAACGACAACCGCCTGGTACCGCTCGACACCTTCACCCACTACGAGACCACCAACGCGCCGCTCACCATCAATCACCAGGGGCAGTTCCCGTCGGTGACCTTCTCGTTCAACCTGCCGCCCGGCGTGGCGCTCGGCAACGCCGTCACCGCCATCGACCGGGCGGAGGCGGGGATCCGTCTGCCGGGCAGCATCCACGGCAGCTTCCAGGGCACGGCCCAGGCGTTCCAGGCGTCGCTCAAAAACGAGCCGCTGCTGATCCTGGCGGCGCTGCTCACGGTCTATCTCGTGCTCGGCGTGCTCTACGAGAGCGTCATCCATCCGATCACGATCCTCTCGACGCTGCCCTCCGCCGGCGTCGGTGCGCTGCTGGCGCTGCTCCTCACCCACACCGAGCTGTCGGTGATCGCGCTCATCGGCATCATCCTGCTCATCGGCATCGTGAAGAAGAACGCGATCCTGATGATCGACTTCGCGATCGAAGCCGAGCGCAAGGACGGGAAGAGCCCGGTCGACGCCATCTACGAGGCCTGCCTGCTGCGCTTCCGGCCCATCACCATGACGACCATGGCGGCGATGCTGGGCGGCCTGCCGCTGGCCATCGGCCTCGGCACCGGCTCGGAGCTGCGCCGGCCGCTCGGCATCGCGATCGTCGGCGGTCTGCTCTTCAGCCAGCTCCTCACTCTGTACACGACGCCGGTGGTCTATCTCTATCTCGACCGGTTCCAGCTCTGGTGGTCGGGGCGCCGCCAGCAGCGCCGCCGTCACGGGGGGGCGCCGGTGCCCGCGAGGTCCGAAGCATGAGCAAGAAAACGTTTCTGATCCCCTCTCTGGTCTGCTTCGGTCTGGCCGCGGCCTGCACCGTCGGCCCGAATTACAAGACGCCGCCCGTGGAAGTGCCGGCCGCCTTCAAGGAGCAGCCGCCGCCGGGCGTGAAGCCGGGAGATTGGAAGCCGGCGCAGCCGCAGGACGCTGCCCGGCGCGGCAAATGGTGGGAGGTCTTCGGCGACCCTCAATTGAACGCGCTCGAAGAGCAGGTCGCCGTCGCCAACCAGACCCTGGCGCAGGCCGAGGCCCAGTTCCGCGGCGCCCGCGCGGCAGTCGCGGAGGCGAGGGCGGCGCTGTTCCCGACCGTCACGGCGGGCGCCTCGGTCACCACGTCGCGCGGTTCGACGGGCCGCTCTGCGACGGGCACTGCGGGCACCAGCGGCACGGCGACGATCTATCAGGTGCCGATCGACGTCTCCTACGAATTCGACGTCTGGGGGAGGGTCCGCCGGCAAATCGAGGCGAACGTCGCCAATGCCCAAGCGAGCGCCGCAGATATCGAGGCCGTGCGCCTGAGCCTGGAGGCGGAGCTGGCGGTCGATTATTTCCAGCTCCACGGCCTCGACCAGCAGCGCCAGCTCCTCGACACGGCCATCACCGGCTACCAGAAGACGCTCCAGATCAACGTCAATCGCCACGACCAGGGCGTCGCCTCGGGTGCGGACGTGGCGCAGGCGGAGACGCAGCTCGAGACCACGCGGGCCCAGGCGATCGACCTGGGAGTGGCGCGTGCCGAGCTGGAGCACGCCATCGCGATCCTCACCGGCAAGCCGCCGGCGGACCTGACGATCGCGGCAGCGCCGCTTGGAGTCAAACCGCCGGCGATCCCGGTGGAGCTTCCCGCCGAGTTGCTGGAGCGCCGGCCTGACATCGCCGCCGCCGAGCGTCGGGTAGCCGCGGCCAACGCGCAGATCGGCGTGGCCACGGCGGCCTACTACCCGAGCCTTGGCTTGACGGCCTCGGGCGGCTTTGCGAGCTCGACGCTTTCCAATCTGTTCTCGCTGCCGAACCGTTTCTGGTCGATCGGCCCGTCGCTGCTGGCCACGGTCTTCGACGCCGGCCGGCGCCGGGCGGTGACCGCGCAGGCGCAGGCCGCCTACGAGGCCGAGGTGGCCGCCTATCGTGAGAGCGTGCTGACCGCCTTTCAGAATGTCGAGGACAACCTCTCGTCGCTGCGCATCCTCAGCGACGAAGCCACCCAGCAGTCCGCCGCCGTGGCCGCGGCCGAGCGTTCGCTGACCCTGGCCCAGAACCGCTACAACGGCGGTATCACGAGCTACCTGGAAGTCATCACCGCCGAGAACGCCGCCCTCGCCAACGAGCGCACCGCCGTCGACCTCGCCGTCCGCCGGCTGATCGCCAGCGTCAACCTCGTCAAGGCGCTGGGCGGGGGGTGGAGCACGTCAGAGCTGCCGTCGGCGGGGTCGCTGGTAGCGCGGTAGCGGGGCGCCGGTCAGGCCACACCTGCGGCAGGCGACCAAGAGGGCGGCGCAACTTCCAGGGTTATTACGGCGCGCAAAAAGGCTTCCTCCTTTGGCGTGCGCCCAGCTTGGATTCTCAGAGATTTTGCGGAACACAAAATGCCCCGAAGGGGCAAAGGCATGTAGCCTGGGGCTGGCGCTGTTTGCCAGCCCCAGGTCGGCGCGAACCCACACAACCCAAAAGCTCCGAAGGGGCGACAGCAAATCGGTGCTCGATTCCACCTCAGCACAGCGCTGATGCTTGTCACATTCGCAACGGCGCGCATCTCGGTCAGAGTAATCAATAACTCGTCCTAGAAGGCCCACGCGACGCGCCGAGGATCTCGTAATTAGCGGAGGATGGACATATCGTTCTAAGACCGTCTGCCGCATGGTGGCATAAACGGCCATCGCCCCTTCGGGGCTCTCTGGTTTCTGGGAACCGTCGCCTTCCTGGGGCTGGCAAACAGCACCAGCCCCAGGCTACATGACTGAGCTCCTTCGGAGCAGAGATAAAGTCTAGTTGGTTACCAGCGACTTAGCTAATCGCGTCCGCTTTGTATAGCCTGGCCGCTACCAGCAATGGAAATAGGGCGGACGCAGTGGCTGCAAATCGTTGACTCTGATGTGATGAGACCGCCACAACCAGGGCAGTCCTGCAGAGTGATCTGCCGCCCAGGCAGGCGATGGCCAGCGACGATCTCCCTTCCGACTTGCTCGAATTGATCTCGTAGAAACTCCCAACGCTTCGTCTCCACAGTGCGTTCTTCTTGCCCGGCAACCCAGGTCTGGTACGCGGTGCTCTGGTCTGCGGCGAGCCGGTCGATCTCCGTTCGAAGTGCCAAGATTTCGTTGGCCGCCTTTTGTGCATCTCGATGGCCGCATCGGTCTCCTTCGCTTTGGCGTTTCGACGAGCCGCCTCGGACCTATACAGGTCAAGGAGCCGAGTTAGGCGAAGCCACTCCTGCCGAAAGGACTCCGAGAATTCGGGGAGTCCAGCGCGCCTAACAGCGGCCTGTTGCGCTTCTAGCCGATGCTGGCGTTCTTCCTTAAGGCGGAGCTCTTCTGTCTGATGCAGCTTGTCGACAGCTTCCTGCGTCCTGTACGCTTGGTGCGCGCTTTCGGCGGCCTGGTAAGCTTGCGTCTCAAGAAGGTCGGCTTGGCGGCGCGCTAGTTCGTTGGCCTCCTCCTGAAGTCGCTGCGTCGTCTCCATATGCTCGCGATGTAAACGCGCGCGTTTGTCGCTCTCGCTCTCATCCCACATATGACCCTCCATACGCAACGAAACGCACATGGACGACCTCGTCGTTAAGAGTACTCCCTCATTCTCCTTTTGGCCAGCATTACCAGCTATCTGGAGGTCGTCAAGTCTTTGGGCGGAGAACGGAGGAGTTGCCTTTGGGGGGGTAGTGGTGGCGCGGTAGCGCTTCTCTACCGGCCGTGACGCTTCTGTTTCAAGACAGCGGCCGGCAGAAAGTAGCTGGCGGTTGCTTGTTCGAGAATCATTGCGGCAACCTGCATTGGGCTTATTTGCCGATCCTCCTCGCTCAGCAGGTTGGCAAGCTCTTTGAGGCGTTCTTCGGTTTCCGGCGCCATTGGCACTTTCGGTCTCTTGCTCCACGCCGGATTGCTGGGACGTCCCGTTCTCTTACCGACACTCGGCTCCAGCCGTTCTCGCAAGGTATTCGCCAGCGCTGCCATGCCGAAGGCGCCTGCGGAGTAGTCGGGTACTGTCCCCGCCACCGTAGCACCCAGCTTTTTCGCCAAGGTCTCGATGTTCTTAGCCATCACTCCTCCTTGAGAGGAAAGCTGATTTCTAGATAGTCGCGATCAATCACGAACCCGACGGCTCCCTGTTGCCCTTCCTTACCTAAACGCATGAGAAAATTTCGCAGCTCGTCCGCGTTCCCTTCCAGGGCATGATCCGTGGTGTAGCATTGCACGATTACCGGTGCATCGAATATGAGCTGCCCGCCTCGTTCCTCATCCCGCCATACGCCACGTCCCTGCGGGAATGCCGTCGCACCTCCGAACAGACGGCCCAATACGGCCAAGGCCTCCATCACCCAGTATTCTTGATCTATGGGCGCCTCAAAACGGTCGACGCTGGGTACGAACAGCACCAGCACCGTCGAGGCGCTTTTCTGGGCCTGCAGGATCTCGTGCCAGTCAGGCATCGTCTCCCTCCGAGAGAATGGTACTTTTGGGGCAAGAAGTCAAGGTGTCTCCACGTGAAAGAAGCCACATCAGCCGCGTGACGGGCCGGCCTTGTGTTCATGTTCGTTCCCGGAGAGCGTTACCGCTCTTGAGAGTCTACTCTACCATATCTTACGAACCCGGGACTTATCGCTGGATTCGGTTAACGATGCTCCTTGAGCCGGATTGGGTGCAACAGGCGCTCTGGGCGGAAGTCGGCGTGTAGGCCAAGCGGCCAACTCCTCTCATCAAGCCATCCGATCCTACAGACGCAGAGCGTCTGATCTCGTAGACGCCGCGGGACCAGCACAGGCGCAAGGAACGTCTCTACGGACACCCCCGCGAAACGTTTCCCGCTCAACGGCCACTCCATAATAGAATCCCCCAAACCAGACCCTAGCCCCCCAACGCGCTGTCGGCGGGGCGCTCGCTATGGGGGGCCGGCCGGGGGGAGCGATTCCAGACCGCCGATCCTGACAAACCAATCCAGACAATTTAGTCCTAAGACACTGGAGAACCCCATGACCGTCATCTACCCCGCGCTGCTCGTTCTGGGCGTACTCTTCCTCTTCGTCCTCCTCCGTTCGCTGGTCTACATCCCCAACAACCGCGTGGGGATCCTGGAGAAGCTGATCAGCGCCAAGGGCTCCGTGCGCTCCGGCCTGATCGCTCTCGAGGGCGAGGCCGGCTTCCAACCGGCGGTGCTGCGCGGCGGCTGGCATTTCCTGAAGCCGTTCCAGTACCGTGTCCACAAGATGCGGCTGGTCACCATTCCGCAGGGAGAGATCGGCTACATCTTCGCCCGCGACGGCCATTCGCTGGCGCCGACCCAGACGCTGGCCTCCAACCTGCGCGCCAACAACTTCCAGGATGCCACGGCCTTCCTGCGCGCGGGCGGCCAGAAGGGGCCGCAGCGCATGCTCCTGCGCGAGGGCACCTACGCCATCAATCTCGCGCTCTTCGTGGTGCTGACCCGCGACTATCTCTACTACCTGCCTCTCGACCGCAGTGAGGAGGCGGTGTTCAAGAAGATGAGCGACCTCATCGGCGAACGCCACGGCTACCACCCGGTGGTCATCCGCGGAGCCGAAGACCGCATCGGCATCGTCATCGTGCACGACGGCCCGGCCGTGCCGGCGGGTGAGCTCATCGCGCCCATGGTCGGCAACGACCCCGCCTTTGCGGAGACGTACCACAACAGCTTCCAGGACGCTGACAAGTTCCTGCTCGCCGGCGGCCAGCGCGGCCGGCAGCTCCAAGTCCTGGTGGAAGGCACCTATTACATCAACCGACTGTTCGCCACCGAGGAGCTGGTGCCCAAGACCGTCGTCGAGGTGGGCACCGTGGGCGTCGTCGTCTCCTACACCGGCGATGCCGGCCGCGACCTCTCGGGCAAGGACTACAAGCATGGCGAGATGGTCGCGGTGGGGGCGCGGGGCGTCTGGAGCGAGCCGCTGCTGCCCGGCAAGTATGCCTTCAACACCTACGCCGGCCAGATCATCATGGTGCCGACGACCAACTTCATCCTGAAGTGGAATCGGACGGAGACCGGCGCTCACCACCTCGACGAGAACCTCTCGGAGGTGAACCTGATCACCAAGGATGCCTTCGAGCCGAGCCTGCCGCTGTCGGTCGTGGTGCACATCGACTACCGCAAGGCGCCGCTCGTCATCCAGCGTTTCGGCGACATCAAGAAGCTGGTGGAGCAGACGCTCGACCCCATGGTCAGCGCCTACTTCAAGAACATCGGCCAGACCCGCACCCTGATCCAGCTCCTCCAGGACCGCGCGGAGATCCAGGACGTCTCGGGGGTGCAGATGAAGGAGCGGTTCGAGGTCTACAACCTCGAGCTCCAGGAGGTGCTGATCGGCACGCCCACCTCGGGTGAGGGCGGTGGCCAGATCGAGCAGATCCTGGTGCAGCTCCGCTCGCGGCAGATCGCGGAAGAGCAGGTCGAGACCTACACCCGGCAGGAGCATGCCGCCATCAAGGAGCGCGAGCTGCGCCAGGCCGAGAGCCGGGCTCGCCAGCAGCAGGCCCTCACCGAGTCGGAGATCGCCATCACCGTGCAGGAGAACCAGGGCAAGGCCGAATACGCCCGCGCGCAGCAGCAGGCGGCGCAGATCCAGACCCTGGCGCAGGCCGAGGCGGAGAAGACCCGCATCCTGGCCGAGGGCGAGGCGAAGAAGATCCGCCTGGTGGGCGAGTCGGATGCCGACCGCGCCGCCCGCGTGGGCGTCGCCCAGGCGCTGGCCCTCGAAGAGCAGGTGCGCGCCTACGGCGGCCCGCAGTTCCAGCTCGTGCAAAACGTGATGAACCGCTTCGCCGAGGCCATCGAGAAGGCCGGGGCCGACGTGGTGCCGAAGATCCAGATGACCACCGACGGCAAGGGTAGCGGCAACCTGGTGGAGAACCTGCTGGCCCTGCTCCTCTCCGGCAAGCTGGGCGAGACCGTGGGCGTCCTGCCCGCCGTGGCGGCCGATCCCCAGGTCGAGACCCTGCGCTCGGAGCTGCGCCGCAGCCTGCAGTCCGGCAATGGCGCCGGCTTGACGTAGGAGGAACGCCCTGGATCTGAAGGCGTCCGGCCCGCGGGACAATGGGCTTTGTCCCGCGGGCCGAGGTCATCGCCGGCGGCTAGCCACCACAGAAGCAGAAGGCGTTGAAGGGGCAGCAGAGGACGAAGGTCCCGCAGTCGATCGGCCGCGTATTCTTCGGACAGGTGGCTGCCGCAGCAGGTGAGATGACACTGGCGGCCGCTGTGGCAGCCAGTGCGAGTATCAGGACGACGAGTTTCTTGCGCATGGGCCTTTCCTTTCAAGACGGGTCAGAAGCTTCGGGGTCTCCTCAGTAAGAGGTGTCCTCAAGCTTTGAGAGCGAGACGGCACCTGCACATCCGAGAAACAATGTCCGATCCGCGAATCAGGCTCACCGCTTAATTAAGCCGATTTCCAACCTTCAGCACGTCTTCCGTGAGGCAGATGCGCCCGAGGGCCCGGCAGGGAGCGGTCAGGGAGCTCCTCCGGCAGGGTCATACAGATACTCTCTCTGCGCGTTGCCTGGAAAAATTATATATTGCCGTAGTAGGTTCTTTTTGCGGCTTAATGGAATCGGGCTCGGCTATTCCATTCCATGGCACCGGATCTATTGGAGCCGCATCCCGTTTTTTCACATCCAATCGTTGCAGGAGGCCCTCATGAGAGTCTGCGCCCGACGTGTAGTGCTTGCTTGCGTCTTCCTAATCGGTGCGTCGCTGGCACCGCCCGACCTGCTGGCCCAGAGCTGTGGCGTCGAACGCTGGTCCGTGAAGACCGGGACGGATGCGGATATCGGTCGCGTCAATGTCGCCTCCTCATCTCCCAACACCATCGTCACCATGCGCGGCTGGACCGCGCCCAACCCGATCCCCGCGAACAACCGCGTGTCCCCCTTCGAAACCACGGTCTGGGTGCTCAATGCCACGCTTACCCAGTACAAGCTGGAGAGCGATTCGGACTACCACCTGATCCTCTCGGACGCCGCGGGCAACACCCTGATCGCGGAGATCCCCCTGCCGGCCTGCGTCGGCTCGGGAAGCCCGTTCTTGTCGGGGATCACCAACGCCCGCGCGGCGTTCAACGCCCGGTTCACGCCCACCAGCAGCTTCCAGACGGCCAACATCCCCGTGCAGATCAAAGGCGTGGGCATGTTCGACTTCCTGCATGGCCAGACCGGGGTCGCGCCGAACGGGATCGAGCTCCACCCCGTCATCGACATCATTTTCAACCCCACCAACACCCCTGACTTCTCGATCTCGGCCTCGCCGGGCTCGGTGTCCGCCGCACAGGGGTTTGCCACCACGACGACCGTGTCGACGTCGGTCTCGGGCGGCTTCAACTCCGCCGTCGCGCTGAGCGCCTCCGGGGTGCCCGCGGGAGCCTCGGCGAGCTTCAGCCCCACTTCGATCGGCGCTCCGGGCTCGGGCTCGTCCACTCTCACCCTGTCGGCGGGGACGGCCGCGGTGGGGACCTATACGATCACCGTCACCGGCACGGGCGGCGGCAAGACGCATTCGACGACCGTCTCGTTCCAGGTCACCTCCCCCTCGGCGCCGGACTTCTCGCTCTCCGTGTCCCCCTCCTCCGTGTCCGCCGCGACGGGAACCAACGCGACCGCGACGGTCTCCACGACGGTTTCCGGCGGCTTCAACTCCGCGGTCTCGCTCTCGGCCTCGGGGGTCCCCACGGGCGCCTCGGCATCCTTCTCGCCGGCCTCCATCGCGGCTCCGGGATCGGGCTCGTCGACGCTGACGATCGCGACGGGGACGGCCGCGGCCGGGACCTACAACCTCACGATCACCGGCACCGGCGGCGGCAAGACCCACACCGCGCCGCTCACCCTGACCGTGACCGCCGGCGGCGGGACGCAGATCCTCAAGAACCCGGGCTTCGAGTCAGGAAACACGACCTGGGTCGCCACTAGCGGCGTCATCAACACCAGCACGGCGGAGCCGGCGCACAGCGGCACGTGGAAGGCCTGGCTCGACGGCTTCGGAACCACCCACACCCAGACGCTCTATCAGCAGGTCGCGATCTTCTCGACCAATCACTCCGCCACCCTGACCTTCTGGCTCCACATCGACACGGCCGAGACCTCGACCACGACCGCCTTCGACACCCTGCAGGTCCAGGTCCGCAACTCGTCCGGCACGCTGCTGCAGACGCTGGCCACCTACTCCAACCTCAACGCCAACACGGGTTATGCTCTGAAGATGTTCGACCTCTCGGCGTACATCGGCCAGACGATCCGCGTCTACCTGACCGGCTCCGAGGATTCCGTGAAACAGACCTCTTTCGTCGTCGACGACTTCGCCCTCAACGTCCAGTAAGGGGAATCGAGGAGAACCATGAACAGAGCATCCATTCTCGCCACGCTGGCTCTCACCTTGATCGGCGGCGCCGTCTCCCAGGCCGCCCAGAAACCCCAGCCGCAGGCGCCCTCCGGGCAATCGGCGCCGGCCGTCCTGGAATCCGCGTCCCGGGGCACGGTCGCCTTCGACGACGACGGCGGCCGGGCCCAGATCATCCCGCGCCAAGCGGTCGCCGGCCGCGACGCCACCTTCCATGGCGGTCCGGTCATCTCCCACGGCACCGTGCAGGCCGTCTTCCTCGGCAGCGGCTGGCGTGCGAAGGCGAATCGGGAGAAGGAGTCCGGAGCCATGGCGGCCCTGCGCGGCCAGGCGCAGGCGGCCACCGCGTCCCTTGCCAAGTACCGCATCCGGGAGTGGGAGCCCGCGGGGCTGGCGCTCGAAGATCCCGCCGGAGACCCGGTGGCGAGCGCGACGATCTCCGACCTCGAGATCCAGTTCCGCCTGGATAACCTGCTAAGCGGCGCGGGTCGGATCGAAGCGAGCTCGGTCTACGTCGTCTTCCTGGCGCCGGGCCTCGGCTCGACGCTCGGCTCGACCACCTCGGAGAAGGACTTCGCGGCCTACCACAACCATTTCCACTCGGCGAATGGCGTCGTCCACTACGTCGTCGTCCCCTTCGACGCCGATTCCTCCCGCTGGCTCGCCAACGCCCACCAGAGCCTGCACCAGGCGCTGATCAACCCCGAGGGGAACGGCTGGTACTGAGGAACATTTCTTGCAGCCCCTTCCTGCGTTGCACTCCCCGTGCGACGCAGGAAGGGGGTACTCGTGAATGACACCTGGGACGACGAATCAGCAGAGAACTCTGACCCGACAGGCTTGAGCCGCCGCGATTTCCTCGGCATGTCCCTCGTGGCCGTGCCGGTCGTGGGGGTGGCCGCGGCCAACGTCAAGGCGGCGAGGCCGGCTGCCGCCGGACCTCCAGCGCGCGCGGTAGCCGCGAAAGCCGGCTTGATGCCGGTCACCCTCAACGTCAACGGGCAGGTGCGCCAGCTCCGGCTCGATCCCCGCACCAGCCTCCTCGACGCCCTGCGCGAGGAGATGGACCTCTCCGGCACCAAGAAGGGGTGTGATCACGGCCAGTGCGGCGCCTGCACGGTGCTGATCGACGACCGCCGCGTCCTCTCCTGCCTGACCCTGGCCGCGATGGCGTCCGGCCACCGGGTGACGACCATCGAGGGGCTCGCCCAAGGCGACCGCCTCCACCCGGTGCAGGCGGCCTTCCTCAAGCACGACGCCTTCCAGTGCGGCTACTGCACGCCTGGGCAGATCGTCTCGGCCGTGGGCCTCCTCAAGGAGGGATGCCCGGGCGATGCCGCCGCCATCCGCGAGTGCATGAGTGGCAATCTCTGCCGCTGCGGCGCCTACCCGAATATCGTCGCGGCCGTCCAGGAGGCGCGGGGAGGGAGGACGACATGAACCCCTTCACCTACTCGCACGCCAACCGGCCGGAAGAAGCGGTCGCCGCGGTCGCGAAAAATCCGCGCGCGGATTTCGTGGCGGGCGGCACGACCCTCGTCGACCTGCTCCGGCTGGACGTCATGACCCCCGACGCCCTGGTGGACGTCAACGCGCTGCCGCTGGCGAGGATCGAGACCCTGCCGGGCGGCGGCGTGCGCATCGGTGCGATGGTGCGCAACAGCGACCTCGCCAACGACCCGACGATCCGCCAGCGCTACCCGGTGCTCTCCGAAGCCCTGCTGTCCGGCGCCAGCCCGCAGCTCCGCAACATGGCGACCACCGGCGGCAACCTCATGCAGCGCACCCGCTGCTACTACTTCCGCGACGCCGTCTCGCCCTGCAACAAGCGGCAGCCCGGCTCCGGCTGCGCCGCGCTCGGCGGCTTCAACCGCATCCACGCCGTGCTCGGCACGAGCGAGAAGTGCATCGCCACCCATCCGGGCGACATGCCGGTGGCCTTGGCGGCGCTCGACGCGGTGGTTCACACCCGCCGGCCCGGCGGCGGCGAGCGCGCCATCCCGCTGACGGACTTCCACGTTCCCTACGGCGAGGACCCGGCGCGGGAGAGCGTGCTGGAGCACGGCGAATTGATCACCGCCGTCGAGTTGCCGGCGGTCCCCTGGTTCGCGCGCTCCACGTATCTCAAGATCCGCGACCGGGCGAGCTACGAGTTCGCCCTCGCCTCGGCGGCCGTGGCGCTGGACCTGGACCGCAGCGGCAGCCGCGCCATTCGCGCCGCCCGCGTGGCCCTCGGCGGCGTCGCCACCAAGCCGTGGCGCTCGCGCGAGGCGGAGCAGGTGCTCACGGGCGGCAAGGCGGACGAAGCGACCTTCCGGGCCGCCGCGGAGGCGGCGCTCAAGGGCGCACGGCCGCAACGCAACAATGAATTCAAGATCGAGCTCGCGAAGCGCACGCTCACCCGGGCGCTCGCGACGGCCGCGGAGATCAAAGTATGAGTCTCAACACAGTCGACGAAATTTCTTCCAGCGCCGCGACCGGCAGCACGGTCCGCACGGGAAGCGTGGGCAAACCCATTGAGCGCGTGGACGGCCGGCGGAAGATCACTGGCACGGCGACATACGCTGCCGAGTTCCGGCAGGACCGCCTGGCCCACGCCTTCCTCGTCCAGAGCACCATTGCCAAGGGCCGCATCGCCGCCATCGACACCGCGGCTGCCCGCCGTGCCCCCGGCGTCATCGCCGTCCTCAGCCATCTGAACATGCCCCAGCTCAAAAAGCCGCCGGGCGGCCCCAAGGCCAATCCCCTGCAAAGCGGCAAGACGGGAGAAGACCGGCTGCCATTCTCGGACGACGTGATCCATTACGCGGGCCAGCACGTGGCCCTGGTGGTGGCGGACACGCTGGAGCACGCGCGCCACGCCGCGTCGCTGATCAAAGTGCGCTACCAGGAGGAGCAGCCCGTGCTCGACGTCGCCGAGGCGCTGTCGACCGCATACTCTCCCAAGGCGTCGTTCGGCCGGCCGCTGCAACACACGCGCGGCAATGTCGAGGCCGCGCTCGCGGCGCCCGGCGTGGTCAAGATCGAGCAGACGTATACGACTCCGGTGTTGACCAACAATCCCATGGAACCCTCGGCGACCGTCGCCCATTGGAACGGCGACCGGCTGATCGTCGCCGATGCCACGCAGGCCGTGATCGGTACCCGCGCCGTTCTCGCCACGGCCTTCGGCATCCCCAAGGAGAACGTCCGCGTGCTCTGCCCCTATACTGGCGGCGGCTTCGGTTGTAAAGGTTTTCAATGGCCCCACACGCTGCTCGCGGCCATGGCCGCGAAGGTGACACGCCGGCCCGTGCAGCTCAACCTCACGCGCCAGCAGATGTTCACCTCCGTGGGGCACCGGCCGCCCACCATTCAGACGATCGCGCTCGCCGCCGAGAAAAACGGCAAGCTGACCGCCATCCGTCACCACACTCTCCAGCCCACGTCGCCCACCACCGAGTTCATCGAGCCCTGCGGTCTGACGACGAGCAAGCTGCTCTATGCCTGCGACAACGTGACGATTCCCCACGAACTGGTGCGCGTCAACATCGCGCCGCCGACGCCCATGCGCGCGCCCGGCGACTGCCCGGGCACGTTCGCCATCGAATCCGCCATGGACGAGCTCGCCTACGCGCTCGGCATGGACCCCCTCGAGCTGCGGCTGCGCAATCACGCGGACCAGGACGGGGGCGAGAACAAGCCCTGGTCGAGCAAGCACCTCAAGGAGTGTTACCAGCGCGGCGCCGACAAGTTCGGCTGGAGCAAACGCCATCCCAAGCCCGGCGCGACGAAGGACGGCGACCTGCTCGTCGGCTGGGGCATGGCCACGGCGATCTATCCCGGCAACCGCCGGCCGGCGTCAGCGAGGATACGCATCTCCCCGGATGGCCGGGCGCTCGTTCAGGCCGCCACCCAGGACCTCGGCACGGGCTCGTACACCATCTTCACCCAGGTCGCGGCCGACGCGCTCGGGCTACCTGTGGAGCGCGTCACCTTCGAGCTGGGCGACAGCGACTTCCCGGAAGCGCCCACCTCGGGCGGCTCCAACTCGGCGGCGAGCGTCAGCGAGGCCATCCTCCAGGCCGCCGCGGCCCTGAAGTCCAAGCTTGCGGACGTGGCCGCGTCCGATCCCGAGTCGCCGCTCGCGGGCCTGCGGCCGGAGCAGATGACGATGACGGACGGGCGGCTTGCCGTGGCGTCGAACCCTTCCCGGGGCCTGACGTACTCCGAGTTGCTGTCGCGCTCCCGGCGGCCGGCGATCGAGGCCGAGGCGCAGGTCAAGCCCGAGGACGAGAAGACCAAGAAATATTCCATCCACTCCTTCGGCGCGCAGTTCTGCGAAGTCAAGATCGATCCCCTGCTGCCGCGCGTCCAGGTGACGCGGTGGGTCTCCGCGATCGACGTCGGGAGGGTGCTCAATCCGCGCCTCAGCCGCAGCCAGGTGATGGGCGGTGTGACCATGGGCATCGGCATGGCGCTGATGGAGCACACGGTCTACGACCCGCGGACCGGCCGCCCCGTCACCGACAACTTCGCGGACTATGCGATCCCCGTCAACGCCGACGTCCCGGTCGTCGAAGTCGAGTTCACCGACCACCCCGACCCGGTGATCAATACGCTCGGCTGCCGCGGGGTCGGCGAGATCGGCATCACCGGCGTGGCCGCGGCCATCGCCAACGCCGTCTACCACGCGACGGGCAAGCGGGTGCGGGAGTTGCCGATTACGCTGGACAAGCTGTTGTAGGCTCGGGGCAGCGTTGGAAGGGACAGCAAGGACTCCAGGGACAGCAGGGACAAAAAATTTTCGTCCTTGAAGTCCCTGGTGTCCCTGCTGTCCCTGTCTTCAATTCCTCCACGGTATCTGTTTACCGGCCTACTCCGCAGGTAGTGGGAGCCTCTGGTAGGCCGGAGCGCTCAGTAGGGGCGGCCTCGGGCTTTCGCGGGTAACGGCTTGGAG
>JAJKHS010000038.1 GCA_021154885.1 Thermoanaerobaculum sp.
GCGGGTGATGAAGGTGATGGGGGAGCTCCTGGCGTAGATGAGCGGGTCGGCGTACACCGAGGCGCCGAAGTAGGGGATCATCCACTGGTCGATGCGGTTCTACCCGTAGTAGCTCTGCCAGTTGACGATCCCGGCCCCGGCCCCGGCCACGACGGCGCGGAAGCGGTCGGTCTGGGTGACCGTCCACATGGCCATATAGCCGTCCAGGTGCCAGGGGTCTGATTCTGGAGCCCTCGGCGCCCGCGCCGGAGCCACTGGACCCACCAGTCGTAGGGCCTTCTGACCGCAGACCTCAGACTGCCAGGGATCGATGCCGGTGAGTCTCTGGAGTCGATCGCGCCAATCGGTCTTCGGTGGTTTCGCTCGCGCTGGGGTCCGGGAAGCACCTCCCGACAATCAGCGACATAGGAAGCTCCCCTACGGCTTCCCCAGCAGATCCATCAACACGGCCACCTCCGACTCCACGCCGGTCGCGATCGTCGGGTCGCGGTCGGGGGCGAAGAGGCTGGAGTGAAGGGAGGGGGGATGCTGGCCGGCTGCCTCGAGCTCCTTGAGCTTCTCTGGATCGCCGGCTCCCAGGCTCCACTGGACCGCGGGGACTCCCGCCAGGCCGTACTCGCTGAAGTCCTCGGAGGCCATCTGCGGTGGCAGGTCGACGACGTTGCCGTCCCCGAAGGTCCGGCGGAGAGCCGCCGCGATCCGCGCGGTCAGCTTGGGGTCGTTGTAGGTCGCGGGGCAGCTCTCGACGACCGCGAAGGCCGGCTCCTTGGGCGCTCCCGCCGCCGCCGCTTCGGCCTTGGCGATGCGCTCGATGGCGGCGAGGATGTGCTCCCGGACCTCCTTCTTGTAGGCGCGGACGGTGATCTGCAGCTTCACCTCGTCCGGGATGATGTTGTGCTTGTTGCCGCCGTGAATCGAGCCCACCGTGACGACCGCCGGGTCCTGCGGGTCCTTCTCGCGGGCGACGATCGTCTGGAGCGCCAGGACCGTGCGGGCGGCGATCACGACGGGATCGACGGTCGTCTGCGGCGAGGCGCCGTGGCCGCCCTTGCCGTAGACCGTCAGGTCGACCGAGTCGGAGCTCGCGAGGGTGTAGCCCGAGGTGACGCCGAGCTGGCCGGCCGGGAGGTTCGGGGTGTCGTGGAGCGCTACCACGAAGTCGGGCTTGGGGAAGCGGGTGAAGAGCCCGTCCTTGAGCATCGCCCGGGCGCCCCGGATCCTCTCCTCGGCGGGCTGGCCGATGAAGACGAGGGTGCCGTGCCAGTCGGCCTTCCGGCGCGCCATCTCGGCCGCAGTCCCCACCAGGGCCGTCATGTGGACGTCGTGCCCACAGGCGTGCATGACCGGCACCTCGGTGCCCGCGTCGTCCTTGACCCGCACGGTGCTGGCGTAAGGGAGGCCGGTCTTCTCCTCGACCGGCAGGGCGTCGAGCTCGGTCCGCAGCATCACCGTGGGGCCGGAGCCGTTCTTGAGCACCCCCACGACCCCGGTGCCGCCGACCCCGGCCGTCACGTCGAAGCCCGCCTGGCGGAGCCGGGCGGCGACCTTGGCGGCCGTCTTCTCCTCGTGCAGCGAAAGCTCCGGGTGTTGGTGGAGGTCGATGTAGAAGTCCCGGAGCTCCGGCGACAAGGCCTTGGGAGCCGGAGCCGCCGGCCCGGGCACGGCGCCGAGCAGGGAGAGGAGAGCGATCGAGGCCACGACAGGGAAACGAGGCATAGGGTCTCCGCGGGAAGAAGGAATCCGTCCGGGGAGCATACCCGGAGCGTCCCCGGAGGTCCAACCAAGCCCCCCGCGCGCCTCCTCCTCCTCGACAGCAACCTCGACGCCGAGGCGGACCGCTCGGCTCGCCGACGAGGGCAGGGCCACGGCCTTACCTTCTGGTATAAGATCTCCCCCTAACTCAACGGAGGTCCCAATGCCCCGCAAGAGGATTGCGGTTACGCAGGGAAGCTGGCGGATGTTTGCCGACGCCTTTACGCCGGAGCTGACGGAGAGCCATGTCTACATGAAGTCCTCGTACGCCAAGCTCAGGCACTTCATCGAGGGGGTCGAGCGGCTCGGCCACGAGCGCGATTCCTACAACGCCCGCAAGCTGGAGGCGACTCGCAAACGCAACGAGATGATCGTGGCGGGGAACCGTCTCGTGGCGGCGATGCAGCTTGCCCTCAAGGATCATCTGGGTTCCGACAACGAGCAACTGACGGCTTTCGGCATCAAGCCGTTCCGCGGCAGGAAACGCGCCAAGAAGGAGACGGATGCGGAGACTCCGCCCCAGGAAACGGCGGCCGATCCCGCGACGTAGGTCCCCCTCTTCCAGAGCAGAGCCTCGCTCTCCGCGTGCTTCAGTTACAGAGGAAAGCGGCTTCGGCGAAGCTGTAAAGAGTCTTCCGCTCCCTCTCGGCGGTCTCGCCGTACGGAGGGCGCGTGACGCTCCCCGCGTACGTCGTCTCGTGTTTAAGAGGGAGCGTCACGTGCCCCGCGTACGACGTCACAACGTACGGAGGGCGCATGGCGCTCCCCGCGTACGTCGTCTCGTGTTTAAGGGGGAGCGTCACGTGCCCCGCGTACGACGTCACAACGTAGGGAGGGAGCATGGCGCTCCCCGCGTACGTCGTCCCGTGTTTAAGGGGAGAGTCATGTGCCCCGCTTACGACGTCACAACGTACGGAGGGAGCATGGCGCTCCCCGCGTACGTCGTCCCGTGTTTAAGGGGGAGAGTCATGTGCCCCGTGTACGACGTCACAACGTACGGAGGGAACATGGCGCTCCCCACGTACGTCGTCTCGTGTTTAAGGGGGAGAGTCATGTGCCCCGCGTACGACGTCACAACGTACGGAGGGAGCGTCACGCTCCCCAGGAAAAGGCAAGATCGGTATCGGCCGCGTTAAAAGAACCCGCGGAGGAACGCCGCCGTTTCATCCGAGATGCCGGCAATCTTGTTCGTTGCCTGACGATAGAATCAAATCGCTAACCTCGGTTTTGATCGCGAACATCATACTCCTCATCTCGCACCATTAATTTCCATGGCCGTTCATGGGCTCCTGCTCAACCGCCCCGTTTTTTGCGCGGATTCGGCGGCGTTTCAGCGCGCCACGCGGCGGCCGCGGCGTCGGCGTACAGAGCCATGAAGCTCGCGAGCGCGGTGGCGAGGACGACTCTGGGGCAAGCGCATCTCACCATAGGGTACCCTCCGGAGTCGAGCACCAAACTCTATCATGCCCCATGGGTTTGGTAATCAGACAGGCGCTGTTATTGGCCCCGACTCCGGCACGTTCGGTCGCCTGCTGTCAGAAGCTCTGGCATCCCTGCGAATACCCAGGGTGAACCCAACCCGCCAACCGGGCTGGCGGCAGGAACAATAACGCGCACTCGGTCAACAAAGTCGTCCAATCCCTGAAATGACGCACGGCATCAAAAAGAGGGAGGATCTCGATGAACAAGTTCCGCGATTTCTTGATGACCCTTGTATCTCTGCCAATTGACTATGATGGAAAGATTCAAACAGTCTCTGAGGTCCATGAGGACTACCTTATCCTTACATTCATAAAAGAAGACGACAAGCTGCCGGTCAGGACATACGTCCCCTTTAACGGGATTTCCACGGTCCAGGAGACCGCTTTCAAAAAAGGGAAGGATAGAGACATTACCAGATCCCTTCATACCAAACTGGGCACCCCGTAGATGAGGGGATGATGGAGCCTGGCGGCCCACTCAGACTGTCGGGGGAGGTCGGTTGGAGCACATCTCCCGCGGAGACAGGCCACTAGTACTTCAACCGCCGGGCCGGAGCGGAGGTGCCAGGCACTTCGGGGGGAGGTGGGAGGTGCAGAATAGGCGCCAGGGATTTGTAAGACAGACCCAGCGACCTTTGAGACCGCTCAGGGAGTCGTAGCGGTCCAGGCCGCCAGGTTGCCGTTCTCGAAGCTGTCGCTGAAGAGCGGATTGTCACGACAGGCCGCGGCGTTGGCGACCGTCACGTCGTCCATGTACCAGCCGGTGAAGCCGATGAGCGTGTCGTCGCTTTCGATCCAGCGCAGTTGGATCGGCGTCCCGGCGTAGGCGGAGAGGTCGACCTGGGCCAGGGTCATCGGACCGATCGTGCCGTGGCACCATGCCCGGCTGCCGGCGTATCCGTTGGAGCCGAAATAGATGGTGCCGTTGAAGGATCCCCACCGGAAGGCGGCGTCCGGCATCGTCGACCAGGTGCCGCCGCCGTTGGTCGAGACCTGAAGGATGCCCGCGTCGTAGCAGCCGGCGCTGTCGTCGAACGAGTAGGTGTGCCAGAAGGAGAGGAGGGTGCCGGCCTGAGGGACGAAGGAGGGGGAGATCAGGGCCTTCTGCGCCACGCTATTCCAACCGGGAGAGAACCAGGAGTGGGCGGACGAGTGCGACTGCGCGGTCGACCACGTCCAGTCGGTGCCGGGCTCGAAACTGTAGGAGACGTGCGTCCAGCCAGGACCGTCGAAGCCGCTGGGCCCCTCGAAGGTCTCGTTCAGGAGGTACGTCGCCGGCCCGGTGGTCGTGGCGCCTCGCGTGGCCAGGTTGCCCTCCTCCAGGCCGTTGGCGCTGTCCACCGCCCGGACGATGTAGTAGATGGGGAAGTTGTCCGATCCCGCCGGCAGGAGGTCGAGATAGCTCATGCCGGTGACGTGGCTGGCCAGCAGATTGAAGTTGGAGGCGTCCGGCGTGAACACGGGATTCCCCGAGCGATAGACGTTGTAGGTGATCGAGCCGCCGCACGTCGAGGTCGCCGCAGGCCAGGAGAGGCCGATGCCGCACGCCGAAGCGGCCTGGTTGACCGCGCTTGTGATCCCGGCGAAGGCCGGCGGCATCCGGCAGGCTCCGGTCGCCGTCGCCTGCACGCAGCCCGACGGCGCCGACTCGCAGACACCGCTGGCGTCGGTCCCCCGCACCTGGTAGGCATAGGTCGAGCCCCCCGACACGTCCGTGTCCAGGAGGGTTGAGCCGGCCACGGCGGTGCCGACGCGGGTGAAGGCTCCGGGCGCGGCGCAGGTGCCCCGCGCCCGGTACACGTTGAACCGCGATGCCGGCGGCGAGCCGTTCCCCCAGGTCACCTGCACCTGATTCGCTCCCACGCTGGCGGCGGTACCAGCCGCCGGCGCTCCCGGGTTGGTACAGACGGCTTCTCTGATCCCCGCCCCCAGATTTCCTCCCTGCCGTTGGTCCGCCGGTCGGTCCAGGTGGCGAAGAACTGGCCGGCGACCCCGGACAGGCCGTTGTGAAGGCCATATTGATTGTTCGGCTCGGCCGTCTCCACCGTCTCGTCGGTAGGTGCCGAGGTCACCTTCGTCGCCGCCGACCAGGTCACGCCGTCGTCGTGGGACGACTGGAACCAGATGTCGGCCTTCCGCCGGCGCGGGTCGGCGACCGTGTCGTAGTAGGTGATCCCCAGAGTCCCATCGGTCTCGTCGACCGCCAGCTTCGGATGGAGCTGGTCGTTGAGCGAGGCCTGGTCGTTGATCCTCACCGGCGTCGACCAGGTGGCCCCGCCGTCGGTGGACCGCGCGAACCAGACCCGGGTCTTGCAGGTGGACGAAGCGTTGGGCCCCGGCTCGTAGATGGGGGCGTCGCAGCCGCTGGTTCCCCTCAGGTCGGCCCAGGTGGCATAGACCAGGTTCTTGGTCGCGGTGCGGCGGACGCCGCCCGAGACGGAGATCTGCGCGTTCCGCATCGCCGGCACGCTGAATTGATCGAGGTCCCACGTGGAGGCGATGGCCACCGCCGCGGCGAACGAGGCGCCGCCGTTGGTCGACTTGGCGACGAAGAGCCGGCGGCTTCCGATGTCGTTCCAGAAGCCGAACACCTCGCCGTTCGCGTTGGTCTTGATTTCGGAGCCGACGGGGGTGCCGGTCGTCTCGGCGCCGCCGATCCGCACCGGCGTCTGCCAAGTCCCGCTCGCGCCGGGCGTGCGCCGGCCGACGTAGCCCAGCCCGAGGTTCTGCCAGGTCGTGTAGAGGGTATCCTTGAACGGCGACGACGCGCTGTGGTCCGCCCAGAGCATCCCCCCCTGGTACACGTTCGAGTGCGTGCCCGAGGGCGTGCCGTCGAACACCCAGGTGGCTCCGTGGTCGGTCGACTTGTAGGCCCGCAGCCTGTATTCTCCCACACTCGAATTGACACCGACCACCACCGACTAGGCGGTGCCGTCCGAAGTCCAGTCGACCGTCGGATTCAGGTAGTAGACGTCTCCCGGCAGCAGGGGGAGGGCGGACTGTCCCCAGGTCTTGCCGCCGTCCGTCGAGTAGAACTGGTCCTCGCTCGTCCCCGTGTAGTCGTTCGCGGCGGCGACGATCTTCAACGGATCCCAGAAGTTGACGCGGACGTCGGACGTGAGGCATACGCTGATCTGGACCCCGGAGATCCTCAGGTCGCTCCCCAAAGACGCCGACTTGACGATCCCGTCTTCGACAAGCTCGGGCGGTGTGGCAGGCCTCACCGGGCCGGACGCCGCGCCGAGAGAGCAAGGCATGGCCAGGGCCACGATCAGGAGGAGCCTCCGAGCTTTCATAGTGTTCTCTAGGATATCACGCTCGAAAGGGGCGATTCCACTGCCCCCCGGAGGGGAGCCTGGCACCTCGAACGCCTCGACCGACCATCGGCATCTCTTGCTGCACCATCTATAATAGGAACCTTCCGGACCCTGAGCAGGCGCGGGCGGCGCGAAGATCGCAGAGGCTACAGACGAGGAGAGTGAGCATGATGACGATCGGAAATACGCCGCTGGTGCGCTTGAACGTCCTCCCCGAGGAGGGGAGCGCCGAGGTCTACGTCAAATGGGAGGGAGCCAACCCGACGGGCAGTATGAAGGACCGTATGGCCCTGTCGATGGTCGAGGGGGCCGAGGCCCGCGGCGCGTTGCGACCCGGCGGGCGCGTCGTCGACTATACCGGCGGCAGCACGGGCAGCTCTCTCGCCATGGTGTGCGCGGCGAAGGGGTACCGGGCCCACTTCGTCTCCTCGGACGCGTTCGCCGAGGAGAAGCTGCAGACCATGAGGGCCTTCGGGGCCGTGCTGGAGGTGATCCCGAGCGTCAACCGGAAGGTGACGCCGGAGCTGATTCAGGCCGGCTTGCGGCGGGTGAGGGAGCTCGTCGCCGAGCCCGACACCTTCTGGACCGACCAGTTCAACAACCCGGACAACCGGGCAGGTTACGCGCCCATGGCCCGCGAGGTCCTCAAGGAGCTCGACGGCCGGCTCGACGAGTTCGTGATGGGGGTCGGCACGGGCGGCTGCTTCTCCGGCAACGCCGAGGTCTACAAGCGGGAGGTCCCCGGGGTGCGCTGCGTCGCCATCGAGCCCGAGAATTCCCGGGCCCTGTCCGGCCAGGGACCTTACGGGGGGCACCGGCTCGAAGGGATGGGCGCCGGCTTCGTGCCGTCCATCTGCCGGCTGGACCTCGCGGACGAGATCGTGGCCGTGAGCGACGAGGACGCCCTGGCCACCGGGCGCCGGCTGGCGCGCGAGGAGGGGGTCTTCGGCGGCATCACCTCCGGAGCGAACGTCTGGGTGGCCCTGCAACGGGCGAAAAAGCTAGGCCCCGGCCGGCGCGTGGTCACCGTCATCTGCGACAGCGGGCTGAAGTACCTGCAGGGGGAGCTGTACCGGTAGGGTGCGAGGGGAATCGGAATGGGCAAGGGTCGCCTCGCAGGAGAGTAGCCTGGCGCTAGCGATTAGCTGCCGGGCTCGGCATCGTCGTCGTCGCCGGACTCGTCGTCCGTCGCGGCATCGACGTGGCCGGGGTGGCCGGTCGGCTTGACCTGGAGGTTCAGGCGACCGATCACCAGGTTGCGCTCGTCCGGCGTATAGACCTCGGAAGCCTTGGTGACGCTCCACGAATAGGCGACCAGACGGCCGTCCGGGCTGGCGTAGAGTCGGAAGAGCCCTTCGCCCACACCGCTGTGGAACTTTCCTTTGGCGTAGTGGCGGGTGTCGGTAGGGCCGTGGCCGGTGTGCGAGGAATCGATCACCGAAATCTCGTATTGCACGGTGCCGGGAACGACCGGCTCCGTCGCCCGGCGTTCCACGGGGCGCGAGGCGGCCAGCAGAACGTGCCCGGTCGGGTGGCTCCCCGGAGGGTATTTGATCGCCAGGACATCGCCGGGGCGGATGTCCGCGATGCGCCGGACGGGATCGAAGCCGCGGCCGGCGGCGATGGCGTCGTGGAATCCGGCGGCGCGCGGGAAGCGGCCGCCCAGCCAGGAGGCGAAATCGGCGGCCCGGTAGCCGTACGCCTGCATCATCAAGTGAGCGACCAGGGCGCTGCAGACGCTCCGGTTCCGGGTCTCCGTGGCGCCGTTGACCCCGGCCCAGGTGACGATGGTCGGCCGCGAGGCATAGAGGTTGGTCTGCGAAGTGACGCCCTCGATGAGCCGGTGCGCCCACTGCAAGAGGTCGGCGCCCCCCGCCGCGGTCCCCGACCGGCCGCAGAGCAGGAAGGAGAACAATGCGGCGGATACGAGGCGGCGAAGCGGGGAGCGGCGGCTGGGCATGGATCGGTCTCCGTTCAAGGGCGTTGGGCGCGGAGTCTACTACTTCCACCTCCAGGTGCCAGGGATCTGACTCTGCCGGCAGTCAGCGAGGAGGAGGCCGCTCAGGTGGAGATTTTCAAGTATGCAAGTATGTTTTGGCACAGGGCGTCAAAGAGCAGCTCGTGGAACGGATTCAGGATTGGCCCGGCGTCCACTTCTATGGACCCCTGCTCGAAGGCACTCCGATGACCGGTCATTGGTTTGATCGCAGCCAGGAGCATGCCGCCCGGGTTCGCGGCGAGGAGTAGGGTCGCCTCAAGTATGCGACGACCGAGACGGTGATCCTCTCTCCCCTCCCCTGCTGGGCTCATCTCTCGGCGGAAGCCTACCGCCAGCGCGTCGCCTCCCTGGGAGAGGACATCGAAGCCGAAGCCGCAGCCGTGAGAAAAGAGACGGGGGCCCAGGTTCTGGGAGTCGAAGCGATCCTGGCCCAGGATCCTCTGTACCGGCCCAAAAAGCTCGCCCGCTCGCCGGCGCCGCGGGTACATGCCGCGACCAAGGCAGCGCGCAAGGCGTTCTACGAGGCCTACTCCTGGTTCGTGGGCGCCTTCCGCGATGCCGCCGAGAAGCTGCGCCGAGGGGATCGAGCCGCCCCCTTCCCCGCGGGCAGCTTCCCGCCCGGCCTTGCCCTTCGTCGCCGGATAGGCAAACCAGGACACGATCTTTGACAGGTAGGCCGCCCGCCGAGGGCCATTTTCGTGAGCGTACACGCTCGCAAGGGCTGA
Organism: Thermoanaerobaculum sp.; assembly: GCA_021154885.1. Taxonomy (GTDB): domain Bacteria; phylum Acidobacteriota; class Thermoanaerobaculia; order Multivoradales; family UBA5704; genus DATARR01. The sequence goes on from JAJKHS010000038.1 coordinate 9,275, forward strand.
GGTGTGTCCGAAGCTTTTTAAGGACTATCCGGTGTACCCGAAGAAGTAGAATTAAATTCTATCATCGCAAAAGTTCGAAACTCTTCTTCAAAGAGGCCGCGAATAATGATAGCCGTAGCTTTAGTCCCTTTTTCTCCTCAGCTTCTGGTTCTTGGGGGAAAGGAGGTCTACGCCACGTTATTGTGGTTGCCGACATCCCAAGAAAAGCAGCGGGAAGCTCCCAGGTCGTGATTCTCTTTTCGGGGAATTTGCTACCGTCGGATTCAAGACGATGTCCAAACGTCACATTGACTAGGAGATCTTGAGGATAATTAACCGTTACCCGATGATGAATTGTAGGCTTGACCGAATATATAGTAAGGTCGTCATTTTCTCGAAAGTATTGAATGGTCTCATACCAGAAGAAAGGCGCATGGGGTTCTGCCGCAAGCGGGGGAATATAGTAAGGTCCCCATCTCTTCCAGAATAGATGTTTGTCACTATCTCGATCCAGAACCAGATCGCTCGGCCGTGCTTCAAAGTTAACGGGAGAACCCGCTTCCGTAACTGCATTTCGTACTCCCCCATTCAAAACTTCACAACGGTCTATATATACCTGCTTGCAAATTCGAAGCGCTAAATTGAAATTCACCGGCTGAGATCTGTCTGAAATATTGTTGAAATACCATCGTGCTTTCATGCGAAAGACAATGACCCCAGATGAATCATTGCTAATATCAATCAAGTATTCAACGTGAGATTTGTAAACAAATGTTGTGGCAAGATTGTGTAGCTCATTCTTGAACTCATCAGGCAAATTAAAACCCATAATGAATGGAGATACCTCTTTCACTATTTCGCTTACTAACGTTCGCTTGAGCGTGTAATCAACGGTAAGTCCAAGAGCAGCCGAGATAAAAAGAGCATCAGCAAGAGCATGTATAGCATCAGCGGCTTCCCAATTTTCGATCTTGAAGTCCTTTGGAACAAAGAAACCCGCGAGGCCTAGAATTAGGAGTGCTATGAGGATGATGGTCTCTTTACGGGAAAACCTCTGAGAGGAGTCCGCCGAATGAGGCTTCTTGTTTGATGGCATTCTCTCCTTCCTCCTTCAGTAGCAGCCGCGGCTCTTGCAGCGGCTTAAGTTACAAACTAGCAGATCCGGTAGGGCGCTTCCGACGAAACTCATGCGGGTGATCCAGGCGGGGGTTCCCGTCTGGCAGAAGTCGTTCTTGCCGCCTCCACTAATCCCGTGAGGTTCAGCTGAAGTCTCTACTCTATGGTTATCTGCAACCACCTTCTTCCGATTGTAGTTAAATAAAATCGTCGTCTCTTCACTTATCCATCAGTTTGTAGATCGAAGATCTGCTGGACTGCCAGCGAAGGAGAATGGCTTGTTTTTGATTCTCCTCACATCGCGCCGAGGTTTATTTTCGGATCTAGGGTAACCGACCACTATATATAGCTCTTCAGTCTCCGGCCTCTTGAGTTCCAGATCACTTGGCGAGAGAAATGAAAAGTGACTCAATCGGCTGAAGCTGCTCTCCCCTAGCTCAAGGCAGGCAAAATCATGCTCGACTGAACGGACAATCGGTCGGAACTCAAGAAGCTGAACGCTATGATCAGCCGCGAATAGGCACAGTTCGCTGGTTGACTCCTGGAGAACATGTTCGGCGGTAACAAGTAAACGATGATCGCTGATTTGCAGAAGAACACCGGAGCCTACTACCCAGGGTGTCCCTTTGTCTTCCACGCTGTAGATCGGGCACACATATCTTCCGAGTAACTTCTGTGTAGCACGAAGTGCCCTGAGAGCCTCTTTGTACCTCTCTTCGAGAAGTTCCTCAAAGTTCACAACAAACTCAACCTCCAGCGCCCAATCTCTAGGTGACCTGTATCCGCACCACCCCCAAAATCCTTCCCGACAGTCTCCGCATCGAGTCATACTCCTTTGGGCCAGGATGTATGTCATTCATTCTATGGACCGTAGACACTATACGCCGATTCCTAATCCTCGTCAACACAGGAGTCTTGTCGGGTTGGCTACTGGAGGCCCGAGCTCGCGTCAAACTTTGCCAGACAGGCGGCTCGGATCTGTCGCTCCTGACGGGCTCCCGGGAACTCTCTTCTACGATCTGCCGAGATCTCACGACCACCGTCTTATACACATCTCGCCATGCCTCGAAGGGGCGGCGGCAGTTTGCTCCAAACGATGAGTTGCCGTCGCCCCTACGGGGCTCTGGGAAATGTGGGTCGTGGGTTCCTGGGGCTGGCAAAAGGCGCCAGCCCCAGGCTACGTGCCGCTGCCCCTTCGGGGCAAAAACTTGGGCTAACGGTCATCCGGCCCTGATAAGCTCCGCCGGACATGGCGAATCCGAACCCGGGAGCGCTCGAGCGGTCGCTCGGCCCGTTGCAGGCGGTTGCGATGGTCGTCGGGACGATCATTGGCGCGTCGATCTTCGTCCAGCCTTCGGAGATCACCCGCCAGATGCCTTCCCTGGGCGGCGTCCTCTTCGTCTGGCTGGGGGCCGGGGTCCTGACCCTCTGCGGCGCTCTGACCTGCGCCGAGCTCGCCTCAGCTTTTCCGGCGACGGGCGGCGTCTATGTCTTCTTGCAGGAAGCCTGGTCTCCCGCCCTCGGCTTCCTCTGAGGCGATGTTCTGGAGCATGCACACCGGGATCATCGCCGCCCTGGCCACGCTGGATCATCGAGGCGCAGGTGAGATACGCGCGCGGTCCGTTCCAGTCTATTTGAGATGGCGCTCGAACCACTCGAGGGTGCGCCGATAGCGGTCGCGGTCGTCCTCGGGCTTGACGAAGTGGTGCCCCTCGTCGGGGTAGACGACGAGCTCGGTCGGCACGCCGAGGGTCTTCAAGGCGTGCCAGAACTCGTAGGCCTGGGGGGCGGGCACCTCGGCGTCGCGCTCGCCCTGGAGGACGAGTGTGGGGGTCCTGGTGCGGGTGATGAAGGTGATGGGGGA
>JAJKHS010000039.1 GCA_021154885.1 Thermoanaerobaculum sp.
AGGACAGCAAGGACAGCAGGGACTTCAGGGACAACAGGGACATGAAATTAGTCGAAACCGGAGATTTTTCGTCCCTGCTGTCTCTGGTGTCCCTGCTGTCCCTGTCTTCGGTTTTCTGCCGCGCAGGCTCCCAGCCTTGTGCTACGATTTAATCGTGAAACTCGGAGAAGGCTGCTCGCTTGGGCCGCGGCTCCCGGGGTCTTGACCTCAGCGGCAGAGCCTGAACTATACCTCTTAAATCCCGATGCGAAGTGGTCAGAAGGTTCGCGACTACATCCTCGAGGAGAGGATCGGTGCCGGGGGGATGGGAGAGGTTTGGCGGGCCCTCCACACGGTTCTCCACCGCCAGGTCGCCATCAAGCAGTTTTGATCCGTTGAAGGAGTCCTGCACATCCTGGACCCTCCGGACCCACCCGCCAGGCTCGGCGAGCCCCCGAAGCGCGAACGCCGCGGCCTCGTCCTCTCGCAGCGGTCGCTGCCGCCGCAGACCGACGCCCGCGTTTTCCGCTACTTTCGTGACCACATCGCGGATTCGTTGAAGAACGACCGCGTGCGGGTGGCGCAGTTCACGGACCCGGCCGCACCCGTTGCCGCGGCCTGTACAGCGATCCTGGCCCCCAAAGGCAACCTGGTGCAGGGCTCGCAAACCCTCGCCGAGGGCCTCTACGGGCTCATGACCAGGAACGCCAGTATCGCGCGGGGAGATCTCGCCGTCTGCCGCTACAGCGCGCTGGAGGACGGCAAACCGGTGAGCCAGCTCGCGCTGCTCAAGATCGATCCCTCCGAAGCCTTCAGCCAGACCACGCGCACCGACGAGCAGGGGAAGCGCTACGTCGCCGTCGAAGTCGAGGCCGAGGTGCTGCCTGCCGGCGAGCTCCAGAAGTGCGCACTGGTCCGCCAGCTCGAACCGCGGCCCACCGACTACGACATGGTCCTGCTCGACCGCCAACTGGACGGGGAGAACGTAGCCCGGTTCTTCTCGCGCGACTTCCTCGGCACGGATCTGGTGATCGACTCGCGGCAGGCGACGAAAAAGGTTTACAAGATCCTCACCGACGCCGAAAACCGGCTGCGCTCCACGCTGCAGCCCGACGCGATCGTGACCTCCTACCAGCAGCAAGCCCGTACGCTCCTCGCCTCGCCCAGCGTGACCTGGGAACAACTGGTCCTAATCGTACCGGCCGCCGTCAGGCAAGAGGTCAGCGACAGCGTACAGGCCGCGCAGCTCCCCGATCGCATCGAGCTCGACGGCTCCTATCTGGCAAAGACGACGAAGACGGTCACGTACGAGGGTGACTTCGATCTGACCCTCGTCGTGCCCGCAGACCGCTTCGACGACCTCATCAAGGTCTTCCCCCCAAGCCAACGGACTCGGGGCTCAAACTTTACCAAGTCGTGATCTGGACCCAAAAATGGGAGAAGGTCAAGTGATCTCGCCTGACCCGGCGCCTGTCACGTAGCGCTCGCGACAAAGACCCGTAGGCGCCGGTCACTGCCGGCGCCCACGGGCGCTCAACTCAGAACGGCACGTCTACGGATTCACCCAGGCCGCGATCTTCTGGTAAGCGAACCCCTGGGCCCCGCCGCCCAGCTCGTAATAGTTGGTCGTATAAAAATACTTGCTCGTCCCGGCGTTGTAGTAGCGATAGAGCGGGACGAGAGAGCCGGTGTAGTTGTAGGTGTAGACATAGCCCTGGACCCACTCGAAGCTGAATCCGGCCGAGGCCTCATAATAGTCCGTGGAGTAGAAGTGGGCGCCGGTGGTCGAGTTGTAGTACCGATAGAAAGGCGTGTTGCCGGCCCCGGCGCGGCTGTCGATGTGGCACTGCACCCACTCGAATTGGTAGCCCTGGCCGTAGTTGCCCAGCTCGTTGAAGTTGGTGGTATAGAAATGGTCGCCGTTACCTGAGTTGTAATATCGATAGAGAGAAACCGAGAGCGCCATGGCCCCCTGGGCGAGCAGAGCCGCGCTGGCAAACGCCAGCATGAAGACGAGGAAGAGGCGACGAGCTGGGCGTGCTGGAGACTTCGACATGATGAGCTAACTCCTATCCAGAAGAGCCCCGCGGAACGACAGGCCGGATACCTGGGCTTCACGGGGCGGTTGAACCACCCTGCGAGCACGGGCGGCCCGACGAAGACCTGGCACTTCCCTCCCCATCCCTCACTCTTCGCCGGTTAGCCGTATGCTGCTACCTGGAGATGCGACGAAACCCGGCGGGGATCGTCACGGGGGGGGAACGGCGTCGGGGAGCTACCTGGGACTTATTGTGGTATCGATCAGACCAAGAGGATCCAGGATTCACTCCCCTACGAAAGCGAACGCGCTGCCTTGATCTCCTCCAGGGCATCTTCCAGGGTGGCCGGGCCGTGGCGGAGAGGGACTCCGAGTCGAAGGAAGCGCGCCTGCAGCTCAAAGCGGGAGAGGTCCAGGAGCTCAGCAGCCTTCCCCAGGTTGATCTCGTCGGCCAGATAGGCACGGAGAATCCTGACGTCCGGGTCGTCGGCCTCCTGTCCTCGTTCCCTCTCTTCAATGGCGCAATGGGCGAGCGCCTGAAGGAGCCGAAAATCGAGGGGGTCGAGAAGAACGGCCTGCTCCTGCCCGGAGGTCTCGACGACCGCCACCTCCCCGTGCTGCACACGATCCACGACCTCTTGGGTCCGCTTGGCCAGATCGGCTTGAGAGATGGTGGTCCTCGTCATGGAGAGTCTCCGTCTTGGTTAAGTCTACACGGAACCGTCTGGCGGGGCGACGGGCGCCCCGGGCCGGCGGGACGCCGGCGGTCCCAGGGGGTGTCACACGGAGCCCCTATCAAAGATCGCCAGGAACTCCTGCAGCCCGAGCTCCTCCGCCCGCGCTTTTTCAGGGATACCCGCGGCAGCCAGCGCCGCGGCGGCTCGCTCTCTCCCCCAGGCGGCGGCCAGCCCATTGCGCAGGGTCTTCCGCCGCTGCGCGAAGGCTTGGCGGACGAAGGCCACGAAGGCCGGTATCTCGGCGGCGGGCAGCGGCGGCGGGTGCAGCTCGAGGCCCACGAAGGCGCTGTCCACCTTGGGCGGCGGACGGAAGCTCCCCGGCTTCACCCGGCCCAGGAGGCGCGGCCGGGACCAGGCCGCCACCAGCACGCTGAAGGAGCCGTAGGCGTCCGTGCCAGGGGTCGCCACGATGCGCTCCGCCACCTCCCTCTGCACCAGGAAGGCGGCCCGGGGGACGCTTGCGTGATGCGGGAGGAGGTCTTCTAGAATCGCGGTCGCGACGTTGTAGGGGAGGTTGCCGGCCACCAGGGTGGGCGGGGGAAGGCGGTCCCAGGCGATCTGGAGCGCGTCCCCCACGACGAGAGAGAGGCGCGGGTCCGGCAGGGCGCGCCGCAGATGCACCGCCCAGCCGGGGTCGAGCTCCCAGCCGAGGACGCGAGCCCCAGTGGCGAGCAGCTCGGCTGTCAGGACGCCACCTCCCGGACCGATCTCCAGCACTCTCTCAAGGTCCGCCGAAGAGGGGGCGAGGAAGTCGACCAGGGGGCGGGTCAGGGCGCCGCTCACGAGGTGGTGCTGGCCCAGGGATTTCCGCAGGGGGGGCTTGCGCACGCGCGAACGGTATCAGACCCTCTCGCGTGTGCCAATTTGGCTGGACGGGGCGCCGTAGAGGGAGGGGTCGAGTCGGTTCAAACGCTGCAAGTCTCTCGTAATCCGAGGGAAATCCGGGTTCGCGACCCATGGCACCCCCCTTGCAGCCTGGCCCCTGCGCCTGGAGTAAACATGGTAATGGATGTCGCCACACTGAACCGAGACGTAGAACGCGAAACCCTGACCCTGAAGCGGATCGAATCCGAGCTGCGCCGGGTGATCGTCGGGCAGGACTACCTGCTCGACCGCCTGCTGGTCGGCCTGCTCGCCCGCGGCCACGTGCTCATCGAAGGCGTGCCCGGCCTCGCCAAGACCCTGGCCGTCAAGACGCTGGCCCAGACGCTGGCGATCGACTTCCAGCGCATCCAGTTCACCCCGGACCTGCTGCCCGCCGACCTCATCGGCACGCTGATCTATGACCAGCGCAGCGGCGAATTCCTCGCCCGCCGCGGGCCGGTGTTCACCCACCTGCTGCTGGCGGACGAGATCAACCGCGCGCCCGCCAAGGTGCAGTCGGCCCTCCTCGAGTCGATGGAGGAGCGCCAGATCACCCTCGGCGACCGGAGCTATCACCTGCCCGAGCCGTTCATGGTGCTCGCCACCCAGAACCCCATCGAGCAGGAGGGGACCTACCCCCTGGCCGAGGCGCAGATCGACCGCTTCATGATGAAGCTCAAGATCAACTACCCGTCGCGCGCGGAGGAGAGCGAGATCCTCGACCGCATGCTGGTGGCCGGCGACCTCAAGGCGTCGCCGGTGCTGGAGCGGGAGCGCCTCCTCGCCCTGCGCGAGGTGGTCGACGCCGTCTACCTCGACGCCAAGATCCGCGGCTACATCCTCGACCTGGTGCTCGCCACCCGCGAGCCGCGCGCGGCGGGCCTGCCCGATCTCGCGGACCTGATCTCCTTCGGCGCCTCGCCCCGGGCCACGATCTTCCTCGCTCGCGCCGCCAAGGCCCTGGCCCTGGTGCGCGGCCGCGGCTACGTCATTCCCGAGGATGTCAAGGAGCTGGCGCCGGACGTGCTGCGTCATCGCATCGTGCCAACCTACGAGGCCGAGGCCGAGGAGATCACCACCGACGCCCTGATCGGCCGTCTGCTCGACCGCATCCCGGTTCCCTAGCGCCGCCGAGGTCCGCCCCGATGTTCGGTCTCTTCTCCCGCCGGCGTAACGACCCGAAGACGGCCGCCGAGGCCACGGTCCCGGCCCGGCGGCGGAGCGCCGGCCTGCCGGCGGACCTCATGCGCAAGGTGCGGCGCATCGAGATCGCCACCAACCGCCTGGTGGACCAGGGGGTGGCGGGGGACTATCACTCGGTGTTCAAGGGGCTCGGCATGGAGTTCGCCGAGGTCCGTCCCTACCAGCCGGGCGACGACGTGCGGACGATCGACTGGAACGTCACCGCGCGCATGGGCACGCCGTTCATCAAGAAATACGTCGAGGAGCGGGATCTCACGGTCTTCCTGGTGGTGGACGTCTCGGGCAGCCTCTCCTTCGGCTCGCGGGCCATCCTGAAGCGCGAGCTGTCGGCGGAGATCGCCGCCCTGCTCGCCTTCGCGGCGCTGCGCAACCAGGACCGGGTGGGCGCCGCCCTGGTGTCCGACCGCCTGGAGCTGTTCCTGGAGCCCCGCCGGCGGCGCACCCACGTGCTGCGGCTGGTGCGGGAGATCCTGGACCGCCCCGCGCACGGCGGCACCGACCTCGACCGCGGCCTCGACGCCGTGCTCTCGACACTCAAGCGGCGCAGCGTCCTCTTCTTCATCTCCGATTTCCTCGGTCCGCCCCCGGTGCGCGCTCTGAAGGCCGCCGCCGCCCGGCACGACCTGATCGTGGTGGAGATCGTCGATCCCCGCGACCAGGAGATCCCCGCCGTGGGCCCCGTCGTGCTGCGCGACGCCGAGACGGGGAAGACCGCCCTGGTCAACGGCCGGCGCTTCGCCCGCCGGCACGCCGAGCAGCGGCGGCGGGAGCGGGCGGATTTTCTCAAGCTCACCCGCAAGCTCGGCGTCGACCGCCTGGAGCTGCGCACGGACCGGCCCTACATCAATACCCTGCTGGCGTTCTTCGAGCAACGGAAGAAGAGGTTGCGGAGATGACGTCCCCTCCCTTCTCCCCGAAGAGGCCCTCATCACCCCGGCCCTCTTCTCCCGCCCCCTCCCACCCCCCTCACCGGGAGAAGAGGGAGTGGTTAGTCAGAAGAACGAAGACAGACAAACTCAGACAAACCATTCCCCCTCTCCCGGTGAGGGGGGTGGGAGGGGGCGGGAGAGGGGGCCAGGGGGTGAGGGTCCAGCCCCGAAGAGGCGCTCTACAGTTCCTCCTCCTCGTTTTGGCGGCCGCTCCGGCCCTCGCCCAGCCCTCCCCCGTCACCGTCTCGCTGGCGCCGAACGGCCTCACCGTGGGCGATCCCGCGCAGGCGGTGATCACGGTGACGGCGCGGGCGGCGGAGCTGGCGGGCGAGCCGCGGTTCCCCATCTGGGGTCCCGCATGGGGCGAGGCCGAGATCATCGAGAAGGACGCGCCGCTCAAGACCGGCGAGAAGGACGGGATCGCCACCTGGCAGCAGACGCTCACCCTGCGCGCGTTCCGGCCCGGCAGCGTGCCCCTGCCGCCCATGGCGGTGGAGATCCCGCTCAAGAAGGGGACGGTCGTCTCTCAGACGCCGGCCGGCCTGGCTCTCGCGGTGCGCTCGGTGATCCCGCCGGAGGAGAAGAACCCCATCCCGAAGCCGCCGGCGGCGATGCGCCCCCTGCAGCTCGGCTCCCGCTTCTGGTGGACGCTGGGGATCCTCGCCGCCCTCTGTCTGGCCGGCCTCTGGCTGTTGCGGCGCCGCCGCCGGACGGCCGGCGCGGGCATGGCCGAGATCCCCGTCCTGCCACCGTTCGAGGAGCTGGCGGGCGAGCTCGACCGGCTGGCGGCCGAGCCCTCGATGCTGGCGCTCCACACCCGCCTGAGCCTGGCGCTGCGGCGCTACCTCGGGCGGCGCCTCCCCTTCCCGGCCGTGGAGAGCACCACCGCCGAGATCCAGCGCCAGCTCCTCTCCCGCCGCATCGCCGGGCCCGTCGCCCGCCCGCTGGTCGAGCTGCTGCGGGCCTGCGACCTGGTGAAGTTCGCCCGCCAGGACGTCGAAGAGGCGCGGGCGCGGGAGCGGGTGGTCACGGCCCGCCGGCTGGCCGGAGATCTCGAGGTCCATCTCGCGCCCCGCGAGCCCGAGGCCTTCGACGAGAAATTGGAGAAGCTGGAGGCCACGGGATGACCCACGTCTTCCCCCACCTCGCGAGCCCCCTGTGGCTCCTGCTGCTGCTGGCACTCCCCCTGCTCGCGTGGCTGCATCATCAGCGGACGCGGCGCGGCGGCTTCGGGGCGCTCACCTACAGCCGGCTCCCGGCCGGGGCCGGACGGGGCCTGACGCGCGGGGCCTGGCGGCTCCACCTGCCGTTCTACGCCCGGCTCGCGGCTTTCGCCTGCCTGGCGCTGGCGCTGGCGCGGCCCCAGCTCGGCTACGCCTGGGAAGAGAGCCTCACCGAAGGGATCGACATCCAGATCGTGCTCGACATCTCGGGCAGCATGGGCGCCGAGGACTTCCAGCCCAAGGACCGCCTGAGCGTCGCCAAGCAGGTGGTCAAGGAGTTCATCTCCGGCCGGCCGGGCGACCGCATCGGCATCGTCGTCTTCTCGGGCGCCGCCCTCACCCGGGCGCCGCTGACCACCGACCGCGAGATGCTCGAGCTGCTCGTCGACTCGGTGCAGCTCAACACGCTGCCGGACGGCACGGCCATCGGCGTGGCCCTCGCCAGCGCCGCGGCGCGGCTCAGGGACAGCGCCGCCAAGACCAAGGTCATCGTGCTGGTCACCGACGGCGCCAACAACGCCGGTGCCATCGATCCGGAGTCGGCCGCGATCCTGTGCAAGGGGTTGGGGATCAAGGTCTACACCATCGGCGTGGGCGCGGCCGGCCGGGTGCCGGTGCCGGTGCAGACGCAGGACCCGGCGACCGGCGTGGTCTCGACGCGGCGCGTCATGATGGACGTACCCGTGGACGAGCCGCTGCTGCGCCAGATCGCCGCGCGCACCGGCGGCCAGTTCTACCGCGCCACCGACACTCAGGGGTTGCAGCGGATCTTCCGCGAGGTCGACCGGCTGGAGAAGACGCCGCTCCAGGTCAAGCGCTACGTGCGCTACCAGGAGGCGTTCCCGTCGCTGGTGTGGGCCGGGCTCGCCCTGCTCCTCTTCCCGCTCGCCACCGCCGGCCTGGAGGTCACGGCCGAGCCATGACCTTCGGCGTGCCTCACCTCCTCTGGCTCGCGCTGCTCGCCCCGGCGGCGGCGGCGCTGAGCCTCTGGCTCTGGCGCCGGCGGCTGGCGGCGGACGCCGCCTGGGCGGCGCGCGGGCTGTGGGACCGCCTGCTGCCCGGCTTCGCGCCGCGGCGCATCACCCTCTCGGCGCTGGCTCTGGCCCTGGCGGTGCTGGGCGCCGCGCTGGCCCTGGCCCGGCCGCGCTGGGGGGCCGGCGAGCAGACGGTGGAGCGCAAGGGGGTGGACGTGGTCTTCCTCGTCGACTCGTCGCTCTCCATGGGCGCCCGGGACGTGCCGCCGTCGCGGCTCTATGTGGCCAAGTCGCTCGTCCGCCGCATGGCGCGGGCCATGCCCGGCAACCGGGTGGGCCTGGTGCAGACCGAGGGGGACGGCGTCATGCTCTCCCCCCTCACCCTGGACGGCGCCGTGCTCGACCTGCTCCTCGACACCATCGATCCGGGCTCGCTGCCGACGCCGGGCACGGAGCTCGCCACCGGGCTGGAAACGGCGCTGCGCACCTTTGGCCAGGGGGGCGAGAAGCACCGCGTGCTGGTCGTGCTCTCCGACGGCGAGGACTGGGGCGGCGGCCTCGACGACGAGATACCCAAGCTGCGGGAGGCGGGCGTGGTCGTCTACTCCCTCGGCCTCGGGACGCTCAACGGCGCGCCGGTGCCCATCCCCGGCTCCCCGGGCGAGACCAAGCGCGACGCCGACGGCAACATCGTCATCACCCGTCTCCACCCGGAGGTGATGGAGAAGCTCGCCCGCGCCACCGGCGGCTCCTATCTGGGGGTCACCAGCGCCGCCGCCGATCCCGCGCCCCTCCTGAAGCAGATCGACCGCATGGAGAAACGGACGATCGAGAGCCAGAGCCTGAGCACGCTGGAGGAGCGCTTCCAGTGGCCCCTGGCCCTCGCCGTCCTGGCCCTGCTGCTCCACCTCTCGCTGCGGCCGTTCGGGGGGACGAAAACACGGACCGAAAGGACGGCGGTCTTCGCCCGCTCGACGGCGCTGCCGGCCTTGCTGCTGATCGCCCTCCCCTCCCTCCCCTTCGGCCTGGAGCCGCACCTGCCCGACTGGGTGGAGCGCTGGCTGTACAACCCCCGGGAGCGGGTCGAGCGGTCGCTCGAAGCTCAGCAGCAGGGCAAGCCGCGGGAGGCGGTGCCGCCGGCGAACACGGCGCTGCGCCTGGCGCCGGACGATCCGCTGGTGCAGTACGACGCCGGCACGGCCCGCCTGGGCGCCGGCCGCGGGCGGCAGGCGGTGGGGCCGCTGGAGAGGGCGGCGAAGGGCGCAGACCGCGAGCTGGCCCCCGCCGCCCACTACAACCTGGGCAATGCCCGGCTCGCCGCCGGCGACGCCGCCGGCGCGGCCGAGGCCTTCAAGCAGACGCTGCGCCTGCGGCCGGACGACCAGGACGCCAAGTACAACCTGGAGCTGGCCTTGCGCGAGGAGCAGAAACAGAAAATGGGCGGCCAGGGGAGCCCCAAGGGCTCGCGGGGGAACCGCTCGCCGAACCAGGACCCCTCGGATCAGCCGGGCAAGGGGCGGCCGGATCCGAACCAGAAGCCGCAGGACGGCCAGCCGCCCCCCTCGCCCCAGCAGTCGCAGGGTGGCCAGCAGCCGCAGCAGCAGGGCGGCCAGCCGCAGGGGCAGCAGGGACGCGGCGGGCAGCTCCCGCAGTTCCGCAATCAGCCGGAGATGAGCGCCCAGGAGGCCGCCTCGGTGCTCTCGGCGGTGGAGAACCTGGAGCGCCAGCAGCGCCGCGACCAGGCGGCCCGCCGCGCCCGGCAGTCTGCGAAGGGGAAGGATTGGTGATGAGGACGTTTCGGGTAGGGGCGGGTCTGGACGGTGGCGCGGGGGCTCGACCCGCCCTGGCCGCAGTCCTCCTCCTCTTCGCCCTGGCTCTCGCCCTCCCCGCCCACGCCGGCGAGGTGGACGTGAAAGCCACGCTGGAGCCCAGCGTCATCGGCATCGACGAGACCGCCACCTTCACCATCGAGGTGCGCGGCGAAGGCGTCTCCAGCCTGCACTTCCGCCCCAGCCTGCAGCTCGAGAACCTGGAGTCCGCGGGCGATCCCTCCCAGTTCGAGGACATGCGCTGGGCCAACGGCCACCTGACCCGCACCTTCCGCCTCTCCTGGCAGCTCCGCCCCCAGGGGCTCGGCAAGGCGGGCATCCACAACGTCTCGGTGCTGATCAAGGACCGGCAGCTCCAGCTCCCGGACCAGGAGATCCGCGTCCAGCGGGAGCCCACGCAACAGGCGCCAGCGTCCAGGAGGCGCGGCGACGACGAGGACGACCCCTTCAAGCAGTTCTTCGGCCGCATGGGGATCCCCCGCTGGCGCACGGCGCCGGAGGAGCCGGCCGTCTTCCTGCGCGCCGAGATCCAGCCGCAGCAGCCGGTGGTGGGGCAGCAGGTCCTCTACTCGATCTACCTCTTCACGCGCGAGGACATCGCCGCCATCTCGCCGAGCGGCGTGCCGGCGTTCAAGGGCTTCTGGGTGCACGACATCCCCATCCCCCAGCAGCCGCCCATGGAGATGGTGGACATCAACGGCCGGCGCTACGGTCGGGTGCCGCTGATCCAGAAGGCGCTGTTCCCGCTGCGCGCCGGGCGCTACGCGGTGGAGCCGGCGACGGTCGACCTGACGGTGGAGCACTACGACCGCGCCTTCTTCTTCGGCCCCGCCGTCTCCCGGCCCGAGACGGTGCGGCTGCGGGCCGAGGGGCAGACCCTGGACGTCCAGCCCCTGCCGCCCGCGCCGCCCGGGTTCGCCGGCGCCGTGGGGCAGCTCGGGCTCACCGCCCGGCTGGAGCCGCGGCAGCTCCGGCTCGGGGAGGCCGCGACCCTCACCGTGCAGCTCGCGGGCGCCGGCAACCTCCAGAGCCTCCCGGAGCCGAAGGTGGCCGCGCCCTCCGGCCTGACGCTCTATCCGCCGCAGCAGGAGGGGAAGGACGAGATCGCCGGCACCACCGTGCGCGGCCGTCGCTCCTGGAGCTACGTGGTGGTCCCCGGCCGCGCGGGCCGCTATCAGGTCGAGGCGCCCCGCGTCACCTTCTTCGATCCCGTGTCCCGGCAGTACCGGACGGCCACCGCGCCCGCCCTGGAGCTGACGGCCCTGCCGCGGCCCGCCGAAACCGCCGCCGCCATCGGGAGTGTCGCGACCCCTGGCGCCGTCGCCGCGGCGCTCGCCGGCGACGGCCGCCGGCCCTGGACCCGGCTGCTGCCCTGGCTCGTCGGTCTGCCCCTGGGGCTCGCCCTGGTCCTCACCCTGGTCCGCCGGCATGCGGTGTCCGCCGGGGTTTCCCCCATCGGCGGCATCGGCGGCTCGTCCCCGGCGGCGCGGCTGGAGCAGGCGCTCGCCGCGGCCGCAACGGAACGCCCCCGGCAGGTGGCGGCGCGGCTGGAGGAGGCGTGGCGCGAGTTCCTGGCGGAGCGCTGGGGCGTGCCGCGCTCGACGCCGTCCTGGAAGTGGCGCGAGCTGCTGGCCGCATCCAGGGCGGACGCCGTGGCCGCCGTTGACGCCGCGAGCCTCGCCGAGCTCGACCGCCTCCTCGACGACCTCGACTACCTCCGCAACGCGCCGCAGCTCTCCACCACGGATACGCTGCGCAGCGAGGCCCTGGCCCGTGGCCGCCGCCTCCTGCGCCGGCTGCAATGAGGAAAACCGTTTCGTTCGACCGCAACTTCTGCTATCGTTCCGGCCGTCGGCCCTCACAATTCGAGGAAGGCGGAGGTCAGCGATGAACTTTCGGGGCGCCGTCCATGGGTGATGCAATGGTACGGGCCAGCATGGCGGAAGACGAGGGGTTTCGCACGCCGGACGCTTTTCACTCCCTGGAGCCCGTGCAGCTCGAGCGCTTCCTGGAGCGGCGCCGGGCCAATCCCAGCTTCCCGCTGGAGCTGAGCCTCGCCGAGAACCTGGTCGAGGTGCTGCGCCGGGCCAACAGCTTCGTGCCGTCGGCCGCGGGCTCGATCCTCCTCGACGATCCGTCGGACAAGAAGGACGACCGGCGCCAGAACACCCTCACCTTCATCGCCGCCTTCGGCGAGAAGTCGTCCTGCCTGGTGGGCCAGGCCATCCCCGCCGACCAGGGGATCGCCGGCCGGGTCTACATGACGGGGGAGACCTACTCCACCCCCTACGCTCCCAGCGACCGCTTCTTCTACCGCGCGATGGACGAGCAGACCCGCTACCAGACGCAGTCGCTGGTGGCCATTCCCATCCGCATCGAGCACGAGGTGTGCGGCGTCCTCGAGCTGATCAACCGCTGCGACGCCCCGGGCTACAGCCAGGAGGACCGCAACCTCCTGGAGATCTTCGCCGGCTACATCTCCATCTCCATCCAGAACGTGCTCGACGGCCGCCAGGCGCAGGAGATCGCCAAGCGCGACAACCTGACCGGGCTCTACAACGACCGCTACCTCCACATCGCCCTGTCGGACACCATTCGCCGCTGCCGGGCCGAGGACCTCGACCTGTCGCTGCTGTTCCTCGACCTCGACTATTTCAAGCACGTCAACGACACCCACGGCCACCTGGCCGGCAGCCAGGTGCTGCGCGAGGTCGGCCACCTGCTCCGCCGCAAGATGAGCCGGCTCGGGGGCATCTCCGCCCGCTACGGCGGCGACGAGTTCGTGCTCCTCCTGCCCGGCTACGAGCTCGAGGGCGCCATCGACGCCGCCGAGGACCTCCGGGCGGAGGTCGTGGGCTCGACCTTCTGCGCCGGCCCCGGGGACATCCAGCCGGAGCCGCTGTACCTCAAGGGGATCACCTGCTCGATCGGCATCGCCACCCTGCGGCTGCACCTGGAGCCCCACCTCTCGCTGGAGGCGAGCAAGAGCACCCTGCTGCGCCTGGCCGACGCCGCCATGTACGTGGCCAAGGAGACGGGCCGCAACAAGACCGCCCTGGCGGGCCAGCCCGTGCGCCGGCGCCCCGGCGGCGGCGCCGAATCCTCGCGTTGACCCCGTCGGGGGCGGATGTTAGGATGCGCCGCCCGAGACGAGCACGCGCCAACCGCCAATCATGAGCACAAAACACCAGGTCGTGATCGCCGGCGCCGGCGGCATGGGCAGCGCCACCGGGCTGCTGCTGCGGGAGCTTGGAGACTTCGAGGTCGACCTCTTCATCGGCGATGCCAGCCGCGAGCGGGCGACCACCGCAGCGGCCTGGATCCGGGAGGGCTCGGCCAGGCCGGGAGAGGTTCACGCCTTCCACCTGCCGGCCGCGGGGACGAACGCCGAGCTCGACGGCGCCCTCGTCCAGGGTGACATCCTCCTCGACTGCCTGCCCGGCAGCGAGGCGCCGCGAATGGCGCGGCTCGCCCGCCAGCACGAGATCCACTACGCCAACCTCACCGAGCACGTGCGGGAGACGGAGGAGATTCTGGAGATCGCCGGCGGCGCGGACCGGGGCTATATCCTGCAGACGGGGCTCGCGCCGGGCTACGTCGACGTCCTCGGCCATCAGCTCTTCCAGCAGTTCTGCCGCGAGCACGGCGTGGGCTCGGTCGACCTCCTGGAGATGCGCGTCGGCGCCCTCACCACCACCGTGCGGCCCCCCCACTTCTACGGCTTCACCTGGAGCTCGGTCGGCGTCGCCACCGAGTATGTCGAGCCCGCCACCGTCCTGCGCGACCACCGGCGCACCACCCGGCCGTCGCTGGCGGACCGGGTCACGGTGATCCTCAACGGCGTCGTCTATGAAGAGGCGCTCACCTCCGGCGGCGCCGCCGACCTCCCCGTCGCCCTGGAGGGGAGGGTGCGCAACCTCGACTACAAGACCCTGCGCTACCCCGGCCACTACGCCTGGGTCGAGGGGCTGCTGGAGAGCGCCCCGGCCGGCGTCGACCGCACGGACTACCTGCTGCGGAAGATGGAAGAGGCCGTCCCCTTCATGGACGACGACCTGGTGGTGATCTACGCCGCCGTCGAGGGGCGCGACGATCGCGGCCTGCTCCGCCGGCTGGAGAGCTCGCGCCTGATCCGGCCCCGCACCGTGGGCGCCCGCACGCTCAAGGCCATTCAGGGGACCACCGCCGCCGGCCTTGCGGAGTCGGCCCGCTTCCTGCTCACCGAGGATGTCCGCGGCGTCTGTCTGCAGAGCCAGATCGACCCGGCCCACTTCATGGCCGGCCCCTTCGTCTCCGAGATCTACCACCGCTGAAGAGGGCCGGGGTGCCCTCTGCAGGGGACACACCTCAA
This sequence comes from Thermoanaerobaculum sp., assembly GCA_021154885.1. Taxonomy (GTDB): domain Bacteria; phylum Acidobacteriota; class Thermoanaerobaculia; order Multivoradales; family UBA5704; genus DATARR01. The sequence goes on from JAJKHS010000039.1 coordinate 14,128, forward strand.
CATTGTGGAAAATCTCCCTCTCCCGCGGAGAGAGTTACGTATGATTCTCCTCGTGAAAGCCGGGCGGAAGTTCACAAGCTGCTGATGACAAAGCACTTACCTCGATTGCACAAAAATCTGTTCAAAGAGCGGCAAACCGCTGTGGCGCCGAGCGTTCCGGCCTCTGGAGAGAGAGTTTTCCACAGGGTTCTCCACAGGAGTTGTGGAGATTCGTGGCCATCCCTGGGAGGCGCTCACGGAGTGAGCAGATCCTGCGCACCCGCTGATCGGCGGCGACATGGAACCGAGGCGAAAGCAACTGCCGAGGTCCCCGGCGCCGCGGCTGCGGGAGGGAGGCTGAGGCGGCCGAGCAGCGCCGCGTGGAGCTGGACCAGGTCCCACTCCGCCTTCCAGGGGCTGCGGCGAAAGATGGCGAGCGAAACGGGCACGGCCTGTCCCGTGTCGATCCCCAGGGACAGGCGAGCCGTAGGGCCCCGGCGCTCGGCTGATGACGCTCCCGGTGGAGATACCGCCGCAATCAGGACCTGCTTCCAGCCGGCGTCCACCCCGGGCCAGGCCCGCACCGCTTCCAGCGTGCGGCCGAGCAGCTCCGGATGGCGCTGCCAGAAGACGGCCGCGGCCAGCCGGGGCTCGGCGAGCAGAGCGTGGGCCCCGCGCTCCGCGGCCGGCGCCGCGCCGGGCTCCACCAGCACCTCGTAGAAGGGAGGGAACGGGTTGAGCGGATCCAGCCGGCACGCCTTCTCCAGGGCCGCGCCGGCCCACGGGCGCTGCGCCGAGTAGCCCAGGACGCCGGCCACCAGCCAGAGGGGAGGCACGGCGCGCCCTGCCACGGCCCCGCGCCGGGCGAGCTCGGCGTTGGCGGCCGCATCCTCCCCCGGCCGGCGGTTGCGGAGCAGGGCGAGGCGCATGGAATAGAGCGGGAAACGGGGGTCGAGCCGCAGGGCCTCGGCGAGCTCGGATTCGGCCTGGGCGGCATGGCCCGCGGAGTCCGCGGCCACGGCCCGGTCGTAGTGCCAGCGGGCGATCTCCAGAGGGGCGAGGGCGAGGAGCGCCGCGACGGCGTAGACGCGCACCGGCCATGGCGACTCGGGCCGTGCCCGGCCCCGCCCGCTCCCCGCCAGCGCGGCGCCGGCCGCCACCACGGCGGCCACGGGGAGAGCGGTCACGGCGAGAGCGCCGCTGCCGAGGGCGGCGACGGCGCCGCCGCCGAATCCCAGCAGCCCGGCGGCGAGCAGGGCGGGGTCCCGCCCCTCCTGCCGCTCGGCCGTGCGCCGGGCGAAGAACAGGACCGGCACGGCGAGGGCGAGCAGCAGGCCGGTGAGCCCCAGCTCGTAGGCGAGCTGCACCGGCAGCGAGTGGAGCTCCCCCACCGCCTCGCCCCAGGGGTTGACGCCGGGGACCGGAGTGAGGAACGCGGCGGCGGTCCAGGCCGCGGAGCCGGGGCCCCAGCCCAGGAGCGGGCGTGCCATGAAGCCTTTCCACCCCGCCTCCCAATAGGCGGACCGCGCCCGGGTGGAGGGGTCCTGTCCGGAGGCGATCCGCAGCACCCGTGGGAGCTGAACGAACGAGACGAGGAGCGCCAGGGCGAGAAGGATCGCCCACCAGCGCCGCTGCCGCTCCCCCCCGCTTCCGCGGACCACGAAGCCCACGGCAGCTTCCAGCGCCAGGGCCACGAAGCCGGCCAGCGAGCGGCTGGCCAGGATCGCCAGCAAGGCGAGGCCGCCGGCCGCCAGCCCCGAGAGGCGCCAGGGCCCCGGCTCGCGGGCCGGCAGCACGGCCAGCGGGAGCAGGATCACCAGCCAGGCGGCGAGCAGGTTGTGGTGGCCCAGCGGCATCGCCGGCCGGGGCGAGCCCAGCAGCCACCAGTCGAGCAGCGCCCAGAGCGCCACCCCGGCCACCACCAGGGCCAGGGCCCGCAGCCCCCGGCGCCGGTCCGCCTCCCGCCGCCAGCAGCGCTCCACGGCGGACGGCAGACCGAGGAAGGCCGGCAGCAGGAGGACGGCGACCCGGCCGGCCCGGGGCACCGGCGAGGCCCAGGCGGAGGCCGCGGCGGCGATCCACAGGGCCGCCGGCAGGAGCCACCCCGCGCTGCCCAGCCGCAGCGGGTCGCGCCACGGCGCGCCGATCCAGAACAGCGTCGCCAGCAGCGCGCCCGCCGCCACGGCGCCCGCCGGCGCGGCGGCCCCCCAGGCAAAGGTGCCGCACCAAACGCCGAAGAGGGCGAGGAGCAGGGCGGGAACGAGGCCGGCCATGGTGCGGCATTGTAGCGACTCGTGACCCGCTCCCCCCGGTTTGCGATATCCTCGTCCATCCCGCAGGGCGCAGGAACCGCCCAGGAGAGATTCAAGATGACCGTAGACACACTGACCCACGTTTCACGCGTCCTCGAGGCCCTCGGCGTCGAGGCTGAGAATCCCGGCGCCTTCGACGGCGACTGGATCCATACCCACGGCGAGCGCGTCGAGTCGCTCAACCCCGCCACCGGTGAGCCCCTCGCCGCCGTGCGCCTGGCCACCGCCGGCGACTACGAGCGGGTGGCCGCCACCGCCGTCCGCGCCTTTCACGAGTGGCGCACCTGGCCGGCGCCCCAGCGGGGCGAGGTCGTGCGCCAACTGGGCGACGAGCTGCGCCGCCACAAGGAGGATCTCGGCCGGCTGGTGAGCCTGGAGGTGGGCAAGATCGTCTCCGAAGGCCGCGGCGAAGTGCAGGAGATGATCGACATGGCGGACCTCGCCGTGGGCCTGTCGCGCCAGCTCTACGGCCTCGCCATGCACTCCGAGCGGCCGAGCCACCGGATGTACGAGCAGTGGCACCCGCTGGGGCCGGTGGGGATCGTCACCGCCTTCAACTTCCCCGTCGCCGTGTGGGCCTGGAACGCCATGGTGGCGGCCGTCTGCGGCGACTCGACGATCTGGAAGCCCTCCCACCAGGCGCCGCTCACCGCCATCGCCGTCACCCGCCTGGCGCAGCGGGTGCTGGCCGCCAACGGCGCGCCGCCGATCTTCAACCTGGTCATGGGCGGCCGCACCGGCGTCGGCGAGCGGCTGGTGGCGGACCCCCGGGTGCCGCTCATTTCGGCCACCGGCTCCGGCCGCATGGGCCGCGAGGTGGGCAAGGTGGTGGCTGACCGCTTCGGCCGCTCGCTGCTCGAGCTGGGCGGCAACAACGGCATCCTGGTGATGGACGACGCCGACCTCGACCTCGCCCTGCGCGCCGTCCTCTTCGCCGCCGTGGGCACCGCCGGCCAGCGCTGCACCACCACCCGCCGGCTGCTCCTGCAGCGCGGCATCGCCGCCGAGATGAAGCGCCGGCTGGTCGAAGCCTACGGCTCCGCCGCGATCGGCGATCCCATGGAACCCGACACCCTCATGGGACCCCTCATCGACCAGACGGCCGTGGACAACATGATGGCGGCCCTCGAGCGGGTGAAGGCCGAGGGTGGCCGCATCCTCTACGGCGGCCGCCGGCTCGACCGGCCGGGCTGCTTCGTCGAGCCGACGCTGGTCGAAGTGCAGAAGCCGCTGCCCATCACCTGCGAGGAGACCTTCGCCCCCATCCTCTACGTCTTCGAGTTCGGCGACCTGGACGAGGCGATCCGCCTCCACAACGACGTGCCGCAGGGGCTCTCCTCGGCCATCTTCACGTTGAACATGCGCTCGGCCGAGCGGTTCCTCTCCGCGGCCGGCAGCGACTGCGGCATCGCCAACGTCAACATCGGCACCTCGGGCGCCGAGATCGGCGGCGCCTTCGGCGGCGAGAAGGAGACGGGCGGCGGCCGCGAAGCCGGCTCCGACTCCTGGAAGGCCTACATGCGCCGCCAGACCTGCACCATCAACTGGGGCACCGAATTGCCGCTGGCGCAGGGGGTGGAGTTCAAGGTGGGGGCGTAATGCGTGTAATCTCCGACATCGCCCATGAGTTCGCCTCGGCGCTGGCCGAGCGGCTGGGGGAAGAGTTGGTGCAGGTGGGGCTATTCGGGAGTCGAGCCCGCGGCGAGGCGCGCTGGCGATCGGACTACGACCTCATGGTGGTGCTGCGCAACGCCTCGGGTGAGGCGCGGGATGCCGTCCATCGGCTGGCCACCACGCTGGAGCTCGAGCACAACGTCGACCTTTCGACCAAGATCGTGGATCGGGAGCGTTTCGAGCGGCTCCGGCGAACCTCCCTGCCGTTCTGGCGAAACTACGCGCGCGACGAGAGAGTGCTATGGCCACCGACGAGCTCGCAGAACGCAGGCCACCCCGGCGGACGAAGCTCTTCAGGGGTGAATCGCACTCCCGCCGAAACGTCCTATGGCGAGCAAGGAGCAGATCCCGGTTCGCTCTGACGAATCCAGGGATGAGGCGCTGAGGCGGATCCGCGAGCGCTGGAAGGATCTCCCCGAGACCACACCTGAAGAGATCGACAGGTGGCTCAAAGAAGGTCGGCCCTGTGCTCGCAGAGCGCAAAAGGTGGACATGGACATGTTGCCCTGCTAAGATGTCTATCCGAGGAGCGCTATGAACTGGAACATCGCCGACGCCAAGCAGAAGTTCTCCGAGCTCATCCGGGCGGCCGAGGACGAGCCCCAGTGGATCTACAACCGGGACAAGCTGGTGGCTGCCGTGATTCCGGGGGTCACCTTAGAGGAATTCCTGGCCTGGCGGAACGAACGGGAGCGGCCGTCGCTCGGGGAGGCCTTCGCCGAGCTCCGCCGCATTTGTGAGGAAGAAGAGTACACGTTCGAGAACCGGCCGAGCCAGGAGCGGCCGAATCCTTTCCCCGATGCTCTCGACGAGCTTTCTGTGTGACACGAACCTCCTCAGCGAGTTGGTGAGGAAGAGGCCGGACCCGGGGGTCGACCAATGGGCCCGGTCGATGAAACGGGTCGCGATCAGCTCCATCACGGTTGAGGAGATCTTCTTCGGGCTGGCCTGGAAACCGAACCCGCGGGTCCGAAGCTGGTTTGAAGGGTTGCTGGAAGACTACTGCCAGGTGCTGCCCGTCACGGCCGAAATCGCGAAGCGGGCCGGCGAGTTGAGAGGCGTTTTTCAGGCTCGCGGCATCACCCGATCGCCAGCCGACATGATGATTGCGGCCACAGCTCAACTCCATCAGTTGACGCTCGTGACCCGGAACGCGCGCCATTTCATAGACTGCGGAATCTCGGTCTTGAATCCCTTCCGGGAGGAGTGAGGGCGATCGCAGCTCGCGGCTTGCGTGAGAGCGGTCAGGTCGCGAGGCGCTGCCGCAGCTCCCGGACAATCTCACGGTCCGTAGCGTTCATTCCGGCCTTTTTGCCTTTCTTCGTTCCATTCGCCATCGCCCTATTGTACGAGCTTCAGCTCCTCGACGCTCATCTCGAGGCCCTCCCCACGGCGGGCCTGGTCGAGCGCGAGCCAGAGCCGTTCCGCATTGCGCGGCGAGCGCAGCAAATGAGCGGTCTCCAGCAGCCCCTCGTATTCGGCCGCGTCGATCAGGGCGACGCGCTTGCCCCCGCGGCGGCTGATGATCACCACTTCGAGATGATCGGTGACGCGATCCATCAAGGAGGCCAACTTCTCGCGGGCGTGACTGTAGGTCGTCTCGATCGCCATGACTCTATTGTACAGCCTTTCTGGACAAGTCGCCGTGCTCGCCGCCTCTACGGCGCCCCCGCCCCCAAAAACTCCCCCACCACCTGCACGAACTTCGCCGGCTCCTCGAAGAACGGCAGGTGACCGCTCTTCTCGAAGACCACGAAGCGGGAACCGGGGATCGCCTGGTGGATGCGCCAGGCGGTCGCCGGGGCGACGTTCATGTCGTAGCGACCGGTCACGACGAGCGTCGGGAAATGATACTTCGGCAGCTCGGGGCCGAGGTCGAACCTCGCCAGGTCGGCATTCAACGCCTTGTTGACCTTCTCGTTGACCTGGACGTTGCTGCCGGCGAAGGCGAGGAAGGCGTCGCGGTTTTCCGGCGAGTAGAAGAGCATGGCGAAGTACTCCCGCATGCCGTCGGTTTTCGCCGCCGGGTCCCCCAGCTCGTCGGCGAAGGCCAGGGCGTTCTGGCGCGCCACCCCCTCGGGGAAGACGTCTTTGAACAGGAACAGCGTGTCGCTCCACTTGGGCGCCGCCGAGTCGACGATCAGCAGCCGCCGGATGTGCTCCGGATGGCGGGCGGAGTAGGCCATGACGAGATAGCCACCCCAGGAGTGTCCCAAGAGGTCGATCTTCTCGGCGCCCAAGTGCTGGCGCAGCGCCTCCAGGTCGGCGATCTGCTCGGCCAGGCCGGCCGTTCCATCGCCCCCGGCGGCGGCGGTGGAGCGGCCCGTCCCCCGCTGGTCGTAGACGACGACCGGCCGGTCTTTCGCCAGCTCTCCCCAGGCGTTCGAGACGTGCAGGTAGGAGTGATCGAACCCGGGCCCGCCGTTGGCGACCACGAGCGGCACCTTGGAAGGCGCGGCGGCGCCGAGGACCTCGTAGTACAGGGTGACGCCGCCCGCCTGAAAGGTCTTCCCCGTCTCCGCAGGAGCGGCGGCGAGGGCAGGCAGCCCTGCGGCAACGGCGAGGACCAGCACCAGCACGAAGCGTCGGAGCATGACGTTTCCTCCTCCTGCGGTTGATTCAAGCGTGGGAATTGTACTTCACGGCCCGGCCACCACCCGCAACCCACCCGGCACCACCGCCACCGCCACCGCCTCCCCGGCCGCCATCGGCCGCAGCGGCTCGCCGCCGCCGTACATCGTCATCGCCCGGTCGATCGTGATCTCCGTCCGGCGGGTGGGAATCATCAGCACCTCCGGGTGCCCCACGTGCTTGCCGCTGTAGACCTTGGGAAAGACAGAGAGCAGCGTCCGCTTGGAGATCTCTTTCACGATCACGAGGTCCAGCAGGCTGTCGTCGATCCGCGCGTCCGGGGCGATGCGCATGCCACCGCCGAAGCGGGGGAGGTTGTTCACCACCGCGAACATCGCCTTCCCCTCGAAGGTGCCACCGTCGTGGACCACCCGCATCCACGGCGGCTCGAAGGTGATGAGGGTGTGGATCACGGCGTAGAAATAGACCAGCGGCCCTTTCAGGATCTTCACCCCCTCGTTGGCGTAGCGGGTGACCTCGGAGTCGAAGCCCACGCCCGCGTAGCTGACGGAGTAGGTTTCCCCCACCCGGACCAGGTCGATGCTGCGGACCTCGCCGGTAAGAGCCCGCTCGACGGCCGGCTCCAGCTCCGGGGGAACGCCCAGCGTCCCAGCCAGGTCGTTGCCCGTGCCCAGCGGCACCACCCCGAGAGCGCAGGGGGTGCCGGCCAGACCCTGGACGACATGGTGCATCGTACCGTCGCCGCCCGCCACCAGCAGGCGCTCGACGCCGTCCTCGGCGGCCCGCCGCGCCTGCTCCCAGAGATCGGACACCTTGCGCGTCACCACCAGCCCCGCGCCGTGGCGCGAGGCCAGCACCCGGATGCGGTCGAGGTGGGCCCGGCCCGTGCCGCGCCCCGCGGCGGGATTGACCAGGAAACGAACGGCGCCCGGTGCCGCCATCTCAGACCTCCATCACCGCGAGGACGTCGCCGTCGAGGACCGGCCGCTTCGTCATCGCCGTCACCGCGAGCAGCACGGTGAACGAGGCGGCCAGGGCGATGGCGGCCGGCAGCGGGCCGGAGAGCCGGGGCAGGACGTGCTGCCGGCCCAGGATCTCCAGCCCGAGGCAGAGCACCGTGCCGGTGACGATCGAGGCCGTGGCCGCGGCGGCGGTGACCCGCTGCCAGTTGAGCCCCACCGCCAGGGCCGGCGCCAGGGCGGCGCCGAAGGTGCCGAAGGCGAACGTCCCCAGCAGCGCGATCAGGTCGTTGTAGAACACGGCGAGCAGGGCCGCGGCGAGCGTCACGCCCACCGTGGCGATCCGTCCCCATAGCAGCTCGTTGCGCAGCCGCCGGCCCAGGGCGATGGGGAGGTCCCGGACCAGCACCGCCGCGCCCAGGTTGGTGAAGGAGTCGGCCGTGGACATGATGGCGGAGAGGATACCCGCGACGGCGAGGCCGGCCAGCGGCTCCGGGGCGAAGCCGAGCAGGAAGGCCGGCGTGGCATCGTCCGGCTTCTGGAGCGGCGCGAGCCTCCCCTGGGCCACGAGCGCCGGCACCGCGAGCCCCAGACCGAGCCAGATCAGCAGGCAGAGCACCTGCGAGCCCCCCAGCACCAGCGGCAGCCACTTCAGCCGCCGCGGATCGCGGATCATGTAGAACTTGTGGAGCATGTGCGGCTGCCCGAGCACGCCGACGCCGAAGACGAAGAAGAACCCCAGCGCCGTCAGGGTCGGCGTCCTGCCCAGCGGCTCCAGGAACTGGCGGCCGAAGCGGGGCGAGGCGGCGATGCTGTGGACGACAGCCCCGAACCCGCCGCCCGCGCTCATCGCGTAGACGAACACCGCCACCGCCGCCAGCAGCATCAGAGCGCCCTGGAAGACGTCCGTGTAGACGCCCGCCATCATGCCGCCGGCGACACCGTAGAAGAGCAGGACGGCGAGGCCGATGCCGACCGCGGCCGGAAAGCCCCAGACGCCCAGGGAGGCCCGCAGGCCGAGGACGGCCTCCGTCAGCGTCCCCAGGGCCAGGAGCTGGGCGCCGAGATAGCCCACGGACCCCACCAGGACGGCGACCGCCGCCGCGCCCGAGGCCGCCCGGCTGCCGTACCTGCAGAGGATCGCGTCCGGGATCGTGTAGACCTCCCGCACCTCGGCCAGCAGGCGCAGACGCTTGGCCACCGTCCAGCCCAGCAGCGCGGGCGTGAAGCCCACCGACAGGTTGATGAACAGCGAGGTGAGGCCGATGCGGTAGGTCAGCCCCGGACCGCCCAGGAAGACGAAGCCGGAGAACGCCGCCGCCATGGTGGCAAGGCCGGTGAACAGCACGCCCAGCCCCTGGCCCGCCACCCAAAAGTCCCGGGCGCTGCGGGTGCGGCGCAGCGACCAGACCCCGAGAGCGCCGCAGGCGAGGAAATAGACCAGCGCCGAAGCGACGATCAGCGGGCGGTCGAGGATCGGCACCTCAAGCCCCCGTCCCGTGGGTGCCTGGACCCCGGGCCGCGCGGACCCGCTCCAGGTCCTCCGGAGAGAGGCCGAGCCGGTCGAAGGTGAGAGCGTAGGCGAGGCCCAGAACGGCCAGCGGCAGGGGGATCATGACGAAAATCATCAGCGCCGTGGCCAGCGGCAGGCCCGCCACGTCCGGCCCGCCGTGAGGCAGCGCCAGGATCGCCGCCCACCCCGCCCCGAGGACCAAACCCAAGGCAAGGAGAGGTAGCCACAGGTGTCCCAGCCTTCCCGGCCTTCCCAGACAGTCGCGGCGCGCCGCGCCCAGGATCATCAAGGCGATGGGCAGGGCCACGCCGCCGGCGAGCGCGCCGATCCACGGCCAGCCCAGGCAGAAGGCGAGCAGAGCGGCCGGCGCGGCGAGCGCCAGCAGGACCAGGGCAAGGCGATGGGCCAAAGGGGCTCCTTGAGAAACCCGGGCATTGTACCCCGGCATCGCCCCTCCAGCGCCCCTTCGGGGCGGACCCTCACTCTCCCAACCCTCTCTCTCCCGGCCTCCCCCCCACCGACCGGGAGAGAGAGGACTTCAAGAAAAAACGGAGTTAGTGGCCGGCGGGACGCCGGCGGTCCCAGGGGGTTCTTGCTTCTGCTTGTTTCTGACTAACCACTCCCTCTTCTCCCGGGATGAGGTCGGGAGAAGAGGGCCGGGGTGATGAGGGTCCCCGACAGTGCGACTTGCCGGGAATCTGACCCAGTGAAACTATCATCCCCTCATGCCCGCACCCCAGATCCAGATCCTCGTCTGCCTCAACGAGCGCCCCGCGGAGAGCCCGAAGCCGAGCTGCGCCGTCCGCGGGTCGCTCGCCGTCTACCACCGCTTCAAGGACCGGGTGAAGGAGCTCGGGATCCGCGACCGCGTCATGGTCACCCGCACCGGCTGCCTCAAGCACTGCAGCCAGGGGATCACCGTGGCCGTCTGGCCGTTCAACCTCTGGTACCGCGGGGTGACGGTGGAGGACGTGGAGGAGATCCTCCAGCGGACCGTGCTGGAGGATGGCCGCGAGGTCGAACGGCTGCGCATGCCGGACATCCCCTGGGAGTGAGGCTCCCCCTCACGCCGCCGGACGCCGGACCTCGGAGGGCGGCACGCCGAACTCCCGGTGGAACGCCCGCGTGAGATGGCTGTGGCACGAGAAGCCGACGCTCAGCGCGATCTCGGTGAGATCGTCCTCTCCCCCGGCGACCCTCTCCAGCGCCTCCCGCAGCCGCAACCGGTTGAGGTACCGGTGGATCGGCAGGCCGGTCTCCTCCTTGAAGAGCCGGCACAGGTGGTAAGTCGAGACGTAGAGGGCCCGGGCGACGTCCGCCAGCTCCAGCGGCTCGCAGAACCGCTGCTGGATCAGGGCTTTGGCGTCCTGCACATAATCCCGGCGGGCCCGCGACGAATCATGGTGGGGGAGAGAGCGCCCGCTGAGCCGGGAGCACCCCGCCGCCACCTCTCCCAACAGCTCGAGCACGGCGGTTTCGATCGCCAGCGGCTCGCTCGGCGCCAGCCCTCCCTGAAGGTTGCGGATCAGCCTGCGCTGTAGCAAATGAGCCCGCGAGAAGCCGTGGGCGTGGGTCCGGCGGAACAGGGCGTGCGGCCGCTCCGCCGCCGTCGGATCGTGGAAGGCCAGGACGCCGAGCAGCAGGTCGCGGCTGACCGCGATGGCGCTGCCCCGGTCGCAGCAGCCGAAGGGGTGCTCGGACCGGTACGGGGCTCCCGGGTTGTGGAGCAGGACCGACGTGGCGTCGATCACCTCGGACCGGCCCGCCGCGCGGAGCACGAAAGCCCCGGAGTGAATGAAGGAGACGACGTGCCAGGGCTGCCGCGTCTCGTCCGACAGCTCCCGCCGGCCACCCGCGCAGCTCCAGCGCACGAGGCCCACCCCGGCTCCCTGGTAGAGACAGACGTGCTCTCCGGAGAACGTCAAGGCGGCGCCGTCGAGGGTGAGCTCCTGTCGATCTCTCATGGTCTCCACTGTAGGGCCCGCCCGGCGCAACCGCCATGAGCGGCGGATGAGAGGGAGATGAGGCGCCCTGAACCGGCCGAGTGCCCTCAGAACCTCGTGCCTCCCTCAACGTACAATGAAGTAGCGATGAATCCATTTCACCCAGAGGGCATCAGGGGCAGCGGACCGCCGCGCCTCCTCTTCGACGACTTCGAGCTCCGGCTCGACAGCGGCGAGTTGCTGCGGGCGGGCTCGCCGGTGAGGCTCCAGCCGCAGCCCACCAAGGTCCTGGAGGTCCTCGCCAGCCGCTCCGGCGAGGTGGTCAGCCGCGAGGAGATCCGCCAACTCGTCTGGGGCGATGCGTTCGTCGACTTCGACGCCAGCCTCAACTTCTCCATCAAGGAGATCCGCCGCGCGCTCGGAGACTCCGCAACCTCGCCGAGCTTCGTCGAGACCGTCCCCCGCCGCGGCTATCGCTTCCTGAAACCCGTCAAGGCCGAGCCGGAAGCCGGCGAGCCGCCCGTCGTGCCGCTGCGTCCCCTCCCCTCTCCGGAATCGCGGCGCTGGCCGCGGCTCGGCACCGCCGGGCTGACCCTCGCCCTCCTGCTCCTCCTGACGTTCCTGATCGGCAGCCGTCTCCGGACGGTCCCGCCCCATCCGCTGCAACCCTCGCCACCTGCCCGCGAAGCTTATCTTCGGGGCATCTACTTCTATCGTCACGAGCAGTACGAGAACGCAGCGGCGGCCCTGCTGGAAGCGGTCCTCCGCGATCCGGGCTTCGCTCCCGCGTACGCGACGCTCGCCCAAGCGAGGCTGCAGATACCCGCGCCTCCCGAGACCGACCTGGGAGCCACCGAAGCCGCCGCTCGCCGCGCCCTCGCGCTCGATCCCGATCTGGCCGACGCCCACCTCGCCCTCGGCAACATCCTTCTCTACCACTACCGCGATTGGACGGGTGCCAGCCAGGAGCTGCGGACGGCCCTCGCTCTCGACCCGGCGAGCGCCAAAGCGCACGACGAATACTCGCGCTATCTGGCGGCCCTGGGCCGGCAAGCCGAGGCGATGGCATCCGTGGGACGAGCCCGGGAGCTCGATCCGGCCTCGATGCTGGTCGGCTCCGACTACGCCTGGTACTTCTACCTGGATCATCGCTACAAAGAGGCCATCGACCAGGGGCGGATCATCCTGCAACTGTATCCGCGCCATGCAGGCACCACTCCCCAAACTGCCAGTAAGGGGTTGTTCGGCTGCCAGTTCACGATCCTCGAAAGCGCCTGGAAGCTCGGCGACCGCCAGACCGCGCTCGGAGCCGCCACAGCTTTGTTGAGTCAGTTTCCCAAATATCGCCAGGAAGCTGCGCAACTCCGGAGCCTGGAGGATTATTGGAAAGGGAGAGAACGAAGGATTCGAGACGCTCTGCAATCAACGCCTGTGGATCCCTTTTTCCAGGCCCAGAACGCCATGTTTCTCGGCGAACCCGGCCGCGCGCTGGACCTGCTGACTCAGCAGTGCGCGCCTCAGGGGATGTGGCTGACCTTCGCCGCGGTCGACCCGGTGTTCGACGACCTGCACTCCGATCCCCGCTGGGGCCAAGTCCTCGACTGCCTCAAGCTGCCCGCCGACGCTCCGGCCCGCAAGGCCGCGCTAGGACAATGACTTCTTCATCTCGGCGAGATGGGACGCGCTCGCCCGGCGCCGGACCTCCGAGGGGCGCACGCCGAACTCCTTGCGGAAGGCGGTGGTGAAGTGGCTGTGGCCGGCGAAGCCGAGGCTCAGTGCGAGCTCGGTGAGATCGGCCCCCTCCGTCAACTGCTCCAGGGCTTCCCGCAGGCGCAGCCGGTTCACGTAGCGATGCATGGGCATCCCCGTCTCCTGCTTGAACAGCCGGCACAGGTGAAAGGGCGAGACGTAGAGCTCCCGGGCGATCTGCTCGAGGCGATACTGCTCCCGGAATCGCTCCTGGAGGATCAACTGGGCGTCGTGCACGTAGCGCCGGCGCGCCCGTGAGGATTCGAAGGCTGCGCCTCGCCTCGCCGTTCCAGAAGGGCTGCACGACTTCGCCACGGTCCCCAGGATCTCCAGGAGAGACGCCTCCAAGGCGAGAGGATCTTGAGGCACACCTTGAGTGAGCCCGCGGACGATCAGCCGGTGACGAACGTAGGTCTGCGAAAGGTCAGGACCGAAAGGTGTGGGAAAAAGGGCGGCAGGCCGCTCCCGTGCCGCCGGATCGTAATGAGACATCACATCGAGAAGCACATCCCGGCGGACCACCACTGCACTGCCGTGGTCGGAGCAGCCGAAGGGATGCGACGAACGGAAGGGAGCATCGGGATTGAAGAGGACGACCGTGGTGCGGTCGACGACCTCGGAGCGGCCCTCCGAGTGCAGGACGAAGACCCCCTCATGGACGAAGCTGATCACATACTCCGCTTCGATCTTCTCGTCCGACATGCCGGACCGGCCACAGCGACAGTTCCAGGTCGAAATGGCGAACGACGGGCTGTTGTACAGGCAGTCGATCTCCATGCCGGGGATGATCCAGGCCGAATCGTCGAAAACCGTCTCGTGGGTTGGCTCGACTGACTCCATGCTCATAAGTAAAGAATACGCGCTAGCGAGCGGGGAGTTTTGCAGATTCTTGCTATCCTGGGCTCAGGCTTCACCCCAGCACCGGCAGCAGCGCCGACGACACCAGATCCCGGTTCTGCGGCGTCAGCGAGCCGCGATACTTGCGCGCCATCTCCGCCGTGTCCGCGCGGGTGACCAAGCGCTCGTAGAGGTTCGTGCGCTGGCGGGGGATGAAGCCGGCGGAGGAGATGAGGTGCTCCATCTCGTCCTGGCTCATGCGGTAGTGGGTGCCGGCCGAGGCGACCACGTTCTCCTCGATCATGATCGAGCCCATGTCGTCCGCTCCGAAGGAGAGGGCCACCTGGCCGATCTTCTTGCCCTGGGTGACCCAGCTCGTCTGGAAGTGGACGACGTTGTCGAGGAACAGCCGCGAGACCGCCAGCGTCCGCAGGTACTCCTCGGCGTAGGTCTCGGGCACGTCCGGCATCTCGGTGTGCTCATGCTGGAAGGTCCAGGAGATGAAGGCCGTGAAGCCCCCCGTCTCGTCCTGGAGGTCGCGCACCCGCTGGAAGTGCTCCACCCGGGCCGCGACCGCTTCGCCCATGCCGTACATCATGGTGGCCGAAGTGCGCAGGCCGTTGCGATGCGCCTGGCGCATGACGTCGATCCATTCCTCGGCCGAGCACTTGGGATAGGCCAGGACGTCCTTGCGGATTGGGTCCGAGAGGATCTCGGCACCGCCGCCGGGGATGGACATCAGCCCCGCGGCCTTCAGGCGGGCGATGACGTCGTAGAAGCTCATCCGCTCCTTCCTGGCGATGAACTTGATCTCGGGCGGCGAGAACGCGTGGACGTGGCAGGCCGGGTAGCTCGACCGCAGGTAGCGCAGGAGGTCCTCGTAGAAGCTGATGGGCAGGTCGGGGTGGACGCCGCCCTGCATGAGGATGCCCGTGCCGTTGAGCGCCAGGGTCTCCTCCACCTTGCGGCCGATCTCCTCGAACGGCAGCAGGTAGCCTTCCGGGTCTCCCGGCTCGCGGTAGAAGGCGCAGAACCGGCACTTGTAGACGCAGACGTTCGTATAGTTGATGTTGCGGTCGACGTTGTACGTGGCGACCGCGGGGTCGTTGAAGCGATTGCGCACCTCATTGGCGGCCAGTCCCAGGTCGAGCAGGTCGCCTTCGAGGATCAGCGTATGGGCATCGCCGGCCGAGATGCGGCGGCCGGCCACGGCGTCGTCGAGGATCTGTTGGACGGGTCGTCCTGAGGGTTGCAGGTCCATAGCAGCCTTACTCTACCGTATCCTGGGCGCGGAATGGAGGAGCTGCACGATGAAATCGCACTTTCGGCGGCCGGCAGAAGCCGAGAACCGGCCCGTCTCGAACCTCATTGAGACCGCTGCCCTGAACCGCCTTCACGAGCAGCAGTTCGTCGACGACGCCGAGATGGCCGAAGTCCTTGCCAACGAGAAGCTCGTCACGCGGCTGCGTACAGGCTCCGGACAAGCTCGTGCGCGCCAGGGACGGCTCATTGAGTGAGTACCGGATTTCGAGACCAACCAGTTCGCCGAAGACCCATGGTCCAGAATTTCAAGATCGTCGTCGAAAAGCACTCCGATGTCTACGTCGCCTACCCTCTCGGGACCAAGGGTGTCGTCGTCGGGGAGGGTCAGACCTATGAGGAAGCCTTGGCCGATGCCCGCTCCGCCATAGCCTTCCACCTCGAGTCCTTCGGAGCCGACAAGCTCGAACCCGAAACGCGCGCCAACCTACCCTGAAAGCTTCAACGCTTCGCACCATCCTGAGCCCGGACCTTCGGCCCGGAACAGCCTTGTCCTGCAACGCGATTCAGGCGGCGCGGGATTTATCAGGCAGCTGCTTGATCAAGCTCTCCGCCGGGATGCCGAGCCCCTGGTGCAGGTTCCAGATCATTTTGAGGGTGAGCGGTCGTTTGTAGCTCAGGATCTCGTACACCCGGTTGGAGTGACCGATCATCGGCTCGAGATCCTTCACCGTCAGTCCGCGTTGATCCATCACGAACTTGATTGCCTCCACCGGATCGGGAAGATCCATAGGGAAGTGCTGGCGCTCGTAGGCTTCGACCAGCGTGACCAGCACGTCGAGCCGCTCACCTTCGGGGGAATCTGGCACAGCCCTCATCAGCGACTCGATCTCGCCGAGGGTGGCCCGATAGTCCTCTTCCGTCTTGATCGGCTTGATGTCCATCCTCATTCTCCTTCAGACCGTCTGCGCATCGACCCGGTCGTACTGGGCGTGGGTGCCGAGGAAGCGAACGTAGACGATCCGATTAACATAGTTGATCCACACCACAAGCCGGTACTTGTTTCCCGCGATGTTGAACACCACGCGTCCGTCCCTGAGGATGCTCGCCCGGCCAAACTCAGCCTTCACTTCGGTCGGCGATGCCCAATCCGCTTTCACGGCATGCCGATACCAGGCCAGGATAGGCTCCTTCGCGTCAACGCAGGCCGGGTTCCCTTCCCAGAACGCCTTGAGCGTTGAAAGAGCGATGACGCGCACCGTCTCATGGTAGTCCCAAATTGGGACTAAGGCAACTCGATAAACAGCCCGCTCTGCCGTATCCTGGTCCCGCAATGGAGGACCTGCGCGTGCTCGTGGTGAGCGACGACCCGCTGGCCCGGACCGGCCTCGCCCTGCTGCTGGCGGACCGCGACGGCCTCGCCGTGTCCGGCCAGGCCGGAGTGGACGACGACTGGCCCGAGCCGGACGCTCCCGGCGCTCCCCACGTCGTGGTCTGGGACCTCGGCCTGGGGCCCCAGTCCGGGATTCCGTTCCTCCGCGAAGCCGCGGACCCGGCCGGCCCATCCATCCTCGCCGTGGTGGCCGACGAGGAGGACGCCCAGGAGGCCCTGGCCGCCGGCGCGCGGGGCGTCCTCCCCCGCACCGCGGACGGCGAGCGCCTGGCCGCCGCCGTGCGGGCCGTGGCGCAGGGTCTGGTGATCCTCGACGAGTCCTTCGCAACGCTCCTCCTCCGCGACGCCCCCGCCCCGCCCGAAGAGCTGGCCGAGCCTCTGACCCCTCGCGAGCTCGAAGTCCTCCAACTCCTCTCCCAGGGCCTCCCCAACAAGCGGATCGCCCAGCGCCTCGCCATCAGCGAGCACACCGTCAAGTTCCACGTCAACGCCATCCTCGGCAAACTGAGCGTCCAGAGCCGCAGCGAGGCGATCGTGCATGCCGTGCGGATGGGGTTGGTGGTGTTGTGACTGTGACGGGCGTGGAAGACAGCCCGCGAGGCCTCCCTGGCAGGTCGATAGGTTTACACCCAGGACGGCGTATACTTCCGTCTTGGAACGAATTCATCCTAGCGGAGGCGTATCGTGTTGAGCGAAGAGATTCGAAGAGAGATCCGGCCGAGGCTGGAGGCGGCCTTCCGGGACCGTTTCCATGGAGTCCTGCTCTACGGCTCAGAGGCGAGAAACCAGGAGGGTGAGGATAGTGACCTGGACCTCATGGTTCTCCTGCAAGGGCCGGTCCGCCTCGGCAGGGATCTCGAGACGATCGTGGAGGCCCTTTATCCGCTCCAGTTGAAGGTGGACCGGCCCATCCACGCTCTTCCGGTTTCCTCCGAGATCTTCCGAGCCGGCGAATATGGCGTTTACCGGAACGCGCAACGGGAAGGCTCGTATTTGTGAATCGGGAGGTTCAAGACTTCTGGCAGCGGGCGCTACAGGCGCTCCGCACTGCCGAAGACCTCATCGATCGCGATCCAGACACCTCCTCGTCGAGGGCTTACTACGCCGCCTTCTATGCCGTGTCGGCTCTTCTGGCTTTCGAAGGGCAGTCTTTCTCGAAGCACACCGCCATCGAGCGCACTGTTCATCGCGATCTCGTCAGGACGGGAAAATGGCCCGTGGAGGCCGGAGCGGCATTCTCCTGGCTCGCCAACCTACGACACACGGCGGATTATGGTGGCGGCGAGCACGCGCAACCGGGAGACGCAGAGCAGGCGATTGGAAAAGCAAGGCTGATCCTGAACGCCGTTCTCACAGTGACGCCTGAACCGCTTCCCAGACCCGACGGGCCCGTGACTCAGCCTGTGAACGAGTGAACCCGTCTCCTGGGCCACCGCCCCCCCGCCGCAGTGACCGCCGCAGTGCGGACCCTGGCGGCGGGTCTGCTGGCCCTCAACGAGTCCTTCGTGCCCCTCCTCCTCCGCGACTCCCCTGCCTCGCCCGAAGAGCTGGCCGAGCCCCTGACCCCTCGCGAGCGCGAAGTGCTCCAACTCCTCTCCCAGGGCCTCCCCAACAAGCAGATCGCCCAGCGCCTCGCCATCAGCGAGCACACCGTCAAGTTCCACGTCAACGCCATCTTCGGCAAGCTGGGTGTCCAGAGCCGCAGCGAGGCGATCGTCCATGCGGTGCGGATGGGGCTGGTGGTGCTGTGAGGGGCTTGCAGAGGAGCATACAATCACCTTAGAATTGGAGGGACAGACCCGGGGAACACGGGTCTCCATTTTTGAACCAAATTCTCCGCGAGAAACTTGCATTGATGAGCTCAGCAACCTTAGAGGTGAAGATTGACAGAGGATGGCAATATGGACATCGACGAAACTCCTAGTATCAAGCATCTGAAAGAACAAATGCGAGCTATGGGCCTACTGCTTCGCGCGAACGGAGTGCTCCGCCATGTTGGACTAGGGAGCGAAAAGATCGCGAACTTGAAAGAGCAGTATGAAAGATGTGCGCACAGATGGCTCTGCTGACTGATTACCCATCGCGATTCAACCGATACTTCTCCAAAGAGGGCTGGCTCGCTCATGGCAGCTTCGACCTTACTGTTATGAAACGGGTTGTTGATGAGATCGAAACCCATGGCCTGGATAAAGCAACCGACATCCTTCTTGAGTACTACGGGCCTGAGAACCTCCGCGCCAGGATGTTCTTCCTCAATGGTACTCAGGAACTCAACGAGCGGCGCAGATTCATCGATCTTGCCTTTGAGGACTATGTTGCGGAGCGATATCACGCCGTGGTGCCGATTCTTCTCATGGTCATGGACGGGGCGGTCAACGACGCCGTGGGTAAAGGCCTCCACGCCGAGAGTTTACAACTCGATGTATGGGATAGCGTCACAACAGCGGACGGCGCCATCAACGACATCAAAGCAATATTCCAAAAGAGCCGTTGCAAGACTCGCACGGAGACTATCTTGTTTCCCTACAGAAATGGAATCTTGCACGGGATGGACCTTGGCTACGACAATAGGATCGTCGCGGCCAAGTGTTGGTGTTTCCTCTTCATCATCGCCGATTGGATAGCTCTGAAGAACTCAGAAGAGGATCGCCGAGAGAAATTCGCACAGGAAACCCGTGTGCCCTCGCTTCGCGAGCTTGCCGAGAAGCTAGCACGAACTCAGGCGTTGAAGGATGTCGGCAAGAACTGGAGCGCGAGAGAAATATTGGCCGAGGATCTGTGCGCTCTGAACCGAGATCATGCTCCTGAAGAGGGAACTCCGGAACACACAGCATTGTGCTTTCTCGATCTCTGGCGCGCTCGCAACTATGGAAATATGGCTCGTCTTTATTGGACCGCAGACAACCCTACATCGAGCCATTATGCAGGAGAAGTACGACGACAGTTGAGTTCGATTAAAGTGGAATCGTATTCCGTCGATCGTTTGGTCGACGAAGCTCCTGCTATAACAGAAATGAAGGTGACCATAAATCCTGGACGCGAATTTACTGTTGGCTGCATACTCCGTATGGTGTACGAAAACCGAGATGGTGAGATTACAGCCCGAGATTTTCCGGATGGTACCTGGCATGTGATGCGGGTTACGACATCGGAGTTATCCTAGCACTTTCGCCCTGCTCGGTGCCGCCGCCCAGATTCGGCGGCGGCGGCCATCTCGGCCAGAGCACACTTCAAGATCCTGGACGAATCTGACTTCATCGTCTCCAGCCGGATACAAGCGTGGCAATGTCACGCCGACACGGTCGGTGCCATACCGCACCTTAGTGCTATCCCGTCGCTGACCTCAAAGGCCATCTCGCCTAACTTCGAGACCTTCCGGCCGTACCCGACATGCTCTACGCGCAGTGCGCGGGGCACTGAGGCGAGAAAGAAGGGGCGGTCGCCGGCCGCCCCCTGAAATGGGCCGAAGATTCTGTTTGCATCAATTGTCAAAGAACCCGCCCACCGGCCGGAGCTGACACCCGGGTCCGGCCGATCGGCGCTTGGTCCTGCAAGAGACTTCTACGGGCCAGCCTCCTCAAACGTCCAGGCAACCCGGGCGCCGAGCCTCTCGCCGGCAGCAGCGGGCCGTCCGCCGAGGGATCATTAAACACAGCTTCCATTGAGGCAGAACCAGGGTTTGGTGTAGGGCGAGGTCTCCATGAAATTCAGCAGGATCGTCGCCACCTTCTGCTCGCCCGCGGTGCTGGGATGGGTGAAGTCGCCCGGATCGGTGGAAATGCCCGCCCGGAAGTCCTGCTCGCCGAAGCAGGGCGCCGCCGCCTGGCCGCTGCACCAGAACAGCCCCTGGCTGTTGGCGTTCGGGCCGCTGGCCCAAAGGTAGGGGCCCCAGCCGACCCAGGGCGAAGTAATGGGAGGTGCCCCCGCGTTGTAGTTCAGGTTGCCGGCATTGGTGTCGATGTGACCGGTGTTGATCTGATTGATCTGCGCCACGATCAGCTTCTGGATCGAGAAGCCGTATTCATAGGCGAACGGCTCGGGGTTCAGACACGAGTTGGCGTAGCCGCCATAGATGCGGTTGCTGACGAAAACCAGCTTGGCGTTGACGTAGCGCTGGTGGATGGCGCGCAGGGTGTCGCCCATGTACTGCTCGGCCAGGACGGCGTCCTCGGGACCGGTGTAACCGGCGTCGCAGTGGGCCCGGCCCAACGAGCATTGCGGATGGCCGTTGGCGTTCTTCAGCCAGATTGCCTGCACCTGCGATTCGTCGAAGCCGGCCGCGTTCAGGTCGCGTTTGACGCGGTCGTAGTTGCACCACGGGTTGGTCGGATTGACGGGACAGCCTTTGGTCCCGGTGATGAAGGGGTCCCAGTCGAGGAAGGTCTCGCCGCCCATCGCGCCGTCCCAGATCACCAGCGCCGGGTTCAGCACGCCCGTCCCTTGCGCCTGCGCCATGAATGACTGGGGCTGGTTGCTGGCGGGGTTGGGGCACGAGGTCGGGCAGGGCTGATTCGGCTTGCCGTAGTTGAACTGGTTGCCGCCGCAGAACTCGATGGTGGTGTTCGACATGCCGATCGCAAGAAAAATGATCTTGCCGTTGATGGGGTGAATGCTGGCGGCGAGGTTCTGTCCGTCCTGATCGTGCCGGGCCGGCACGACGTTGGAGTTGTTGCCATAGAGGCCGCCGGAGAGGCCCATGTAGGTCTGGCCCGGGACGAAGTCGATCAGCGGCGTGGCCTGGAAGCTGCCCGATAGGAGCGGCTCTCCGGGCGGGCAGCTGCCACCGCTGCCGCCGAAACACGGCCCGGTCTGGGCCTGGGCTGAAGCACCGAGAGAAGTGATGAGGACGAGGGACAGGACAGCCGCGAGGCGATGCTTCATGACAACCTCCTCCATGAAAGGACGACATTCCGGGAGTGGCGACCTCCCCTACCTTCTGTAGTGCGCCGAAGGCCGGAAAAGTTGGCGGCGGCACCGGACCGCAGAGTGCACGGGCCCTCCGATGACAGCGGCGAGCTGTTCGCCGACGCTCCTCCGGTCGCCGCACTAAACGGCGAGTCCGGGGCGAACGTAAGAAGAGGCAGTCCCTCCTGGGAGTTGCCGCCGGGGAGATCACCGGGGAGGGGAGCAGACGGTTCATTGACAACTGAATCCGCCGGGGGACTGGGAGCCCAACCACTCCCCTCGCAAAGCTCCGGCCCGGCGGACTCTGCCGCGGGCCTCGGGGTAGGGTGCGCCCCGGGGCCCGCGAATTTTTGGGGAGCCGCCCTGCGAGAGGTTTCTAGACGACCAGCGGGCAGCCTTTGGGCTTACGCGGCGTCACGCAGCCATAGCAACCGCTGGTATCGCCATCGGGCGGGTTGCCGCAGAGGAAGCAGCAGATCTGGCCCGACGGGCACCCGGTAGTGTTGCAGCCGGTCTTGAACAAAGGAGCGGGCACCAGGTCGCTCGGAGCCTGGGGCTGACCATCCGACAAGGTCGCCAGGAACTGCGCCAGGTCGGGTGCCGGAGCCGTCGCGGAATTCGTGGGAGGCACAGCCGCCGGCGGCGTCTGGGCCAGGAGTTGCGCGCACGGCAGGAGGGCGAGGAGGACCAGGAGGACGAGAACGGGCTTCTTCATGGACTTCATCTCCTTGTTGACGGACCGGCAGGAGACCGGACCGCCTCCAAAGGAATAGGTGCCTCGAAGGCTGGAATAGGGGTATAGTCGGCCACGAACCAGGAGCGATGTGAAGAGTTTGAAGAGCTGATGGACATTCGCGAAAGTTATGATTCCGCTGCCGAGGCCTACGCCGAGCACCTCGCGACGGAGCTCACGCACAAGCCTCTCGACCGCCATCTCCTGAACCGGTTCGCCGAAGAGACACAGGGCCGCGGCCTCGTGGCCGACGTCGGTTGTGGTCCTGGCCACGTCACCCGATATCTCCATGAGCAAGGCGTCACCGTCGCCGGCATCGATCTCTCCGCGGGAATGGTCGCGGTAGCCAGGCGTCGCAATCCCGGCCTGAGCTTCCAGGTGGGTGACATGAGGCAACTCGACCTGCCAGACGCGACACTTGCCGGCGTAGTCGCCTTCTATTCGATCGTGCACTTCGAACCCGCCGAGCTCACCGCGATCATGATCGAAATGAGACGAACCCTGGCACCTGGTGGGCTGGCGCTGATCTCCTTTCACGTCGGCGACCAGGTGGTGCATGTAGAGGACCTTTTCGGTGCACGAGTGTCTCTGAGCTTCCGTTTTCATGTTCCTCGCGACGTCATCGAAGCGCTCCGATCGGCCAATCTCGAGGTCATCGAGCATGTCGAGCGGGAGCCCTACGAGGGAGCAGAATATCCGAGTCGTCGCTGCTACCTTCTCGCAAGGGCTGCGTAACTAACGGAGGCCCATGACCATGCCCGCCACGCCTCAGGTCGATTGTGAGCAGCACCATGCGAGCTTGTGCGTCGGCGACGTCCCTGCAGCCGTCGATTTCTACACGACCAAGCTCGGCTTTCGCCTGGGCTTCACGTGGGGTGACCCGCCCACAATCGCGGGCGTGAATCTGGACCACGTTCAAATATTCCTGGAGCAGGGCACACCCTGTCCCCAGGGATGCTCGGTGTATTTCGTCATCGGCGACGCCGACGAGCTCTACGAAGCCCAGCGCGCCAACGGCGTCGAAATCGTGGCTCCGCCAGCGGACAGACCGTGGGGACTGCGCGACTACAAGGTCCGGGATCTGTATGGCTACGTGCTCACCTTCGGGCATCATCTGCTCAACGTCGGGCCGCCGATCAAGATTGAGCGCGTCGACGTGCACGTGCGCCTGGAGAAACGTATCGCCGCCTTGCTCCATGATCTGGCCGAGCACAAGCACATGAGCCTGAGCAGTTGTCTCGAGGAGACGTTGCTGCACACGTTCGAACCGCTCGGCGACGGCGTCGCGAGCCCCCATACCCAGAGAACGCTCCGCTACATTCAGGAGCTCAAAGCCAAGCACGGCATCGACTACGACAGCCACGGGAGCTACCGCTTCGTCGAGGAGTGATGGGACAGGATCGATCGCGCCTGCCGGGATGGCGAGGCCGCCGCCTGTCACCATCTCGGCACGATCTACGACGACGGGGTAGGCGTCCCGTCCGACCGGGTTCGCGCCGCCAGCTACTACCGGAAGGCCTGCGCCGGCGGCGAGCCCAGCAAGGCCCCAGCGCACATGGCGAGCTCCCGCAGTCTTCACGGCGCCGGGGTGAGTCGAGCCGTCACAGCTCTCGCCCACGCTTGATCGCCGCGTACCAGCCGGGCGAGCACTGCTGGAGCTTCGCCAACTCCTCTTCGGTGTAGGGAAACAGGTCGAGGCCCACTGGAAAGGCCCCTGGGAGGTACTCCGGGATACGGTCGCGCAGGGGAATGTTGGAGCCGGAGAGCACGATGCAGAGGTCTACGTCGCTCCCTGGCGTCGGACGGCCGCTGATCCTGGAGCCGAACCAGATGATGCGCCGCACCTCGGGCCGGCGGCGCAGAGCGGCGGCATAGGCATGAACCGCCTGCTCAACCCTCGCCCGAGAATCCGAGATGATTTTGACAGAACCCAAGGATCTCCTCCGCATGGCCCAAGGCCGCTTCGGCTTCCAGGCGCGTGTAGAAGTCTGTCGGAGCTCCGCTGTCGAAGCCGTTGGGATACCGGGTCGGGATGTAGTGCTTGTCCAGGGCCTTGGCGGAATCCACCAGGCTTTCCGTCACCGCGGTATGCTCTCCAAGCTCGCCCAGCAAGGCACTGATCGTATGCCCCCAAGCCTCCAGACCGCGATCCAGGAAGACCGCCTTGACCGCCTTTTCCGCCGCTTGCTGCGCCGCGAAGCAGCTCCACTCGTAGTCGCCGCTGATCAAGGAATTCTTGGCGTGCTGAAAATCGGCCTGGGCTTGGCGAAACCAGTCTTGTGCCCGATTCGACATAATGATCGCCTCCGGCTCATGGACTGTAGCACGCGGCCCTCCCGCCTGAGCGCGGTCAATCCCGCCCGAAGAGGGCCAGCAGACCGTCCGCGAGGGAGCCCCGCCAGCTCAGGATGGAGTGGCCGCCGTTGAACTCCCGATACTCGACGGCGTAGCCCTTGGCCTGCAGCACGGTGCGCAGGTGGCGGTTGGAGGCCAGCAGGCTCGGCCCCTCCGGGTGCGGCGGCCGGTCCTCCATCAACCCCGCCTCCAGATAGAAGCGCAGCGGCAGCTTCGGGCCGGTGGCGAGTTGGCGTGTGAGCGACTCGGGCTCGGTCTCGCCGGGCAGCCGCCAATAGAAGGAACCGGAGAGTGAGAGGACGTTGCCGAAGACGTCCGAAGACTTCGACGCCGCGCAGGCCGCCGCCAGCCCGCCGAGACTGGAGCCGGCGATCACCGTCCGGGCGGGATCGGCCGTGACGCGATAGCCGCGGCGGACCCAGGGGATCAGCTCCCGCGCCAGGAATTCGGCGAACGGCGGATGGCAGGACAGCTCCAGGCTGCGGGCCTCCGGGCTGGCATTGGCAACGAAAACCGCCACCAGAGGCGGGATGCGCCTGGCTGCGAGGAGGTTGTCCAGGATCGTGGGCGTCGGCACGTCGGAGGTGTAGGTCTTGCCGTCCAGGACGACCAGCAGGCTGTACGGCTTGCCCTGTGGATCGTAGCCAGGGGGCGTGTAGATCCGGAGGATGCGCTCGTTGCCGAGCCGCTCGCTGCGGAACCGGTGCTCCTCGACGCGGCCGGCGGACACGTCCGGATGCGGCTCGATCCAGGGCTGTTTCCTCGCCGCCGGCAGCTCGGCCAGAGAAGCCAGGGGCTCCGGCGCCCGGCGCGGATTGAGCGGGTCGGGCTTGAGCGCGGCCCAGCGGGCCTCCTCCTCTTGCTCCGTGGCCTTCGCGGCGGGGACGAGGGAATCGTTCACCGAGAAGGCATAGGCGAAGCGGGCGTCGGCCCTCATCCGGCGGGACCTGTACCAGACGTCCGTGCCCGGCAGCCGGCTCAGCCGGGCCTCGTCGATGCCCTCCGCGCTGGCCAGGTCGGACGGCGAAGCGACCACCAGGACGTTTCGCGTCTCGTCGCCGCCGCGCCAGAGGAAGGTCACGAGCCGCTCGCTCCCCTCCCCTGCGACCGGCTCGGCGAGCGGCGTCCCCTCTTCGGCCACCCGCCGCCAGAACCGCTCCAACGCCGCCGGTCCACCCGTCTCCACCTCTCGGCGCAAGGCGCCGAGCCGTGGGCTGGCGACCTCCTCCGCGCTCGCCGGACCCCGTCCCGCCAAGAGCAGGAGGAGGCCGGCCGAGCCCCAGATCGCGGCCAGCGCCATGAACGCATAGAGCGAGCGCAGGACGGCGTAACCCAGAAATCGGACCATGGCGCAGGGCCTCCTTGGATTCTACTTTGACAGATCGGGCCCGCCGCTGCGAAGCCCTCACCGCCCCGGCACGACCCTCGAGCTCCACATGAGCTACTTCCTACCGGTCGTGGACGGCCCCCTCACCGCCCACGCCCGCGTGCTTCGCCGGGGCCGAGGCACCGCCTACCTTGAATGCGACCTGGAGGATGGCGAGGGGCGGCTGGTGGCGAGGGCGTCGTCGGTGTGTGCGATTCGGCAGGGGGGTGACCGAGAAATCAGGTAAGCCTTTCGAAATGGCGCTTACGCGAACCACCACTCCGCGCCGCCGTCGTGGCAATTATCCCGCGACATTTTTCCGTGAGTCTTCACTTCGGGTATCCCCTAGTTTGCCTGTAGATGGCTCGAAACGCCTTATAGCCCAGCTTCGAAAGCGTGGTGGCTACCACCTTCTTTCCCTTTAACTTGTGAAGCGGCTTCCTCGGGTCGAGGAGTGCTTGGAACTCCAGCACTCGGCTACCCAGATGATCGATCTCAATTGTCTTGCGGTTGGCGAGAGGGATCCAGAGGAGGAGGAACGGCTCTCCGGAAGGATCTTCCGCACGAGATAGAAACCTGCGCAACTCGTACTCACGTATGAACTCCGACTTCAAGAAGGCCTTACTGACAAGGAGGAGAGCCGCGCTCGCATCGGATACCTTCGTCAAAATGAGATCGTGCCAGGTCTGTCCAGGACTGATGTCCTCGTCCGACCAGAGATGGATGTTGAGCCCTTGGAGTGGCCAAAGCGCTCGTTTCAACTTCTTGAACCACTCGCGATCGGTATGACTGTAGCTCAGGAAGACGTGTTGCCAAGCCTGGGGGATAATCGTGTAGTCAGCGGCAACGACCTTGACACGACGCAATGTTCGATCGATTCCGTAGGTAATGTGAATGCGTGGCCTCACGCCGTCTTCGTAGGACCAAGTGTCGTTGTCCTCGTAATGACGGCCGATCTCCGGCTCTCTGCAGAGAGAGTCGAGAATCTCATAGAGCCGCACTTTCATATAGGCAGGCCATCCTTGTGTCCTGTCCAGGACGAGCCGAGACAACTCAAGCGCCCAGCCGCTCAAGGTGCGTAGTCTCTCTGAGCGCGAACGGAAACGATATGAACAGTCCTTGTCGCGATCTCAACTTCATAGACCAGTTGCCACGGAGTGCCCGCGACGTGTAGAGTGGAGGGAGGTCCTGCCTTCTCTACTTGAGCCGACATCTCCTGCCTCGCGGCCAGATCTTCGAGGGCTCTCTCGAGTCTCACGCGTTCGCTGGTGCTGAGCCCGCGCAGCGTGGCCGCGGCGCTGTCGCTCTTTCTCACCGCGTAGCTTGTGTCCGACCTAGCAAGCCGGTGCCCCACCGCTTCTGCATTTCCACGCAGAACACGGGTGCGCTCAACATCTGCGATACGAGTCAAGAGCTCAGGCGGCAGAATCAACTCTCCGCTCGTATCCGCAGCCTTCCCGAATGCGTTGCGAAGAGCTTGAACCTCCTCGAAGTACTGCAGGCGGACCTGCAGGCGCCGAAAAAGGCCATCGACGAGAAATATGGCTCCCGGAAGGAGTACCAGGAGAATTGGCGCTTCGGCCCGCCGCCAACTGAGTGGCTCGGGCTCACCGAAGGCGCTGGACAGCGAGAGTATCAAGAGGCCGAGTGGCGCGAGGAAAACCAGGAGTTTGGGACGAACGCGAGGTGACGGGAGTATCGCATAATCGAGCAGTCTCAATGTAATCAACTGGCGCGACAGGAGCCACTGGCGATAGGCCTTTGTGAAGAGCGGCACGTTGGCGATCAAGAGAGCCAAGAGTGCAACGAGCGCCGGTAAGACTAAAGCGTTGAGCCAAATCGTCGCCTTGTCGACCAGCGTTTGCGTCTCAGTGCCGAGTGGCCGTCTAAGAGCTCCAGAGAGACACGAGCCCAAGTAGGCCAAGCTCAGAATCAAGAGCAGGAAATAGCTCACCCCTTCGAGAAGTCTGAAGAAAACTCTCGCGGCTCTGCCTAGCCAAGCCTTTTCGCATTCATCGTCAAGAAGTTTATGAAGAAGGGATAAGTCAGCCGAGTTGAGCTCAATTCCAGGGTGTATTTTTTGCACATGCCCATTATACAGCAAGCAACGAAGCTCACGCGGGCGGCATGGGCCTTTTCCCAGCGAGCCGCGGCACCACCAGCTTCGAATGCGTTCTTGAGGAAGCGAGGGCCCCCTCCTCGCCCGCGCCTGATCGGTATGCGCGATGAGGCAGCAGGGTCGACTCTGGAAGTATCAAACTGATCGAACCGATCTCGTGCCCGTGAAGATCAGGCCGACCAGACTGGGACAAGCTACCGGCGCCGAATCGAGGCGCGGCCATCCGGTGCTGGATGGCCACTGTCGCGCCGACCTTGAGGGCGCCGGTGACCTTGGTAAAGGTGTCGCGCACAGATCTCCCAGCGCTCTCTCCTCTTCTCCGCTGGGATCGTGTCGCTGGCCAGCTCGAGCACGGCCCCTCATCAGGAGCGCATTCGCCGGGCGGCCAGTCCATTTCGCGGGGCGAACCGTTCGCCCCGGTTAACGAGCAGGCGGCCCCGGGGAACGGTCCAGGAGCTTCGCGGGGCTGCTTGACGGTTCCGTGGAGCGACCTCACGGCCCGCCGGAACGAGCCCGCCGGCCCTCGGGGCCCGGAGATGGGATTTCGAGTCGAAAACGCGGCCCCGTCGGACCGCAATGTGGCCCCGACTACTGGCCACCCGGCTTGGCGGGGCCGCTCAGGCGTGAGTCGGGGCTGTCATCTTCGCGAAGCTCTGCCGCGTGCGAAGGCGGCCCGGAGGAGAGCCCCGGGCCGCGAACGGTTCAGCGGATCGGATCGAGCCGAATGGGGAAGTTGAGCACGTTGCCGAACTGCGGGATGAAGCTGCAGCCGGTGGGAGCGGTGTCATAGGAGAGGATCGCCCGCGCATGATAGGTGGGACCGTTGGTCTGCGTGGTGGTGAGCCCTACGTTGCCGTTGCTGGTGCGCGGTCCGCTCGGCGGCACCATGTCGCGATAGACCGCGTAGCTCCAGGGACCGGCGCCGCCGGCCGATTCATTGTGCATCTGCAGGGTGACCTCGCCGACCACTTCGTTCTGGCCGAAGACGCCGTCGTTGTTCCAGTCCACGCAGAACAGGACGTGCTCGAACGAGCCGGAGGCGTCGATGCCGTTGCCGCCGTAGCAACTGGGCTGCTTCACGTTGACGATGCACTCCAGCCGGGTCTCCTGCGGGTAGAAGCCGCAGGCGACGAGCTCTTCGTAGGTGACGACCTGGGTGGGCGGCGGGCAGCAGGGGAGGGCGCGAAGGCACTGGTCGGGCAGTTCGCCGATCTGGGCTGCCGCGGGCGGGGTGGCGACCCACCCTGCCAGGACGACGACGGCGAGCCCCAAGGGAATCCAAGGCCGCGAGGTGTGGACACGGATCTTCATCTCTTTCCTCGTTTCTCCGGCCTCACGGCCGGTGACCCTGCCCAGCCTTCATTGCTGGACAGGAAGTTCGCGGCGCCAAATATTCAGGATAATCAATATATGCAAAATGAAAGGACTCGGCAAGGGCGAGGCGGGTCAGATCCGGTCAGGCGACCTGTGGTGAGCCGGGAAAATGGCACGAGGCCTACCTTGCCATGAATGGAAGGATGTCAGTCCGCCCAAAGTCGTCACCCTTGTAGAGCAGCGGCTCGCCAAGCACCGTGGCGAGCGCGTACGCGAAGCAGTCACCATAGTTGAGCGCGGCCCGATGCCGCCCCTTGCCGAACCGGCTGAATGCCCGACGGGCCACGTGGGCCTGCTCAGCATCCACGGCGGCCAAGCCGATTCCTGCACGTTCAACGAACAGGTCGAGGTCGCGAATACCCTCGGCGCCGAAGCGCGACTCGATGACGATTGAGACCTCGACGAAGGTCGCCGCCGACATCATGCGCGATTCGGCAGCTTCGATGGCCTCGTTGAACGTGCGGCGTTCGGGCTCGTCAAGGAGGATTGCCAAGAGAGCGGAGGTGTCGATGACCATCAGCGCGGCAATCCGTGCTCATCATATCCGAGGATCTCGTCGGGTGTCCTCGAATCCAGCACGGGCAGCCGCGAGCAATGCCTGGCGATCTCGTCGAGCTCATCGGCGAGGCTCCGCCGGGCGCGCTCGCGGCGTAGCCGGGCCAAGCGGTCCCGGAGCGCCTGCGTCACGGCCTCGGTCTTCGTCTCCCCCGTGAGCTTGGCTAGCGCTTCAGCCAACGTCTCGGTCTCGGAGTTCCTGATGTTCAGAGCCATGGTTCCCCACGTGTAGACTGGCATCTACATGGTAACACCTTGAGCTACCGCCGTCAACGGAACATCGTCCTCTCCTCCGTCGATCCTGGGCCGCCTGCCCCCAACCTTCCCCTTTGGGATTCGGGGCCGATGAGGTAGAATAGAGGCGGTCCGAGGAGCGTTGCAGGAGGTCTCCCCTCCCAGGCTCGGACGCCGGCATGACCGGAGCACAGGGAACGGCGCTCACCTTAACCCTTCCGGGTCGATGGTGAGCTTTCCAGTCGCCCGGGTCCTCTGAGGAGGTTAATCATGACCGTCGCTACCCAGACCGCCACGCAGACCGCTAGCCAGAGCGACTACCACGTCGCAGACATCTCCCTCGCCGATTGGGGCCGCAAGGAGCTCCGCATCGCCGAGGGCGAGATGCCGGCCCTCATGGCTATCCGCAAGGAGCTCATCGCGAGCCAGCCCCTGAAGGGGGCGCGCATCGCCGGCTCCCTGCACATGACCATCCAGACGGCGGTGCTCATCGAAACTCTGAAGGCTCTCGGCGCCGAGGTGCGCTGGGCCAGTTGCAACATCTTCTCCACCCAGGACCACGCCGCCGCGGCCATCGCCGCCGAAGGCATCTCCGTCTTCGCCTTCAAGGGGGAGAGCCTGACGGACTACTGGGACTTCACGCACCGCATCTTCGAATTCCCCGAAGGCGCGCCCAACATGATCCTGGACGACGGCGGCGACGCCACCCTGCTCGTCCACCTGGGCGCCAAGGCGGAGGACGATCCCGCCGTGCTGGACAATCCCACCAGCGAGGAGGAGCGCGTGCTCTTCGCCGCGATCAAGAGGCGCAATGCCGCCCAGCCCGGCTGGTACAAGAAGCAGTTGGCATCTATTCAGGGCGTCACGGAAGAGACCACCACGGGCGTCCACCGCCTCTATGAGATGGCCAAGAAGGGCGAGCTGAAATTCCCCGCCATCAACGTCAACGACAGCGTCACCAAGAGCAAGTTCGACAACCTTTACGGCTGCCGCGAATCCCTGGTGGATGCCATCAAGCGCGCCACGGACGTGATGGTGGCCGGCAAGATCGCCATCGTCTGCGGCTACGGCGACGTGGGCAAGGGCTGCACGCAGGCACTGCGTGCGTTGAGCGCCCAGGTGTGGGTCACGGAGGTGGACCCCATCTGCGCTCTCCAGGCGGCCATGGAAGGCTACCGCGTCGTCACCATGGACGAGGCCTGCGGCCAAGGGGATATCTTCGTCACCGCCACGGGCAACGTCCACGTGATCACTCACGATCACATGAAGCGGATGAAGCACAACGCCATCGTCTGCAACATCGGCCACTTCGACAGCGAGATCGACGTCGCCAGCCTGGAGCAGTACCCGTGGGAAGAGATCAAGCCCCAAGTGGACCATGTGATCTTCCCCGACGACAAGCGCATCATCCTCCTCGCCAAGGGCCGGCTCGTGAACCTCGGCTGCGGCACCGGACACCCGAGCTACGTGATGAGCTCCTCCTTCGCCAACCAGATCCTCGCCCAGATCGAGCTGTGGACGAAGAAGGGCGAGTACGAGGTGGGCGTCTACACCCTGCCCAAGCACCTGGACGAGAAGGTGGCGCGCCTCCAGCTCACCACCCTCAACGCCAAGCTCACCGAGCTGCGCGACGACCAGGCCAGGTACATCGGTGTGGCCAAGGACGGGCCTTACAAGTCGGATCGCTACCGGTACTGATAAGAACTACGTCTGACCGTTCTGCGGGTCGGCGGACGAGAGGGGGGAGGACATCGGTGATCGTCCTCACCTCTCTCGCCGGTTTGAAGAGTGTTCCGCGCAAGCAGTCGACGCGCTGTCGTCGCGAGGCTCGCCTTTAGGCTGGCGCTTAACCTAGAAGGTCACGAGGCGGAGAAGGGATCCTCGACGACAAAAGGGTTTCTGAAACGTACACCCTCCAAGTCTCGCCCGTGTTGCAGGTCCTCGCTCAACAACAACGTCGCTCCAGCCTGCTTGGCGACCGCCCATTGCAGGGCATCCCAAAAGGAAAGGTTGTGCTGCTCGACGGCTCGGACAGCCAAGCGCAAGCTTGTGGTCGTAGCGGCGATCACCGGGAACAACGCCTGCCAGTCTTCGAGCTGAGCTGCCGCCTGGACCGCTGTCAGCTTACCCTTGCGCGTCGTTGCAGCAAAGAATTCGCACAGCGTCTGTAGAGAAAGGAAGCAGTCATGGTTCAACGCCCCTTGGCGTACGATCGCGCGCGCTTTCTCCTGGCGCTCGCCAGCGTCGGCGTCGACGGTATAGAAGAGAATGTTGGCGTCGAGGCTGATCCGCTCAACGCTCATGAAGCTCGTCCCGCGACGGTGCACGCCCCCCCAGGTGATGGCTCCGGCTCAGGATTCGTTCGAGGGCCGCTTCCTGCTCGGCGCTCAGGGAACGCTCCTTCGGCGGAAGCGGCGAAAGGAGGGCCACGGGCTTACCGCGGCGGGTGATAACGATCCGCTCGCCAGCCTCGGCCGCCTTCACGTATCGGGTCAGATGTTGGTTGACCTCTCGTAGACTGACTCGCTGTTCGCCCACGTTCTCCATGGCGGGAATTGTAGCACGTCCTACATTCGACTCCCCTGCGCGCCGCCGTCCCTACCTCCCCAAAGGTACAGCCTCTCCCCAACCTTCCGGGCGATGCGCACGGGCCTCTCCCCCCTCTACTCTGCTGCCATGAAAGAAGGAGAGCAACCGATGAGCGATTATGCGTGGCAGTTTTCCGAGAGTCTCGCCGAGGTCGTCGAGAAGGTCGCGGCCGGCGTGGTGCGCATCCATGGCCGGAGGCGGCGGGGGCCGTCGACCGGCGTCGTCTGGTCCGAGGGCGTGGTGGTGACCACCCATCACGTCCTCGAATGGGAGGAGGACATCGAGATCGGGCTGCCGGACGGGGGCACGACCACGGCGTCCCTGGCCGGACGGGACCCGGCGACCGACCTGGCGGCCCTGCGTCTCGCCGCGGCGTCCCCGGCTCCGGCCCCCTGGGACGACGGCGAGGTCAAGACCGGGCACCTGGTGCTGGGCTTAAGCCGGCCGGGCCGCGGCATCCGGGCCAGCCTGGGGATGGTCGGCGCCGTGGGCGAGGCCTGGCGCACGCCCATGGGGGGCCGGATCGACGCCAACGTCCAGACCGACCTCGGCATCCACACCGGCTTCTCCGGAGGCGCTCTCGCGGACCTCAAGGGGCGGGTGATCGGCCTCAACACGGCCGGCTTCTACCGTGGTGTCGCGAGCGTGATCCCCACGGCCACGGTGCGGCGGGTGGTGGGATCGCTCCTCGCCCACGGCCAGGTGCGGCGAGGCTACCTCGGGGTGGTGACCCAGCCGGTACGTCTGCCGGCGGCGCTCGGCGAGCAGCTCGGGCAGGAGACGGCCCTGCTCCTCACCTCGGTCCAGCCCGGCAGCGCGGCGGATCAGGCCGGGCTGGTCCTGGGCGACGTCCTCCTCGCTTTCGAGGGGACGCCGCTACGTCATCCGGGGGACCTGCTCCCCCTCCTGGACGAGGAGACGATCGGCCGCGAGGCCACCCTCCGCGTGCTGCGGGGCGGCGAGATCCGGGAGGTCCGCGTCACGGTGGGAGCGCGCAACGGGCGGGAATAGCCGTAGACTGAAGGGGAGGTGATTTCGGCGGCGGGTTTCCAGACCCGGGAGACCCGCCGGTTGACCCGTCTCCTGCCTTGGATCATACTATGCTGTGCACAACGTGCACACCAGCCGGAGAGAGCCATGGCAACGAAGGCAAAAGGAATCAGGATCTCAGACGAGCTTGACCATGCGATCACGCGCGAATCCGCGGTGCGTGGCAAGTCCTGGTCCGCGATCACAGCGGAGCTGCTCGAGGAGGCGATCCGGATGCGTCGGGTCCCGGGAATCGTGTTCGTTGACGGTGCAACCGGTCGTCGCGCCGCCCTGGCAGGCGGGCTCGACGTCTGGGAGATCATCGCCACCTGGCGAGAAGGCGGCAGGAGTTATGAAGACCTCCGGCGGAACTATCCCTGGCTGACCGAGACCCAACTTCGAGCCGCCCTCGCCTACTATGAGTTGTACCCGTCCGAGATCGACGCTCGCCTGGAGCGCGAGGCGCAGTTGACACCCGAGAGGGTGCGGCAGGAGTTTCCCGGATCGCCCACGCTCTGAAACGTTGGCAGGACCGGCCCGGTGATCGCGGCTCCGGCTTCGTGGACTTCCTGACTTCGTGACGGAAGAGCTCAGCTCCAGAACTCGATCGGTCTCGGCTCGAGGATCATGCCGTGGGAGTAGGCCCGGCGGTAGAACTCCTCCAGGCCTTCGATCTCCTCCGCGCGCAGGAAAAAGTGGAGGTTCTCGGTGAGATAGGCGCGGACCTCGGAGGTGTCGAGCCCAAGCTCGGCGGCCGACTCACGGACCAGGGTGTCGAGGGAGGAGAGGCCATAGCGCAGGCTGCTCTTGAAGTAGAAGGGGAGGTCGGGGATCTCCACCTCGGGGCGCACCGCCCAGACGGCGAAGACGAAGGGCAGGCCGGTCAGCGCGTTCCACTCGGCCGCGAGGTCGACGACGTGATACCGGTCGCGGTCGAGGCGCAGGGCGGGATCGCCGATGATCAGGGCCGCGTCCGCCTCGCTCAGCATGCGCTCGGGATCGGGTCGCTCGTGCAGGTACTCCGGGTCGAGCCCCCAGCGTTCGCGCAGCAGGATGCGGACGAGGGTGGAGGAGGTCCGGCTGTTCTGGTCGAGCGCCACGCGGCGGACTTCCTCGATCGGACCGCGCGAGACCAGGACCACGCTGCGCACCTCCTGCTTCGCTCCCACGCACATGTCGGGGAGCACCCGGAGGTTGGGGATGCGCTGCACTTCGATGGAGGGGATGAGCCCGATGTCGAGATTCCCCTGCCCGAGCAGCCGCGCCACCAGGGCCGGCGGGTGGTAGCTCGGCGCGAACAGGTCCGCGTGGTGGCCCTTCAGAAAACCCCACGCCAGCGGCTTGCTGTTCAGGAAGTTGACGATGCCGACTCGCAGCTTGGGCAAGGTCTCCCCTACTTGGACATGGCGCCCAGGAAATCCTGGTTCGTCTTCGCCTTCGACAGCTTGTCGAGCAGCAGCTCCATGCTCTCCACCGTCGACAGCGGGTTGAGCACCTTGCGCAGCACCCAGACGCGGTGCAGCTCGCTCTCCGGCATCAGCAG
>JAJKHS010000040.1 GCA_021154885.1 Thermoanaerobaculum sp.
TCCCCCGGCACGCCCACCGGCACCGGCTGAAGCGCGGAATCCAGCAGGTAGACCCCGAGGTCCGGGATCGGGCAGCCCACGGCGCTCACCGCCCGGCCCACATCTGTCCAGCCCACCTCGCGCCAGGTGACGTGCACCGTCGTCTCGGTGATGCCGTACATGTTGATCAGCGGCGGACGCTCGTCCCCATGGCGCTCGAACCAGGGTGCCAGACCCGCCGGCTCCAAGGCCTCACCGCCAAAGATCACGTACCGCAAGGCGAGATCCGGTTCAGCTCCCGCGAGCACCGCCTCCTCGGCCCAGATCAACTGACGGAAGGCCGAAGGCGTCTGGCTCAGGACGGTGACTCTCTCCGACCGCAGCAGCTCGTAGAAGGCTTCGGGCGAGCGGCTCACCCAGTAGGGCACCACCACCAGCCGGCCACCGTGGAGCAGGGCGCCCCAGATCTCCCACACCGAGAAGTCGAAAGCATAGGAGTGGAACAGCGTCCAGACATCCTCAGGACCGAAGCCGAACCAGCGCTCGGTCGCCGAGAACAGGCGCAGGGCGTTGCCGTGTCGCACCACCACGCCTTTCGGCTCGCCCGTCGAGCCCGACGTGTAGATCACATACGCCGGATACTCCGCGGAGACTGGGAGACGCGGCTTCGAGGCGCGCTCGTGAGCGATCCGCTCCGCGTCGCGATCGACGAAGACCACCCGCGTGCCCGCTGCCGGCTGCGGCAGGAGAGCGCCCAGGGAGTCCTGGGTGAGCACCACCGGCGGCCGGCTGTCCGCCAGCAGGAAGGCCAGCCGCTCCTGCGGATAGGCCGGATCGAGCGGCACGTAGGCCGCGCCAGCCTTCAGCACGCCCAGGATCGCCACCGCCATCTCCACCGACCGTTCCAGACACAGGCCCACCCGGTCGCCGGGCTGAACCCCCAGGCGCATCAGGTAGCGCGCGAGCTGGTTCGAGTGCGCCTCCAGATCGCCATAGCTCAGCCGCTCCCCTTCGCAGACCACGGCCGTGGCCTCAGGAGAGCGGGCCGCCTGGAGGGCGAACCGCTCGTGCAG
The DNA here is from genome assembly GCA_021154885.1 of Thermoanaerobaculum sp. Lineage (GTDB taxonomy): Bacteria > Acidobacteriota > Thermoanaerobaculia > Multivoradales > UBA5704 > DATARR01. The sequence continues at coordinate 1,053 of JAJKHS010000040.1, forward strand.
CACGCTCGAGCCCAGATCCTCGGCTGGCGCCTCATTCCACTCCCGGACGAGCTGATGGCTCTCCTCTGCCGAGAGCAGCAGCAGTTCGGACAGGCGGCAAGACGGCTCCGTCACCGCTCCCGCGAGCAGCGTCGCAAAGTGCCGGACGAGCCGCGCCGCAGTGGCCGCCTCGAACAGGTCGGTGTTGTACTTCAAGACCCCACTGAGGACCGCCCCGACCTCGAAGAGATTGAGCACCAGATCGAACTTCGCCGTCTGGCCGCCGGCGCCCATGGGCCGCAGCTCCAGGCCCGGCAGCTCCACCGGCTCGGCATCCATCGGTGCGTTCTGAAGCTGGAACAGCACCTGGAACAGCGGCGAGCGCGACAGGTCCCGCTCCGGCTGCAGCTCCGCCACCAGCTTCTCGAACGGCAGGTCCTGATGGGCATAAGCACCCAGGGCCGATTCCCGGGCTCGCACCAGCAGGCCCAGGAAGGTGGGACCATCCGAGAGGTCCGCACGCAGCGCCAGGGTGTTGATGAAGAAGCCGATCAGCCCCTCCAACTCGCTGCGCGTGCGGTTGGCGATCGTCGAGCCCACGATCAGGTCGTCCTGGCCCGTGTAGCGCTGGAGCAGACCCTCGAAGCCGGCCAGCAGGACCATGAACGGCGTCGCCCCCCGCTGCCGCGACAGGGTGCGCACCCCCTCGCTCACCTCGGCGGGCAAGAGGAAGCCGGTGTTGGCTCCGCGGTAGCTCTGGAGGGCCGTGCGCGGCCGGTCGGTGGCGAGTTGGAGCACCGGCGTTCCGGCGAGGACGGTGTGCCAGTAGGCGAGCTGTGCATCGAGCGCCTCGCCCTGCAGCCAGCCGCGTTGCCAGACGGCGAAGTCCGCGTACTGCACGGGCAATTCGGGCAGCGATGAAGGCTCGCCCTGGGAGAACGCCCGATAGAGGGCCACCATCTCCCGTACCAGCACCCCGGCCGACCACGCATCCGAGGCGATGTGGTGCAGGGTCAGCAACAGCGCGTGCTCCTCCCCATCCAGCCGCACCAGCACGGTCCGCAGCAGCGGCGCCCGGCGCAGGTCGAAGGGCCGCAACGCCTCCGCTGCCGTCAACGCGCGGACCTCGGCCTCTCTCTGGACAGGCTCCAGGCTCCCGAGGTCCACGACGGGGATGAGCAGATCCACGGCGGGCGTGATCACCTGCACGGGCCGTCCGGAGCGCACGGCAAAGGCGGTGCGCAGCGACTCGTGGCGCCGTACGATCTCCTGCAGCGTCACTCCCAGGGCCGCGACGTCGAGCCTCCCCGTCAGCCGCACGGCGGCCGGCACGTTGTAGGCCGCCGAGCCCGGCTGGAGCTGGTCGAGGAACCAGAGACGCTCCTGGGCGAACGACAGGGGGAGATCCCCCGCGCGCGGCGCAGGCCGCAGCGGTGGTGCCTCGAATCCCCGCTCGCGCGCCTGGAGGGCCTCGACCTCGGCGGCCAGGGCCGCGACGGTCGGCTTCTCGAAAACCCTGCGCAGCGGCAGCTCCACCCCGAACGCCTCGCGCACCCGCGAGACCACCTGGGTGGCCAGCAGCGAATGGCCGCCCAGGTCGAAGAAGCTGTCCTCCAGACCCACGGCCGCGATGCCCAGCACCCGCGTCCAGATCCCCGCCAGCACCTCCTCGACAGGGGTGTGCGCCGCCGTGGAAGCCGTAGTCACCGGGGTCACCGCCTCGGGCGCCCGCAACGCCTTGCGGTCCACCTTGCGGCTGGGCGTCAACGGCAGCTCCGCCAGGGACACCCAGGCCGAGGGCACCATGTACTCCGGCAGGCTCTGCCGCACCCAGGTGCGAAGGTCGGCCGAAAGATCCGCTCCGGCCCGCCGCAGCACCACGTAGGCGACCAGCCGCCGGTCTCCCGGGGCCTCCTCCCGCGCCACCACGACGGCCGCCACCACCTCGGGGTGACGGGCAAGCGCCGCTTCGATCTCGCCCAGCTCGATGCGGAAGCCCCGCACCTTCACCTGGTGGTCGATGCGGCCCAGGCACTCCAGAATGCCCTCCGGGCGCCAGCGGGCGAGATCGCCCGTGCGATACAGCCGCGATCCCGGCTCGCCGAACGGGTTGGGCACGAGCTTCTCGGCCGTCAGCTCAGGTCGCCCCAGGTAGCCGCGAGCCAGACCCGCGCCGCCCAGCAACAGCTCGCCGGGCACGCCCGCCGGTACCAGGTGGCCCCGGCCGTCGGCCACGTAGGCTTCGGTGTTGGCGATGGGGCGGCCGATGAGGATCGGGTCCGCGCCGGTGATCTCCTGCACCGTCGAATAGACCGTAGTCTCCGTGGGACCGTAGACGTTCCACAGCGAGCTCACCCGCGCCAACAGGGCCGCCGCCAGCACCGGCGACAGCGCTTCGGCCCCGCACAGCGCTTTGAGTCCCTCCCCACCCTGCCAGCCCGACTCCAGCAGCAGGCGCCAGGTGGCGGGCGTCGCCTGGAGCACCGTGGCGCCGGACTCCGCGATCAGCGCCTGGAGACGCCGGCCGTCGGTCGCCTCTTCGCGACTCGCCACCACCACCCGCCCTCCCACCAGCAGGGGAAGGTACAGCTCCAGGCCGGCGATGTCGAACGACAGCGAGGCGATGGCGAGGAGGGTGTCGCCAGCCGTGAACCCCGGCGTCTCGGCCATCGAGGCCAGGAAGCTCATCAGCCCGCCATGGGGGATCTGCACTCCCTTGGGGCGTCCCGTCGAGCCCGAGGTGTAGATCACGTAGGCGGCGTTCTGCGGCGCCACGCCGCTCTCCGGCGCCACGGCGCTCTCGCCCTCCTCCGGCAGGGTTTCCTGCGACAGCAGGACCTTCACCCCGGCGTCCTCCCGCATGAACGCCAGGCGCTCCGCGGGATACGAGGGATCGAGGGGCACGTAGGCACCGCCCGCCTTGAGCACGGCGAGGAGCCCCACCACCATCTCCAGCGACCGCTCCAGGGCGATGCCCACCAGGACCTCGGGCCCTACGCCCAGACGCCTCAGGTGATGGGCCAGGAAGTTGGCCCGGCGGTCGAGCTCGCCGTAGGTCAGCGACGCGCCGCCGCAGACGACCGCCACGGCCTCAGGCGTCCGCGCTGCCTGCGCCGCGATCATTTCGTGAACGCAACGCCCGGGGACCGCGCGGCGGGTGGCGTTCCAATCCACCAGGAGCTGGCGCTGCTCGAGGGCGGTCAGCAGCGGCAGCTCCGACACCCGCGCGCCCGGACGTGACGCCAGACCTTGCAGCACGATCAGGAAATGCCCCGCCAGCCGTTCGACCGTCGAGGCGTCGAACAGGTCCGAGCTGTATTCCCAGACCGTCGCCAGGCCGTCGCCGGTCTCGCTGACGTAAACCTGCAAATCAAAAAGCGAGACCTCCGCTCCCCAATCGAGGCCGGTGATCCTCAGGCTCCCTGGCTCGACCGCCGTCTCCGGCGTGTTGAGCAGGTTGAACATGAGCTGGAACAGCGGGTTGCGCGACAGGTCGCGCTGCGGCTGGAGCTTCTCCACCAGGTACTCGAACGGCAGGTCCTGGTGGGCATAGGAGCTCAGCGCCGTCTCCCGTACCCGTGCCAGCAGCTCCGTCCCCATGGGATCGCCCCCCAGGTCGGTGCGCATCACCAGAGAGTTGATGAAAAAGCCGATCAACCCCTCGAGCTCGCTGCGCGTGCGGTTGGCGATGGGCGTGCCGACGACGACGTCGTCGAGACCCGTGTACCGGTGCACCAGGACCTGGAAGGCGCCGAGCAGGGCCATGAAGAGCGACACCCCTTGCTCCCGCGCCAGGGCCTCCACCATCGCCAGCCGCTCGGCGGCAAGCCTCAGCGAGTGCCTGGCGCCGCGGAAGCTCTGCACCGGCGGGCGCGGCCGGTCGGCGGGCAGCTCCACCACCGGCGCCCCGGCCAGCCGCTCGCGCCAGTAGGCGAGCTGGCGCTCCAGAGTCTCCCCCTGCAGCCACTCGCGCTGCCACAGCGCGAAGTCGGCGTACTGCACTGGCAGCTCCGGCAGCGGCGAGGGCTCACCATTGACGAAGGCGCCGTAAAGCCGCGCCACTTCCGCCGTCAGCACGCCCATGGACCAGCGGTCGGAGACGATGTGGTGCAGGGAGAACAGCAGGACGTGCTCGTCCTCCCCCAGCCCCAGCAGGCTCACCCGCAGCAGAGGCGGTCGCGAGAGATCGAACGGCCGCATCGCCAGCTCGCTGGCCAGCCGTCGTGTCCGGGCCTGCCGCTCGGCGGCGGGCAGGGCGCTCAGGTCGACCAACGGCAGGTCGAGCGCGACCGCCGGCGCGACCCGCTGCACGGGCCGGCCCTCTTCGCTGCCGAAGGCGGTGCGCAGCGAGCCATGGCGCCGCACCACCTCCCGCAGAGCGGCAGCCAGGGCATCGATCCGCAGCTCGCCCTCGATCCGCATCGCCCCCGAGAGGTTGTAGAACGGGTTGCCCGGCGCCAACTGGTCGAGGAGCCAGAGGCGCTGCTGGGCAAACGAGAGCGGCAGGCTCCGGTCCGGAGACTGCGCCGTGGCGGCGATCAGCGGCGCCTCCGGCCGCGAGGAGTGGGCGACGTCGATCGCGCCGGCGAGGCCGGCCAGCGTCGGAGTCTCGAAGAACCGGCGCAACGGCAGCTCCACGCCGAAGACCGTGCGGATGCGCGAGATCACCTGCGTGGCCAGCAGGGAATGGCCGCCGAGATCGAAGAAGCTCTCGCCTGGCCCCATGTCGGCCACGCCCAGCACCGTGGCCAGGATCCTGGCCAGCACCTCTTCGGTGGGAGTGCGGGGCGCCGCCGGGACGCGCTCGGCCTTCACCGCCTCGGGGGCCGGCAGGGCCTTGCGGTCCACCTTGCCGTTGGGGGTGAGCGGCAGCTCCGCCAGGGACACCCAGGCCGCTGGCATCATGTGCTCCGGCAGGCTCTGCCGCACCCAGGTGCGAAGATCGGAGGAGAGATCCGCTCCGGCCCGCCGCGGCACCACGTAAGCGACCAGCCGCCGGTCTCCCGAGGCCTCTGCCCGCGCCACCACGACGGCCGCCGCCACCTCGGGGTGACGGGTGAGCGCCGTCTCGATCTCGCCCAGCTCGATGCGGAACCCCCGCACCTTCACCTGGTGGTCGATGCGGCCCAGGCACTCCAGCACGCCGACTTGGCGCCAGCGCGCCAGGTCCCCCGTCCTGTAGAGCCGGGAGCCGGCCGCACCGAACGGGCTGGGCACGAACCTCTCCGCCGTCAGGTCGGGCCGGCCGAAATAACCACGGGCGAGACCCGCGCCGCCCAGCAGCAGCTCGCCGGGGACCCCGACCGGCGCCGGCTGGCCAACATCGTCGAGCACGTCGAGCACGTAGGCCTCGGTGTTGGCGATGGGCCGACCGATGAGGATGGGCCCGTCGCCGCGGACCTCCTCCAGGGTCGACCAGACCGTGGTCTCCGTGGGACCGTAGACGTTCCACAGCGAGCCCACCCGCGCCAAGAGGGCCGCCGCCAGCACCGGCGACAGCGCCTCGCCGCCGCATAACGCCTTCAGGCCCTCGCCGCCCGGCCAGCCGGACTCCAGCAGCACTCGCCAGGTGGCCGGGGTCGCCTGGAGCACCGTGGCGCCGGACCCGGCGATCAGCCTCTGGAGCTGGCGGCCGTCCGCCGCCTCGTCGCGGCTCGCCAGCACGATGCGGCCGCCCACCAGCAGCGGCAGATAGAGCTCGAGCCCCGCGATGTCGAACGACAGCGAGGTCACGGCGAGGAGACGGTCGGCGGCGGTGAGCCCCGGCGTCCCGGCCATCGAGGCGAGGAAATTCATCAGGGCGCCGTGGGGAATCTGCACCCCCTTGGGCCGACCTGTCGAGCCCGAGGTGTAGATCACATAGGCGGCGTTCTGCGGCCCCCCGCCGCTCTCCGGCGCCACGTCGCTCTCCGGCAAGGCGCTGGAAAGAAGCTCCGGCGTCAGCACCGTCGCCACCCCGGCGTCCTCCCGCATGAACGCCAGACGCTCCGCGGGGTAGGAGGGATCGAGCGGCACGTAGGCGCCGCCCGCCTTGAGCACCGCCAGCAGCCCCACCACCATCTCCAGCGACCGCTCCAAGGCGATGCCCACCAGGATCTCGGGCCCTACGCCCAGGCCCTGCAGGTGATGGGCCAGGCCGTTGGCCCGGCGGTCCAGCTCGCCGTAGGTCAGCGACTCGCCACCGCAGACCACCGCCACCGTCTCAGGCGTCCGTGCTGCCTGAGCCGCGATCATTTCGTGAACGCAATGCCCCGGCACCGCGCGCCCGGTGGCGTTCCACTCCAACAGGATCTGGTCGCGCTCTCCCGCGGTCAGCAGCGCCAGCTCCGAGAGCCGCGCCTCCGGACGGGCCACGAGCCCCTCCAGCACGACTGCGAAGTGTCCCGCCAGCCGCTCGATGGTCGCCGCATCGAACAGGTCCGTGCCGTACTCCCAAGTCGTGCCGAGGCCCGAGGCCGTATCGCTCAGATAGACCTGGAGGTCGAACAGCGCCGTGCTCCCCTCCGCCGGCAGCGGCGTGATCACCAGCCCCTCCGACTCCACCCGCGACACCGGCGTGTTGAGCAGGTTGAACAGGAGCTGGAACAGCGGATTGCGCGACAGGTCGCGCTGCGGCTGGAGCTTCTCCACCAGGTGCTCGAACGGCAGGTCCTGATGGCTGTAGGCGCCCAGAGCCGTCTCCCGCACCCGCGCCAGCAGCTCCGTCCCAGTGGGGTCACCCCCCAGATCGGTGCGCAGCACCAGGGTGTTGACGAAGAAGCCGATCAACCCCTCCAGCTCTGCCCGGGTGCGGTTGGCGATGGGCGTGCCCACCACCACGTCCTCCAGCCCCGTGTAGCGGCGCACCACCGCCTGGAACGCGGCGAGCAGGACCATGTACGGCGAGAGCGCCTGCTGTCGGGCGAGCGCCGCGACGGCCGTCGACAGCTCGGCAGGGAAGACGACCCCGTGGATCGCGCCGCGGAAGCTCTGCACCGGCGGGCGCGGACGGTCGGTGGGCAGCTCCACCACCGGCGCCCCGGCCAGCCGCTCGCGCCAATAGGCGAGCTGGCGCTCCAGAGCCTCCCCTTGCAGCCACTCGCGCTGCCACAGCGCGAAATCGGCGTACTGCACCGCCAGCTCGGGCAGCGGCGAGGGCTCAGCCCTGACGAAGGCATCGTAGAGCCGCGCCACCTCGGTCACCAGGACTCCCCGGGACCAGCCGTCCGAGACGATGTGGTGAAGGCACCACAGCAGGACGTGCTCCGCCGCGCCCAGCCGCACGAGGCTCGCCCGCAGCAGCGGCGGACGGGAGAGGTCGAACGGCCGCCGCGACAGCTCGGCGGCCAACCGCCGCACCCGGTCCTCCCGCTCCTCGATGGACAGAGCGCTCAGGTCGACGAGGTGCAGCCCGAACGGGACGGCAGCCGCGATACGCTGAATCGGCCGGCCCTCCTGGCTGCCGAAGCCGGTGCGCAGCGTCTCGTGACGGCGCAACACCTCGCGCAGAGCCGCGGCCAGGGAGTCGACCTGCAGCTCACCCTCGATCCGCACCGCGGCCGAGAGGTTGTAGAACGGGTTGCCCGGCGCCAACTGGTCGAGCAGCCAGAGACGCTGCTGGGAGAAGGAGAGAGGGAGGTCGCGAGGGCGCACACCGCGCACCAGGGGCGGCGCCTCCTGAGCCCTCGGCTCCTCGTTCCACGCAACGGCGCGATGCCGTTCGACGGCGGCAGCCAGCCGGGCGATCGTGCGCTCCTCGAAGAAGACGCGCAGCGCCAGCTCCACCCCGAGGGCCTCCCGCACTCGGGAGGCCATCCGGGTGATCAGGAGCGAGTGGCCGCCGAGGTCGTAGAAGTCGTCGTCGATGCCGATCTCGGCGATGCCGAACAGGTCCTCCCAGATCCCGGCGAGCGCAGCCTCGACCCGGCCTGCGGACGGCACGTAGGCGGTGCGCAGGTTGGCCGGCCGCGGATGAAACGTCCGCTGCGGCTCAGCCGGAACGGCGGTCTCCGGCTTGGGATCGATCCAGTAGCGCCGGCGCTCGAAGGGGTAGGTCGGCAGAGGTATCCGGCGGCGCCGCTCGCCGGCATAGTACGCCCGCCAGTCGAGCCGGGCTCCGGCCAGCCAGAGGGACCCGAGGCTGCGCACCAGCCCCTCCGGCTCCGCTTCGAGCCCGACGTCCAGCAGCACGCCGTCGGCCGGCAGGGTCGCGAGCCTCTCGGGAGAGAAGCCGGCGGCCGCCAGCCCCCGCAGCCAGTACGCGGGATCGGTGGCCTCGGCGGCGGTGATCCAGCGCCCCGTCTCCCGGGAGACGAACGGCACCGACGGCGCCTTCAGCGCGATCGTTCCGAGGGTCTCGGCGAAAGCGCCCGCGACGGCCTCCAGCGCCGCGGCGGGGAGCGCGGCGCCGGCCGGCAGGTCCGCAAACAGCCGGTCGTGGAGGAGCGCCAGGCGCAGCGCGTCCGCGAGGGTGAGGACACCCGCCAGGCTCGCCGCCACCAGCTCGCCCACGCCATGGCCGAGCATCCCCTGCGGCCGCACCCCCCAGGCCATCCACAACCGGGCGAGAGCGTGCTCCACCACGAAGAGCGGCGGTGGGGAGACGACCGGCCCGCTCAGCAGCTCCGCGCAGCGATCGACCTCCTGCCGGAAGACGGGCTCGCCCTCGCAGAGGGCGCGGAAGGCCTCCACGGCAGGGGCGCCCTCGGCGGCGAACGCAAAGAAGACCGGCCGCTCGCGCTCCACCTCCGCGGCGGTGAGGACCCGCTCGGGATCGCGCGATGCCAAGGCCTGCACGGCCTGCTCCAGGGACCCGGCGAGCACCACCCGGCGGTGGGCGAAGGCGCGGCGGCCGCGGTGCAGGGTGTAGGCCACGTCCGCGAGGCTCGCCTCGGGGTGCGCCGCCAGGTGACCGGCGAGCCGGTCGGTCGCGGCTTCCAGGGCGGCCGGGGTCCGGGCCGAGAGGACCAGCATCTGCCAGGCCCGCGACGGTCCCGAGGGCACCCCCTCCGGCGCCTCCTCCAGGATCACGTGGGCGTTGGTGCCACCCATGCCGAAGGCGTGGACGCCAGCGCGCCGGGGCCCGTCGCCAGCCTCCCAGGCCACGGGCGCGGCGTTGACGAAGAACGGGCTCGCCGCGAGATCGATCTGCGGGTTGGGCCGTTCGAAATGCAGGCTCGGCGGGATGGTCCGGTTCTCCAGGGCGAGCACCGCTTTGATCAGGCCGGCGACCCCCGCCGCGGCATTGAGATGGCCGATGTTGGTCTTCACCGAGCCCAGGGCGCAGAAGCTCCGGCGGCTGGTGCCGGCGCGGAAGGCCTCGGTGAGCGCCGCGAGCTCGATGGGGTCGCCCAGTGGGGTGGCGGTGCCATGGGCCTCGACGTAGCCGATGGAGTCGGGCTCGACCTCGGCCATGACCTGGGCGGCGCGGACGACCTTGGCCTGGCCCTCCATGCGGGGCGCCGCGTAGGCCACCTTGGCGGCGCCGTCGTTGTTGATGGCCGAGCCCTTGACCACGGCGTGGATGGTGTCGCCGTCGGCCTCGGCGTCCTCCAGCCGCTTGAGGACGACGATTCCCACCCCATCGCCGAACACGGTTCCCGCCCCGGCCGCGTCGAAGGCGCGGCAGTGGCCGTCCGGCGAGGACATCCCGCCCTCGATCCAGAGATAGCCGCAGCGCTGCGGAAAGCGCAGCGAGGAGCCGCCGGCGAGCGCCATGTCGCACTCGCCGTTGAGCAGTCCCTGGGCCGCCAGGTGGACGGCGACCAGCGACGTCGAGCAGGCGGTCTGCACCGCCAGGCTCGGCCCTTCCAGGTTCAGCTTGTAGGAGACCAGCGTCGAGAGGTGGTCCTTGTCGGACCCCAGCAGGCTGCCGAGGAAGTCGATGCGGTCGCGGTTGGACCAGACGTTGAGCAGCGTGTAGGAGCTGAAGCTCACGCCCGCGTAGACGCCGATCGGCCGGCGATAGGTCTCGGTATCGTAGCCCGCCGACTCCAGGGCCTCCCAGGCGCACTCCAGGAACAGCCGGTGCTGCGGATCGATGACCTCCGCCTCGCGCGGCGTCAGGCCGAAAAACTCGGCGTCGAGCAGGTCGGCCCCTTCGATCACCGTGCCCGCCTTGACGTAGCGCGGATTGGCGAGCAGCTCCCGGGGGACGCCGGCGGCGGCCAGCTCCTCGTCGCTGAAGCGCTGGATGGACTCCACCCCGTGGCGCAGGTTCTCCCAGAGCTGCCGCAGGTCCTTCGCGCCGGGGAACCGTCCGGCGAGGCCGACGATCGCGATTTCGAGCCCGTTGCGCCCGCTCATGGCGCGTCTCCGGCCCCGCGGCGCTTCTCCAGCCGCTGCCGGCGGCGCGCCTTGCCCTGCTCCAGCTCCTCGGCCCGGCTCGCCTCCAGGGGCGCCGGCCCCGCGGCCGCCATACCCCGGCTGAGGTGCTGCGCCAGGGAGCTGACGTCGGGGTACTTGAACAGATCCATCATCGAGAGTTCCTGTCCGAAACGCTCCCGCAGCCGGGCGTGCACCCGGACGAGGAGCAGAGAGTGTCCGCCCAGATGGAAGAACTTGTCGTGGCTGCCCACCCGCTCGACCTGCAGGACCTCCTGCCAGATCTCGGCGACCGCCTGCTCCACCTCGCCGCGGGGGGCCATGTAATCCTGGCCGAGGTCCGGCCGCGCCAGCTCGGGCTCGGGCAGGGCCTTGCGGTCCAGCTTGCCGTTGGGCGTCACCGGCAGCCTTGCGAGCTCCATCCAGTCCGGCGGCACCATGTACTCGGGGAGCCGCTGGCGCAGGAAGTCCTGCAGCTCGGCGAAGCCGGGCAGCGGCGGCGCCGGCGCGCCCTGGGGGACGACGTAGGCCGCCAGCCGCTTCTCCCCCGAGCGCCCGGTGCGGTCAACGCGGGCGACGACCACCGCCTCGCGCACCGCCGGATGACGGGCCAGCGTCGCCTCGATCTCCCCCAGCTCGATGCGGAAGCCGCGGATCTTCACCTGGTTGTCGGCCCGGGCCACGAACTCCACCTCGCCGTCCGGCCGGTAGCGGCCGAGATCGCCCGTACGGTAGAGACGGTCCTCGGGTGCCCCGGCGCCGAACGGGTTGGACAGGAAGCGCTGGCGGGTGAGCTCCGGATCGCCGAGATAGCCGGCCGCGAGATGCGGGCTGCGGATGGCGATCTCGCCCAGCTCGCCGATCCCGGCCAGGCCCTCGCCGCGAGCCAGCACCAGGAGCTGGACGTCGCCCATGCCGCGGCCCAGGGGGAGGATCTCCCGGCCCGCCTCCCCCGGCCGGTCCACGACGACGTGGTAGCCCACCGCGCGCTGGGTCTCGGTGGAGCCGTAGAAGTTGACGCAGGTCACCCGCGGCGCGAGCCGCCGCAGGCGCGCCACGTCGAGGCGGGTCAGCACGTCGCCCACCAGGAAGGCGTAGCGCAGCGAGGGCACCTCCACGGCGGGGGCGCCCGGCACGGCCTCGGTGAGGACCTGCCCCAGGGCCGGCGTCAGGTGGGCGATGGTGACCTCCTGCCGCCGCATCCACTCCGCCATCCGGCCCGGCACGCCGATCTCCAGCGGATCGGGGATGCAGATCGTGGCGCCGAGCTGGAACGGCGTGAACAGGTCCCGCTGCAAGGGGTCGTGCGCCAGGCCGGAGAGCAGGGTGAACCGGTCGGCTTCACTCAGGCCGAGCTCCTGCTGCTGCCAGGGCGTGAAGTGGGTCAGCGGACCGTGGCGGCCGAGCACCCCCTTGGGCACGCCCGTCGAGCCCGAAGTGAAGGCGACGTAGGCGAGGTCGTCCGGCCCCACCTCGACGCCGGGATCGCCGTCCGGCTGCCCCGCGAGCGGATCGGCGGGCTCCATCTCGTGGCGCCAGCCGACGGCGACGCGGCAGGGCAGGGCGCGGGCGGCGGCTTCCACCTCGTCCGGCAGGGGCCCGGCGGCGGCAACCTGCACCAGGGCACGGGGTGCGGCGAGGTCCAGGCACTGGCGCTGGCGAATGGGCGGGTAGGCCGGATCGAGGATGGTGAAGGCCGCCCCCGCCTTGAGCACGCCCAGCACGGCCCAGACCAGCGGCGCGCTGCGATGGCCGTAGAGGGCGACCACGTCCCCCCGGGCCACGCCCCCGGCGCGCAGGAAGTGGGCGAGGCGATTGCTCTGCACGTCCAGCTCGCCATAGGTCCAGCTCTCCTGCGGATCGACGACCGCCTGCCGCTCCGGCACCCGCCGGGCCTGGCGCACGAAGAGCGCGGGGACGGAGCCGTGCCACGCCGCCGACAGCGGCGCCGCGGGCCGCGGCAGGACCGCCGCCGCCTCGGTCGCGGCCGTCAGCAGCGACAGGCTCGCCAGGCTCCGCTCCGGCGCGGCCGCGGCCTGGGCCAGGAGCCCCGAGAGCTGACGCAGCATCTCCGCGATCCGTGCCTCATCGAACAGAGCGACGTTGTAGACCAGGTTGAGATGCAGCTCCCCCGCCTGCTCGCGGGCGTAGAGGGTGAGGTCGAAGTTCGAGGACGCCGCGGTCGCCGGCCCGCCCCGCAGCTCCAGGCCGGAGATCCGGGCTTTCGCCTCGGGGACGTTGATCATGTTGAGGAAGACCTGGAACAGAGGAGTGCGCGACAGGTCGCGCTCCGGCCGCAGCTCCTCGAGCAGCTTCTCGAACGGCAGATCCTGATGGGCGTAAGCCTCCAGGGTCACGTCGCGGACACTCGCCAGCAAAGCCCGGAACGAGGGCGCTGCCGCGAGATCGGTGCGCAGCACGACGGTGTTCAGGAAACAGCCGATCAGCCCCTCGACCTCGGAGCGGTTGCGGCCGGCGATGGGCGAGCCCACCAGCACGTCCTCCTGGCCGCTCAGCCGCGAGAGAAGGGCGTCGAAAGCCGCGAGCAAGGTCATGAACAGCGTCGCATTCGACTGTCGGGAGAGGGCCTTGAGCTCCGCCGTGAGCTCGCGGGACAGGGAGAAGGTCTGGCCCGCGCCGCGGAAGGTGCGCACCAGCGGGCGCGGCCGGTCGGTGGGCAGCTCCAGCACCGGCGGCGCCCCCGCCAGCCGCTGCCGCCAGTACGCGGTCTGCTGCGCGAACAGCCGCTCCCCGGCGGCACCGCGCTGCCAGACCGCGTAGTCCGCGTACTGCACCGGCAGGGCGGGCAGCGGCGACGCCTGGCGCTGGGAGAACACTTCGTAGAGCGCCACCACCTCGCCCAGCAGGATGCTCAGCGACCAGGCGTCGGCGACGACGTGGTGCACCTGGAGCAGCAGGAGGTGCTCGGCGGCGGCGAGCCGCAGCAGGGTGACCCGCAGCAGCGGCCCCTGCGCGAGGTCGAAGGGCCGTCCGGCCTCGCCGGCGGCGAGCCGCTCGGCCTCGGCCTCCCGGTCCACCCCGGGGAGGTGCCCGAGGTCGGCGACGGGCAGCGGCGGGACGAGCTCGGGGCGGATCTCCTGGACCGGGCGCCCGTCGACCGTGCGGAAGGTGGTGCGCAGCGTCTCGTGACGCCGCACCACCTCGGCCAGGGCCCGATGAAGCACGCCGGCGTCGAGGTCGCCCACCAGGCGCAGGGCCGAGGGCATGACGTAGGTGCTGCGTCCGGGCTCGAGCTGCTCGAGGAACCAGAGCCTCTCCTGGGCGGCGGAGAGGGGCAGGAGGCCGTCGCGCGGCACGGGGACGACGGGTGGGACCGCTGGGACCGTCTCGTCCCGGCCGGCCTGCCGCAGCGCCTCCGCCAGATTGGCGACCCTGGGGCTCTCGAACAGCGTGCGCAGCGGCAGGCTGACGCCGAAGGCCTTGCGCATGCGCGAGACGAGCTGGGTGGCGAGCAGCGAGTGCCCGCCCAGGGCGAAGAAGTCGTCGAAGGCTCCCACCCGCTCGACCCCCAGCACCTCCTCCCAGAGCCCGGCGAGCAGCTCCTCCTCCGGCGAGCGGGGCGCCGTCCACGCCTCCGCGTCGGCCCGCGCCGCCGCGGGCGCGGGGAGCGCCTTGCGATCCACCTTGCCGTTGGGCGTCAGCGGCAGCGCCGCCAGCACCTTCCAGGCCGCGGGGACCATGGGATCGGGCAGGCGCTCCTGCAGCCAGGCCCGCAGCTCCGCCGTCAACCCTGACGCCTGGCCCGGCGCGCTGGCGACCACCCAGGCCGCGAGGCGGGGTCCGCTCGTCTCCGGACAGACGTCCACCACCGCCTCCCGGACGCCGGGATGCTCCAGCAGGGCCGACTCGATCTCGCCCAGCTCGATCCGGAAGCCCCGGATCTTCACCTGGCGGTCGATGCGGCCCAGGAACTCCAGGTCGCCCGCCGGCGACCAGCGCACGAGGTCACCCGTGCGGTAGAGCCGGTCGGCCGGCTCACCGCCGAAGGGATTGGGGACGAACCGCTCGGCCGTCAGGTCGGGCCGGTTGAGATATCCCCGGGCCAGCCCGGCGCCGCCGATCGCGAGCTCGCCGGCCACCCCGGCCGGCGCCGGCCGGAAGTGGCGGTCCACCACGTAGACCCGCGTGTTGGCGACGGGGCGGCCGATGGGCGGGGCCGCCGCCGCCGGGGAGACGGGGCAGCTCGTGGCGACCACCGTGCTCTCCGTGGGTCCGTAGTGGTTGTGGAGGACGAACGGCAGGCCCGCCCGCGGCCCGTGGTGCAGGCGGTCGCCGCCCGTCAGCAGCATCCGCAGGGCGGCCTCCTCCGGCCAGGCCTCGGCCAGCACCGCCTCGGCGAGCGGCGTCGGCAGGAAGGCCACCGTGATCCCCTCCTCCCGCAGCCAGCCCGCCAGCCGCGCCGGCGACGAGCGCACCTCCTCGCCCGGCACGCGCAGGCTGGCGCCCGACGCCAGCACGGGCCAGATCTCCCAGACCGAGGCGTCGAAGCCGGAGCCCGCCAGCAGCGTGGAGCGGTCGGCCGGCGTCAGGCCGTAGGCCCGCCGGTGCCACTCCACCAGGTTGGCGAGCGAGCCGTGGGAGACCACCACCCCCTTGGGCCGCCCCGTCGAGCCCGAGGTGTAGATGACGTAGGCGGCCTGCTCCGGCGCCGCCTGCGGCTCGGCGTCCGCAGCCTCCCCGGCCGGCAGCTCCCCGGCGTCCAGGCGCAGCACGGTCGCGCCGGCGGCCGGCAGCTCCGGCGCGAGCCGTTCCTGGGTCAGCAGCACCCGCACCGGGCTTCCCGCCCAGGCGTCCGCGAGCTGCCAGGCCAACCGCTCCCGCGGGTTCGCCGGATCGAGTGGGACGTACGCGCCGCCCGCCTTGAGCACGGCGAGGAGGGCGACCACCTGGAGGGGCGAACGGTCCAACGCGACGGGCACCCGGACCTCCGCTCCCACCCCGAGCCACCGCAGGCAACGCGCCAACTCGCCGGCCCGCGCGTCGAGCTCGCCGTAAGTGAGGTGCTCGTCCGCCGCCACCACGGCCATGGCGCCCGGCGTCAGCGCCGCCCAGGCCGCGACGAGTTGGTGGACGGGCGTCTCCCGCGCGTCCGGGGCGGCGGTGCCGTTCCAGTCCATCAGCACCTGCCGCTCCTCGGCCTCGTCGAGCAGCGGCAGGTCCGAGAGGCGGCGCGACGGGTCCGCCACGGCGCCGCACAGCAGGGTTTCGAGGTGTCCGACCATGTGGCGTACCGTCGCCGGATCGAAGAGGTCGGCGGCGTACTCCAGGCTGCCGGCGAGCTCGCCCTCCTCCTCGGCCAAGGCCAGAGAGAGGTCGAACTTGGCGGCGCCCGGCGCCAGCGGCAGGGGCGACAGCCGCAGTCCGGGCAGGGCCAGCTCGGGGCTGGGCGCGTTCTGGACGGCGAACGAGACCTGGAACAGCGGGTTGCGAGCCAGGTCGCGCTCCGGCTCGAGCTCGGCCACCAGCTTCTCGAACGGCACGTCCTGATGAGCGTAGGCCGCCAGGGTGGTGGCACGGACCCGCGCCATCAGCTCGCCGTAGGCGGGGTCGCCGCCCAGGCTACCCCGCAACACCAGGGTATTGACGAACATGCCGATCAGGCCCTCCGTCTCCAGCCGGTTGCGGTTGGCGATGGGCGAGCCTACGGCCAGGTCCTCGGCGTCGCTGTAGCGCCCGAGGAGGGCCTCGAAGCCGGCCAGCACGGTCATGAACAGGGTCGTTCCCTGGCGCCGTCCCAGAGCCTTGAGCTCCGCCAGGAATGCCGCCGGCAGGGCGAAGCTCTGGCGGCCCCCGCGGCCGCTCCACACCGCCGGGCGGGGATGGTCGAAGGGGAGGTCCAGCCCGGCGGGGATCCCCGCCAGCCGCGACCGCCAGTGCTCGACCTCGGCGGCCAGGACCTCGCCCCGCAGCCACTCTCGCTGCCAGCGGGCGAAGTCCGCGTACTGCACGGGCAGCTCGGGCAGCGGCGACGGCCGGCCCCCGGCAAAGGCTTCGTAGAGCGCCGCGAGCTCGCGGACGAGCACGCCGGCCGACCAGCCGTCGGCCACGATGTGGTGCAGGCTCAGGAGCAGCACGGTCTCGTCGCCGTCCTGCCGCACCAGGGCGGCGCGCAGCAGCGGGCCCGCCGCGAGGTCGAAGGGCCGTCGCGCCTCCGCCGCCGCCAGCCGGCGGCATTCCGCCTCGCGGTCCGCTGCGGGCAGCCCGGCCAGGTCCACCACCGGCAGAGTGAGGACCGGCGGCGGCGCGATGCGCTGCACCGGCCGGCCGTCGACCTCGGGGAAGGTGGTGCGCAGCGCCTCGTGCCGCCTCGTCACTTCGCGCAGGGCGGCCGCGAGGGCCGCTTCGTGGCAATGCCCCAGCAGGCGAACCGGCGCGGGGACGTTGTAGGCGGAGCCGCCCGGCGCGAGCTGATCGAGGAACCAGAGGCGCTCCTGGGCGAAGGACAGCGGCGGCTCGCCGTGGCGCGGACCGGCGACGATGGGGGGAGCCGCGAGGCCCGCCGCAGCGTCCCGCCGCAGGACCTCGGTCAGACCGGCGATCGTCGGGGCGTCGAACAGCGCCGCCAGCGGCACCTCCCGCCCGAAGGCCTGCCGCACCCGCGAGATGAGCTGGGTCGCCAGCAGCGAGTGCCCGCCCGCCGCGAAGAAGTCGTCGCACACCCCCACCCGCGGCACGCCGAGCACCTCGGCCCAGAGGCCGGCGAGGATCTCCTGCTCCGGCGTACGGGGAGCCACGTAGGCAGCGCCGTCCACGGCCGGGCTCTCGGGGTCGGGGAGCGCCCGGCGGTCCACTTTGCCGTTGGCGGTGAGCGGCAGTGCGGGGAGGGCGACGAAGGCCGCGGGCACCATGTAGTCGGGGAGCCGTGCCGCCAGGAAGGCCCGCAGCTCGCGCCCGTCCGGCGCTTGCACCCCCGTCACGTAGGCCACCAGCCGGCGGTCTCCGGACCCGGCCTCACGGACCATCACGACGGCCTGCTCGACGGCCGGGTGGGTGGCCAGCGCCGCCTCGATCTCTCCCGGCTCGATGCGGAAGCCGCGGACCTTGACCTGGTGGTCGGCCCGCCCCAGGTACCCGAGGGTGCCGTCCGGCAGCCAGCGCACGACGTCGCCCGTGCGGTAGAGGCGCGAGCCCGCCGCAGACTGGGGACTGGGGAAGGGGTTGGGCACGAAGCGCTCGGCCGTGAGGTCCGGGCGGCGCCAGTAGCCGAACGCCAGGCCGTCGCCGCCGAGATACAGCTCGCCGCGCGCCCCCAGAGCCGCGGGCTGCAACCAGCGGTCCAGCACGTAGGCCGTGGTATTGGCAAGCGGCCGGCCGATGGGGACGGTGAGGGCCCCTTCCACGACCCGCGCGACCTGGTACCAGGTGGCGAAAGTGGTGCTTTCAGTAGGGCCGTAGACGTTGAGCAGCCGCTCGGGGGCCCCCTTCTCCAGCACCTCCCGCACCCAGCGTGGATCGACCGCCTCTCCCCCGACGAGCAGGTGCCGCACGCCGCGGAAGGACTCCGGGGCCTCGCGCGCCACCTGGTTGAACAGGGCCACGGTGAGGAACATGGCGGAGATCCGCAGGCGCTCCACCGCCGCTCCGAGCTCCCGCGGCGAGAGGACCACGTCACGGGCGATGCCGACCAGGCAGCCGCCGTGGAGGAGCGCACCCCAGACCTCGAAGGTGGCGGCGTCGAAGGCGACGTTGGAGATGTGGGCGATGCGGTCGTCCGGACCCAGGTCGACGTAGTCGGTCTCGAACAGCAGGCGAACGACGGCCCGCTGGGGGATGGCGGTGCCCTTGGGCCGCCCCGTCGAGCCCGAGGTGTACATGACGTAGGCCAGTCCGTCCGGGCTCCCCTGCCGCACCGGCCCGGCCCCGTCAAGACCGGCGATGAGCTCCGCGTCGCCGTCCAGGCGGACGCGTGGGACGCGGACCGCCGTCAGCAGGGGCTCCCAGGCTTCGCGGGTCACCACCGCCGACGCCCCGGCGTCCGCCAACATCCATTCCAGGCGCTCCGCCGGGTAAGACGGGTCGAGAGGCAGGTAGGCCGCTCCCGCCTTGACGATGGCCAGCAGCGCCACGATCAGCCCGGGCGACCGCTCGAGGCAGACGCCCACCAGCTCGCCCGGCCTCACGCCCAGGGCGCCCAGGTGACGGGCGAGCTGGTTGGACCGCGCGTCGAGCTCGCCGTAGGTGAGGCCCTCGTCGCCGAAGCGCAGCGCCTCGGCGGCGGGCGTGCGCTCGGCCCAGACGGCGAAGAGGCCGGCGAGAGTGGCTTCGCGAGGGTAGCGGCTGGCGGTCTCGTTCCACGCCAGCAGCACCTGCCGAAGCTCGGCGGCGGGGAGCAGGGGGAGCTCGGAAAAACGCCGGCGAGGGTCCGTCACGATCCCCCACAGCAGGGTCTCGAAGCTGGCCGCCAGGCGCTCGATCGTCGCGGCGTCGAAGAGGTCGGCGTTGAGCTCGAAGCTGGCGTCGAGCCCCGTCTCGTCTCCCGACATCCCCAGCAGGAGGTCGAACTTCGCGAGCCCGCTCTCGACCTCGACCAGCTCGGCGGCGAGGCCGGGGAGAGGCGGCGCGCCGGCCGGAGCGTTCTGCAGCGCGAACATGACTTGGAACAGCGGTGTGTAGCGGGCATCCCGCATCGGAGCCAGCTCTTCGACCAGCTTCTCGAACGGGAGGTCCTGGTGCTCGGTGGCCCCCAGCATGGCTTCGCGGGCCTGCCTCAGGGCATCCAGGAAGCCGGGGTGCCGGGAGAGGTCGAGCCGCAGGACCAGCGTGTTGACGAAGAAGCCGATCAGCGGCTCCGTCTCCAGGCGGTTGCGGTTGGCCACGGGGGAGCCCACGACGACGTCCTCCTGGCCGCTCCAGCGCGCCAGCAGCGCCTGGAAGGCGGCGAGCAGGACGGCGAACGGCGTCGCCTCCTCGCGCCGGGCCAGCTCCCACAGCTCCGCCGCGAGCCGGGCGGGAACGAGGAAACGCCGGTGCGCGCCCCGCGAGCTGCGCAGGGCCGGCCGCGGCCGGTCGGTGGGCAGCTCGAGCACGGGCGGGGCGCCGGCCAGGGCCTGGCGCCAGTAGGCGAGCTGCCGCTCCAGCGCCTCGCCGCGCAGCCAACGCCGCTGCCACACCGCGAAGTCGGCGTACTGGACGACCAGCTCGGGCAGCGGCGAAGGGCGCCCGGCGGAGAAGGCGTCGTAGAGCGCCGCCAGCTCGCGCAGGAAGACGCCGAGCGACCAGCCGTCGGCGGCGATGTGGTGGAAGGTGACGAGCAGGACGTGGTCGCTCTCGCCCAGGCGCAGCAGCGCCGTGCGCAGCATCCGCGGCATCTGCAGGCGCGCCGCCAGCACGAACGGCCGCAGCGCCTCCTCGTGGGCCAGCCCCCGGGCGGCCGCCTCGCGCCCGGCGGCCGGCAGCGCCGACAGGTCGACCACCGCCAGGGGCTGCGGCCGCCAGGGGGAGATCACCTGCACCGGCCGGCGATCCCGCCCTTCGGCGAAACCCGTCCGCAGCGCCTCGTGCCGGCGCACGATCTCGTCGATCGCAGCGCCGAACGCCGCGGCGTCGAGACCGCCCCGCAGCCGCACCGCCGACGGCATGTTGTAGAGGGCGCCGGCCGGTTGCAGGCGGTCGAGGAACCAGAGCCGCTCCTGGGCGAAGGAGAGCGGCAGCTCGCCCTGCCGCGGCACCGGCAGCAGCGGCGGCGGCGCGAGGTCCGCCGCGCCGGGGCGAGCGACCTCCGGCTCCGCCTGAGGCGGAGGGGCAAGGGCCGGCGCCAGCTCCGCTGCCAGGGCCTCCACGGTGGGGGCCTCGAACAGCCGGCGGATCGCCAGCTCGACGCCGAAGGCGGCCCGGGCGCGGGAGACGACCTGGGTGGCGAGCAGCGAGTGCCCCCCCAGCTCGAAGAAGTTGTCGCGCACGCCGACCCGCTCCAGCCCCAGCACCTCGGCCCAGATCGCCGCCAGCGTCTGCTCGGCGGCGGTGCGCGGGGCCACCGCCTCCCCCCGCACCTGCAGGGTGGGATCGGGGGCCGGCAGGGCCGCCTGGTCGAGCTTGCCGTTGGCGTTGAGCGGCAGGGCGTCGAGGACTACGAAGGCCGCCGGCACCATGTACTCGGGCAGCTTCTGCTTCAGGAAACCGCGCAGCTCGTCGACCGTCTTCTCCCCCTGCTCCTCGAGCACCAGATAGGCCACCAGGCGCTTGCCGTCCTTCGCCGCCTGCGCCACCACCGCCGCGTCGCGGACCGCCGGGTGGCCGGCCAGCACCGTGTCGATCTCCCCCAGCTCGACGCGGAAGCCACGGATCTTCACCTGGGTGTCGATGCGGCCGTGGTACTCGATGCGCCCGTCGGCGAGATGGCGGGCCGAGTCGCCGGTGCGGTAGAGCCGCGCCCCGGGCACTCCGGAGTAGGGATCCGGCACCATCTTCTGCGCCGTCAGCAGCGGGTCGTTGAGATATCCCCGCGGTACGCAGGCTCCGCCGGCATAGAGCTCGCCCGGCACGCCGATCGGCACCGGCTCGAGGTGGGAGTCGAGCAGGTGGATCTGCACGTTGACGATCGGCCGCCCGATCGATGGGATGGCCGGCCAGCCCCCCGGGCTGCCGGCGAGGGTGAGGGCGGTCACCACGTGCGTCTCGGAGGCGCCGTACTGGTTGTGCAGCGAGCAGCCGGGGAGGCGCTCGAACAGGCCGCGCACCGTGGGGTTGACCTGGAGCTGCTCGCCCGCGGTGATCACCTCCCGCAGGCGCGAGGGCAGCCGGTCCTGTGCCGCGGCCGCCTCCGCGAGATGCTTCAGCGCCGCGAACGGCAGATAGAGGCGCTCGATCTCCTCGCCCTCCAGGAACCCGCCGAGCCCCTCGATGTCCCGCCGCACCATCTCGCTCGCCAGCACCAGCGCCCCGCCCGAGCACCACGAGGAGAAGGTCTCCTGGAAGGAGACGCAGAAGCCGAAGGTGGCGTATTGCACCGTCCGCGCGGCGCCGGCCAGGGGCGAGTGCCAGAGCTGCCAGGCGAGCAGGTTGGAGAACGCCCGGTGGGTGACCAGAATGCCCTTGGGCATGCCCGTCGAGCCCGAGGTGTAGATGGCATAGATCGGGTTGTCCAGCGCGACGCCGCTCTCCGGGTCCTCTCCGGCCTCGCCGGGGAACGGCTCGGCGTCCCCCTCCAGACAGAGGGCGATCACCTCCTGGCCCGGGAAGTGCCGGAGCAGCGACTCCTGGGTGATCAGCACCCGCAGCCGGGCGTCGCGGATGATGAAGGCGAGGCGGTCCACCGGATAGGCCGGATCGAGAGCCACGACGGCGCCGCCCGCCTTCAGCACCGCCAGCATCGAGACCAGCATGCCGAGCGAGCGCTCGAGGCAGATCCCGACCAGCGACTCGGGGCCGACTCCCCGCCGGCGCAGGCCGTGCGCCATGCGGTTGGCTCGCAGGTTGAGCTCGCGGTAGGTGAGGCGCCGCCCCTCGAAGACGGCGGCCACGGCGTCGGGCGCGCGCTCGACCTGCTCCTGGACCCAGTGGTGGACGCAGCGCCCCGCCTCCCCCGCCGCCCGGGTCTCGTTCCACTCCACCAGCACCTGATGGCGCTCGGCCGGGGCGAGCAGCGGCAGCGCCGGAAAGGCCTGGTACGGCGCCGCCACCGCAGCCCGCAGCAGCGCCTCGTAGTGGCGCGCCAGGCGCCAGGCCGTCGCCGGATCGAACAGGTCGGTGTTGTACTCGAAGAGGCCGTGGAGCCGTCCCCCCGACTCCTGCCAGAAGAAGGTCAGGTCGAATTTGGCCGTGGCGCTGTCCACAGGCAGCAGGCTCATCACCAGGCCGTCGAGCTCGACCGGGGCCTGCGGCTGGTTCTGCAGCACGCACATGACCTGGAACAGCGGGTTGCGGCTCATGTCGCGCTCGGGCTGGATCTCCCCCACCAGCTTCTCGAAGGGGAGCTCCTGATGGGCGTAGGCCTCGAGCGCCAACTCGCGCACCCGGCGCAGCAGGCGGTCGAAACCGGGACCGCCGGCGAGATCGGTGCGCAGCACCAGGGTGTTGGCGAAGAAGCCGATCAGCCCCTCGACCTCGGCGCGGTTGCGATTGGCGATCGGCGAGCCCACGGGCACGTCCACCTGGCCGGTGAGCCGGGAGAGCAGCGCCTGGAATCCCGCCAGCAGGGTCATGAACAGGGTCGCGCCCTGACCGCTGGAGAGGGCATGGAGGCCGGCCGTCAGCCCGGCGTCGAGCGCGATCAGGTGGCGAGAGCCGCGGAAGGTCTCCACCGGCGGCCGCGGCCGGTCGAGGGGGAGGTCGAGCCCCGCGACCCCCTGGAGCTGCCGCCGCCAGTAGGCGAGCTCGCGGGCCAGCACCTCGCCCTGCAGCCAGCCGCGCTGCCAGACCGCGTAGTCCGGGTACTGGATGGGCAGCGGCGGCAGCGGCGAGGGCCTGCCGGCGGCGAACGCCTCGTAAAGCGCCGCCAGCTCACGGTTCAGGACCACGCTGGACCAGCCGTCGGAGACGATGTGGTGCAGGTTGAACAGCAGCGCATGGCGCTGCGGGGCGAGCCGCAC
Organism: Thermoanaerobaculum sp.; assembly: GCA_021154885.1. GTDB lineage: Bacteria > Acidobacteriota > Thermoanaerobaculia > Multivoradales > UBA5704 > DATARR01. The sequence continues at coordinate 23,882 of JAJKHS010000040.1, forward strand.
CAGGGCGAAACGTACCAGTGGCCCGCGCTCCAGGTCGAAGGGGCGGCGGGCGTCGTCGGTGGCGAGTTGGACCAGCGTCCGCTCCCCCGCCATCGCCGGCAGCCCGGACAGGTCCACCAGCGCCAGCGTGAGGTCGAGCCGGGGCGTGATCGCCTGGAACGGCCGCCCGTCAAGATGGCCGAAGGTGGTGCGCAGGGCTTCGTGGCGCTGCACGATGTGCGCCAGCGCCAGCGCCAGCACCGGCACGGAGAGCCGCCCCTCCAGGCGGATGGCGGCGGGAATGCTGTAGAACGCGGAGCCGGGCTCGAGCTGCTCCAGGAACCAGAGCCGCTCCTGGGCGAAGGAGAGCGGCAGCGGCGGCTCCCCCGCTTCCAGATCCGGGCGCGGCAGCGGCACCAGGGGCGAGGCCGCCTCGCGGCCGGCGGTCGCCAGAGCCGCGGTCAGCCCGGCCACGGTGGGGTTCTCGAACAACGCCCGCAGCGGCATCTCGCGGCCGAAGACCTGGCGCACCCTGGAGACGAGCTGGGTGGCCAGCAGCGAGTGCCCGCCGAGCTCGAAGAAGCTGTCGAAGACCCCCACCCGGTCGAGCCGCAGCACCTCGGCGAAGAGCCCCGCGAGAATCTCCTCCTCCGGGCTGCGGGGCTCCATGCGCGGCCCCGATCCGGCCGTGATCACGGGCGCCGGCAGAGCGCGGCGGTCCAGCTTGCCGCTGGTGTTGAGCGGCAACGCCTCCAGCTCCATCCACACGGTGGGGACCATGTGCTCGGGCAGGCGGGAGCGCAGGTGGTCGCGCAGCTCGCCCGGGAAGGCGGCGAGGGCGTGCGCCCGGCGCAGCGCGATATAGGCGACGAGGGCGACGAGGCGGGGATCGCCGGGGCTCAGCTCACGCACCACCACGGCGGCCGCCGCCACGGCCGGATGGCCGGCCAGCGTCGCCTCGATCTCTCCCGGCTCGATGCGGAAACCCCGCACCTTGACCTGCTGGTCGAGGCGGCCGAGGTAGTCGACGGAGCCGTCCGGCAGCCGCCGCACGAGGTCGCCGGTGCGGTAGAGGCGGCCGCCGGGGTAGCCGCCCAGGGAATCGGGGATGAACCGGCCGGCGGTCAGGTCCGGCCGGCCGAGGTAACCGCGGGCCAGGCCGGCGCCGCCGATGTAGAGCTCGCCCGGCACGCCGATGGGAACCAGCCGCCCCTCGCGATCGGCGACGTGGAGGACGACCCGGGGCAGCGGCCGGCCGATGCGCGAGGCCGTCACGCCGGGCGCCAGCAGCGCCGCCGTGTCGTCCACCGTGCACTCGGTGGGCCCGTAGACGTTCCAGTAGCGGATCCGCGGCCGGGTGAGCGCCGCGTCGCGCAGCTCGACGTCCATGGCCTCTCCCCCCACCAGCACCCGGGAGAGCGGAGCCCCCCCTTCGCCGAGGCCGGCCGCCAGCAGCAGCCGGAGCTGCGACGGCGTGCAGTCCAGCACGTCGAGCCGCTGGCGGTGAATGTAGTCGACCAACGCCGCGGGGTCCTGCCGCAGCTCGGCGGTGAAGACGTGGAGACAGTGCCCCCAGGCGAGCTGCACGAGCTGCTGCACGGAGGCGTCGAAGGAGAGGGAGGCGTTCAGGCTGACGCGCAGCGGTCCGCTCTCGCCCTCGTAAACCATGTCGCGCAGGCCGCGCGCCAGGTTCACCACCGCGCCGTGGCGCACCACCACCCCCTTGGGCCGGCCCGTGGAGCCGGAAGTGTAGATGACGTAGGCCGGGTGCTCCGGGCCGGCGCCCTCCCACGCGGGGCCGGCGGCGCTCTCCACGATCTCCCCGATCTGCTCGACGAGCACGGCCGCCACTCCCGGCGGCACGCGGCCGGCCAGACCCGACGAGGTCACCACCACCGGCGCCCCGGAGTCCTCCAGCAGCCACGAAACCCGCTCCGCCGGATAGGCAGGATCGACCGGCACGTAGACCCCGCCCGCCTTGAGCACGCCCAGCACGGCCGCGACCGAGGCGACCGAACGCTCCAGCAGCAGGGCGACGGGCACCTCGGGGCCGACGCCCAGGGCGCGCAGCCGCAGCGCCAGACCGTTGGCGAGCCGGTCGAGGCGGCCGTAGGTCAGCTCCTCGCCGTCGCAGACCGCCGCCGGCGCCTCCGGCATCGCCGCCGCCCGGGCCGCCACGAGCTCGTGCAGGCAGGGGCCGGCCGGAACCGGCGCCGGCGCCTCGCCCCACTCCACGGCGAGCTGGTGAGCCTCGGCCGCGCCGAGCAGCGGCAGCTCGCGCACGCCGCGGTACGGGTCGGCCACGGCCCCGGCCAGCAGAACGGCGAGGTGGCCGGCGATCCTCGCCGCGGTGGCGGGGTCGAACAGGTCGCAGGCGAACTCCAGCGAGGCCGCGAGGCCGCCCCCCTCCTCCCGCGCGTTCAGCACCAGGTCAAACTTCGCCGCTCCCGACTCGAGCGCCAGCGGCTCCAGCCGCAGACCGGACACCTCGAGCGCCGCCGTCGGGGTGTTCTGGAAAGCCAGCATCACCTGGAACAGCGGCGAGTGGCGGAGGTCCCGCCGCGGCGCCAGCTCCTCCACCAGGCGCTCGAACGGCACCTCCTGATGGTCGTAGGCGCCCAGCGTGGTCTCGCGCGTCCGGCGCAACAGATCGAAGAAAGCCGGATCGCCCGCGAGGCTGGTGCGCAGGACGAGGGTGTTGACGAAAAAGCCGATCAACGCCTCGGTCTCGACGCGGGTGCGGCCGGCCACCGGCGAGCCCACCGGCGCCTCGTCCCCTCCGCTGTAGCGGGCGAGGAGCGCTTGGAAGCCGGCGAGCAGCGTCATGAACAGCGTCGCTCCCGAGCGCCGGCCGAGGGCCCGCAGCCCACCGGCGAGCGGCGCCGGCAGCCGTAGCGAGACGCTGCCGCCACGCTGGCCGCGCACGGTGTTGCGCGGGCGGTCCATGGGCAGGTCGAGGACCTCGGGCAACCCCGCCAGCCGCTGGCGCCAATAATCGACCTGGGCTTCCAGGCCTCCCTCCGTAAGAGCGACCTCGCGCTGCCAGCGGGCATAGTCTCCGTACTGCTGCGGCAGCTCGGGCAGGGGCGACGGATGGCCGCTCACGGCCGCCGTGTAGAGCGCTGCCAGCTCGCGCACCAGCACCGCGGTCGACCAGCCATCGAAGGCGATGTGATGGACGACGAGCACCACCACGTGCTCTTCCTCGCCCAGCCGCAGCAGGGTCGTGCGCAGCAGCGGTCCAGCCGCCAGGTCGAACGGCCGGCGGGCCTCCTTCGCGACCAGCGCCAGGGCCTCGCTCTCCGGCGCCGGGAGGGCGCGCAGGTCGACCTCCCACAGCGGCACGCCGGAGCTCGGCCCAATCACCTGGACCGGCCGGCCCCCGGTCTCCAGGAAGCGGGTGCGCAGCACCTGATGACGGCGCACGATCTCGTCGAACGACGCGGCCAGGGCCGCCGGCTGGAGCGCTCCCGAGAAGCGGACGGCGGCGGGGATGTTGTACGCCGGGCCACCGCCCTCCAGCCGGTCGAGGAACCAGAGCCGCTCCTGTGCGAAGGAGAGCGGCAGCGGCGGCTCTCCCGCCGCCAGGTCCGGGCGCGGCACCGGCACCAGCGGCGCGACTGCCTCGCGGCCGGCGGTCGCCAGAGCCGCGGTCAGCCCGGCCACCGTGGGGGTCTCGAACAGCGTCCGCAGCGACATCTCGCGGCCGAAGACCTGGCGCACCCGGGAGACGAGCTGGGTGGCCAGCAGCGAGTGCCCCCCCAGCTCGAAGAAGCTGTCGAAGACCCCCACCCGGTCGAGCCGCAGCACCTCGGCGAAGAGCCCCGCGAGGATCTCCTCCTCCGGGTTGCGGGGCTCCGTGCGCGGTCCCGATCCGGCGGTGACCACCGGCGCCGGCAGAGCGCGGCGGTCCAGCTTGCCGCTGGTGTTGAGCGGCAACGCCTCCAGCTCCATCCACACGGGGGGGACCATGTGCTCGGGCAGGCGGGAGCGCAGGTGGTCGCGCAGCTCGCCCGGGAAGGCGGCGAGGGCGTGCCCGCGGCGCAGCACCACGTAGGCGACAAGGCGGAGGTCGCCGGGGTTCAGCTCGCGCACCACCACGGCGGCCGCCGCCACGGCCGAATGACTGGCCAGCGTCGCCTCGATCTCTCCCGGCTCGATGCGGAAGCCCCTCACCTTCACCTGCTGGTCGAGGCGCCCCAGATAGTCGACGGAGCCGTCCGGCAGCCGCCGCACGAGGTCGCCCGTGCGGTACAGGCGGCCGCCGGGGTCGCCGCTAAAGAGGTCGGGGACGAACCGGCCGGCAGTCAGGTCCGGCCGGCCGAGATAGCCGCGGGAGAGGCCGGCGCCGCCGATGTACAGCTCGCCCGGCACGCCGATGGGCACGAGGCGCCCCTCGCGGTCGGCGACGTGGAGGACGATCCGCGGCAGCGGCCGGCCGATGCGCGAGGCCGTCACGCCGGGCGCCAGCAGCGCCGCCGTGTCGTCCACCGTGCACTCGGTGGGTCCGTAGACGTTCCAGTAACGGATCCACGGCCGGGTGAGCGCCGCGTCGCGCAGCTCGGCGTCCATGGCCTCGCCGCCCACCAGCACGCGGGAGAGTGGAGCTCCCTCTTCGCCCTCTTTGCCGAGGCCGGCGGCGAGCAGCAGCCGCAGCTGCGACGGCGTGCAGTCGAGCACGTCGAGCCGCTGCCGGTGGATGTAATCCACCAGCGCCGCGGGGTCCTGCCGCAGCTCGGCGGTGAAGACGTGGAGGCAGTGCCCCCAGGCGAGCTGCACGAGCTGCTGCACCGAGGCGTCGAAGGAGAGGGAGGCGTTCAGGCTGACGCGCAACGGCCCGCTCTCGCCCTTGTAAACCATGTCGCGCAGGCCACGCGCCAGGTTCACCACCGCGCCGTGGCGCACCACCACCCCCTTGGGCCGGCCCGTGGAGCCGGAGGTGTAGATGACGTAGGCCGGGTGCTCCGCACCGGCGCCCTCCCCCGCGGGGCCGGCGGCGCTCTCCGCGATCTCCCCGATCTGCTCGACGAGCACGGCCGCCACTCCCGGCGGCACGCGGCCGGCCAGGCCCGACGAGGTCACCACCACCGGTGCCCCGGAGTCCTCCAGCAGCCACGACAGCCGCTCCGCCGGATAGGCGGGATCGACCGGCACGTAGACCCCACCCGCCTTGAGCACGCCCAGGACGGCCGCCACCGAGGCCACCGAACGCTCCAGCAGCAGGGCGACGGGCACCTCGGGGCCGACGCCCAGAGCGCGCAGGCGCAGCGCCAGGCCGTTGGCGAGCCGGTCGAGGCGGCCGTAGGTCAGCTCCTCGCCGTCGCAGATCGCCGCCGGCGCGTCCGGCATCGCCGCCGCGCGGGCCGCCACGAGCTCGTGCAGGCAGGGGCCGGCCGGAGCCGGCGACGGCGCCTCGCCCCACTCCACGGCGAGCTGGTGGGCCTCGGCCGCGGCGAGCAGCGGCAGCTCGCGCAGGCCGCAGTACGGGTCGGCCACGGCCCCGGCCAGCAGGACGGCGAGGTGGCCGGCGATCCGCGCCGCGGTGGCGGGGTCGAACAGGTCGCAGGCGAACTCCAGCGAGGCCGCGAGGCCGTCCCCCTCCTCCCGCGCGTTCAGCACCAGGTCGAACTTCGCCGCGCCAGACTTCAGCGTCAGCGGCTCCAGCCGCAGACCAGCCACCTCGAGCGCCGCCTCCGGGGTGTTCTGGAAAGCCAGCATCACCTGGAACAGCGGCGAGTGGCGGAGGTCCCGCCGCGGCGCCAGCTCTCCCACCAGACGCTCGAACGGCACCTCCTGATGGTCGTAGGCGCCCAGCGTGGTCTCGCGCGTCCGGCGCAGCAGCTCGAAGAAGGCCGGATCGCCCGCCAGGCTCGTGCGCAGGACGAGGGTGTTGACGAAAAA
>JAJKHS010000041.1 GCA_021154885.1 Thermoanaerobaculum sp.
AGCGTCACCACCCGCGCCGGCCGCCGCCTCGCCGGCCGGCTGGTCTACGACCTCGACGAGAGCGAGACCACCGAGACGCTCGACGCCCCATCCCAGGGCGTGGACTACACCATCCCCTTTGGCCTGATCGCCTCGATCGTGCCCCCCGGCCGCGAAGAACGCGGCGCCCAGCGTGCCAGGGTGACCCTCCATAGCGGTGAGGAGCTGCAGCTCGAGCGCACTGGCGATCTTGGCGAGGGGAATGCCGGCATGCTGATCTTCGTCGACGGCGGTCAGCGCCCCGAGTACGTGCCCTGGACCGACGTCGAGCAGGTCGACCTCGACCACCCGCCGGCGATGTACCCGCCGCTCGGCGGGCGCTAGATCACGGGCGCTCGGCGAACAGCTCGGAGGACGGGATCTCGAGCCCACCGAGCGGCCATCGGTGACAGGAGTTGAAGTCATCGGTACCGCGCCAGACGATCTCGCCTTCAATGTCTTCATCACGCGCGCTCACCTTCTGAGGCGTTAGGCAGGCGGACAAAGTCGATCCAGATAAGGCGAAAAACTGCCGCGATGGCCAAGCCCCTCTATCAATGGGGAGAGCGAGGGCCCGCTGAAACCTACCGGGGTAGTCCTGCGTATCTCTCTACATTGTAGAAGCGCCGCCGACCGCGAGGACCTTACCGACCATGCCGCCGACCGCTCCACCGCCGCCTCTCCGCCTGGCCTCCTCGGTGCTACGTACGCTGCTTCCCGTCGCCGAACGGGAGGAGGTGCTGGGGGATCTGCGGGAGGAGTACGAGAGCCGGCGGGCGGCGAGCGGGCGAGCGCTGGCCGCCGCCTGGCTCTGGCGGCAGGTGCTGGGCTCCGCGCCGGCGCTCCTGCGGCGGAGCTGGTGGCGCGGGCGGACCGGCTTCGAGCCGGCGGCGAATCGATGGCTTCCTGGAGGATTCGGAATGGAAAGCTGGATCATGGATCTGCGGTACGCGGTACGGCGCCTGCGCTCGCGTCCGACCTATACGCTGCTGGCGGTGCTGACCCTGGCACTCGGAGTGGGCGGGTCGGCCGCCATCTTCAGCATTCTGCGCGGCCTGCTGCTCGATCCCCTCCCTTTTGCGAAGGAGGCGGAGATCGTCGTCTTCTGGAACACCTTTGACTGGTCGGAAGCGGAGATGCTGTACCTCCGTCCGAATTTTCCGGGATTCCGCCGCGTCGCGGCGTACACGAGCCGGGACGTAACTCTCGAATCCAACGGCGGGCCCACGCGGCTGGTCCCGGGGATCTCCGCGTCCTACGAGCTGTTCGGCGTCCTGGGAGCACGCCCGGCGCTCGGCCGCGGTTTCCAGGCGGGGGACGACCGGCAGGGCGCCGAGCCGGTGGCGGTACTGAGCTACGGCCTCTGGCAGGAGATGGGCGGCGACGCCTCCATCCTTGGCCGGCGCGTCCGCCTCGACGGCATCCCGCGCACGGTGGTCGGCGTAATGCCGCGAGGCTTCTGGTTCCCCAATCCCACCGTGCGGATCTGGCTCCCCCAGCAGCTCGATCCCACGAATCGGTCCGGCAACTACGCCCTTATCGGCCGCCTTGCGCCGGGGCAGTCCTTGCAGGGGATGAAGCCCAAGCTGGCGCAGATCACCAAAGCGCTTGCCGAGCGGTTCACTTATCCCCAGCAATGGGACAAGACGAAGAACGCGGCGCTCACCCCCATCCGCGACTATCTTGTCGGCTCGCTGCGGCCGGCGCTGCTGGCGACGCTCGCGGCGATGGCCATCATCCTCCTCATCGCCTGCGCCAACGTGGCCGCGCTGATGCTCACCCAGGTGAACCGCCGCGCCGGCGATCTGGCCGTGTGCTCGGCCCTGGGCGCCGACCGGCGGCGGATCACCCAGCAGCTCGTGGCCGAGGCGCTGGTGCTCGGGGTGGTGTCCGGTGGAGTGGGCGCTCTCCTCGCCGCCACGGGTTTCCGGTTGCTGGCTGGCACGCTGCCGCTCGGAGTGTGGGCGGAGCGCGCCATCCTCGATTGGACGCTGTTCGGCGCCGCCATCGCGCTGGCCATCCTCGCTGCCCTGGGAATCGCCCTCATCCCGGCGCTGTCGCTCTGGCGGGGCGACCTGCGGGAGTCCCTGACGCGAGTGCGGACGGCGACGGTGGGAGGACGCGGCAGCCGCGTCGAGGCCGGGCTGGTGGTGGCGGAGGTGGCACTGGCGGTGCTCCTCGCCGCCGGCGCGGCGCTGCTCATCCGCAGCGTCGTCAATCTCTATGCCATCGACCCGGGGGTGGACATCCGTGGCGTGGCGGTGCTCGACCTCGTGACCGGCGCGGGGACGAAGACCGCCGAGCGACAGCAGACGATGCGCACCCTGCTGGATGAGCTCGGGCGCCTCCCCGGCGTGCGTTCGGCGGCGCTCACCACCAAGCTGCCGCTGCGCGGCAACGGCGACAACTGGGGTATCACCATCGAGGGGCGGCCAGACCTTCCCGACACCACCACGTTCGTCCGCTTCGTCTCCCGCGATTACTTCCGGGCTCTCGGCATCGCGGTGCGCGCGGGGCGCATCTTCACCACCGGTGACCGCCCGGACAGCGAGCCGGCGGTGGTGATCAACCAGGCGCTGGCGAAGAAGTACTTCCAGGGCGCGGACCCCATGGGCCGTCGGCTGAAGACCGTGTCCAACCGCTGGGAGCGCGTCGTGGGCGTGGTGGAGGACGTGGCCGAGGCCAACCTCACCGACGAGCCGGAGCCGACGCGATACCTGTTCGCCGACCAGTTCCACTACTCGCCGGAGAGGCAGACGGTGGTGCTGCGCACGGAGCGGCCGCAGGATGCGGCGGGGGTGCTGGAGGCGGCGCGCAGGACCGTGCAGCGGGTCGCCCCCGGCGTGGCCGTGCAGGAGGCGACGACCATGAAGAGTATCTTCGCCCAGGCGGTGGGACCCGCCCGGCAGATCATGACCCTGTTGACCTTGATGACCGGGCTGGCCCTGGCGCTCGGAGCCATCGGCGTCTACGGGGTGATCGCCCATCATGTGAGCCGCCGCAAGCGCGACTACAGCATCCGCGTGGCCTTGGGACTGTCGCCGGCGCGCGTGCTCCGGCAGGTCGTGGGACACGGCGCGGCGCTCGTTGGCGGCGGGGTCGTGGTGGGAGCTCTCGCCTCGACGATCCTCGGGAGATGGTTGGCCTCCCTGCTCTACGGCGTCCATGCAGCGGACCCGGTGGCGCTCCTGGCGGCGTCCCTGGCGCTCCTGGCCGTCGGCGTGCTCGCCGCCTTCGTGCCCGCCTATCGAGCGAGCCGGGTGGATCCGGCGATGGTCCTGCGGGAGCAGTGAGAGACTAAGGATAACGCAGTGGCCCGGGTAGGAGAGTGACGATGACCGACAATGCCCCGCTCGGCACCTTCGAAGAGCAGGTGATGCTCGCGGTGTTACGCACTGAGGAGGAGGCGTACGGAATGAACGTTCGCCGCGAGTTGGAGAGGGTCACCGGCCGCGATGTGGCCATCGGCGCCGTCTACGCGACGCTCGACCGCCTGGAGGCGAAAGGGCTGGTGACCTCTACGCGGTCGGGAGCCGGAGCCGCATCGCGGCGTCTCTTCGCCGTGACAGCGCTCGGTGCGCGAGGGCTCGCGGAATCGCGGACCATGCGTGAGCGGCTGTGGGAGGGGGTGGATTTGCGGCCCCTGCTATCCCTCCCTGGGGCGTGAGTCGCTGTCCCAAGATGCTGGAGCGGGAGACGTTGCTCCCCCCCGGCGCGACCGGCGCGACCGACCGAGATAGGTGCCCGCGGAGATAGGTGCCTGGGTATTCTTGAGGTCAGCCCCCCGATCGGTGTTGCCCCATTCCACAGCTCGTGTGGAGTAGAGTAAGGTGCGAGTAAGGAAGGCGCTAAGGTGCGGTGCTATGAGGCCATAAAACTATGAAGCGAGCCCTGATCACTGCTGTTCTGCTGAATACATGTTTCGCCTCGGCAGGGGCGTATGCTCGGGGCATCACTATTCGACTACCGGCACTCGAGGTGTCCGGACACGCCGAAGTCGGCCTCTACGGTAGCGGGTTGTGTTTAAGCTCAGAGTCTGCCAAAGGAACTACAATCACCCTGGATGTCGAGAAGCTCGCCAGCGGCTGTAGCTCCGGGAGTCACGACTTTCGACCCATCACCAGCGTCAAGGTTCTCTTACTCGTTCCCGGCTATGCAGTCTCTACACTGGATACTGAGACTTATGATTCGCCCGTTTGGGCTCCGAAGCTGGTCAAGCTCCCTGTGAGGGTAGTCGAAGGCTGGATTGATCCGGCACCGAAGGTACCTATCCGTCTCTTGTTCGTCTACTCCATGTACGAGGCCATGGAGTTCTTCAGCTACTACGACGGCGGTCTCCCTGACATTGAGCTCGGGACGGTAACGACGGATAGCCAAGGGCACTTCAGGTTAACTCTACCCGATCTGGCGAGCGATCCCTTCCTCCAAGCTGCCAACGGTTCGGTTCACGTGAGGCTCAACTCACCGGACCACCCTGAGCCTCGTGAAGCGTTCGACGAACTGTCGCTAGAGCTCAGGCAGCTATACTCGGGCTCTCGTATAGTGCTCCGACACGACCGAGACTGGCCGCGTAACCCCTCCGATTGAGCGGACGGAAACCGCAAAAAGACACGGTTTCGCCGCTCATCGGCAGCGCGTTCGGCGTTCACAACATATCCAGCAGCATTATCGTCACATGTCGAAAGGTCAGGTGATCATGTCCACAAACACCATCCGACTTCACCGTGTGCTACGTGCGACCCCTGAAAGAGTCTATCGGGCGTTCCTTGATCCCGATGCTATGGCCAAATGGCTTCCGCCGAACGGCTTCACCGGTAAGGTTCACCATTTAGATGCTAAAGTTGGTGGAACCTACAAGATGTCGTTCACGAACTTCACCACAGGTCACAGCCACTCTTTTGGCGGCGAGTATCTTGAGCTGGTGCCATACGAACGCATTCGGCACACGGACAAGTTCGACGACCCGAACTTGCCCGGAGAAATGCAGACGACGGTATCCTTGAAGCAGGTATCCTGCGGAACCGAGTTAAACGTAGTCCAAGAAGGAGTACCCGAAGCCATTCCGCCCGAGGCCTGCTATCTCGGCTGGCAAGAATCGCTCACGCTCCTTGCGCAACTCGTCGAGGCAGAGGTTCCAGGGTAGCAAGCGAACGCCTAAAGCCGCTCGCCGGTACCGGCGCGGCGTTCTCCGGCGCTCTTTTCTCCGCCGCGGCAGGGACAGCGGCTCATGTCCAAAGGCGGGGTCCGGAGACCCCGCCTTCGCTCGCTTCCCTTCGCGCTTCAGTTCGCGTCCGGTCCCGCCAAGTAGTTCTGCTGCACCTCTGCGCCGGTGAGCGCCCGGCCGTAGACCGCCAGCAGGAAGTAGCTCCCCTGCCAGTTGTCCGAGAGCGTCAGCTTTTGATCGGTCCCCCAGGTGGAGAGATTGCCGGTGGTCGTCTGCGTCGAGACTTGGACGCCGTTGATGTACCAGACCGCCGGACCTGAGTTCGACCGCGTGTAGACCACGTGCGTGAGGTTCTGAGTCAGGCTCGACGCCGGGCTCTGCAGGGAGGCCGTGCCCGTCGAGGTCTTGAGCTGAGTCTCGTAGCGGCTGCCCGACTGCCCGAAGACCAGGTTCCGCTGCGAGCCGCTCTTCACGATCGTCGCGATGCGGGCCGGGCCCGTGAGAGTCAGGCTGGACGGCGTGACCCAGGCTTCCACGGTGAGGGCGTTGCTCGACTGCGCCGCGCTGATGATCTTCGAGGCGAAGCCGGAGGTCGAAATCGCCGTCGCCGTGTTCACTTTCAGACCGCCCGAGATCCAGCTCACCGACGAGGGAGAGCTGATCGTCAGGTTGAGCGGCGTGCCCACGCCCGAGGTGTCGTTCACCGTCGAGCCGCTTCCCTCGTTGAAGTTGTACCGTGCCTGAATGCCTGTCGCCACGCGCGCCGGCGCCGTCAGGCTCACGGTCACCGTGGCCGTTGCCGTGCCGCCCGCGCCGTCGGACACCGTGTAGGTGAAGCTGTCCGTCCCGACGAAGAGCGAGGCGGTATACGTCACCGTCTGATTGGGATTGATCGCGACCGAGCCGTGCGCGCCCTGGGTGACCGAAGTCACCGAGAGGCCCGGCCCGTCGATATCCGTATCGTTGGCGAGCACCGAGACCGTCACCGTCCCCCCCGCCACTACCGTCGCGGAATCGTTCACTGCCACGGGAGCGTCGTTGACCGCCGTCACCGTGATCGTCACCGTTCCGGTCGCCGTCCCGCCGTGGCCGTCCGAGATCGTGTAGGTGAAGGCGTCCGGGCCGTTGTAGTTCGCGGCCGGCGTGTATTTCACCGTCTTATCCGGATTGATCACAACCGCGCCGTGAGCGCCCTGGGTGACCGCAGTCACCAACAGCGTATCGCCGTCCGCGTCCGTGTCGTTCCCGAGCACTGCTACGTTGATCGTGCCATCCTCGGCGACCGTCGCGGAATCGGCGTTCGCCACCGGAGCATCATTAACCGGAGTAACCGTGATCGTCACCGTCCCCGTCGCCGTCCCGCCGTTGCCGTCCGAGGCGGTGTACATGAAAGAATCAGATCCGTTGTAGTTGGCTGCCGGTGTGTACTTAACCGTCTTATCGGGATTGATCGCGACCGTGCCGTGAGCGCCTTGAGTGACCGAAGCCACAGAGAGCGTATCCCCGTCCGCGTCAGTGTCGTTCCCGAGCACCTCCACGTTGACCGTGCCGTCCTCGGCCACCGTCGCGGAGTCAGCGTTCGCCACCGGAGCGTCATTAACGGCGGTGATCGTCACGGTCACCGTCCCCGTCGCCGTCCCGCCGTTGCCGTCTGAGACGGTGTAGGTGAACGAATCAGATCCGTTGTAGTTGGCTGCCGGTGTGTACTTCACCGTCTTATCGGGATTGATCGTGACCGTGCCGTGGGCGCCCTGCGTGACCGAAGCCACGGAGAGGGTGTCGCCGTCCACGTCCGTGTCGTTGCCTAGGACCGCTACGTTGACCGTGCCGTCCTCGGCCACGGTCGCGGAGTCTGCGTTGGCCACCGGCGCGTCATTGACCGGAGTAACCGTGATGGTCACCGTCCCCGTCGCCGTCCCGCCGTTGCCGTCCGAGGCGGTGTACATGAACGAATCAGATCCGTTGTAGTTGGCTGCCGGTATGTACTTAACCGTCTTGTCGGGATTGATCGTGACCGTGCCGTGGGCGCCCTGCGTGACCGAAGCCACAGAGAGGGTGTCGCCGTCCGCGTCCGTGTCGTTCCCGAGCACCGCTACGTTGACGGTGCCATCCTCAGCCACCGTCGCAGAATCAGCGTTCGCCACCGGAGCGTCATTTACGGCGGTGATCGTCACGGTCACCGTCCCCGTCGCCGTCCCGCCGTTGCCGTCTGAGACGGTGTACGTGAACGAATCCGAACCGTTGTAGTTGGCGGCCGGCGTGTACTTCACCGTCTTATCGGGATTGATCACGACCGCGCCATGAGCGGCCTGGGTGACCGCGGTCACCGTCAGCGTATCCCCGTCCGCGTCAGTGTCGTTCCCGAGCACCGCTACGTTGACCGTGCCGTCCTCGGCCACCGTCGCGGAGTCTGCGTTTGCCACCGGCGCGTCATTGACCGGAGTAACCGTGATCGTAACCGTCCCCGTCGCCGTCCCGCCGTTGCCGTCCGAGACGGTGTACGTGAACGAATCCGAACCGTTGTAGTTGGCTGCCGGTGTGTACTTCACGGTCTTATCGGGATTGATCGCGACCGTGCCGTGGGCGCTTTGAATGACCGAAGCCACAGAGAGGGTGTCGCCGTCCGCGTCCGTGTCGTTCCCGAGCACCGCTACGTTGACGGTGCCGTCCTCAGCCACCGTCGCAGAATCAGCGTTCGCCACTGGAGCGTCATTCACGGACGTTACCGTGATCGTCACCGTCCCCGTCGCCGTCCCACCGTTGCCGTCGGAGACGGTGTAGGTGAACGAATCAGAACCGTTGTAGTTGGCGGCTGGCGTGTACTTCACCGTCTTGTCGGGGTTGATCGCGACCGTGCCGTGAGCGCCCTGGATGACCGCAGTCACCGACAGCGTATCGCCGTCCGCGTCCGTGTCGTTCCCGAGCACCGCCACGTCGACGGTGCCGTCCTCAGCCACCGTCGCGGAATCGGCGTTTGCCACTGGTGCGTCATTGACGGCGGTGATCGTCACAGTCACCGTCCCCGTTGCCGTCCCACCGTTGCCGTCCGAGATCGTGTAGGTGAACGAATCGGAACCGTTGTAGTTGGCAGCCGGCGTGTACTTCACCGTCTTATCTGGATTGATCGCGACCGCGCCGTGAGCGCCCTGGGTGACCGCTGTCACCGACAGCGTATCGCCGTCCGCATCCGTGTCGTTCCCGAGCACCGCCACGTTGACGGCGCCGTCTTCAGCCACTGTCGCGGAATCGGCGTTCGCCACTGGAGCGTCATTCACGGACGTTACCGTGATCGTCACCGTCCCCGTCGCCGTCCCGCCGTTGCCGTCCGAGACGGTGTACGTGAACGAATCCGAACCGTTGTAGTTGGCAGCTGGCGTGTACTTCACAGTCTTATCGGGATTGATCGCGACCGCGCCGTGAGCGCCCTGGGTGACCGCTGTCACCGACAGCGTATCGCCGTCCGCGTCCGTGTCGTTCCCGAGTACCGCCACGTTGACCGTGCCGTCCTCAGCCACCGTCGCGGAGTCAGCATTTGCCGCTGGTGCGTCATTGACGGCGGTGATCGTCACGGTCACCGTCCCCGTCGCCGTCCCGCCGTTGCCGTCTGAGACGGTGTAGGTGAACGAATCAGATCCGTTGTAGTTGGCAGCCGGCGTGTACTTCACGGTCTTGTCGGGATTGATCGTGGCCGCGCCGTGCGAGGGCTGGGTGATCGATTCCACGGACAGGGTATCGCCGTCCGGATCGCTGTCGTTCGCGAGGACAGGCACGTCGACGGAGCCGTCTTCAGCCACCGTCGCAGAATCAACGTTCGCCACCGGAGCGTCATTCACGGACGTCACCGTGATCGTCACCGTCCCGGTCGCAGTTCCACCGTTGCCGTCCGAGACGGTGTACGTGAACGAATCGGAACCGTTGTAATTTGCGGCCGGTGTGTACTTCACCGTCTTATCAGGATTGATCGTGACCGCGCCGTGGACGCCCTGGGTGACCGCTGTCACCGACAGCGTATCACCGTCCGGATCGCTGTCGTTCGCGAGGACCGGCACGTCGACGGAGCCGTCCTCGTCCAGCGTGGCCGTGTCATCGTTCGCCACCGGCGGCCGGTTGGGCGGAGCGGCGTCGATGCCGGCGTGAACGGGCGCGGGGAACCAGGCGCCTTGGCGGTCGGCGGTGATCTCTCCGCCGGCCGGGGCTTGCAGGCGGCCGTCGCCCACGGCGACGGCGCCGCGGCCCAGCGGGATCGATCCTTCATAGATCCCGGTGGCGACGCCCGTCTCGGTCACCCGTAGGAATTCCTGGTCGCCCAAAGAGGAATCCAACTCCACGTAGAGTATGTCGATCCGGTTGGGATCGTTGTAATTGTGATCCTCCAGCCGCACGTAGGCATGAGAGCCCTCGACGTAGGAATTCACCACCGCGCCCGCGGCGTCGAGGAACCAGACGCGATAGCCGAGCGTCGTGGCCGTGGCCGTGGAGGAGGCGCTCGTCGAGTCGGTGTAGCGCGCATGGATCGTCTCATACTGGAACGGCGGACCGGGATTCTCGCCGGTTTCGAGCCTGCCGTTGCCCGGCGAAGCGACATTCGAAAGGCTGAGGTCGATCGAGCCCAGGAAGATCCCCGATCCCGCGCTCGTCTCCTGGAGCGTCACGGTCTCCTGATCTCCCGAGAGCTCCGTTGTGACCTGCACGTTTCGCGGACCGGCCGACAGGTGATCCTCCACCCGCAGGTACGCCCGCGTCCCTTCCAGATAAACGCTCGCCGGCTGGCCCTGGGCGTCCACGAAAGTCACCCGGCCGCCGGTGAACGTCGCCTGCGCCGTTGCTGTCAGCGGCGAGTAGGGATTGGCGTGAGTGGCCGTGAGGATCCGGCCCGGGGCCGCGGGAATCACGTTCTGGCTGGAGCTGTTCGGCGAGCTCGGAAGCCGCCCCTCGAACACTCCTGTATCCAGTCCTGTCTCGTACAGGCTCAGGTAGCGGAAGGTCGTTCCAGTACTGTTCAGACCCGCGTCGTACGTAACGCCGATCTCCATGTTGTAAACCGTGTCGAACGACCCCGGATTGTTCGAGGCCGGCTCGATCAGCCGCACGCCGACGTTGGCGCCGACCGGGAAAGTGGTGGTCTCCCGCCCGAAGTCGTCGATGAAGATGATCCGCGAGCCGATGACCTGCGCGGTGGCCGAGTAGACGTCGAAGATCGCCTTGACCTCCTCCGGTTTCGGCTGGGGGATGTCGCCGCTGTCCTGCGTCTCGAGCACCCCGTTGCCATGGATCGCATTGCTCTGCGTGTAGACCAGCGGGATCGAGCCTTCGAAGACCCCGGTGTCCGGACCGGTCTCGGTGAGCGTCACGGTCTCGACGTCGAGCTTGTAGCGGCTGCTCACCTGAACGATCACCGTCTCCACGGCCGTGGAGCTGTGGTTGTCAGCCGGCGAGACCACCCGCACCCGCGCGGTGCTGGACTGCAGGACCTCGGCTGTCGGGCGGCCGGCGTCGTCAATGAGCTGGACGCTGGCGCCGTCGATCCCGGCATATACCGGCATGGGCGGAGTGATGCCGTTACGGTCGGCACTGATCCAGGTTCCGGGCGGGGCTTGCAGCCGTCCGTCCCCGGCGCTCGCGGCTCCGGAACTGTCCAGCGGGATCGAGCCCTCGAAGATCCCCGTGTCCCTGCCGGTTTCCATCACCTGGAGGTACTCGGTGTCACCCGTGGCGGACTGCATGCGAAGGGTCAGGCTGTCGACGACGTTCGGATCGATAAAGTTGTGCCATTCGATTCGCACGTACGCCCGCGTCCCCTGAGGATAAGAGCTCACCAGGTTGCCGTAGGCGTCGAGGAACCAGACGCGGTAGCCGAGCGTCGTGGCGGTGGCCGTGGAGGAGGCGCTCGTCGAATCGGTATAGCTCGCGTGGATCGTCTCGTATTGGAACGGCGGGCCGAAGCTCTCGCCGGTTTCGAGCACGCCGTTGCCCGGCAGCGGACCGGTATCCCGGAAGCTGAGGCCGATCGAGCCCAGGAAGATCCCCGATCCCGCGCTCGTCTCCCGGAGCGTCACGGTCTCCTGGTCCCCCGAGAGCTCATCCGTCACCTGCACGCTGCGCGGACCGGCCGCCAGGTGATCCTCCACCCGCAGGTACGCCCGCGTCCCTTCCAGATAAACACTCGCCGGCTGGCCCTGGGCGTCCACGAAGAGCACCCGGCCGCCGGAGAACGTCGCCTGCGCCATGGCTGTCAGAGGCGAGTAGGGATTCAAGTGATTCACCTTGAGGATCCGGCCCGGGGCCCCGAGGATTACGTTTTGGCTGGAGCTGTTTGGCGAGCTCGGCAGCCGTCCCTCGAAAACTCCCGTATCCCGTCCCGTCTCGTCCAGGTTCAGTTGCCAATAGCTCGTCCCAAAACCGTACTGAACGCCGATCTGCACGTTGTAGACCGTGTCGAACGACCCCGGATTGTTCGATGCCGGTTCGATCAGCCGCACGCCGACGTTGGCGCCGACCGGGAAAGTGGTGGTCTCCCGCCCGAAGTCGTCGATGAAGACGATCCGCGAGCCGATGACCTGCGCGGTGGCCGAGTAGGCGCCGAAGATCGCCTTGACCTCCTCCGGTTTCGGCTGGGGGACGTCGCCGCTGTCCTGTGTCTCGAGCACTCCGTTGCCATGGATCGCGTTGCTCTGTGTGTAAACCAGCGGAATCGAGCCCTCGAAGATCCCGGTGTCCAGGCCGGTCTCGGTGAGCGTCACGTTTTCGACGTCGAGCTTGTAGCGACTGCTCACCTGAATGATCACGATTTCCGCGGCCGTGGAGCTGTGATTGTCCGCCGGCGAGACCACCCGCACCCGCGCGGTGCTGGACTGCAGAACCTCGGCCGTCGGGCGGCCGGCGTCGTCGATGAGCTGGATGCTGGCGGCGTCGATCCGTGCATACACCGGCATGGGCGCGAGGCTGTTACGGTCGGCGCTGATCCAGGTTCCGGGCAGGGCTTGCAGCCGTCCGTCCCCGCCGCTCACTGCTCCAGAGCTGTCCAGCGGGATCGAGCCCTCGAAGATCCCCGTGTTCCTGCCGGTCTCCGTCGCCTGGATGAACTCCAGATCACCCGCGGCGGACTGCAAGCGGACGGACAGACTGTCGACGGCGTTCGGATCGATAAAATCGTGCCATTCGATCCGCACGTACGCCCGCGCCCCCTGAGGATAAGAGCTCACCACGTTGCCGTAGGCGTCGAGGAACCAGACGCGGTAACCGAGCGTCGTGGCGGTCGCGGAGCTCGCGCCGCCGGCCGAATCCGTGTAGCTCGCGTGGAGCGTGTCGAACGAATGGACCGGGCTGGTCTGCTCGCCGGTCTCCAGCCTGCCGTTGCCCGGCAAAGCGTAATCCCGGGCGCTGAGGTCGATCGAGCCCAGGAAGATCCCCGATCCCGCGCTCGTCTCCTGGAGCGACACGGTCTCCTGATCCCCCAGAAGCTCATCCGTCACCTGCACCGCCACGGTTCCCGCTCTCTGATGATCGATCACCCGCACGTAAGCCCGCGTCCCTTCCATGTAGACGCTCGCCGGCTGACCCTGGGCGTCGACGAAGAGCACCTGGCCGCCGGTGAAGACGGCGCTCGCCGTGGCAATGTTCGACGAGAAGGCACCCCAACTGATCGCCTGCATCGTCAGGCCCGGAGCGCCGCGGATCACGTAGAGGCCGCTGTCGACCGCCGAGCTGGGGATCGTCCCCTCGAAAATCCCTGTGTCCGGTCCGGTCTCATTGAGGTTCAGGTAATAGAAATGCGTGAAATTGCCGTCCCGCACGTCGATCTCGAAGCTGTTGATCTGATCCCAAATCCCGGGATTGTTCAGGGCCGGCTTTTCGAGCCGCACTCCCACGTTGCCGCCCACGGGGAAGCTCGTCGCGATCCGCCCGTAGCCGTCGACGAACCAGACCCGCGAGCCGACTATGCGCGCCGTGACGCTGGCATCGGCGAACGTCGCCGTGACCTTATCCAGTTGAACGGGCGGCGAGCCGTTGTTCGCGGTGTCCAGCATGCCGTTGTAAGGGGTGCCGTTGGGAGCGTAGTTGAGGCGGATCGAGCCCTCGAATACGCCGGTGTTCGGCCCCGTCTCGGTCAGCGTCAGATCCTCCTGGTCCTGGCTGTAGACGGTCTGGAGATGAACGGTCACCGTCTCCGCCAGGTTGGGATTGGCGTTGGCCGCCGGTCCGGTCACCCGCACCCGCGCCGTGCCGTCCTCCACCAGCTCCAGGGTCGGCTCGCCCGTGGCCTCGATGAAACGGATGTCAAAGGATTGGATCGCCGCCTGCGCGCCCGAGGCCAAAACGGCGCTGGTGTCCACGTGCTGGGCGAGGATCGTCTGGCCCGGCTGTACGGTGAGGACGCCATTCCCCGATCCCGAGGGGCTCGTCCCGGTGGGAATCGATCCCTCGAAAATCCCCGTGTTCCTCCCGGTCTCCACCAGCGAAACCCCCTCGGCGTCCCCCGAGCCCGGCGACTGCACCGTCGCGGTCACCGTGTCGAGCACCGCGGGATCGTTGCGGTTGTGATCCTCCACCCGGAGATAAACCCGCGCGCCCGCGGCGTAGGAGGTCACCTCGTTTCCATAGCCGTCGAGGAAGAAAGTGAGAGATCCGATCGTATCCACCGCGTCCGTCGAGCCTCCGGCGCCGTCGGCGTAGGCGGCGCGAACGGTGTCGAAGCGGTAGGGTGCGCCGCTGCTCACGATGGTCTCCAGTGTGCCGCTGCCCAGGCCGCTCTGACCGTGCCGGAGCGGGATCGAGCCCTCGAAGATCCCGGTGCTCGTCCCCGTCTCCTGAAGTGTGACCGTCTCCTGATCGCCGGAGAGATCGGCCGTCATCTGCACCGTCGCCGTATCCCGGGCCGACGGATTGAGATCCGCGGCGGCGTTCCGGACGCGCACGTACGCCCGGGTCGATTCGAGATAGAAAGTGACCGGGTTTCCCTGCGCGTCAATGAGCTCCACACTGCTCGCCGCCATGGCGGCGGCGGCCTGCGAGGAGGTGGGGACGTCGGGATCCGAAACCGTCGCCTGAGCTGTCTGGCCCGGCGCCGTCTCCAGAACGTTGTCCGGCAGGACCGGCGGCTTCCCCGTGGTGGGGACGGAGCCCTCGAAGATCCCCGTGTTCACGCCGGTCTCCCGGAGATCGACCGATTCCTGATCGCTGCCTGCCACGACCTGAATCGGAAAATCTTCCCAAAGGTTGGGATCGTTCCTCAGCGGCGCCACCACGCGGATGAAGATCGTCTCGCCGATGGCGAAGCGTGTGGCCGGGCGGCCGTAGACGTCCAGGAACCGCGTGATCGATCCCACGAGAGAGGCCGTGGCGGTCGCGGCGCCGTTGTCGTAATCGGCGCTGATCGTATCGCGGCCGTAGGGCGGCACCCGGAGCGTGTCCGTCTCGAGGACGCCCGGCTGCGACACGGCGCCCTTCTGGGCGAGAGCGATGTCACCGCGGAAGATCCCGGTCGACGTTCCAGTCTCGGTCAGCGTCACCAACTCCACGTCGCCGCCGAGCGTCGTGGAAAGCCGCACCTGGACTGTATCCTTACCCGGCGACACGTTCGCCGCCGGGTCCGTGACCTGCACATAGGCGCGCGTGCGCTCCGCGTAGATGGAAGTGAGGGCTCCGCTCGTATCCAGGAAAGAGAGCGTCTGCCCCAGCGTTTGAGAAGACAGCGCGCAGAAAAGCCCCAACCCAACCCAAGCCGTCCAGCGGCATCTCAACATAAGAAATCCCTCCAATTCGAACGGACTGCGTCCAGACGACGGTCACCACAAAAAGGCGCGTGAAGCCCTTACTCCTCGAATGCGCGTTCCCGGTCCAAACTCCGTCAGACCGCGACTTGGCGTTCCGGTGCTTCGGCTTTACCCCTCATGGCGGGGGGTGGAATTCCGTTTCTCCATGGAATAGCTTTCCTGGCACCAATGGTTGCGGTTGCCACACGCCGGAGCCGGAATCAGGGGCTCCGACAGCACCCCTTGCCCACAGACCCCGTTTGCGTTTCAATGTCCGCATGAGACAGAACGAGCTCCTGCAACGCAAACGCGAGCTGGACGAACGGCTGCGCGCCGGAATCGAGCTGCTGGAGGCCGCCCATCGGGCCGAAGTCCGGGCCCTGGAGACGCTCTGGGCGTCCTACGGCGGCGAGCCAGAGAGCCCGGAGGGGGTCGCCGCTCCCCCCGTTCCCGAGACGTCATCTCCTCCGGTCGCACCGGCCCGGAGCTCCAGAGTCCGCAGGGAGGCCGGGACGCTCTATGAGGAGGTCCTGGCGGCGTTGGATCAGGTGCCGCAGGAGTTCGACAAGAACGACGTGTGCCGCGCGATCGGGCACGTGCCTCACCGCGCCTCTCTGCACCGCGTCCTTCAGGAGCTGACCTTCAACGGGACACTCGACGTGGTAGGTTTCAGCGTGGGCAGGCGCCCGACGGTCTACCGCAAGCTCTTCACGCCTCCCGGACCGGAGAAATGACGCTCTGCCACGGCTGCGTAGCGTTGCGGAACGACGAAGACCGACGACAGAACGCTCCCTCCACGCCGGGAAGCGTTGGCGAGACGTTCCGGAGCGCTCCGGAAGAGGGGCTCGGGGCGGCCAATCCTGGCCTGCAACGGACGCCTGACGGCGCCGCCCCAAGCGTTTAGGCGGCCATGGGCATCCGGGAATGGCCGACGCCCTTCGACGGAGATAACAAACCCTGCTGATCTCGAGAACTCTCTTGGAAGGGAATGGTCGGATTTGTATGAAGCCATCCGTCGTTGCGTTCTGTCTCGTGTTTGCATCGTGCGGTCTCAGCGCGCAGGCGCCTGTCTGGCAGCCGTCGCCAGGACACACGCAAGTGCCGCTATGGACTCGAGTGCCACCTCATGCGCAGCAATCCTCAGGGGCGGAGGTCGTTACGACAAGGGTGAACGACCACCTAGTCGCCGGCAGGCCTTGGACCTATATCAGCAACGTCTCGCGACCCACGTTGACCGTCTATTCGCCAAAGGGGAAGAACACCGGCGCCGCGGTCGTCGTGTTTCCCGGCGGCGGGTATCAGATTCTGGCCATCGACCTCGAAGGCACGGAGGTGTGTGACTGGCTGACATCCAATGGAATCACCTGCGTGCTGCTGAAGTACCGCGTGCCGAATGCCGGGCCGTCTTGGGACCAGCTATGCGGTTGTGACCGCAATACGAGATCATCCATGCCGCTCGAAGACGCGCAGAGGACGATCGGGCTCGTCCGCTTTCACGCGTCGGAGTGGCACATCGATCCACACAAGATCGGAGTGCTCGGGTTTTCAGCGGGCGGGCACCTGGCCGCCGCAGTGAGCACGCATTTCGACCGCCGTGTGTATCCGGCGGTGGATGCCGCGGACCAGGAAAGCTGTCGTCCGGATTTCGCGGTGGCGCTGTATCCCGGACATCTGTTTGACTACGGCAAATCTGCGCTGAATTCGGATATTCACATCACCCGTAACACGCCACCGACGTTCTTGCTGCATGCCCAGAATGACAATGTGGACGGCGTGAGCAATTCCCTGATTTACTACGATGAGCTGAAGAACGCTGGCGTGCCGGCGGAATTGCATCTGTACGCCGAAGGGGGGCACGCCTTCGGACTGCGGCGAACGAAGCTTCCGATTACGGCATGGCCTCGGTTGGTAGAAACATGGCTGCAGACGATCGGTATGATTTCGCCGTAGATGCTCGGGAGTCGTATGCGACGCTGAGCAGCAGAAACGTTAGGCGGCGCACGTTAAGATAGCCCGGTCCTTACTCGAACTGCGCGAGATTTCCAACCCAAGTCAGTATGAGGAGGTTTCTATGAACCCAAAGACGGGCAAGCAGAAGTCGGGCAAGAGCACCACCGCCAAGGCGTCCAAGGAATTCACGGACGAGGAACGAGCCGCGATGAGGGAGCGCGCCCAAGAGCTGAAGGCGGCCACGCGCCGCGGCCCGCGCGCGGGCAAGGCGGACGGGGAAAACGACGTGCTCGCGAAGATCGCCGAGATGCCGGAACCGGATCGCGCCATGGCCGAGCGGCTCCATGCCATCATCAAAGCCAGCGCGCCAGCCCTCTCGCCGAGAACCTGGTACGGGATGCCCGCGTACGCCAAGGACGGCAATGTCGTTTGCTTCTTCCAAAGCGCGCAGAAATTCAAAACGAGGTATGCGACGTTCGGCTTCAGCGACAAGGCGAACCTCGACGAAGGCGCCATGTGGCCGACCGCCTTCGCGTTGAAGGAGTTGACCGCCGCCGAAGAGGCAAGGATCGGCACGCTCGTGAAGAAAGCGGTTAGCTGAGGCGGGTGTCCTTCCGACTCGAAGAGCTGGAAAGGGGTTAGAGTGGAGTGAAGTGCTGGAGTGAAGTGCGGAGTGAAGTGCGGAGTGAAGTGCCAGTGTCATCTTGAAGATCACGGAAAAACTCGCTCGCGTCTTACAACTATTTTCTCTCGTGGTCTATCCAGGTAACGAGTGGATGTGCAGGGGTTTGGTCCGGGCTTTTAATGCAGGAAGAGAAACTCACCTGGGCTGAGCCGGACTGAGTCGGCGCCGACCGGCTGTCACTGCTGGAGCTCGGAGCAGAGCTGGTGCGGAGCGGAGCCGGTGCCAGGCTCTTCCTGGGCTGGGCTGGGGAGTTGTGTATCCCACCAGAGTCTTGCTGTTATAATCGACGACGTGAAATCGCGGTTGCGGAGCCTGGGCAGGCGGCAGGTCTCTTCGCTGGACGGTTCTCTGACAGCGTCACGGCGGCTGTCGGGGGTGGTGTGGAGGTCGGCAGGGAATCGCGCGAAGCCCTTGCCAGGGCTTGAATCCCCATAGGACCACCTCGGACTCGCCCGCGGCTTCGTTCAACCTGCGTCTATCCGAAATCCTCCCGGGACCCGGGACCCGTTTGAGGACTCCGGGACGATTTCTTGGGGAGGATCTCGGATAGACGCTTAAAGGATAGGCGCCTCAAGCCATAGCCGTTCGATTCAACGATGAAGTTGACTCACCTCAACCCGCCCGAGCTGCCGGATTGGAGCTCGCTCTTCTCGCAAGTAGTGATTGCTGAGGGGGCGCCGCTTCGCGTCATCGCTGTATCGGGGCAGGTGGGAGTCGATAGGAGTCAGGCTGTTTCGGGTGACGGCAGTTTCGCGGCCCAGCTCGACGGGGCGTTCAAGAACCTCGTCGTAGCGCTGTCCGCAGCGAGTTGTTCGGTGGCCGAGGTGGTGAGGCTTACGATTTACGTCGTTGGATACAGCTACGAGAAAGCTGGCGTCATCAGGGAGACCCTAGAACGCTATTTCGGGGGGCGACCCCTTCCGGCATGCTCTCTCATCGGGGTCGAGGCCTTGGCTCGGCCGGAGTTTCAGGTCGAGGTTGAGGCTCTGGCAATTGGTGATGGACGCTCGCCGGCTTTGGAATCCGCTTCAAAATGAGCTCTGGGGGGCGGCGGTCATCAAGCGCTGGGCGGACACGTGTGCGCCGTCCCTGCGCACCGCTGTGGCGATGGATCGAGCCCGGGCGGCCACATCGGGGTGGAGGGTACGCTCGAGAGCGTTCGTAAGCGAGTCGGTGGTCGGTGTGACGGGCGCATGTGCGGTTCCGATGCCGAGGTGGTGGATGCGTTGGGCCAGTAGGGCTGGTCGTACATCTGGGGGATGACGACCTGGGGTGCATCGGCTAGCGCGGCTGCGGTTGTAGTACCCGCGCCGCCGTGGTGGACGGCTGCTGCGACGCGCCCGAACAGCGCCTGCTGGTTGACCTCGCCGATCGCCAGGCAGTCGGGTTCGTCGTCCACTAGTGACAGGTCGGCCCACCCGCGGGACACGATCGCACGGCGCCCGAGCGCGCGGGCCGATTGGATCATCACCCGGCTGAGGTCCTGTGGCGCGCGGATGCTGCCGAAGCCGAAGTAGACGGGCGGTTCGCTCGCCTTGAACGCCTCCAACTCGGGGAACAGTGGATGCTCATCCGGCAGGATCCAGGCGCCGGTCTGAAGCACGGCCTGGTCCGCGGGATCGGGCCAGGGCGCCAACGTCGGGTCGGCGGCCAGCCAGGGCCGGTCGGTGAAGATGTGGCTGCGCACGTTACTGACCGGGGCCAGGCCGATCGATGCCCGATGGGCGTTGAGCGCGGTGCCGAACGTGTCGTTGAGGCGTTCCGCATCCCGAACCCAGAGCTCGCGGTTGTCGGCTGTTGCGGGCGCTAGTGTGTCTCCCAGCATGCCCAGTGGGATTGGCGCATGGTGTGGCGATGGCAGAACTGTCGGGCAGTAGGCGGCGAAGATGTACGGGATGCAGCACGCGCATCAGAGCTCTCCTTTGGTAGGGGCCTTGGTCGTTGGCCGGCTGGCACAGCGCAAACGTGATCCCCGCGCGCGGGTCCATCTCCGTTGGCCGTGAGCCGACCGTTCAGGGCGCCAAGTCTGAACTGGCGGTCTGCGGTCAGAAGGCCCTGCGTCGGGTCGGTGAAGTGACGCCGGCCTGAGCCCGAGGGCTCCGCCGCGATATGCTTCAGTTCATAGCTCAAAGCCAATATTTCGCTACTCAGCCGTGGAGGCAGGGAGTTGTGTATCCCACCAGGATCCTGCTGTATAATCCTCGACATGAAATCGCGGCTGCGGAGCCTGGGCATGCGGCAGATCCCTTCGCTGGACGGTCCTCTGACAGCGTCACGGCGGCTGTCAGGTAGAGGGCGGCAGGGCGTCTCGCGAAGCGCCTGCCAGGGATTAAATCTCCATAGGACCGTCCCGGACTCCCCCGGCGGCTTCGTTCAACCTGTGTCTATCTGAAATCCTCCCGGGACCGGTGAAGGATTTCGGCGGACTTCGCAGGGAGGACTTCAGATAGACGCTAAAGGTTAGGCAGTCCCGAAAGATTTGCGTACTTCCGCCGCGGTGAGGATACCAATTACACGGACCAAGGAGTAGCCATGACTATGTGGTATCCGTCTGCAATCTACCCAGCGTCGACGACCGATCACGCTTGCCTGCGGGAGCTTCTGCTCCTGATTCCACTTGCAGGGTTTGCTGTTACGCACGATCTTCACGCACAACCACTCCCAAAACCGGTGGAGAAAGCCGTTTTCGCGGACAGCCGCTTTGCCCAATCGATTTCGGTACCAGCGCCCCTCGTCACCGATCCGCGCATCCTGGAGGCATTCCGGCGAGCTCGCCCCAATTCTCTCGGGATGTCCCCGATAGCACCCTCGGGTCGGATCGACCGCAACGACAAGGCGATTCAGCTCTACTGCCAGCTCCACTGGATCGCTTTGGACAGCGTCACCACCCATGAGGGCATTACTTTCGAGTACGCGATCGCGACTCCTGAATTTCAGAGCCTCGGGGCGCATGGGAGCGTGCCGGTCGCTAGGAGGAAGCTCAAGTCCATCGACTACCGGAACCACTACAAGGCGAATCCGCTGGGAACAGGAGAACGCGACGTCTTCGCCGTTACATTCTCCTATACCCTCGACAGCATCCAGCCAGGGCTGCAGCCTCCCTCGACAGTCTTTAAGGGCAAGGCAACAGCCCAACTTGACCCTGACGACGGAGAATGGAAGCTAGAAACACTTACGCTTTCCGACCAAGGCGAGCAGGAGATCTACACTGCTCTTGACCCGCAAGCGATTCTCCGTTGCGCCACAGCATCGTCTAAACCTTCGACATCAGTTGAAACGGCAACTCCTGCCGCCTTCGACCCAGGTTATGCCATTTCTGGACGGACAGTCATATTTTCCTATAGTCCATCTGCCTATGGCTTTCGGGGACCTGTAACAAGCGTCGCCGTAGCTGGTTCTTTCAACAGATGGAGCGCACAATCGCCTCGCTGGAGCGCTTCAGATGAGGATCACGATGGGCACTGGCAGCTGAAAGCCGATCGGAGCGATGTGACTTGCGGCTCCCAGTTCAAGTTTGTTGTCAATGGTTCCTCCTGGCAGCAGCCTAGCCGCTCATGGCCGACATCTCACCTCGCTGATGATGGCCATGGGGGCTTCAATCTCGTAGTGGTCTGCAAGTGAAGGCGTCCGTCGTCTTCAAAGGCAGAGCACACGTGGGCCTATCGTGACGGATCGCCTAACCCGATCGTTCGAGCGGACGGCTGACGCCGCGCTCAACTCCAGGTCGTTCTGGCGTTGGGCGGTAGCGTGGCACAAGAGCTCGATTTGGGGTAGCCAAACATGCTGGACGGTTTGAAAGAGGTTTTACAACTTATTGGCGGCGCAGTGGCGATCACTGGCGGTGGAATTGCAGCGTTCAAGGCGATAAATGAGATCCGCCTTAACCGGGAGCAAAGAAAAATTGAGTTTCGCTGGAAACAAGCAAATGCTGCCAAGGAGCTTCTTACAGATATTCATAAGAATACTTTTGCTGCCAACGCGGTTCTAATGCTTGATTGGCGAGGGGGGCGTCACGGCTATGAATTGCCGGATGCTTCTCGTGCCAGCATTTCATGGGATGATATTTGCACGGCGCTATCTCGGGAGCAATGCTCCTGCGCCACGGACACCGAGATCTTTGTGCGAGATTGCTTTGACTGGTTCTTTTATTTTGTTGATCGGATCGAACTCTATATTGAGGCTGGATTGATCGCGCGCAGAGACGTGGAGATGGTCTTTCAACCCTATGCGGCTATAATCAGTGAGAAGAAGACAATGTTCTCGGATTTCATGGAGTTTCATGGCTACAGGTTGGCTATGGGTTACTTTAAACAGTATGATGGAGGGCCGTCCTCTAAAGAGAGGGAGGGAGGCTAACCGGACCGAGGACAGCCACCCAGTTCGCATTGCGCAGAGGAGACGATGGCGACACGAGAAACGACCGGCGGCACACGGAACGAATCCGTCAGAATCGGCCCCGACGATCCGCGGTATCTCGCGGTGGTCGAGAAGCGTTTCAATAAGCGGTTCAGCGCGAGTCCAGACTACGTCCGGCTGGTCAGCTCGACCGATCAGGTGGTATCGGCCGTGGAGGAGGCGGTGAGGGAAGGACGGCGTCTCGCCGTGACGAGTGGCGGGCACTGCCTTGAGGGATTCGTATCGAATCCCGAGGTGCGGGTGATCCTCGATGTCTCGCCCATGAAGCGCGTGTACTACGACGCGGACCGGCGCGCCGTGGCCGTGGAGTGCGGCGCGACGGTGGGCGAGACGTTCCGGGCGCTGTTCGAGACGTGGGGAGTGGTGATACCGCTCGGCGAGCATCCAAATATCGGCATGGGCGGACACGTGGTCGGCGGCGCCTTTGGCTTCCTCTGCCGCCAGCTCGGTCTCGCAGCGGATTATCTCTATGCCCTCGAGGTGGTCACCGTGGACGAGAGCGGACAGGCGAGCCGTGTGGTGGCGACCCGGGAGAAATCCGACCCGCATCGCGACCTCTGGTGGGCGCATACTGGCGGGGGCGGTGGCAACTTCGGCGTCGTCACCCGGTACTGGTTCCGATCGCCTGACGCATCCGGCGAGGATCCCGCCAGGCTGTTGCCCCGCGCGCCGGAGTCGATCACGACCTTCAAGGCGGAATGGGACTGGAGCGACGTCGACGAGCCGGCCTTCCTGCGACTCCTCAGGAACCACGGTGTCTGGTGCGAGCGAAACAGCAACGCCGATTCTCCGAACGCCTCTCTGTGGACCCTGTTGGAGATTCACCGCAAGCAGTTCGGAAAGATCATCGTCCGCGGTGTGAGCACGGCCGGCGTCGGCGCCGAGCAGCAGGTGGATGACCATCTGGCGGCGCTGAGCGAAGGGGGCATCGCACCGCACGGCCGGGAGCTCGCCCGGATGTCCTGGCTCGAGTTCGCCCTGAACCCGTTACCCGATCTGTTCGCCGCGCCTCCGGGCGGGGTGAGTGCCAAGGTGAAGGACGCGTTGCTCAAGAAACGGTTCACGGACGCCCAAATTGGCGTCGCGTACGATCACCTGACCCGCACCGACCACGACGTCATGGGCGGGATGCTGGGACTCGCAACCTATGGCGGGCGCATCAATACCGTCGCTCGCGATGCGACCGCCGCCGCCCAACGCGATTCGATTCTCGACATCGCATGCACCACAGGCTGGCTGGAGCCGCGGGAAGAGGCGAAGAACCTGACCTGGGTGCGGGCGTTCTATCGGGATCTGTTTGCGGAGAGCGGGGGCGTCCCGGTCCCGGGCGAGGCGTACGATGGCTCATTCATCAATCATCCCGACACCGATCTCGCGGACCTGTCCCTGAATACGTCAGGCGTGCCGTGGCACACATTGTATTACAAAGAGAACTACCCGCGCCTGCAGCGGATCAAGGCGCGGTGGGACCCGCGGGATGTGTTCCGGCATGCGTTGTCGATTCGGGTGGGATGAATTCGCAGAAGTGAGATGGCTGGCGCTTCTGCTGATTTCTCCCACCCTTCGATCCGCTCCACCTCACCGGTACGCCGCGGCCTGGATGCCGTACAGCTCGGCGTACGCTCCGCCTCGCGCCATGAGGTCTTCATGCGTGCCGACCTCGACGAGGCGTGCGCCGTCGAGCACGACGATGAGATCGGCCATGCGGACGGTGCTGAACCGGTGCGAGACGAGGATCGTGATGCGCCCATCCGCAGCGGTGGTCTCTGCGACATCCCCGTGCGCGGCAGCGGCGTAGCGCTCGAAGAGGGCGTGCTCGGTCTCCGCGTCGAGCGCGGCCGTGGGCTCGTCGAGCACGAGGAGCAGCGGGTGGTCGCGCATGAAGCCGCGCGCCAGCGCGAGCTTCTGCCACTGGCCGAAGGAAACGTCGACGCCGCCCGGCCAGGTCGGGCCGAGCTGCGTGTCGAGCCCGGCCGGCCACCGCGCGACGACGTCGTCCGCCCCGGCCCGCTCGACGGCGCGGACGACGGCGGGCTCGTCGTCGAGCCGGGGAATGTCCCCGACGCCGATCGACTGGCGCGCGGGGAGCTCGAAGCGGAAGAAGTCCTGGAAGGCTCCGGCGAGGCGCTCGCGCCACGCGTCGGCCCGCATGCGCGCCAGCGGCTGTCCGTCCACGTGGATCGCGCCCGACGTGGGCTCGTAGAGCTTGGCGAGCAGCTTGACGAGGGTGGTTTTGCCGGCGCCGTTTTCTCCGACGATCGCGACGACGGCGCCGACGGGCAGCTCGAGGGTCACGTCCTCCAGCACGAGACGGCTGGTGCCGGGGTAGGCGAAGGAGACGTGTTCGAGCCGGATGCCCTCGTGGAGCCGCGCCGGCACAGGGAGGTCGGCGTCGGCGACCAGGGAGGCCGCGTAATCCTCCAGCCAGGCGAGGCGCCGGGAGCCGTCCATCCAGATGCCCCGCAGGAAACCGATCTCGCCGACCGTGGCGCCGATGTAGGCGGACAGGCGCGCGCCGGCGGCGAGGACGAGCAGGACGTCGCCCGCGGAGGCGCGCAGGCCCGCCGCAACGAAGGCCACCGCGCCAGCCCAGGCGCTGCCGAATACGGCCCAGGCGAGCGTATGCCACGCGGCCGAGCCCCAGCGGGCAGCAGCAACGGGCCCGTACCAGCGCTCCCAGGCTTCGCGGCGCTCCTCGGCCAGCCGCCCGCCGATGCCACCCCTGCCAATAACGCGCACTTCCTTGCCGGGCGCGGCGGTCGTGGCCAGGGTGAAGAGATGCCGCGCGAGCCGGCTCG
Source organism: Thermoanaerobaculum sp. (assembly GCA_021154885.1). Taxonomy (GTDB): domain Bacteria; phylum Acidobacteriota; class Thermoanaerobaculia; order Multivoradales; family UBA5704; genus DATARR01. Next base: position 24,784 of record JAJKHS010000041.1, read on the forward strand.
CCTGGGCGCCGCGCTCCTGGGCACTGCGCTCGACCGCGGGCCGCCACGTGGAGGTGAGCACGGTGGGCAGCGCGAAGACGGCGAGCAATCCGAGCGCCGGGTGGATCGAGACGAGCAGGGCGAGCGTCACGCCGAGCCGCAGCAGCCAGCCGCAGGTGGAAAAAACTGACATGTACATGTGATCGAGCACGAAAATCTGATCGCGCAGCACGGAGAGCCGGTCGAGATAGTCGGGGCGCTCGTGATGAGCGATGGTGGCCACCGACGCCTGCAGCCGGGCCACGTGGGCTTCGAGCGCGATCGTCACCTTGTCGCGGAAGCGGCGCTGCACGCGGGTGCTGACCGTGCGCAGCAACCACGTGGCCGCGGCGGAGACGCCGAGCGCGATCGCGGCGAGGCGCACGATCCTCGCGTCGTGCCCGAGCACGCCCTCGCCGAGCAGCTTGAGCCACCAGGCGATCAACGCATCCGGCAACGCCGCCAGCAGCGACAGCACGAACGCCGCGAGCATGAGGCCGGGCTCGTGGCGATAGCCCAGCTTGCACAGCCGCCACATGGAGGGCAGCGCGGGCGGCAGGCCGTCCTCCCGGCGCTCACCGCGAGAGCGATCAGGAGAGGACGTCATAGGTGAGCCCCTCCTCGGTGAGCTCCTCTTCGCCCGGCGCCGCCGCGAAACGCTGGGCCTGGAGATCGAACATCGTCCGGTAGCGGCCCCCGAGCGCCATCAGCTCGTCGTGAGTGCCGAGCTCGATCACCTGGCCGTGCTCCAGCACGCAGATGCGGTCGGCGTGGCGCACCGTCGAGAAGCGGTGCGAGATGAGGATGGTCGTGCATTGCCGGGTGGCGGCGAGGATGCGGTCGAAGATCTCGGCCTCGCCGCGCACGTCGAGTTGGGCGGTGGGCTCGTCGAGCAGCACGACGCCCGCGCCCAGCCGCACCGCGCAGAGCGCGCGGGCGAGGGCGACGCGCTGCCACTGGCCGCCCGAGAGATCAGTGCCTCCCTCGTAGCCGCGGGCGAGCACGGTGTCGAGGCTTGCGAGATGCTCGGCGCCGGCCTCCGCGAGCGCGGCCAGGACGGCATCATCCGGAACGGTTTTCAAATCCTTTTGCGGCGCCACGTTGTCGCGCAGCGGCAGCTCGAAGCGGATGAAGTCCTGGAAGACGGCGGTGATGCGTTCCCGCCACGCGCCGAGATCGAAATCGCGCAGGTCGACTCCATCGATCTCGATCGCTCCGGCTTGCGGGTCGTAGAGCCGGCACAGCAGCTTGGCGAGCGTGGTCTTGCCCGCGCCGTTCTGGCCGACGATGGCGAGGGACGATCCGGCGGGGATGGCGAGGTCGAAGCCCGCGAGCACCGGGGCGGAGCCGCCGGAAGGGTAGGCGAACGTGACGTCGCGGAAGCGGATCTCGCGCGCCGGCTTACCCGCAGCCTCGCGGGTCCCGGAGGGGAGCGCTCCGCCGGCCGCCATGGCGGGCCCGAGGCGCAGCACCGCGGCCACCGGTGCCGCGGAGCTGTCGAGCGCCCAGTTGAGCCCGCCGAACGCGATCATCGACGCGCCGACGGCGCTCTGCGCATAGATCACCAGCGCGCCGAGCGCGATCCGGCCGCCGGAGGCGTCGCCGGCGAGCGACCAGAACACGAGGACGTTGGCGCCGACTACGAGCAACAGGCTCCACAGCAACGGTTTCTCGCGCAGGCGCGTCGCCTGGTACTGCAGCTCGTGCAGGCGGGTGCGGCGGTCGACGAAGCGATCGATCACCCAGCCGGCGAGGCCGAACAGGCGGAGCTCCTTCGCGGCGGGCGGATCGACGGCGAGCCGGTAGGCGTATTCGGCGTCGCGTTGCGCCGCCCGCACCTCCTCGGTGTTGCGGTCGTGCCAGACCGAGCTCTCGCGCAGCAACCAGTGCGTCGCGAGCCACGCGCCGCCGAGGACGAGAGCCGCCCACCAGCGATACCCCGCGAGCACCGCGGTGAACGCTAGGCCGGCGATCATCTCGACCAGGCCCCCGGCGATGAAGTCCATCGAGATCGAGAGCGGAGGTGCGGTCATCCCGAGATCGAAATCGCGGGCCACCGTGAGGTCGTTCGTGAGCTTGGGATCTTCGAGATGGCCCATGCCGGGCGGGCGGACGCAGGCCGCGGTCAGGCGGTCATAGAGCCACGCCGCGGTGCGGTCTCCGAGGTTCGCGCTCACCGCCTGGTGGACCGGGGTGAGGACCTGGAGCAGGACGAATACGATCCCGGCGAAGGTGAGGGGAGCCGCGAGCCCGGTGCCCTGCTGCACGGCGGCCACCAGCACGCCCATGGCGATGCCGAACAGAGCGGGCAGGAGGCCTCGCAGCACGAGCGCCAGCCACCACACGCCGGCCAGAGCCCGATCCGCTTTCGGCAGGACGGCGAAGAGCTTCCACGCGTTGCTTTCACGAAGACGTCGCATCTCGGATGGCCGATGAAGTCGCTTCCTCCAGGCTCTCGCGGCATAGCTTATCGCATCCTCAGGGTCCTCACTCCACTCTCCCGTGCCAGATCCTACACCGCGGTGCGCGATTTTCTGCATCCCGAGCTTGAGAAGAGCGACGAGCTTGTCGTAACGTGGAGTCAGATTCTTTTCGCGATGGAGCCAGGTGGTGCCAGATCATGGATGCCGAAGAGACGAAATACACGCGAGTCGAGTACGAGAGGCGGTTTCTCGTTTCACCCCAGGAGGATTGGAGGAGCGCGATCGAACCGTACTCGAAGACTTTCGAGGACAACTATCTTCGTCGTGGAAGGCTTCGGCTGAGGATCTTGACGGACTCGGATACCGGACGGCGGCTCATCAAGCTGACGAAGAAGTTTGAGTCGGATTCGCCGTATTTTCAGACCATCAGCCGGATTCTCCTCTCGCCGGGCGAGTACGAGCTCCTCGACGCTCTGGAGGGAGACCGGCTCAGGAAGATCCGTCACTACCACATCGATCGTGGCCGGGTTTTCTCGATCGACGTCTTCGAGGGCGAGCTGGAAGGGTTGATCCTGTGTGAGACCGAGGCGGAGGGGCTCGAAGAGCTGATGTCGATCCAGCCTCCGCCGTATGCGAGGCATGAAGTCACGGCCGATCCCTTCTTCACCGGGGGAAACCTCTGCCGGACCTCACGCGCCGACCTGCTGGGCAAGCTGGCTGCGTTCGCAATGCCTACCCGTGTTCCTGAGCCGCCGGGAGGGTAGACGGCTGGCGTTCGAGCGCCGCGCGATTCCAGCCGGCGAGAGTCGCGGCGGCCTCATAGGTGCTCTGCAGGAACTCCAGGAGGGTGCCGTCGGGATCGGCGGCCTGGCGCACCGCCTCGTACGGCAGGATCCATTCCCGCATCCCGAGCCATGCTTCGAGTGGCAGGTGCGGCCAAGAGTCAGCCGGGCAGTGCGAGGCGGCGATGCGCTCATTGTCTGAAGGTATTCTACCCCAAGGACGCGCCGTTCGCGATGCCGGCGCCAAAGCGACGAAGCCCTGGCGCCGGGGAGGCCTGGAGGTGCTGCGATCAGCAGGGGCAGACCGAGTGCCTCGTGGGGCAGAGCATGGAAGTGCAGCGGGAGTCGGGGCCGGTGAATCCCCCCTCCACCGGCTGCAGCTCGTGCGTGCTGAGGCGGCGGAGCGTTTCACGATGGATCGTCAGCTTCGACAGCTTGAACGTTTTTTTCATAGCTTGACTCCCTGGCGAGGTGCCGGCGGTCGAGATTGAGGCCGGCAGGCCTTTCGTCTAAGAAAGGTGCTGCGCAAGGTCTGCGGAGGGACGGGCTCTTACCCCTGATCTCCTACCGGGGCAGGCCGCTTCCCATTGCGCCCAATGCCGGCCATTACCGCCCTAGGCGACGACCGAACGAAGCGCCGCCGACCCGGGTCTAATGCATGGTTCTGTTCGGCCTCACGACACCGCCAGGGTAGATTTGTCATACGTTGAAAGCTAGGACGCATTCTGCTCCCCAGTAATGAGGTTCAAACGGACGAACTGGGTTGTTCCATGCATGGGCATTAGTTCGGATGGGCGGACCATCCAGACAGTGGATGAAGCTTTCGATACAAGTTCATACATCAACCCATGCGGCGTATAACGTGCCCCCTTCACCTCCACCTCCTCGGAGCTCCCGTCCAAAGCCCGACGCATAACGCGCTCTCCCGCCGCGATCACCGTAACCCAATCCTGGTCGGTCTCACTCGGCACTCCGGCGCCGCCCTCCGTTAGCAAGGAAGGGCTGAGCTCTTCTACTTGCACCCGAAGCTTGGTTAACGATTCTTGGAGAGCCACCTCACCCCGTTCCTTGGCGATGAACAAGGTCGTATCGACGACCTCGACGAAACGATCAGAGAGCTGCTGCGTTAGACGCAAGCTTCCGTGCGTTGCATCGTAGATACACATGCCTTGCACGCCTCCTGGACCGAGTGGCGATCCCTTGGAGTGGAAGGCACCAAAGCCGATGTCGCGAGCCTGAACGCTACAGAGGGTGCAAAAAGCTTCGAGCAGAGCAGAGGCCACAGACTCCGATTCTAGATCGCGGTCCGAAAAGAACCAGCATATTCCTGTCGTCTCGAAGAACCGGTTCAACGCCTTCTGTGAGTACTTCGACCCCGGCCCATAGTGGTTGACGATCCTGTTTGGGCCACGCCTCTCTACGAACCCGGTAACCCGTTCGCTGACCTGCACTGACGCTTCAACTAAAAAGCCTTCGCTAGAGGTGCATGCTGACAGCACTCCGCTTTTGAAATTTGGGAACACCTTCGTCTGAAGGATTGGTTCTGTCGTGTAGTGCTTCGTCCGCTGTACTCGAATCTCCCCGTCCCGAAACCGATACTGGAGCACCCGGAATGGACGGGCCATATAGTAGTAGACAGCTCCTGGATAAGCCTCCCTGAGGGACTGAGAGAAAGTCAGTGAGCCGAGTGGTGACATGTGGGGACCTTTGTGGTGACGGACGGAGAACGATTTCTCTACTCCGCTCCTAATCGGGAACTCGAAGTGAGGCCCAGCCTGGGCTTGTTGCTTGAGGGGGTAAAGGTCCGCAGGGACCGTCTCTGTAGGCTTGATCTCGTTCCGCAGCCACCTGACGAAGTCGGCCGGAAGCGTGCTGAACGCATCGAGCTTCTCATTGGGTGCTCTCACACCCTCGAATTCGGCTGCTGCGCATAGCGCATTGGCGAATTGAATGTATCGGTTTTCCAAGTACAGCCATGAGGGCTCTGGTTTTCGGTCCACAAACTCTTTGAGACCGTTAGGAAGTCGCGTGACCAAGCCTAGGTCATCGATAAGCACACACACACCGTGGCTCTTCCTGCCACCGCGCCCGAAACGTTGTTTGAACGACTTGACTGAGGGCGGAATGCCGAGCAACACGACGATACGGAGATCGCCGATGTCGATTCCTAGTTCCAACGCACTTGTCGAGACTACTCCAGATAGTTCGCCTTCTCAAGGGAATGCTGGATCGCTCGGCGATCGTCTTCCTCGTAGCCGGCGCGATACGGCAGCACCTTGCAGAGAGACTCAGTTTCGGAAGGCTCATCGCCCTCTTGCTCATCGTCCGCTTTTTCGCTGCCCTCGCCTTGGGCAGTTGACAAATCGCGGCCAGCGGCGGCAACGAGTTGCTCGACCATCTTTCGTGAATCGGCGAAGGCGAGGAAACGGCCCGTATCGGCGGTTGCCAGCGCCGAAATCAGGTTCACATAAGCATCGAACGACTTCCCCTTTTTGACTGTTGCGAGCAAAAGTGTCTTACCATAGTTGGCTGAGCCGTCCTCGTCTTCAGTCAGCACCACCGAATCACGGCCAGTCAGTTGGCGTATGAAGTGTTCAGGTTCCCCAATCGTGGCCGTGCTGGAGATAATATGCTGGAGCCCCGAGACAGCTTGAAGGCGACGCATGAAGTACGCCATGTTCGTGCCAAACACCCCGTCATACACATGGGCTTCGTCGAGGATCAGAACATTAAGTCGGTCGAGAAAGTCTCTCGTTGCCACCTCACTCGCTTTTGCCAGTAGCCAGGCATGAGCCACATCTGGGGTCATTAGAACCACGTGGCTCCGGCGGAGGATCCCTGGTCGCTCGACCGTAGGTACGCCGCCATCAATGTGGGCAACTTGCAGACCGAAGTTGCCGAGGAACTCTTTCCACTTGACGAGTTGATCTTGAATCAGAGCCTTTGCCGGGTAGAGAGCGAGCACTTGGGCCTTCTTATCGCTCTTCACCGCATGCGCAGCGAAAGCCATGAAGACAAGGCTCTTCCCAGATGCAGTCGGTGTAGCAAGACAGATGTCCTTTCCGTCAAGCGCTGCCTGAATGCCAGCCGCCTGATGAGAGTAGATCCCGAGCGGGAATAATGTGTTCAACCGACCTCTGATTATCGGCGCAAGGCCTTCCGGCGGAGGAACGAGCTTTGCAGGCCGCCCTGGAAGCTCAAGATGAGCTACAACGGTAATGTTATGCGCCTCAAGAGTCTGACTTAGGCCGCTCACAAGCATAGAGTCGTTCATGCTCCCTCCGGATTTCCTCTGAGGTCGAATCTCTAGGCGACTATCTGAAATCCTCTACCGGTCTGGGAGGATTGCAGATGGTCGCAGGTTGAACAAAACCGCAGGCGAGTCAGGGACAGTCCTAGGAAATTCAATCCCTGGCAGGGCGCTTCGCGCGACACCCTGCCGGCCTCCACACACCCCGACAGCAGCCGTGAGGCTGTCAGAGAACCGTCCAGCGAAAGGGAACTGCCGCATGCCCAGGCTCCACAACCGCGATTTCGCGTCCACGATTATACAGCAGGACCCTAGTGAGATACACAACTCCCTGGCGCCATGGTTGAGCAGATCAGTATTGGCATCGAGCTATAAGCGGTAGGATCATTGCGGCGGATCCTTCGGGGGCTCGCCTAGGCCGGGACGGAGCAGGCAGACATCGGCTTGGAGCCCCTGCCGGAAGCCGAGGTTGAGATGGCGTGACGACTGGAAGCCGGTGAAATCCTTGGGGCGCCGCCGCTTGAGGATGGGCCCATGCACACTATCAAGCCTGGACGAGTTTGCGGTCCGAGGCCGATCACGTTCCGGATCTGAGCTGAAAAGGTGGCTGGGCCGGAGGCCGCTTTGACGCCGATCTTATGGTGTCTGGAACATCGTCTGTGTCTGTGCCTTCAAGAGTTTGGCCCTCTACTGCGGAGGCCACGCCTCTCCAATTCGTTCGAGAGCCAAGCGAAGGGTCTTATCGTCGAGGCGAAGCCCTGCCTCGCGGAGAGCGGCCATCACGCGAGACGCAGAAGGGATCAGGCCGGCTTGCCGTGCGCGAAGGACTACCGCCAGAGTCCCGAGGATTGGCAATTCCAGGGCCCGGGCGCAATTGCGGGCGGCGGCGTCATCCAGGACGGCTGTGCGCCCTGATTCCTCCAGGGAGAGAGCGAGCACAGCGGACTCGCCGGCCCCCAATCCCCACTCAAGGACCTTCTCCGGGATCTCTCGGGGAGAGGCACGGCCGCCCCAGCCGCTCTCCAGAGCCTTCCGTGCCGGGTCCGAAGGCAACCCCGCCAGAACCTCCGACGCGACCGCGTCCGGAACGATCGCGTGGGCCGCAAGTTTGTCCAGGAGATCGAGATAGCCGGCCTTCGCCAGGGAGATGATGGGAGAGGCGTTGACGATCCATGTCTCACTCAAGGCCGGCTTCCGCGAGGAGCTCGTCGGCCCCGTACTGGAAGGGGGAGACGCCGAAACGCCCAAGTGCGTCCAGGAATTCGCTCCGCGGGAGCCCCGCGATCTCGGCGGCCCTTCCCTGCGAGACGAGCCTGAGCTCGTACCACTTGACGGCTGCCGCGAGCCGCAACTCTTGGGCGAACCCCTGCGGGTCCTTGTGGAGAGCTGCCAGAGCGCCCTCGGGCATTTCGATCGTCATTCGAACCATGCTCTCATCTCCGACCTCTACCCTACCACGTCCTCCGCCTCCGTTCAGTGCCCTCCACCCTGATTCTTGATCACCCGCCCACCCTTCATCACGAAACTGACCCTTTCGGTCTGGCGGATGTCCTGCAACGGGTCGCCCGGAACGGCCACGAGGTCGGCGAGCTTGCCGGGCTCGAGGGTGCCGATCTTGTCGGCCAGCCCTAAGAGGTCGGCACCGCTTCGGGTGGCGGCGAGCAGCGCCTGGGCCGGGGTCATGCCGTTCTTCACCATGAGGGCGAACTCGCGGGCGTCGAGGCCGTGCGGCTCGACCGCCGAGTCGGTGCCGAACGCCACCTTGACGCCGATCTTCACCGCGCGCTGGAACATCGCCTGCATCTGCGCCGCCGCCGCCCGCGCCTTGACCGCAATCGGCGGCGGGAAACGATCCGCCTTCTCGCCCACCCACACGCCGGCGAAGATCGTCGGCACGAGATAGACGCCTTTTTCTTTCATCAGCCGCAGGGTGTCGTCCTTAAGAAAGGTGCCGTGCTCGATCGAGTCGACTCCGGCCGCGATGGCGATCTTGGCGGCCTCGTCGCCGTGGCAGTGGGCGGCGACTTTGCGGTGCCAGGCGTGCGCTTCGGAGACGATGGCGTCCATCTCCTCGCGCGTCAGCTCGGGAACGTCGACCGGATCGGAGAGCGAGAGCACGCCGCCCGAGGGCATGCACTTGATCACGTCGGCGCCGAATTTGATCTGGAAGCGCACGGCCGCGCGACACTCCGCCGGTCCGTTGCAGACCCCCTGGATCGGTCCCGCCGGCTTGATCCGTTCCGGCGGGTAGGGGGCGTCGTCGGCGTGGCCTCCGGTCGAGCCGATGCCATGGTTCGCGATCAGCATGCGCGGCCCCTCCGTGATGCCGGCGTTGATGGCGTTGCGCAGGCCGAGCGCCACGTAGTCGGACGAGCCCACGTCGCGCACGGTGGTGAAACCGGCCTCGATAGTGTCGCGGGCGTACTTGGCGGCGTAGAGCGCCTGCTCGGCGGGGAAGCGCAGAGCGCCTTGGTAGAAGTCGCGATACCAGTTGTCCGACATCTCCATCGCCAAGTGGACGTGGGCGTCGATGAAGCCGGGCAGGAGCGTCGCGTCGCCGAGATCGATGACCTGGGCGCCCGGCGGGACCGCCAGGCTCTGCCCGACCTGCGTGATGTGGTCCCCTTCGATGACGACCATCCCGGGCGCCAGGGGGCGCTCGGAGGTGGAGGTGAAGACGCGCGCGGCCTTGAGCACCGTTGTACCCGAAGACTGGCCGGGGCTCTGGCCAGCGGCCGGAGCCGCGAACGGCAGCGCAATCCACAACGGTACCGCGACGACACACAGCAGCTTTCTCATCCGGCTCTCCTTTTGGACAGGGTCTCCTGAGGGGCCGAGTTTAGCAGGGGAGGAGGCGTCGCGAAAAAGGCCGCATGTTATAATCTTCTGTGTAGGCCCCCCTCTTTCTGATCCGGAGGTCCCATGCCCAAAAAGCCGGTCGTCTTCATTCCCGGGTATCCAGCCAGCGAGCTCATCCAGCAGTCGACGGGCCGGGTCCTCTTCCCCCCGAGCCCCGTGGACCTTCTCCACCCGGACAGGAAGCGCAGCCTGGTCGCTCTCCTGAGCGGCCCGGACGATCCGCCCGGGGACATCGTCGCCGGCGAGCCGATCCGCGACATCCTGGGGATCGCCAAGCAGGCGCAGTCGCTCTACGACATCCTGCGGAGCAATCGCTACGGCTACACGATCCATAGCGGCGACAACTTCCGCGCCGTCGGCTGGGACTGGCGCAAGGCGGTGGACGACCCCGGGGTCCAGGCCGCGGCGCTCGCGGCGATCCGGCAGTTGCGGGAGGCGAACGGCGGCGCCCGGGTGGTGGTGATCGCGCACTCGACCGGCTCTCTCGTGCTGCGGCGTCTGCTCGAAACGCAGGCGGAGGCTGTGGCAGGGATCGAGCGGGTTCTCGCGTTCGGGGCCACGTGGGCGGGAAACGTCTTCGCGGTGCGCAGCGTCGTCGAAGGACAGTCGATCGGCATCTGGCCCGCGGAGCTCGCGGGCGACGACGTGCTGAAGATCGTTCGCAACACCCAGGCCATCTATGACCTCTTCCCCCCCGATCCGGCGGAGGGCAAGACCCGTCTGGTGAGCCGCAGCGGGAAGCCGCTGGGCCTGTTCGTCGTCAGCCCAGATCGCGAACAGATCGGGCCGCTGGTCAACCTGCGCTGGGCGCCTTCCGGTGCTGCCGGCACGCTCATCCGGGAGCGGGCGGCGGACGCCGACCGGCGGCTCGGGGCGAGGACGATCCAGATCACGGCCCAGGGCGGCGGGCCGGCGCCGCCGATCACCAACGTCGTCGGTTGGGGAGCGGAGACCGACACGGCCTGCGTGATGGACGGCCAGGGCAACCTCACCTTCGAGACCTCGAAAGAGGGGGACGGCACCTCCGCTCTCGTCTCGGCGTCCTGGCTGGACGGGCCGCAGGCCCGCACCCTCTTCCTGCCGATAGGCATCTACCCGACGAACGGCATCCCGACGGTCCACAGCCGGATCTGGGACGCGCCGCCGGTGCTCGAGATCCTGGATCAGGTCCTGCTCGATCAGGCTCCGGCCCCCTTCGTCTGCGCGGCGGCGGACTCCGACCAGGCCAGGGACCGCCGCAGCAACGTCGTGTTGCGGATCTCGGCCTCCGACGGCAACGGCGGGGCGCTCCCCGATGCCCAGGCCCAACTGCGCGGGATCTTCGCCAAGCCCTTCGCCTTCTCCGGACACGTCCGGATGAACACGGAGATCCCGCGCGCCGCGATCCGGCCGGACGCGCAAGGCATCTTCCGCTTCGTGACCGAGGTCTCCTGGTCCACGCCGGCCGGTCGCGAGGCACGTGAGCTGGTGGTGCTGTTCCAGAGCTGAGGCGTGTCAGCGGGGCCCTCGCCGCGACAGCTATCATGGCGGAGTGACGTCAGGATTTATCGAGGCGGGCGGCCTTCGCCTGGAGATCCGGTGGGCCGGTCCGCCGCCGGAGGCGGTGCCTACGCTCGTCTTCCTGCACGAGGGGCTCGGCTCGGTCTCCCTGTGGAAGGATTTTCCCGACCGGCTGGCGCGCCGGACCGGCTGCGGCGCTCTGATCTATTCGCGCGCGGGATATGGGAAATCCGATCCGGTGCCCCTGCCGCGGCCGGTCCGCTTCATGCACGACGAGGCGGAGGTTCTTTCCGAAGTCCTGGAGACGATGAAAATTCGCGAGAGCATCCTGGTGGGTCACAGCGACGGCGCCTCGATCGCGCTGATCCATGCTGGAAAAAGCCACGCCGGAGGCCGGCCCGCAGCCGGTCTGAAGGGATTGATCCTGGAGGCGCCGCACGTCTTCACCGAGCCGCACGGCCTCGCGAGCATCGCGAAGATCGGAGAGGTCTATCGGACCTCGGACCTGCGCGAGCGGCTGTCGCGGCATCACGGCGCGAACGTGGACGTCGCCTTCCGGGGGTGGAACGACGTCTGGCTGCATCCCGACTTCCGCGCCTGGAACATCGAGGAGTACCTGCCCGCCGTCAAGGTCCCCATCCTCATCCTCCAGGGCGAGGACGACGAGTACGGCACCTGGCGGCAGGTCGAGGCGATCGAACGCCAGGCCGGCGGACCGGTGGAAGCGGTCGCGCTCGCGGACTGCGGGCATTCGCCGCATCGCGAGCAGCCGGAGCAGGCGCTCCAGGCGATGGCGGAGTTTGTGGAGCGGCACGTGCGATGAACGAAGTCCGCGCCTACTACCATCGCGTCCTCCCGTTCTACGACCTCGAGCTGGCCGACCGCGGCGACGAGGGGCTGTGGTCGTGGGCGGCCTCCAATCCCAAAGGTTGTCGAGTTTTGGAGCTGGGGGCTGGAACGGGTCGGGCCACGGCCTTCTTCGCCCGCGTTGCCGCCCGCGTCGTGGCCCTCGAATTGACGCCGGAGATGATCGCCGTGGCCCGCCAGCGGCTCGCCGGAGCTGCCAACGTCGCCTTCGTCGTCGGAGATATGAGGGAGACCGAGCTGCGAGTCCGCTTCGATCTCGTGGCCGCGGTGGACGATCCGTTCGTCCACCTGACCGGGGACGAAGACCGGGAACGGGCCTTCGCCACGGCGGCCCGCCACCTCGCACCCGGCGGCCGCTTCCTTCTCGATGCGGCCTGGTTCTCGCCGGACCAGCGCCGGGCGGCCGGCGGCGAGGGAGGTCTGGTCAAGGAGCACTCCGGCCGCGGCGGCCTGCTGGTCCGCGAGACCTGGCGCTGCGATCCCCGGGCCCGGCTCTGCGCCGCCTTCTTCGAGTACCGCCGTCAAGGCGAGACGGTCGAGCGGGCGTCGTTCCCCGCCCGCCTCTGGTCGCGCGAAGAGCTGGAGCACCGGGCCCGCACCGCCGGCCTCCAGGTGGCCCACCTCTGGGGCGACTACGACCGCCGGCCGTGGGAGCGGGGGACGTCGCCACGGATGATCGCGGAGCTGCGGCAGGGCGGGTGACGGGCTGATCGAACCATTATCGCCAGCCGCGCCGGCGAGCCCTCATCACCCCGGCCCTCTTCTCCCAGCCTCCCCCCCTTCCGCCGGGAGAAGAGGGAGGGGTTAGTCGAGTTAGTGTAAAAAGAAGAAGAAGCTTTCTTGGCTTGTTCAACGACTAACCACTCCCCTCTCTCCCGGCCGGCGGGGGGGGAGGCTGGGAGAGAGGGGCTGGGGGAGTGAGGGCCCGCCCCGAAGGGGCGCCGGCGGCGAGTCGCCGCGGCTTCACACCCGGCGCTACAATCCGCAGCCATGGAGCTCCTCTCCACCCACGTCGGCGCCGACTTCGACGCTTTCGCCGCGATGCTCGTGGCGCGCCGATTCCATCCCGAGGCGCGGCTGTTCTTCCCCGGCTCCCGGGAGGGCTCACTGCGGCGGATGATCGAGGCGCGAGGAATCGAGATCCCCGAGTTGCGCCAGAAGGACGTGGACCCGGCGGCGCTGACCCGGCTGATCCTCTGCGACATCCGCCAGCGGGACCGCATCGGCGTCGTGGCGTCGTGGCTCGCGGCGAACCCGGGGATCGAGGTCTGGGCCTACGACCACCACCCGGCGTCGCCGTCCGACCTCGCCGTGGCTGGCGGCATCGTCGATCCGTTGGCGGGCTCGACGTCGACACTGCTGGCGGAGGAGCTGCGCCGGCGCGGCCTCGCCGCCACCGCGGAGGAGGCGGACCTCCTGCTGATGGGGATCTACGAGGACACGGGCTCCCTCACTTACGTCACCACCAGCCCCCGCGACCTTGAGGCCGCAGCCTGGCTGCTGGAGCAGGGCGGGGACCTCGCCGCCATCCGCGGCTCCGTCTCGCGCCCCCTCGATCCGGAGCGGCTCGACGTGCTCCACCAGATGACCCAGCGCCTGGAGATGCACCGCATCCGTGGCCACCGGGTGGGGATCGTGGAGGTGGAGCTGGGGCGCTACGTGGAGGAGCTGGCGCCGCTCGTCTCCCGCTGCCTGGAGATCTTCGAGCTGCCCCTTCTCTTCGCCCTCTTCGGCGAGGGGGACCGGGTGACCCTCATCGCCCGTGGCACACTGGAGGGCTTCGACTTGGGCGAGACCCTGAAGGAGCTGGGCGGCGGCGGCGGTCACGCCACGGCGGCTTCGGCGCGTTTCAAGGAGACGACCCTGCTGGAGGTCCGGGAGCGGCTGCTGGAATACCTCCGCCAAGCCCTGCCGCCCGCGGCCCGCGCCCGGGACCTGATGGTCGCCCCCTTCTACCTGATCCCCGCCGGCACCACGGTCGAGGAGGCCAAGGCGGGGCTCAACGCCCGGCGGATCAACGCCGCGCCCGTAGAGCGAGAGGGGCGGGTCGTGGGCACCGTCTCGCGGCAGATCCTCGACGCGGCCCTCCAGCACGGTCTGGGGCCGCGGCCGGTGGAGACGGTGATGTCGGCTGAGCTCGAATGGGTGGACCCCGACGCTCCGGCCGACGAGGTGCGCGAGCGGATGCTCAGCCGCCATCCACGCTTCGTGCTGGTGGGGGACCCCGCGGCCGGCCGCCCTCTGGGGCTCGTCACCCGCATGCAGCTCCTGCGGCATCTGCACGGCCAGCTCGCCGATTTCGAGGAGCGGATCGACCGCCGCGCCGAGCAGCAGCGGGAGCGGCGGGAGAAGGTCGGCAAGCTCATGGCCCGGCGGCTGCCACCGAATCTCACCTCCCGCATCGAGACCATCGAAGCCGTCTCCCGGGAGCTGGAGGTGCCGGTCTATCTGGTGGGCGGCTTCGTGCGCGACCTGCTGCTGGAGAGGGAGAACCGCGATCTCGACCTGGTGGTGGAGGGGGACGGCCTCGCCTTCGCGGAGGTGCTCGCCAAGGCCGTGGGCGGCCGAGTGCGGGTCCACCAGGCCTTTCTCACCGCCGTGGTGGTCGACGCCGAAGGCTTCCACGTCGACGTCGTGACGGCGCGCAGCGAGTTCTATCGCGCCCCGGCGGCCCTGCCCGAAGTACAGACCTCGGCCCTGCGCCAGGACCTCTTCCGGCGGGACTTCACCATCAACACCCTGGCCATCCGCCTGGGGCCGGAGCCGGCGCCCGAGCTCATCGACTACTTCGGCGGCCGGCGCGACCTGAAGGACAAGACCCTGCGCGTGCTCCACAGCCTGTCGTTCATCGACGATCCCACGCGCATCCTGCGGGCCGTGCGGCTGGAGTTGCGGCTGGGCTTCCGGATCTCGCCCGAGACGCTCCACCTCGCCCAAGTGGCGCTCGCCGAAGGGGTGTTCGACCGCCTCTCCGGCTCGCGCCTGCGGGACGAGCTGGCCCTGCTGCTGGACGATCCGGACCTCGCCCTGCGCGGCCTCGACCGCCTCGCCGAGTTGGGCGTGCTGCGCGCCCTCGACCCGCGCATCGATCTCGACGGGACCGCCCGCGAACGTTTCCGGGCCGCGCGGGCCGCCCACGACTGGTACCGCCTGGAGGGGATCTCCGATCCGCCCGTGGAGGCTTGGCGATTGCTGCTGATGGCCCTGGCCGGGGATTTCGCGGCGGCCGATCTCGCCCGTCTCGCCGATCGCCTGATGCTGGCGGGGGAGGACCGGCGCCTCCTCACCGGGTTCCCGGCGCGCCTGGCCGCTGCCCGCGCGACCCTGCGAGAAGGCCTGGCGCCCCACCGCGTGGCGGAGATCCTGGAGCCCCTGAGCGGCGAGGAGCTCCTCCTCCTTATGGCGGAGGGAGACGAGGCGGTCCGTCTCTGGGTCCGCCGCTACCTGACCGACCTGCGAACCTTGAGCCTCATCCTGCGCGGCGCCGACCTCCTGGCGGCGGGCATCCCGCCCGGACCGCGGATCGGCGAGGCTCTGCGCGCGACTCTCCGCGCCCGCCTCGACGGCCGGATCGGCGAGGGCGACGAGCTGCGGTACGCTCTGGCTTTCCTGGCCGACGAGCCGGCGGCCGTCCTGCGAGAGGAGACCGTTTGAAGATCCGAGCGATTTGCATCGCCGCCCTGCTGCTCGCGGCAATTTCCGCCGTGGACGTCCCCGGCGCCGCGGACGACCGCTCCACCGAGGTCGTCCGCTACGACTGTCTGACCGACACCACCCGGCGCGAGATCACCCTCTTCGGCAACGGCACCGTCCGCGTGCGGGACGGGCTGATCAAACACGAATGGATGGGCCTCGCCGAGATGGGGCCGGACGAGCTCCAGGGCTTCCTCAACCGCCTGGCCGGGGAGGACCTCTCCGAGTCCCAGAGCCCGGAGAAGGGGGTCGAGGGCAACTGGGTGGAGCGCTGCGAGCTGCGGCTGCAGCTTCCGGGCAAGCCGCTCAAAACCTTTCATTTCGGGCATTACGATCCGCTGGGCCTCAACCTCTCGCGAGTGGTGCACATCGCCGAGGAGCTGGGGGAGAAGGTGCAATTGGTGAAGGACGCCGACGCGCTGCCCGCCGATTACGTTCCGGAGATCGGAGACGTGCTGAAACGGGTGGGCGACGGCGCGCTCTTCCGCATCGTGGCCTTCACCTCGGACAAGAAGGGGATCGAGCTGCAGGGGATCGACCTGCCGCTCGAGGTTTACATCCCGAAGGATCAGGTGCGGCAGCAGTTCACCTTCCTGGTGTCGAAGGGATGGTGAGGCCGGGGGTGCGGATCACGGGTGGCGACTTCCGTGGCCGCGCGCTCGCCGTCCCCCCGGGCGCGCGGCCCACGGAAGGGCGGGTGCGCGAGGCCCTGTTCTCCATCTGGCGCGAGCGTCTGGAAGGCGCCCGCGTCCTCGACCTCTTCGCCGGCAGCGGCGCCGTGGGTCTGGAGGCCCTGAGCCGGGGAGCCCTCTCCGCCCTCGCCGTGGACGCCGGTCTGCGGGCCGTGAAGACCCTGGAATCCAACGCCGAGCGCCTGGGAGAACGCCTCCTGGAGATCCGGCGGCTGAACCTCCCCGCCGGCCTCGCCCGGCTGGTGGAGGAGGGAGCCGGGACCTTCGACCTGGTCTACGCCGATCCGCCGTACAACTTCGCCCCCTACCCTGAGCTCCTCCTGGCGGTCGCCCCTCTCCTCGCCCCGGATGGAGAGATCGCTGCGGAGCACTCCGCCCGCCGGGAGCTGCCCGTCGAAGTGGGTCCCCTGACGCGGGTGGACGTGCGGCGGTACGGGGAGAGCGCGATCAGCTTTTACCGGCTGGGGTCGGGGTAGAATCCCTGTCATGCGGGTCGCTGCAATCTACGACATTCACGGCAACCTTCCCGCGCTCGAGGCCGTGCTCCGGGAGATTCGTCAGGCCGGAGTAGACCGGATCGTGGTCGGGGGCGATGTGCTTCCGGGGCCGATGCCGCGAGAAACGATCGCGCGTTTGCTGGACCTTGACATCCCCGTCCAGCTCATCCAGGGGAATGGCGACCGTGCGGTGCTGGAAGCGATGGCGGGCACGGAGACAGGTGCCCTCCCGGAACAGGCGCGCGAGGCCGTGCACTGGGTGGCGCGGCAGCTTGATCCTGGGCAGGAGCGGCTGCTGGCGAGTTGGCCCAAGACGCTTCAAGTCACGATTCCCGGGTTGGGAGAGGTGCTGTTCTGCCATGCGACGCCGCGCAATGACACGGAGGTGTTTACCCGCCTCACGCCGGAAGACCGCCTCCTGCCGGTCTTTGAAGGAGTCAAGGCGTCCGTGGTCGTCTGCGGTCACACCCACATGCAATTCGATCGAATGATCGGAAGAATTCGAGTCGTGAACGCCGGCAGCGTGGGAATGCCCTTCGGAGAACCCGGCGCCGATTGGCTCCTGCTTGGCCCCAACTTTCAGTTGCGGCATACTCCCTACGATCTCCATGGAGCTGCCGAGCGCATTCGAGCCACGAGCTATCCGCAGGCTCAGGAGTTTGCAGATCGGGAGGTCCTGCAACCCCGGTCTGAGAAAGAGATGCTCGAGCTGTTTGCCAAAGCCGAATTGAGATAGCGATCTCACTCCTTTTGCTACGGACGAGTTGCTTGAGGCCCGAAGGGCCGCCCTTCTGCGGGGCGCGCCGGCGGCTGATCGCCGGGCGCCCTCTGACGGATCGCTCCGGGTGCTTCCTGGAGCGCGCGCTAGGCGTTGACCTTGAAAATCGAAAGGGAGGTGTTAGAATTTCAAGGTCATGACGTGGCTCATCGAACGGACCAGACACCGGGAGAAGCTCCAGGGACTTCTCGAGCGGCATCCGGTGGTCGGCATCCTGGGGGCCCGCCAAGTCGGCAAGACGACCCTCGCGCGCCAACTGGAAGCCCGCTACGATGGCCCCGTCTCCTCCTTCGATCTCGAGGATCCCACGGACCTGGCCCGGCTGGCCGAGCCGATGCTGGCCCTGCGCGATCTCCGGGGCCTGATCGTCATCGACGAAGTGCAGCGCCGGCCCGACCTCTTTCCGGTCCTGCGCGTCCTGGCGGATCGGCTGGAACGGACCGCTCGTTTCCTGATCCTGGGAAGCGCCTCCCCGGAGCTCCTGCAGCAGACCTCCGAATCCCTGGCCGGCCGCATCTTCTACCACGAGTTGGGGGGCTTCGATCTCGACGAAGTGGGAGTCGCCGCCGGCGAACGGCTCTGGCTGCGGGGCGGTTTTCCACGCTCCTTCCTGGCCGCGACCGACGGTGACAGCGCCGAATGGCGGCGCGGCTTCATCCGCACCTTCCTCGAACGGGATCTCCCCGGGCTCGGAATCCAGGTCCCTGCCGAGACGCTTCGCCGCTTCTGGACCATGATCGCTCATTATCACGGCCAAGTGTGGAACGGGGCAGAGCTGGCCCGCGCCTTCGGAGTCTCCGGGGTTACCGTCCGGCGCTACCTGGACCTGCTCACCTCGGCCCTGGTGCTGCGTCAGCTTCCTCCCTGGTTCGAGAACCTTGGCAAGCGACAGGTCAAGGCGCCCAAAGTCTACGTGACGGACAGCGGCTTGCTGCATACCCTTCTTGGCCTGGAGGGCCGGGAGGACGTGGAAGGGCATCCGAAGGTCGGCGCGTCCTGGGAAGGCTTCATCCTGCGCGAGGTGGTGGAGCGGTTGGGGGCGCGCCCCGAGGAGGTCTTCTTCTGGGCGACGCACGCCGGGGCGGAGCTCGACCTCCTGGTCGTACGGGGCAACCGGCGTCTCGGCTTCGAGATGAAGCGCACAGCGGCGCCGCGGATCACTCCCTCGATCCGCACGGCGCTCGAGGATCTCCGGCTGGAACGGGTGGACGTGGTCTACCCGGGCGAGCGCACCTTCCCCCTGGCCGAACGCGTCCGCGCCCTGGCTCTGCCACGGCTTTACGAGGATCTCGCGCCGTTGGGTTGAGGCGGTCAGCGGTGATGGGGGAGGACGACGAGCCATGGTCATTGAGTTGACCGAACAGCAGCAGCGAGCCCTCGATTCGGCTGGATCGACGCCTCCCCAGGTCGTGGACCCTCGTACGGAGGCAGAGTACGTCTTGATTCCAGCCGCTGAGTACGAAAGCGTTCGCGAGATTATCGAGGATGAGCGGCAACAGAAAGCGATCCGATCTGTAGCTTTCAAGAACGCTGTGGGACGTATGAACGAAGAGCCAAAGGACGTAGACCGTCGGAAGGGAGGGACTGAGCGCGGCGTCGACAGACAAATCCGAGGCGTACGACGCGACGGCAGGGTAGGCTTGAACCCGCTCAGCATCCTGAGTAAAATTACTCAGCGTACTGAGTAATCCGTCGATGGACTTCATACGGCCCCAAGCCGCCGTTCTCGCCCGCCGCCTTGAGGAGCCGCGCCGGTTCATCCAGGCCGTGGCCGGCCCGCGGCAGGTCGGGAAGACCACTCTCGTCGGGCAGGTCACCCAAGCCTCCGGTCTCCCTACGCGCTATGCGAGCGCCGATGGGCCTACCTTGCGCGAGACGTCATGGGTCGAGCAGCAGTGGGAGGCGGCCCGCCTGGAGGCTCAGGACGCTGACCGGCGCGGGGCGGTGATCGTCCTCGACGAAATCCAGAAGATCCGCGGCTGGTCCGAGTCCGTGAAACGCTTGTGGGATGAAGACACGCGGAACCGGCTACCCCTCAAGGTCATCCTGCTCGGCTCGGCGCCGCTGCTGGTCCAGGACGGGCTGACGGAATCGCTGGCCGGCCGTTTCGAGATCCTGCGCATCCTGCACTGCACAAGCCGTACGCCAGCGTGGATCAAGCCCCAAGCTCCAAGTGCTGAACACGGCTCTGATGACGGCCCAGTTGGGGCTTACGCCGAGGGAAGCCCGCGCTGACCGCGGGCTGTGGGGGCGGCTTGTGGAGTCGGCGGTCGGGGCGCACCTGGCCAACGCCGCGGCGGCCGGCGAGTGCGAGTTGTTCTACTGGCGCGAGCGCAATCGCGAGGTGGACTTCGTGGCCCCGGGCGCTGGCTGACAGCCTTCGAGGTCAAGAGCGGGCGCACCCCTGCGCGCTTCCCGGGATGGCGGCCTTCAGCGCGGTGTTCACCACAGCGCAAGCTGCTCGTAGGCGGCGACGGAATCCCGGTCGAGGAGTTTCTGAGCCGGCCGGTGGGTCACTGGGTCAAGGGATGAGGACGGCGAGCGTGCGGGAGGTCCGCCGTTGTCTGCGGACGACGGCTCGCCGTATCCATCCAACGGTCGTCGTAAGCATCGGCGGGCCATCGTATGGATCCAACGGCTCGTCGTATGGATCCAACGGCCTTTGTAAGGATACGGTGAGCCGTCGGATCGAGACAACGGCCGTTATAGGGATACGACGCCTTGTCGTATGGATACGACGGGCCATCGTAAGCATCGGCGAGCCGTTGTATGCATCCAACGGCTCGTCGTAACCATACGACGGTCCGTCGTATGGAACGGCGGGCTGTCGTATCGATCCGACGGCGCGTTGGAAGCATCGGCGGGCCGTCGTAAAGATACGACGCCTCATTGCATGGATACGACGCCCCGTTGGATCGAGAAAACGGCCGTTGTAAGGATACGATGGCCCGTTGTAAGGATACGGCGCTCCGTCGTATGGAGATGACGGTCCGTCGTAGCGAGCGGCAAGCCGCCGTATCGATCCAACGGCAAGTTGGAAGGATGCGACGGCCCGTGGTATGGATGGGACGACCCGTTGCGTGGCTACGATGGCTCGTCGTCTGGGGAGCTGAGGCAACGTCTCGATCCGTCCGGCTCGGGGCGGCAAAAAAGGGGGCGTGCCGGAGCACGCCCCCGAGGCAGATCAGAATTGCAGGGCTAACCGGTGGTGGTGGGATGGGGCGTCGGGGTCGGGGGCTGCGGCGTGGGGGAAGGCGTTCCCGGCGTCTCCGGCGTCGGTCCCTGCGGGGCCTTCGCCTTGACCTTGCGGCCGCGGAAAGGCTGCAGGCCGAACTCGGCGAGCTTCTCCGAGCGGATGCCGTAGTGCTCCTTGACCATCGCGCGCAGGGCGTTGGCCAGCCGCTGGCCCTCGACGATGATCGTCTTGAGCTCCTTGGAGGCCTCCTGCTTGCTGGCGGTGAAGGCCGCCTGCTGCTGGTTGATCTCCAGCGCCCGGGCCACCCTGGTCCTGAGCTTGGTCCGGGGCACCTCCAGATGGGGGAGGTCCGTGCTGTTCGCCTCCAGCATGCCGAGCAGCCGCTGCATGTCGCCCAGCACTCCTGCGTTCGTCGTCTCTCGGGTCGTCATTGTCCTCTCCTTCTGAGCCTTTCGGGCTCGTAAACCGGTGCCGGAAGTGGCACCGGATCTCAATCTCTCTCTCCTGAAGTCCCCGCCGGTCCTGTCTTGTATGCACAACCAGAGAGCGCCAGTGGAATGCAGATTTACAGGCTATGCCGGTCTATTATGCATCAGCGACGGGACAAATGGTGAACGAGAGGATCGGTCTTGTCAAGGGGGTTTTGACAGAGGGTCCGACTTCGTGCGTTGATATCTGCATGCTCGCTGGGTGAGACTCGCGGGAAGGCTTAGGCTGGCGGGCAGGGAAGCCGCTCTCTGACAACTGAATCCGCCGGGGGACTGGGAGTCCAACCACTCCCCCGGCAAAAGCTGTGTCTCGGGGGATTTTGCCGGGGCTGGCCGCGGGCCTCGGGGGGCGTCCCGGGGTCCGCGCGCAGCACCGGAGTGCCGAAGATCTTTCAAGCCATGGCGGCCAACGGCTCGCCGGAGCCCCGCTTCGAGTTCGACGAAGGGCGCACGTACTTCACCGTCGTCCTGCCGATCCATCCTGAGGAAAAGGCCGGCTGATCCAAGGGCTCGGGAGTGAGGGGCTCCAGATTCGGATTGTCCCGGACACGGGCCAAAGCGAGAAATCTCCTTCTTGGAGAACGGAGATGGTACTATACTACGCCTGTGAGTGCACTGCTTGCCAAGGATGCCGCCGCCCGCCGCTTGATCCAGTGGCACTTCGCAGTCGAGCCGGAGCTGCGTGAGGTCTACCGGATCGTGATGGACGACGAAGGGTCTCAGGAGGAGCCGATCCGTCTCTTGGAGGTGAACGCCGCCACCGTGCCCAGCGGAAGCGTCGAACCGTTTACCTTCTCTCCAACAAAGGAGATTCCCTTCCGCACGGTGATCGCAGAGATCACCCCCGAGGAGCTCGCATCCTTCCGGTCGAACCCGGAGGCTCTTCCCAGGGGCTGGAGCTTGTCGCGAGCTGAGCGCTTCGTCCGCCCCGAGCCCACCTGATGCCGCCTCCTTCCCGAGAGGTGTGGGCCTCTGCCTTCGCCTTGCAGAGCCGGTCCGACTGGCAAGTCTTCGATCGACTCGCTGCAGATCCCCGGAGTTCCGCGTGTCACGAGCTGCACTATCTCCAAATGGCGTGCGAGAAGATCGCGAAGGCCTATCGCTGTCGGGACACGGCGGCGAACCTGGAAGAGCTTCTGACAAAGCATGTCGGATTTACCAAGTTCATGGGAAGCTTTCTGGCTTCACCGTCTATAAAGGACGCGTACAGGGGGCGGGACGCTCAACGCCGTGAAGTTGCCAAGCTCGCCAGGGTCTTGGCCCGGGAGATCGAAAGGCTCGGGAGACGGGTGGCGTCCACCGCCTCGTACCAATCGAGACGGCGGATCTCCTCGACGGTTTCGCGGTCTGGAAGGAGGCCGAAATCCCAGGCCGAGCAGAGGCGGGCGAGGAAGTCCACGCGGTCTGCCAGGGTTGGGAGCTCGTCGGGAACGTCGGTATCGGGGTATAACGCGCCGTCAATCCAATTGGGCATGGAGAAACTCCTCAGGATCTTTTCACCAAACTTGAAAGATCCGTGACCGGAGAGAAGAAACCCGCCGCGACGATCCTTTCCAACCAACGATTGGCCTGCTCCAGCGGCCAGAGTCTCCGTTCTACCCCGAGGATCAAACAACCTAGAATGCCAGAGACGGCGATATTCTGTTCCATGGCATAGCGACGAGCAGCTTTGTCGTCGGTGAGCAGCAGCCAATTCCGCTGCTGAGCGATCGCCAGACAGGAGGACTCCCCCGCATGCAGTTGTCCAGGCATGCTCGATAATGTCAGAACTTCCTTGTCGGTGATGAGACTGGTGAGATGCAACCAGCCATCCGGTCTCATGGGCCGAAGGGCCTCTTCGACCCCTGAGTAGAATGTGTACCCTTCCTCCAGTCCGCGCTGAATCTCCTGATAGACCTCGGTTGAAAGGTAGATCTCGCCGTAAAGCTCATGGAGTCTGTCGAGCGCATCGATGGCGGCAAAGTTGGAAAGAACCGTCGTGTTCGAGATAACGCTCATCGGCTGGCGAAGTAATCCCGCAGTGCCCGAGCCTCATCTTGAGCTTCTTCAAGGGTTTCAGGTCCGAGCCGTGGCTGGATTCCCCTCTCGAGAAGGATCTCTCTCATCTGCGCCCAACTCACACCCGCGAGATCGGCTGCTTTGGCCAAGGAGAGCCCCCCGGTCTCATAGCGATGGACCGCCAGACCAATCCTGGCATCAGGGCGAGCGCGGAGCAGGTGTCGCAGAGCATCGCGAATCACCTCTTCCTCACTGCTGTAGAGCCGCGCTTCGACGAGATCCCGGGCTTCAGGGGACCGTACGGCGGCAGTATCGAGAGGCCTGGGATCGGCTGATTCTGACATGTGTTTTTTCTCGGCGGGTCTAAGAGATGGTCTCTTGACCCTCTTCATCCCTGGGAGAGGGGTTCCTAGCGCAGGAAAAATGCCAGCTCCTCCAGATTGATCCGCAAATCCACGTTCTTCAAAGGCACGCCGGGGCGGCGCTTGAGGCGGACGGGGGCGAAGTTGAGGACGCCTTTGATGCCCGCTTCGGCCAAGGCGTCGTAGTTCTCCTGCGCGGCTTCGGCGGGGACCGCCAGGACTCCGATCTCGGCGCCGGATTCGCGGACGACGTCCTGAAGGTCCGCGGCAGCACGGACGACGAAGCTCGCCACCCGGCGCCCGATCTTCTTCGGATCGTTGTCCACCCCCGCCACCACGTGGAAGGCGCCGTAGTTGAAGCCGAGGTATTGGGCGAGCGCGCTCCCCAGGTTGCCCATGCCCACGATGACCATGGCGTGCTGGCGGTCCAGGCCGAGGAGGGAGTTGAGGTGGTCGGCGAGAGCATTGACGTCGTAGCCGACGCCGCGGATGCCGAACTCGCCGAACTGGGCCAGGTCCTTGCGAATCTGGGTCGCCGAGAGGTGATAGCGCTGCGCCATCTCCTGCGAGGAGATCCGCTTGATGCCGAGCTCCTGGAGATGGCGCAGGCAGCGCAGGTAGAAGGAGAGCCGGTTGAGGGTGAGAGGCGAGACCTCTTCCTGCTCGATCACTTCACGGCGGTCGCTTGCATCAGCCACTGGAGAAGGCCCGTGGGCCAGAGACCGAGCGCCAGGGTGCCCAGGGCGGCGAGCACGGCCGCGGTGCGGCCCCAGACGTCGATGAGCAGCCCTTCCGGCTGCCGCGTCTCCGGCTTCATGTAAAGGTAGTAAACGACCCGCAGATAGTAGAAGACGCCGACGAGGCTCGCCAGCACGCCGATCACCGCGAGGCCCACCAGCCCGTCGCCCACCGCGTTCAGGAACACCACGTACTTGCCCAGGAAGCCGAGGGTCGGGGGGATGCCGCCCAGCGACAGCATGCAGACCGCGAGGCAGCCGCCGAGCAGCGGATAACGGTAGCCCCAGCCCGCGAGATCGGCGATCAGGTGCTGCTCGCCCGGCCGGCTGTAGAGCAGCGACACGACGGTGAAGGCGCCGGCGTTCATCAGCACGTAGGCCAGCAGGTAGACGAGCACGGGCATCAGCGACGCCCGGTCCACCACCACCAGGGCCAGCAGCAGGTAGCCCATGTGGGCCACGCCGGAGTAGGCCAGCATGCGCTTGACGTCGCGCTGCACCAGGGCCAGGAAGTTGCCCACCAGCATGGAGGCCACGGAGAGGAAGGCCACAGCGGTGGACCACTTGTGGGAATTCGGCGCCGTGCCGCCCTGGACGACGGCTTCGAGCAGCCGGTAGAGCACGAGGGCGCTCGCCACCTTGGGCGCCACGGAGAGGAAGGCCACGAACGGCGACGGCGCTCCCTGGTAGGTGTCCGGCGACCAGGCGTGGAAGGGCGCGATGCTCATTTTGAAACCGAAGGCCGCCACCAGGAACAGGAAGCCGAGGCTTGCCAGCACGTTGGTGAACGGCTGGGCGGCCAGGGCGCGGCCTATCCCCAAGAAACGGGTGCTCCCCGTGGCGCCGTAGACCAGCGCGATGCCATAGAGCGCGAAGGCGCTGACGAAGGCGCCCATGAGGAAGTATTTGATCGCCGCCTCGCTGGAGATGGAGATGCGGCGATGGAACGCCGCCAGGCAGTAGAGACAGAGCGACAGCGTCTCCAGGGCCAGGAAGACGGTCAGCAGCTCGGTCGCCCGCAGCATGAGGAGCAGCCCCACGGCGCACCAGAGGAGCAGGGCGTGGTATTCGCCGGCGAGGATCCCCTCCCGCCGCAGGTAGCTCTGCGAGGCCAGCAGGCTGAGCACCGTGGACAGCAGGACGACCAGGGTGAAGGCGAAGGTGAGCGGGCTCGTCTCGATCAACCCGTTGAACGTTCCGGCCCGGCTGGCGACGACGTGGTGCAGCGGCGTGACGTAATACGCCGCATAGCCGGCGCCCAGGGTCGCCAGCACCGCGAGCGCCGTGAACGACCGTCGTAGCGAGGGCGCGATGGCTTCGAGGAGCAGGATCACCACTCCGGCGGCCGTGAGCACGAGCTCGGGCAGTAACAGCATCCAGTCGAAGTGGGTGCTCATCGGCCGGCCTCCGTGGCCGCGACTTCCGCGCCGGTCGTCGCCGGCCGCAGGGAGGCCTGTCTCACGTCGGGCTCGTCGACACGCTGCCGGTACTGGGCGAGCACGGTCTCCAGGGTCTGGCGGCTCGGCTGCAGGAAGGTGTTGGGGGCGACGCCGATCCACAGCATCAGGACGCAGAGGGGGACGAGCGCCGCGATCTCGCGGAAGGAGAGGTCGGCGAGCTTACGGTTCTCGTCCTTGGTGATGGGGCCCCAGATCGTGAGCTGGATCATCTTCAGCAGGTAGATCGCGGCCAGCACCACGCCGAAGGTAGCGACCGCCGCAGGCCAGCCCAGGGTGCGGAAGCTGCCGGTGAGGATCATGAACTCGCCGACGAAGCCGTTGAGTGCCGGCAGGCCCACGGAGGCGAGGCTCGCGAAGACAAGGAAGAAGGCGAAGATCGGCATCACCCTGGCGAGGCCGCCGAACTCGTCGAATTTCTTCGTGTGCCGGCGGTCGTAGAGCATGCCCACCAGGAGGAAGAGGGCGCCGGTCGAGAGGCCGTGGTTGACCATCTGGAGGAGCGATCCCTGCCAGGCCACGACGTCCGCGGCCAGCAGGCCCAGCATCACGAATCCAAGATGGGCGATGGAGGAGTAGGCCACAAGCTTCTTCATGTCCACCTGTACCCAGGCCACCAGCGCGCCGTAGAGGATGCCGGTGACGGCGAGCGCCAGCAGCAGCGGCCGCGCCACCTCGCTGGCGTGGGGGAAGAGGGGGAGGGCGAAGCGCAGGAAGCCGTAGGTGCCGAGCTTCAGCAGGATGCCGGCGAGGATCACGGAGCCGCCCGTGGGCGCCTCGACGTGAGCGTCCGGCAGCCAGGTGTGGAACGGGAACATCGGCACCTTGATGGCGAAGGTCAGGGCGAACGCCGCGAACAGCCAGACCTGCTGGTGCAACGGCAGGTTGAGCCGCAACAGGTCGTCGTAGGCGAAGCTCCAGACGCCGCCGTTCAGGCGCTGGAACGTCCACGCCATCCACAGGATGGCCACCAGCATCAGTAGGCTCCCCGCCATGGTGAAGAGGAAGAACTTCACCGCCGCGTAGATCTTGCGCTCGCCGCCCCAGATGCCGATGAGCAGGTACATCGGCACCAGCATGACCTCCCAGAAGACGTAGAAGAGGAAGAGGTCGTAGGCGAGGAGCGCTCCGAGCACGCCAGTTGAGAGCAGCAGCAGCGAGGCGCCGAACATCGGCCAGTGCTCCGTGATCCCTCTCCACGAGCCGAGGATCACCAGCGGCAGCAGGAAGATACCCAGCAGCACGAGCGGCATCGAGATGCCGTCCATGGCGAGGTCGTACTTGACGCCGTAGCCGGAGATCCAGGAGAGCACCGTGTCGTGCACCAGCGGAAAGCCGCCGTCCCTGCCCAGGTGCGCCGCGAGGTAGAGGACCCCGAAGGCGAGCTCGATCAGCGAGGCGATCAGCACGTAGATTTTCGCCGCCTTGCTCGCCGTCTTCGTGAAAAAGAAAAGCGGCACGGCGGCGACCGTGGGGAAGAAGACCAGACGGGTCAGCGTGTTGCCGGCGAGCAGTCCGAAAAAGGTTTCCATAGGAGGTCCGGTCAGCCGAAAGCGATCCAGCAGCCCAGGAGGAGCACGCCGACGAAGAAGTAGAGAGCGTAGCTCCGGACGTTGCCGGTGGTGCTGAAGCGCCCGACGTCGCCCGTCAACTCGGTCAGGTAGGCTCCAGCGTTGATCGTGCCGTCGATGACGTAGGTGTCGACCACTTTCCAGAAGAACCGCGAGAGGACGGCCAGCGGTCTGACGATCAGGGCGTCGTAGATCTCGTCCACATAGTATTTGTTGGCCAGCACGCGGTGCAGGGTGGGGAAGCGCGCGGCCCAGGCGCGCTCGTTGGCCAGACCGTCCTCGCCGCCGTAGGCCCGCCAGGCGAGGAAGATGCCGGCGGCGGCCACGATCACGGCGATCGCGATCAGGAGCACCTCGGTTCCGGCACCCATCTCGGGCTGGCCGGGATGGAACAGCACCGGCTGCAGCCATTCGTGGAACCGGTCGATGCCGCCGAGCACCTTGGGCACGCCCACGAAACCGGCCACCACGGCGCCCGCGGCGAGGATCCACAGGGGGATCGTCATCACCGGCGGCGACTCGTGGAGGTGATGCTCCTGCTCGTGGGTGCCCCGGAAGCTGCCGAAGAACGTGAGGAACACGGAACGGAACATGTAGAACGCCGTCAGCCCCGCCGTGATCAGGCCCACGGCCCACAGCACCCACTGGCCGTTGGCCGCCGCGGCGTGGAGGATCTCGTCCTTGCTGAAGAAGCCGGCGAGCGGTGGGATGCCCGCGATGGCCAGGGCGCCGATGACGTAGGTCCGGAAAGTCGACGGCAGGTATTTTTTCAGGCCTCCCATCTTCGACATGTCCTGCTCACCGCCCATGGCGTGGATCACCGAGCCGGAGCCGAGGAAAAGGAGGGCCTTGAAGAAGGCGTGGGTCATGACGTGGAAGAGCGCCGCCGAGTAGGCCCCGAGCCCGGCGGCGAGGAACATGTAGCCGAGCTGCGAGACGGTGGAGTAGGCGAGGACCTTCTTGATGTCCGTCTGCGCGATGGCGATAGTGGCCGCGAAGATCGCCGTGGCCGCGCCGATCACCGCCACGAATTGCGAGACGCCCGGTGCCAACTGATAGATCACGTTCGAGCGCACCACCATGTAGACGCCGGCGGTGACCATGGTGGCGGCGTGGATGAGGGCGGAGACGGGCGTCGGGCCCGCCATGGCGTCCGGCAGCCAGACGTAGAGCGGGATCTGCGCGCTCTTGCCCATCGCGCCCACGAAGAAGCAGAGGGCCACGAAGCTGGCGAGCGGCAGGCCCATGGTGTAGTGATCGGTCACCAATCCCGGCTGCGTCGCGATCGTCGTGAACAGATCGTGATAGTTGAGCGTGCCGAAATTCGCGAACAACGCGAACATGCCCACCAGGAAGGCGAAGTCGCCGACGCGGTTGACGATGAACGCCTTCTTACCGGCGTAGGGCGGGAACGGCTGATCGTAATAGAAGCCGATGAGCAGGTAGGAGCAGAGGCCGACCCCTTCCCAGCCCACGAACATCACCAGGTAGTTGTTGCCCAGCACCAGCATCAGCATCGCCGACATGAACAGGTTCAGGTAGGCGAAGTAGCGGCTGTACCCCTCCTCGTGGGCCATGTAACCCGCCGAGTAGACGTGGATCCAGAAGCCCACGAAGGTGACGATGAAGAGCATCACCGCCGACAGCCGGTCGAGCAGGAAGGCCACGGGGATCGAAAGGTCGCCCGTCGTCCAGGCATAGAGCACCTGATCGTAAGCATCGTTCGGAAATTGGCCGTGGGCGTACTCCCAGAGGCAGCCGAGGGCGACGAGGAGCGACAGCAACGGCGCGCCCACCCCCACGGCGGTGACCAGGGCCTTGGGGAGCCGCCGGCCGAGCAGGCCGTTGACGGCGGCGCCGGCGAGCGGCAGGATGGGGATCAGCCAGAGGAGCTCGAGCATGTCGCTTCCCAGTGACTACCAGCGCATCAGGTTCAGGCGGTTGACGTCGATGGTGCGCCGCGAGCGGAACACCGCGATGAACAGGGCCAGCCCCACGGCGGCCTCGGCGGCGGCCACCGCCATGACGAAGAAGACGATCAGTTGGCCCGTGCGGTCGCCCATCTGGCGCGAGTAGGCGACCAGGGTGAGATTGGCCGCGTTGAGCATCAGCTCGATCGAAAGGAAGATGCTGATGCCGTTGCGCCGGGTCAGCGCGCCGATCGTGCCGATGGCAAACAGCAGCGCCGCCAGCATCAGGTACCAGGAGATGGGAACCATCAGGACCGGGCCTCCTTGCGCGGCTCGTCGCCGGCACCGACGAAGTCCTCGCGGGGGAGCAGACGGCTCGCCTCCCCGTCCGGCGCCCGGCGGGCCGCGACCGTGGCGCCGATGACCGCCACCAGCAGCAGCAGGCCGACGATCTCGAACGGCAGCAGGTAGTCGGAGAACAGTGCCGTGGCGAGGCCCTTGAGCGACACCAGGTCCGCGGTCAGGGGCTGCAGGGCCGGCGCGCCCGCGCGCCAGAAGACGAGCCCCACCATGCCGACGAAGAGCAACGCGCCCGGCAGCGCCACCCAGAGCTGCCCGCCGCGGCGGCCTGCCGCCGCGCTCGCCT
Source organism: Thermoanaerobaculum sp. (assembly GCA_021154885.1). GTDB lineage: Bacteria > Acidobacteriota > Thermoanaerobaculia > Multivoradales > UBA5704 > DATARR01. The sequence goes on from JAJKHS010000041.1 coordinate 54,508, forward strand.
TCTGGAGGTTCAGCAGCATGATGACGAACAGAAACAGCACCACGATGGCGCCGGCGTAGATGAGGATCTGCAGGGCTCCCAGGAACGGCGCCCCGAGCAGCACGAAGAGCACCGCCACCGAGAAGAGCGTCACCACCAGGCTCATCGTCGCGTAGACGGGGCTCCGGTGCGCCACGACCACCAGCGAAGAGGCCACGGCCAACGCAGCGAAGATCAGGAAGATCAGGGTTTCCATAGGTTTTTAGAGCCAGCCCGCGAGCGTCATGGCGGCCACCAGGATGAGATTCAAAATGGAGAGCGGCAGCAGCACCTTCCAGCCGAGCCGCATCAACTGATCGTAGCGGAAGCGCGGGAAGGTCCAGCGCACCCAGACGAAGACCGCCATGCAGACGCCGATCTTGGCGACCAGAGTGACGAGCCCCACGATGGCTCCCAGCCAGCCGGTGAGGTGGACCCCCGGCAGGCTCCAGCCGCCGAAGAAGAGCGTCACGCCCAGAGCCGCGAGCGCCGCCATGTTCGTGTACTCGGCCTGGAAGAAGGCGGCGAAGCGCATGGCGCTGTACTCGGTGTGGAAACCCGCGATCAGCTCCGACTCGGCTTCCGGCAGGTCGAACGGCAGCCGGTTGGTCTCGGCGAACGAGGCCACGAGGAAGACGAAGAAACCGAGGATCTGCGGGATGACGTTCCACACGTGCGCCTGCTGCCAGGCCACGATGTCTGACAGCCGGAACGAGTTGACCGGCAGCAGCACGGCCAGCACCGACAGCGTCAGCGCCAGCTCGTAGCTGATGAGCTGCGCCGAGGCGCGGATGCCGCCCAGGAGCGAGAACTTGTTGTTCGAGGCGTAGCCGGCGAGCACCAGCGAGTAGACCGCGAGGCTGGAGAGGGCCAGGAAGAGGAGCACGCCGGTGTCCACCGGCGCGACGACCAGGGGGATCGTCCGTCCTCCGACCGTAAGGTCCGGCCCGAAGGGGACGATCACGAAGGTGGTGAAGGCGGGCAGCAGGGCCAGGACGGGCGCCATCAGATAGAGCAGCTTGTCCGCCGCGGCCGGCGTCACGTCCTCCTTGAACATGAACTTGGCGGCGTCGGCCAGCGGCTGGAAGAGCCCCAGCGGCCCCACGCGGTTGGGGCCCGGCCGGTCCTGGATGTAGGCGCAGGCCCGCCGCTCCACCCAGTTCATGATCGGCGCGACGTTGATGAAGACGCCGAACATCACGGCGTACTTGACCAGGGTCGCGATGATTTCGGGGCTCCCTGAATTCACTGCGAAGCCTCCCGGGCCGTTTCTGCGCCCTGATCGGAGAGCTTGGGCTGGGCCTCGGGCACGTGCAGGGCGGCGCCGGTGGCCGGCAGGCGGTGCCAGGAAAGACCGGCGAACGCCGGCAGCTCGGAGGCGAGCCGGTCGAAGACCGTGGCGGCCGACAACTGGGACCAGCCCGCTTCGAAGCGCGAGAGGAGATCGGATAGCACGTCGAGTGCCGGCCGCACCTGGCCCGTGGGGGGGAAGGCGCGCTCGAAGCGCTGCACCCGCCATTCGACGTTGACGAAGGTGCCCTCCTTCTCGCCGTGATGGGCCACCGGCAGGGCCACGTCCGCCGCCTGGGCGAGAGGGGAATCGGACCAGCCGAAGACCACCAGGAGCTTCGCCCGGCGCAGGCGCGCGACCGTCTCCGGATCGTAGGCGGCCTGGCCGAAGTCGCTGTCGCAGACCACCAGGACCGCGCAACGCGCCGCGCCGTCGCCGTGGAGCAAATCACCTCCCCCGGCGAGCCCCGCCAGCTCGGCGCCGCGGCGGTTCGGGGCCGCCTCGCGGCCCGTGATGGGCGGCCGCTTGTAGCGGGGAATCGTCCTCTCCGGTCCGAGATCGACGGGCACCGAGCGGTTTTTCGCTCCCATCAGGTCCGCCAGCCGGGCGAACAGGAACGCCTCTTCGGTGGTCAGGAAACCCGAGCCGAGAAATGCGATCTCCCCCGTACCGGCCGCTCCCGCAATCCCGCGGTGAACGGCGTCCAGGGCCTGGCTCCAACCGGTGCTCACCACGGGTGCATGGCCGTTCCCGCCCTCCGCCCGTACCCGCGGCGAGGTCAGGCGCGGCAGCTTCTTGTAGCGCTCGAAGCTCGAGCGGCCGTAGTCGCACATCCAGTAGTCGTTGACCTCGACGTTGAAGCGCGGCTTGTAGCGCTTGATGTCGCCCCGCCGCTGCTCCATGGTGATGTTGCACCCCACCTCGCAGCCGGTGCAGATCGACGGCTTCTTGTCCAGGTACCAGACGCGCTCGGCGAAGCGGAAGCGGGTCGAGGTCAGGGCGCCCACGGGGCAGATGTCCACCACGCAGGTGGCCAGCGGATTGGACAGCTCCTTGCCGGGGAAGGTGCCGATCTCGACGCGGGCGCCGCGGTTGAAGAAGCCGAGCTCGCCCGTGCCCGCGACCTCCTCGGTGAAGCGGATGCAGCGGGTGCACTGGATGCAGCGGTTCATGTTGAGGACGACGTTGGCACCCAGGGGGATGCGCTCGCGCCCCGGGTAGGTCCGCTTGTCCTCGTACTGGAAGCGGGAGAACGCCACACCGTGCTTGAAGGAGTAGTCCTGGAGGCCGCACTCGCCGGCCTGGTCGCAGATCGGGCAGTCCAGCGGGTGGTTGATGAGGAAGAACTCCATCATCCCCTTCTGCGCTTCGGCGACCTCGGGCGTGTCGGTGCGCACCGACCAGCCATCCTTCGTCACGTATGACGAGCAGGCGGTCTGCAGCTTCGGCATCTTCTTGCCGTTGTCCGTGATCTCCACCAGGCACATGCGGCACTGGCCCACCACCGTGAGGCGGGGGTGATAGCAGTAGTGGGGGACGAGGACGCCCGCCTTGAGGCCGGCGTCGATCACGTTGGTGCCGGCCTCCACCTCCACGGTGCGATCGTTGATGGTGACTTTGGGCACGGTGGCTTACGCTCCGTTCTCGAAGTAGCGCGGCCGGGGGAAGGGGCACGCCCGATTGCGCACGTGCTGCTCGATCTCCTCGGGGAAGCGATCGACCAGCGACTTGACGGGGCCGATCGCCGCGTCGCCCAAGGCGCACAGCGACTGGCCGCCGATGTTCTTGCAGATGGAGAGGAGGAGCTGCGAGTCGCGTTCCGTCCCCTCGCCGTGCTCCAGGCGGTCGAGCACCAGCTCCATCCAGTTCGTCCCCTCGCGGCAGGGGGTGCACTGGCCGCACGACTCGTGGTTGAAGAACTTCGAGAGGCGGGCGACTGAGCGCACCATGCAGGTCGTCTCGTCCATCACGATCACGGCCGCCGAGCCGAGCATCGAGCCGGCCTTGGCGACCGTGTCGAAGTCCATCTTGAGGTCGATCTGGTCCGGCTTGAGGATGGGGGCCGAAGCGCCGCCCGGGATGAACGCCTTGAGCTGCCGCCCGTGCCACATGCCGCCGGCCGCGTCCAGCATCTCGCGGAAGGTGATGCCGATGGGGTGCTCGTAGGTCCCCGGCCGGTCCACGTGGCCCGAGATGGCGTAGAGCTTGGGGCCAGTGTTCTTCTCGTCGGTGCCGATCGACTTGAACCAGTCGGCGCCGCGGGTGATGATGTGGGGGACGTTGCACAGCGTCTCGACGTTGTTGATCACGGTGGGAGCGCCGAAGGCGCCCACCACGGCCGGGAAGGGGGGTTTGACCCGGGGCTGGCCGCGCTTCCCCTCCAGCGACTCCAGCATCCCCGTCTCCTCGCCACAGATGTACGCTCCGGCGCCGCGGTGGACGTACATGTTCAGCTTGAAGCCCGAGCCGAGGACGTTGTCGCCGAGGATGCCTGCGTCGTAGGCCTCCTTCAGGGCCCGCTCCAGGATCACCGCGGACTTGGTGTACTCGCCGCGGATGTAGATGTAGCAGGTGGCGGCGGAGACCGCGAAGCAGCAGATGGCGCACCCCTCGATGAGCTGGTGCGGGTCGTTCTCCATCAGCAGCCGGTCCTTGAAGGTGCCCGGCTCGGATTCGTCGGCGTTGCAGACGAGGTATTTCGGCTTATCTTTTCCTTTGGGGATGAAGCTCCACTTCATGCCGGCGGGGAAGCCGGCGCCGCCGCGGCCGCGCAGGCCCGACTTCTTGACCTCGTCGATGACCGCGTCGGGCTCCATCGTCAGGGCTTTGGCCAGCCCCTCGTAGCCGCCGAGCTGGCGGTAGCCCTTGAGCGTCAGCGCTTCGGGTTTGCCGACGTTCCTGGTGAGGACGGGTTCGAATTTCGCGGCCATTTACTTCAGCCCCTTGAGGACCTGCCGCACCCGGTTGGGGGTGAGGTTCTCGTGGTATTCGTCGTCCACCATCATCATCGGCGCCGTGTCGCACGAGCCCAGGCACTCGAAGTGGACGTAGGAGCAGCGGCCGTCGGGCGTCACTTCGTCCTCACCGACGCCGAGCTCGCGGTGCAGGACCTCGAGGATCTCCTCGGCCCCCCGGAGCTGGCACGAGAGGTTGTTGCAGACGCGGATGCGGTGGCGCCCCACGGGCTTCTGATGGAAGAGGTCGTAGAAGGTGACGACGCCGTAGACCCGCGCGACCGGCAGGTCCAGCGCCTCGGCCACGGCCGTGATGGCTTCATCGGGGAGCCAGCCGCCCCACTGGCGCTGGGCGATATGCAGCGCCGGCAGCAGCACGGCCTCGGTCGTGGGATAGCGCTCGCGCAGGCCATCGATCTCGGCCCGCGACGCCGCGGAGAGACCGCCGCCCCGGGTCTGGGGACCGGGAGGTTTCACCGATGCCGGTTCGTGCACGCTCATGACAGCCTCGGCGTCTGGACGGGGCGGCGCTCGCGCGCGGGCAGCGACAGGTCGAGGCCGCCCTTGATCCAGACGTAGGCGAAGCCGACCAGGATGAGGAAGATGAAGACCATGACGGCCGCGAAGAGCTGCCACCCGCCGTCGCGCAGGATCAGCGCCCAGGGATAGAGGAAGGCGGCCTCGAGGTCGAAGACGATGAAGTCGATGGCGACCAGGAAGAAGGCGATGGAGATCCGCTTGTGCGACACGTCGAGCAGGGGCATGCCGGACTCGACGGTGGTGCCCTTGAGCAGGCCGCCGTGCTGGTGCCCTGCGATCTTCCCGAGGATCCACGACAGGCTGAGGATGACGATCCCCATCGTGATCGCAATCCCCATGGCCAGCAGGACCGGGTAGTACTGCTCCGGCAAGGGACTTCCTCCTAAGGTCAGGGTCCCGGCGTGGGCGTCCCGGAAAGGCGGGGATCACAGCCCGGGACCGGCGCCGTGCTCGTGAAGGATGTCACAAGCGGGGGCGGGAGGGAAGACCCCCGCCCAAGACCCTCATCACCCCGGCCCTCTTCTCCCGCCCCCTCCCACCCCCCTCACCGGGAGAAGAGGGAGGAAGACCGGCATCGACGTTTGACGAAGGCGGGGACCGCGGGCCGTCTCCGGGTCGGAGGCAACGCCAGCGCCACCCACGACCCAGGGCGGCGCGAGGGGTGGAGGTCGGGTGGCGTCTGCGGCTCCGGCGGGTCCGCATCACCCCGGCCTCTTCGCCCAGCCTCCCCAATGTCCGCGGGGCCGCCGGGAAAGGAGGGAGAAAGCCCCTCATCACTCCGACCCTCTTCTCCCATCGCCCTCCCCCAATCGGGAGAAGAGGGAGAACGTCTCTCTTTGCGTCGCATAAAACATATTATCCTCTATACTGAAATCATCATGCTCCATTCCGGAGCAGGATCAAGTCCCAGGAGGAAGACCATGAAGACGCGAATCAAGCTGCTGCTGGCCGGCGCTGTCCTAGGAGTATTGACGCTGAGTACCCAGCCCGCAGAGGCCTTCTGTCGTGTTCAGCCCACCATCGTGGACAGTGAAGCAGAGTGCGAATCGCTCTGCTATTCAGGCGGTTGTTATGGCTACCGATACTCGGACGGTGGCTGCTTCTGTAACTAGCTCTGGGAAACACGAAGGATAGGATAGACTGCGCGAGCCGGGGGGAGGAGCCTCCGGTAACTACCGGAGAGACCTCATGAAGAAGCGGACGAAAAAGCTGGTGCTGTCCAAGGAGACGTTACGGAGCCTTCAGTTGGTGCTCGTGAGCGGTGGGACCAGCGGCGTCGATTGCGGCGGTACCGGTTATTGCGGTACTGGTATCGGGGATACCTGCACTTGTGAGGGGATGGGGTCCTGTGGGACGTGTCCTTGGGAGCTGGGACCAACTGCCGTAAGCCGCCGTTGCTGAAGATTACAACAGGCGGCGGGTGACGAAGCCTGACCCGGAGGTGGCCTCGACCGAGCCCTCGCGTCAGTCCAGGAGGCAGCAAGCGGTAAGGACGCGGGTGTAGGGGGTGGGCTCGCAATTTTCCGTGCAGCACTCCGAGCACACTAGTTGGGTTCTGTCGGCGTCAGAGTAATAGAAAATACAGCGTCCCTGAGTATAGCCTTCAGGGCATCGCAACGCATGGGCGGGACGAGCCGGAGCGAGGAGGGCGAGCGCCGTAAAGAGTGTGGTGACGAGGAGCAGGAGAAGGGTTTTGCGACGCGAGACGGGAAAGCGGCGAGGCATGGTCGGACTCCTTTTTGGGTGTCGGCCCTGGCGTTGAGTCTTGGATTGTAGATCATTCTTCAATGATTGTCCAACAGGAAGCAAGTACTGGGGGCCCCGGTAAGGGTGACAGCAGGCGCGCTGCCATCTGCTGCCGCCCGGGGTTTGAGGATCGGCAAACCTTCTCAGCAGAGGCAGGAGAGCTCGTTGTTGCCCGTCGGGGGCGGCGGGCAGCTCTTGGAGGCGTTGCAGGTGCTGCAGCACTGCGCGGCGCAGGAGTACTGGGTGACAATGGCGCCGGCCACCTCTCCGAGGTGGGAGTCCTCGAGCCGGCGGACGGTCTCGCGGTGAAGGTTCAGATGCCTGGCGATCTTCTTGCGCATCGTGGGTCTCCTCAGAAACAGACGTTCGTGCCGGTGGGACAGAACAGCGAGCAGGGTCCGGTCGGCGGGGGACAACTGTCGGACCGGGCGCAACAGGTGCCTCCGACGGTGGCGGCACCTGCTACGTTGAGCCGTTCGTCCTCCAGCTTGTGGAGGGTCTCACGGTGAAGGTCCAGACGCTTCGACATCCTCTTCTTCTTCATGGCACGTTCCTTTCGGCAGGTTTGAATCCGGATAACCCTGGGGGTATCCTACCCTGGCCCCGGCAGCTCCGTCCGAGCACGGAGGAGCGCCGTGCGAGCAGGGGGACGTCCGTATCTGCCGGGGAAAGACTCCCGTCCGAGCAGGGAGAGGCCTATACCTGCTCGGGTGAGTTCCCCTACGAGTGGGGACGGCCGTACCGAGCTCGCACTGGATGTACAGGAGTAACCTGCTGAATTTGCGAGATTTGACCGATCTAAAATCAAATCTTAGAATGGGCAGGATGTACGTCCATCGTCTCTTGGCCCCGACCCTCGGCGACGCGCTGTCGCTCTTCCCCTCCGTCCTGGTGACGGGACCCCGCCAGTCGGGCAAGACGACCTTCCTCCTGGAGGAGTTTGGCCAGGGTGCCCGGTATGTGACCCTGGACGATCCTCTCCAGCGGGACTTCGCGCAATCCGATCCCAACGGATTTCTCGACGGCCTCGGGGAGGGCCGGGTCATTCTGGACGAGATCCAGTATGCGCCCGAGCTGTTGCCGTATCTCAAGGTCCGCATCGACCGGGACCGCCAGCGCAATGGTCATTGGCTGCTCACGGGCTCGCAGCAGTTCCACCTCATGGCCAACGTCAGCGAGTCGCTGGCGGGCCGGATCGCCCTCCTCGATCTGCTGCCTTTCAGCGTTCTTGAGACGACCGGCGCCCGCAGCCCCGACCTGCGGGCCGTCATCTGGAACGGCTCCTATCCTGACCCGGCGCTCCATCCCGAGAAGCGCGACCTCTGGATCGCCTCCTATATCCAGACCTACGTGGAGCGGGACGTTCGGCAGCTCTTGCGGGTTCAGGACCTGCGCACGTTCGAGACCGTCCTGGCCTTGAGCGCGGCGCGCCATGGACAGGAGCTCGCCGTGGCGGACATCGCCCGGGCGGCGGGAGTCTCGCAGCCGACCGTGAAGACCTGGGTCAACCTGCTGGAGGCCGCGTACATCCTCCGCCTGCTGCCGCCGTATTTCGAAAACTTCGGCAAGCGGATCATCAAGTCCCCAAAAATCTACTTCCTGGATTCCGGCCTGGTCTGCGCCCTTACGCGTCAGCCCGGGGCCGAGGCCGCTCTGGCCGGAGCCATGGGGGGCGCCCTGTTCGAGGGCCTCGTGGTGAGTGAGGCGTACAAGGTCTTTGCTCTCAAGGGGGAGCGGCCCGATCTCTATTTCTGGCGCTCGCACGACGGTCTCGAGGTCGATCTGGTGGCTCGCCTCCCGCGGGGGCTCGTGCCGATCGAGATCAAGCTCACGGCCACACCCACGCTCAAGCACACCGAGACCCTGGGGCGCTTCCGGGAGCTGGCGAGGGGGAGCGCCGTGGCTCAGGGCATCCTGGTCTGCAACGTGGAGCAACAACTCGCTCTGCCTGGAGGCCATCTGGCCCTCCCTTGGCGCGAGCTCCCGGAATGGTTGAGCCGGGAGTTGGACGGGTTGAACGGCACGTAACGTGCATTGCTTTTTCAAATAGACCAAGCTCCCGGAGAGCAGCCCGGGTATCTGAAATGCGCCGCTCCGCGCTCACCTGCCGTGCCGATCGCCGATCCGGAGCGGTGTGTCCGTGCCGAGTCGATGGAGGAGTGGGGGATGATCTTTGACGCGCCGCAGGTCGAGCGCCTGACGGGGCCGTTCGGCTGTGCCCTGACGGTCGACGTGGAGGAGTGGTATCACACCTGTCTGGTGCCGGACTATGTCCACCCGGAGGGACGGCCCGCTCTGCCGCATGAGCTGGACTGGCTCCTGCCGGAGCTGCTGGAGATGCTGCACGAGGCGCGCTGCACGGCGACCTTTTTCGTCCTCGGGGAGGTGGCCGAGCGCCTGCCGCGGCGGGTGCGCCAGATCGCGGAGGCCGGGCATGAGGTGGGCAGCCACGGCTATCTCCACCTGCGGGCGTGCGAGCGCTCCCCTCAGGCGTTCCTGGTCGATCTGCGGCGCTCGAAGGCGCTGCTGGAAGACCTGGTGGGGGAGCCCGTCCTCGGCTTCCGGGCGCCGGAGTGGTCGCTGCGCAGCCTGGGGAGCTCCCGGCTTCCCAGGGTGGCCGAGGCGGGATTCCTCTACGACAGCTCGCTGAATCCTTGCGCCTTCTCCGGCCGGCCCACGAACCCGCGCTTCGCCTATAGGGTGATCCTGGACGGTCTGAACGGTCTGGACGGTCTGAAGGGTGCCGGTCCGCGCCGGGAGCTGCTCGAATTTCCGCCCCTCACTTTCGGCGGGCCGCTGCGGCTGCCGGCCGGGAGTTGGACGGGTCGCCTGGTCAATCCCGAGCGGCTGGTGCGGGCCACGCTGGACCACCTCGACGAGGGCGGGCTCCCCTTGGCGGTGGTCCACCCCTGGGAGGTCTCGGGCCGGCCTACCCCGGGTCCACTCCGCGGGCTCGCCCGTTTCGTCCACGAGACCGGCCGGCCGGGTTTCGAGACCCGCTTCCGGGAATTGCTGGCGGCGTTTCGCTGGACCTCGGTCCGCGCGGCCGCCTGCCTTGAGCAGGAGTACACGGCGCAGCCGGCGGTCTCGCGGCGGGCAGGGTGAGCTGCGGTTACCGCTCGTAGGCTCGTGATAGCTTCGGACTGTGAAGAGGAGAAGGAAGAGGGATGGTGCGAAAGGGGGGACTCGAACCCCCACGGCCTTGCGACCACAAGATCCTGAATCTTGCGCGTCTACCAATTCCGCCACTTTCGCGCGGGTGTGATTCTAGGGAGAACCCAGAGGCATGTCAACTTCATTCGCGGGAGCCGAGGGGCTTCTGAGGCAGGACGTCTCCGCCCGGCTCGATCAGGCCGGCCGCGACGGCATCGAAGAGGGGCAGGTGCAACGGCAAGTCAATGCCAGCCCCGAGGAGCTGGGGCGCGCCTTGGCGCAGCTGCAGGCGGAGGGCAAGGCGGTCGAGATGGACGGGCGGTGGTTCGCCTCCCGCCATACGGGGTGGACCGTGGGGCTGGTGGAGAAGCTGGAGGAGGGGGACGCCCTGATCCGTCCGGGTGTGCGGGGCGAGCCGTCGTTCTTCGTCCGCCGGCGCAACCTCAAGCGGGCCCAGGAGGGGGACCGGGTGATCGTCCGGCCGTTGGGCAAGGCGCGCCCCTGGGACGATCGGCTCGCGGAGGCGACGGTGGTGCGCATCGTGGGTCCGGGCTATGAGTCGCTGGTGGGCTCCCTGGAAACGGATGAGCGGGGGCTGCGCTGGCTCGTGCCGTTCGACTCCCGCGTGCCGCTGGAGCTGCCCGTGCAGGGGGCGGACGGGATTCCCGACGGCCACTTCGTCGTCGTCGCGGTCGAGCGGCCGGGCCGGGCGCCCGTGGGACGGGTGGTGGAGGTGCTGGGCGATCCCAACCTGCCCGGGGTGGATGTCCTGGTGGTGTTGCGCCATTACGGCATCCCGGAGGACTTCCCCGAGGAGGTCCTGGATCTCGCGGCCCGGTTTCCCGCCGATCCCCGGCCGGAGGACTGGGCGGGACGGGAGGACCTGCGGGAGCGGACCATCATCACGATCGACGGCGAGACGGCCCGCGACTTCGACGACGCGGTCTCGATCGAGCGTCTGCCGGACGGCGTCTTCCGCCTCGGCGTCCACATCGCCGACGTCTCCCACTATGTAAAGGATGGGGATGCGCTGGACCTCGAAGGCTACCGGCGGGGGACCAGCGTCTACTATCCCGAGCGGGCGATCCCCATGCTCCCCGAGGGGCTGTCGAACGGCCTCTGCTCGCTGCGCCCCCAGGTGCCGCGGCTGACGGTCTCCGCGTTCCTGGACGTCGATCGCGACGGCGTGATTCGCGCCCGGCGCTTCGCCGGGACGGTGATCCGCAGCACCCGGCGGATGACCTATACCGAGGTGCGCCGCATCCTGGAGGAGCCGCGCCCGGAGGACGCCGCGGAGTATGGCCCGGTCCTGCCGGCCCTGCGCGAGATGCACCACCTGATGCAGATCCTCAACCACGCCCGGACCCTGCGGGGGTCGATCGACTTCGACCTGCCCGAGGGGGACGTGGTGCTCAACACGGACGGCGTCATGGTGGGCGTCTTTCCCGAGGAGCGCAACGTCGCCCACCGCATCGTCGAGGAGTTCATGATCGCCGCCAACGAGGCGGTGGCCTGGGAGCTGGTGAGCCGGAACGTGCCCGCCCTGTACCGGGTCCACACGCAACCCACGCCGGAGCGCCTGGAGGAGCTGTCCGAGCTGTTGGCCACCTTCGGCCTGAAGCTGCGAGGGGACCTGGAGAACCTCCCACCCGTGGCGCTTCAGGAAGTGCTGCGAGAAGTGAAGGGCAAGCCGGAGGAGCACTTCGTCTCCTCGGTGGTGCTGCGCACGCTGCAGCGGGCCGTCTACGATCCCCAGTGCCTGGGCCACTACGCGCTGGCGTCGGAGCACTACACCCACTTCACCTCGCCCATCCGGCGCTATCCGGACCTGGTGGTCCATCGCCAGCTCAAGGCGCTTCTCGCGGGGCGGGCGGAGAGGGAGTCGGAGCGGACGCGCCTGCCAGAGCGGCTGCCGGCCATGGCCGAGCACACCAGCCAGACCGAGCGGCGGGCCGAGCAGTCCGAGCGGGACCTGCTGCAATGGAAGAAGGTGCGGTTCCTGGCCGGCCGCGCCGGCGAGACCTTCAAGGGTCGGATCACCGGCGTCCAGCCCTTCGGTCTCTTCGTGCAGCTCGACGGCTACTACGTGGACGGCCTGGTGCCCATCCGCACCCTGGGCGACGACTTCTACCGCTACGAGCCCGAGGCTCATCGTCTGGTGGGGGAGCACAAGGGCCGGGTCTTCCGGCTGGCCGATCCCGTCGAGGTGGTGCTGACTGGCGCCTCGCAGAAGGCTCGGGGATTGGACTTTACCCTCGCCGGCATGCCCGCTCCGGCGCCGCGGGGGGAGAAGCCGCGGACTGAGAAGCCGCGGGTGCCCAAGGCGACCAAGGAGCGCGGGGCGAAGCGGGCTCGGCGGTGACGCCGGGATAGAATCAGCGTTAGGTGGAGGTTCCGAATGCAAAGAATCAAGATCGTTTACTGGGAAGAAGAGGGAGGATGGCTCGGATATCTCGAGGAGTATCCGGACTACTGGACACAGGGCGAGACGCTCGACGATCTCAAAGATCACCTCAAGGATCTCTTTGAGGAGATCACAGGCGGTCACATTCCGGGTATACGGAAAGTCGGCGAGCTGGTGCTCTCGTGAAGCGGGTGGACCTGATCCAGACGATCGAAGGGAGGGATGTGTGTTGATTCGCCACGGGGGCAGGCACGACTGGTATCGCAATCCCAATACGGGTGTGTCGCAGCCGGTTCCGCGCCATCGAGAGATCAAGGACCACCTGGCCAGACATATCGTCAAGATGCTCGGCAGTGATGGCCGCTAGGGGAGCCAGATGCCCCTGACTCCCACCGTCGCCATCGTCGGCCGCCCCAATGTCGGCAAGTCGACGCTGTTCAATCGCCTGCTGGGTCGCCGGCAGGCCATCGTCCACGACTTGCCGGGGATCACCCGCGACCGCATCACGGGGATCGCCCACCTCTTGGACGACAGCCCCATCCAGATCGTGGACACGGGCGGACTGGTGCCGGGGGACGATCCCCTGGGGCTCAACGAGCAGGTGTTCCTGGCGGTGCAGGAGAGCGATCTCCTGCTTTTCGTAGTGGACGGCAAGCAGGGGCTGGTCTCCGCCGACGAGGAGGTGTGGTCCCATTTCCGGCGCTTCGGCAAGCCCGCGCTGCTGGTGGTCAACAAGGGGGATACCCGTGAGGCGCGAAACCGGTTTCCGGAGTTCTATGCCCTGGGGATCGACCAGCAGATCCTCGTCTCGGCCGAGCACGGCGGCGGCATCGAGGAGCTGCGCGAGGCCCTGGCGCTCACCCTCCCCGAGATCCCGGACGTGCCGACGCCGGACGCGCCGCCGATCGCCATCGTGGGCCGGCCGAACGTGGGCAAGTCGTCGCTCCTCAACAAGATCTCGGGCCTGAACCGGGCCCTGGTCTCGCCCGTGGCGGGCACGACCCGCGACCCTGTGGACACCCTCATCAATCGTGGTGACAGGTCCTACCTGCTGATCGACACCGCCGGCATCCGCCGCCGCAGCCAGGTCACCGGCGCTCCCGAGGAACTGGCGGTGATGATGGCCCGGCGGCAGATCGAGCGTGCCCAGGTCGTGGTGCTGGTCGTCGACGCCTCCCAGAGCGTGACCAGCGGCGACCTCGCCATCGCCGGCACCATCTGGGAGCTGGGGCGGGCCGCGGTGGTGGCCATCAACAAGTGGGACCTGCTGGACGACGAGGGGCGGGAGAAGCTCGAGTTTTCCTTCCAGCGGCTCGACGAGCTGCTGGCGAGCCCGGGGCGGGTCAACGTCTCGGCCCTCTCCGGCCGCGGCGTCGACAAGCTCTGGGGTCCCATCGACCGCGCCCTGGATTCCTACCACCTCAAGCTCTCGACGGGCCAGCTCAACCGCCTGTTCGAGAGGTTCATCAAGAAGGTGGCGCCCCCCTCCCTGACCGGAGCGCCCTGGAAGCTCTACTACGTCACCCAGGTCTCCTCGGCGCCGCCGACCTTCATGCTGTTCGCCAACCGGACGCTGCCGCGGAACAGCCACTACCGGCGTTATCTGGAGAACCGGCTGCGGGAGGAGCTGGGCCTGCCGGGCGTGCCGCTGCGGCTGGTGGTGCGAAGGCGGACGGAATAGCGAGACCCCCACGCCCTGTTTTCGCTTGTCGCTCCTCTTTCTTCTGGGAAGGAGGAGCGGGATGGTGGGAGCTTTCTGGTAGGATACGCGACACATGCTTCAGCGGACCGTCATCGTCGTCGCCCTGTCGGGCTCGATCCTTTTCGCCTGCGGCTGCCAGGGCAAGCCCGCCGAAGACGAGGCCTCCATTCAGAAGAGTCTGCACGACAAGGGCACCGCCAGCTTGATGGACGAAGTGGCCAAGGCGCCCGAATACCATTCGCCCGCCGACGGCCAGCTTACGGACGCGCAGGTGAAGATGTACTTCGACGTTCGCCAGCGCGAGCAGAAGATCCGCGCGGCAGCCTTCCGGAGCTTCCAGGAGAGCGGAGCCTTCGTCGACGCCCTGACGACCGTGGGCGACCACCCCGATTTCGCCGATGTCGCCGACATCGCCACTGCCGATCTGCGGGCGGCCCTGGAGCTGGGCTACAACCCCAAGGAATATCAGTGGATCAGGGAGCGGGTGCTCGAGGCCCAGATGCAGGAGACGGCCCGGGCCCTGAGCCAGCAGATCGCCGCGGGGCGCCAGCAGGTCCTGGCCCTGTTCGAGGAGCGTCGGCAGGAGACGACCGATCCGGTGGAGAAAGCGGAGATCGAGCGCCAGATCGCAGAGCTGGGCAAGAACGCCGGGAGCGCTCCTCCAGCCGCGACCGATCCGGCCCGGGAGCTCAACGCCAGGCTCCTCGCAAAGTACAAGGACGACCTCGCGCGGCTCCAGGCCGAGGACCAGCGCATCTCCCAGGAGCGCCAGAGCCGTCCTGCCGAGGGTGGCGAGTCCCAGAGCGGTGGCCGATAAAGACGAGCGCACGCCGCAGGTCCCATCCGGCGAGCGCTGGGCTCGCCGGCTGGTCTGCTCGCGCACGGGTGTGACGGCGCCGCTCGACGAGCCCGCCTTCCTTTCGCCCGCCGGCGCGCCATGGCTGGTGGAGTACGATCTCGACCCCGGAAAGGGTGAGGCCTTCCGCCGCTCCCTGGCCAATCGCCCCTGGACTCTCTGGCGCTATCGGGAGCTCCTCCCCGTCGCCGACTTCGACGGCCGGGTGGACCTCGGGGAGGGGGCAACCCCGATGATCCGGCTGCGCCGTTTCGCGCCGGAGGGGATCGAGCTCTGGCTCAAGGACGAGTCGGGCAACCCGACCGGCTCCTTCAAGGCCCGGGGGCTCTCCCTGGCCATCAACCGCGCCCGCGAGCTGGGAGCCCCGGGCGTGCAGCTCGCGAGCGCCGGCAACGCCGCCCTGGCCCTCACCGCCTACGCCGCCGCGGCCGGCCTGCCGGCCCGGGTGGCAATGCCCGAGGACACGCCGCGTACCATCTTTCAGCGCTGCCGGGACTACGGCGCAGAAGTTCTCTCCGGGCCGGGCACGCTGGTGGAGGCGGCGAAGCTCCTGGAGCCAATTGATCCGGGAGGGGAGCGCTACTGGACGCTCTCGACCCTGCGCGAGCCGTATCGGGTGGAGGGGAAGAAGACCATGGGCTTCGAGCTGGCCGAGCAGCTCGACTGGGAACTGCCGGACTGGATCGTCTACCCCCTGGGCGGTGGCACCGGCATCGTGGGCATGCACAAGGCGTTCGACGAGCTTGAGCGGCTCGGCCTGATCGGGCCGCGGCGGCCGCGCTTCGTGGTGGTCCAAACGGCCGGCTGCGCGCCCATCGTACGCGCCTTCGAGCAGGGGAAGGAGGCGGCCGATCCGTGGGAGGATCCCCGGACGCGGGTCTGGGGCCTGCGGGTGCCGCGGGCGATCGGCGACTTCCTGGTCCTGCGCGCCTTGCGGGAGACGGGCGGCCGGGGCGTGGCCGTCGACGAGGACCGGCTGGCGAAAGTCGTCGACTGGATCGCCGCTCACGAGGGTCTGCGGGTGGGGCCCGAGGGCGCGGCGGCCCTGGCCGCCGTCGAGGAGCTGGAAGCCGCCGGCGCCTTCTCCCCGGGCGAGCGGGTGGTGGTCTTCCAGACCGGCGATCCCGCGAACTATGTCTGACCAGCCCTCCTTCCGGAGGGTGGAGGCGTTCCTCGGCGAGATCGTCGCCGCGGGCGTCGCCTCCTCCGTCGTCGGCCTGATCGCCACGGCGGAGGAGGTCGTCTGGGAAGGGACGGCTGGCGAGACCCGAGCTGGAGTGCCCACCGGGACGGCGACCCGCTTCGACTATGCCTCCCTCACCAAGCCCTTCGTGGCGACCCTGGCTCTGACGCTGGACGCCGGAGGCGTGCTGCCGCTCGCCGCGCGGATCGGCGACCTCTGGCCGCAGGCGCACCGGGCGCTCGCTCGCCATCCTCTCTCGGATCTCCTCCGGCATCGCTCGCGGCTAGCGGGTTGGACGCCGCTTTACCACCGCTGCCGCTCCGTGGACGAGGCGGTGGAGCTGATTGTCCGCGGCGGGCACGAGGGTGATCTCGTGGGCGCCCGGGTGGGTACCTACAGCGATCTTGGATATATCCTCTGGGGCCGAACCGTGGAGATCTCCACGGGGACGCCGCTCGCCGCGCTGCTCCAGACCCGCGTGCTGGAGCCCCTCGGCCTCGCGACGGTCGAGCCCACACCGGGCGACAGGCCCGGAATCGCCGAGTCCCACATGGGCACGGGCCAGGAGGTGAAGCTGGCGGCGAAGCAGGGCTTCATCATCCCCGACCTGGGCCCGCCGCCGGTGGGGATGCCCCAGGACGGCAACGGCCGGTTCCTGTTGGGTCTCGGAGGCGGCGTCTGCGGCCACGTCGGGCTGTTCGGCGGGGCACGGGACCTCTGGCGGCTCGCCGTGGAATGGCTGGCGCCGGGACGCCTGTTGAAAGCGGAGGGTGTGGCCGCCGCGCTGGCTGGCGACGGCCCGTTCGCCCTGGGCTGGTGGCGGAGGACCCTCCGCAACAGCGCCGGGCGGGCGCTCCCGCCCACCGCTTTCGGTCACACCGGTTTCGCAGGCAACAGCTTCTGGATTGACCCGGACGGGCGCCGCGTCTTCGTGATGCTCGCCTCCCGGTGCGATCCTGCAATCGACATCAATCGCTGGCGCAGGCGTTTTCATACCCTGGCGACGGCTAGAGGGAGGGAATCCGCTGATGGATATCCGTGATCTGGTCCTGGTCGACGGGGTACGGACCCCGATGGCCGAATACAACGGCTCGTTCGCCGAGATCTCTGCGATCGACCTCGGGGCGCACGCGGCCCGCGCCCTGTTCCAGCGGACGGGGATCGACCCGTCCGAGATCGATCACGCCGTGGTGGGCAACGCCCTCCAGACCTCGCCCGACGCGATCTACGGCGCGCGCCACGTGGCGCTCAAAGCCGGGGTGCCCAAGGAGGTCCCGGCCCTCACCGTCAACCGCCTGTGCGGCTCAGGCATCCAGTCGGTCATCTCCGGCGCGCATCTCGTCCTCAACGGCGAGGCCACGACCTGCCTGGTGGGAGGCATGGAGAACATGTCCCAGGCGCCGCACGTCATCTGGGGAGCCCGCCGCGGCTTCAAGCTCGGCCAGGGTCAGCTCCAGGACCTCTTGATGGTGGCCCTGATGGACTCCTACTGCGGCTGCTACATGGCCCAGACGAGCAACAACCTGGCCCGGGACTTCGGCATCAGCCGCGAGGACCAGGACCGCTTCGCCATCCGCTCGCAGCAGCGGGCGGGCGAGGCCTGGGCGAGCGGCAAGTTGGCCGAGGAGGTCGTCGCCGTCGAAGTGGGGAAGGGGAAGCGGGCCAAGGTCGTGGACAAGGACGACCACCTGCGCCCCGAGACCACGATGGCGGACCTCGCCGGCCTGCCTCCCGCGTTCGACAAGGACGGCTTCGTCACCGCCGGCAACGCCTCTGGCATCGTGGACGGCGCGGCGATGATGATCCTCACCACGGCCGCCCATGCTGAGGAGAAAGGGTGGAAGTCCCTGGGCCGCATTCTCTCCTGGTCGGTGGTGGGCGTCGAGCCTTCGCGCATGGGCATCGGCCCGGCGCCGGCCATTCGCAAGGTACTGGAGAAGCTGGGGATCGGCCTCGGGGACGTCGACCTGTTCGAAATCAACGAGGCGTTCGCCGGCCAGATCCTGGCGGTGATCAAGGATCTGGACCTGGACGTGGACAAGCTCAACGTCAACGGCGGCGCCATCGCCTTGGGCCATCCGCTCGGAGCCACGGGCACGCGTCTGCTGATCACCCTCCTCAAGGAGCTGAACCGGCGAGGCGGCGGCCGGGGTATCGCCTCGGCCTGTATCGGCGGCGGTCAGGGGATTGCGATGGTGGTCGAGGCCGCCGGGGCTGCATGATCGACCTCGCGGGCTATCGGGTCCTGGTGACCGGCGGCAGCCGCGGCATCGGCGCCGCGTGCTGCCGCCTGTTCGCCAAGGCGGGCGCCACCGTCATGGTGCAGTACCTGGCGAGCGGCGCCAGGGCGAAGCAGGTGCTGGACGAGATCGAGCGGATCTCGTCCCAACTGCATCGTCCTCACCGGAAGGTGCACTGCGACGTCACCGACCACGATCAGATCGAGGAGCTGTTCGCCTTCGTGCGTCGGGAGTGGGGGGGCCTGGACGGCCTCGTCAACAACGCCGGGGTGTGGATTCACGACCCGCTGGTGGACCTCGACAAGACGAAGCTCGAAGCCACGCTGGCCGTGAACGTCGTGGGCCCGTTTCTCTGCGCCCGCCAGGCGGTGCCGTTGCTCCGGGAATCGCACGATGGGAGCATCATCAACATCAGCTCCACGGCCGGGCAGCGGGGTGAAGCCTTCTACAGCCCCTACGCCGCGAGCAAGGGAGCGATGATCTCGGCCACCAAATCGTGGTCCACCGAGCTGGCCCCCCAGATTCGCGTCAATGCCGTGGCTCCCGGCTGGGTGGACACCGACATGACCGCCGAGGCTCTCTCCGGAGAAGGGAGGGCGAAGGCCCTCGCCGCCATCCCTCTCCAGCGCATCGCTACCGCGGAGGACATCGCCGGGGCCGTCCTCTTCTTGGCCTCGCCCCTGGCGCGGCACATCACGGGGGAGATCCTCAACGTGAACGGCGGGAGCGTGCTGATTGGTTGAGCTACTATCCCTTTCGGTACGGCACCTTGAGATTGGACAGCATTGGATAGTGACGGCCGTTGAGGGTGATGAGCTGCGCTCGTCTGCGATCCGCAGTCGCAGCAATGAGTGCATCCGCGAGACCGGTGCCGTGAGAAGCTTGGTATTTCCGGCGCAATAGACCGCCTCGGACCGCGATCTCGTCATCGATGGGGATGACCTCGAAGGCGTGGACGAACAGATCCAGGACCTGTCTTTCCTCACCTTCCCGGACTCCCGCGTACAACTCGGCCACCGTCATGCTGGAGATCAGCAGCGGTTCGTCGAGACTTTCCAGAAAGTCGACCGCAGCGGGCAAGCCCCTCAGGTAGTCGATGAGTACATCGGTATCGACCAGAATCGGCCCCGGCATGGGCTAGCGGTTCCTCTCTAGGCGTTCGTCCAACTCACTCCTAAGCTCCCGGAAGTCTGGGAGATCAGTCCGGTTCCTCCAGATGCCACGGGCCTGACTCAGCATGGATTTTCGATCCTTCGGAATAGGAGCTTCAAGGCTGTGCAGAAGGCCATGAGCGATTTCCACCCTCTCCTCCTCGGGAAGCTCGAGGGCGTCTTTCAGGAGCTGCTGAGCATTCTTGGACATGAGAGATAGTGTACTCGCGCTCAGCCTTTCCGCCCCTCCCTCTCCCACAGATACCCCAGGCATTTGTAGACCAGCTTCGCCGCCAGGAAATCGCTGGCCGGGTGCCCTCCGACCGGTGCCAGCTCGATGAGGTCCATGGCCACCACGGTCTTGGTGCGGAAGAGGCGGCGGAGGAGCCGAAGAGTGGGGTACCAGTGGCCGCCGCCCGGTTCGGGGGTGCCGGTGGCGGGGACGAGCGCGGGATCGAAGTAGTCGATGTCGAAGGTGAGGTAGACCTTCTCCGGCAGGGAATCCAGCATGGCGGGAAAGAGCGCCTCGGCCTGGTCGAGCTGGTGGCCCCAGAGGACCGGCATGCCGCGCTCGCGGATCAGCCGGGCCTCGGGCGCCGAGAGAGAGCGGATGCCCACCGGCAGGGTCGGAATCCCGGCGTCCACGATCCGCTTCATGACGCTGGCATGGCTGTAGGGCGTGCCCTCGAAATCCTCCCGCAGGTCCGAGTGGGCGTCGAACTGAACGACGCCGATCTCGCCGTGAACCTCTTTCGCCGCCTTGACCGGCCCCTGGCTCAGGCTGTGCTCACCCCCGAGGGTGACCAGGAACTTCCCCCGTTCCAGGTGGACCTTCGCCTCGGCCTGCAGCTCGACGAAGCCCTCCTCCATGTCGAACGCCTCGGGCAGGAAGGGCGGGAGGGTGGCGATCCCCTGGACGTGGGGCTCGCCGTCCAGCTCCTCGTCGTAGAGCTCCATGGCCTGGGAGGCGCGAAGGATGGCCGCAGGTCCCTGGGCCGTCCCCTTGCCGTACGAGGTGGTGCGCTCGAAGGGAACGGGGAGCACGGCGACACGGCTCGTTTCGTAGTCGCTCGCCGCAGCCTCGAGGAGACCGAAATTGGTGGGCAGGTAGGGCATCGCGCCGTTGTAGCAGGATGCGTCGCGGAGTGTCAACGAGCGTCTTCCCATCCTATATAGTGTGATCCAGCGATGACCGATTACCTGATCCGCGAGCTGCCCGCGGGCGAGCGTCCCCGGGAGCGGCTCCTCGAGCACGGCGGGCGCACCCTCTCCGACTCGGAGCTGCTGGCCGTGCTGCTACGCACCGGCCGGGTGGGCGTCTCCGCCATCCAGCTCGCCATGGACCTGCTGCTCCAGAACGGCGGCTTGGGCGGGCTGCTGACGGCGACGCCCCACTCGCTGCGGCGCTCCGGGATCGGTCCGGCCAAGGCTGCCGCCCTGCTGGCCGCCGTGGAGATCGGCCGCCGCCTCGCCGGGGAGCAGCTCCTGGACCGCGAGCCCCTCTCCCGTCCGCGCGACGTGGCGCGCTACCTCGCCCTGCGCTACCACACCAGCGACCAGGAGGTGATGGGCGCCCTCTTCCTCGACGCCCGCAACCACCTGCTGGGCGAGCGCGAGATCTTTCGCGGCACGGTGAGCCGCATCTCCGTCGAGCCCCGGGAGATCCTCCGCGAGTGCCTGCAACGGGGCGCCGTGGCGGTCTACCTCTTCCATACCCACCCCAGCGGCGATCCCTCGCCCAGCGCCGAGGACCTCCTCTTCACCCGCCGCATGGAGGAGGCCGCGGAGATCGTCGGCCTTCGCCTGGCGGACCACGTCGTCCTCGGCAGCCGGGGGCGCTGGGCCTCGCTCAAGGAGCAGCGGGAAAAGGGCGCGTGGTAGCCTAACCCGCCATGGCGACCTACCACCTGGATTGCAGCAGCGGTATCGCCGGCGACATGTTCCTCGGCGCCTGTCTCGACCTGGGGATGCCCCTCGACCTGCTCTCCGAAGTCGTGGCCCGCCTGGGCCTGCCGGGAGTCGCGGTCGAGAGCCGCAAGGCCTCCCGGGGCGGCTTCGTGGGGACCCGCTTTCGTGTCCTGGTGGACGGCCGGCCGCTCGAGGGGCCGGACCCGGAGGAGCACGATCACGATCATCACCATCATCACGGACATGAGCACGGACATGAGCATGGACATGACCACGGACACAACCGGGGGCTGACAGAGATCCGCGGGCTGATCGGGCGTAGCGCGCTCTCCCCGGTAGTGAAGGATCGGGCCGTGCGCCTGTTCCAGCGGTTGGGGGAGGCCGAGGCCAGGGCGCACGGCATGCCCCTGGAGCACGTCCACTTCCACGAGGTGGGGGCAATCGACTCGATCGTCGACCTGGTGGGAGCCGCGGCGGCGGTCGAGCACCTGGCTCCGGAGCGGATCACCTGCGGCCCGGTGAACGTCGGCAGCGGCCGGGTGAGGATGGCCCACGGCGAGGTGCCCATCCCGGCACCGGCCACGGCCGAGCTGCTGCGCGGCGCGCCCATCTTCGGCGGCCCGGGCGGGGAGCTGACGACGCCCACCGGCGCCGTGCTCCTGGCCGAGCTGGTGACGGACTATGTGGACCTGCCGGCCATGGTCCTGGACGGCACGGGCTACGGACTGGGGAAGAAGGACCTGCCGCACCAGCCCAATGCCCTGCGCCTCCTCCAGGGAAGGGCGGCGGCGGAGCGCGCGGAGGTCATGCGCTCCGAGGTCATGATCATGGAGGCCGAGATCGACGACCTGCCGGGGGAGGGCTTTGGCTTTCTCATGGAGCGCCTGCTGGCGGCCGGGGCCCTGGACGTCTACTTCACATCGGTTCAGATGAAGAAGAACCGGCCGGGCACCCTGGTGACCCTCCTCTGCCGGCGGCCGCAGCTCGACGAGCTGGCGGGCGTCCTCCTCACCGAGTCCGGCTCCCTGGGCTGCCGCTACCACGCGGCGGCCCGCCTGGAGGCGGAGCGGGAAATACTGGAGGTCCAGACCACGTTCGGAATCGTGCGGGTGAAGCGAGCCCGGCTCGCCGGCCGGCCCCTCGCCGCCGCCCCCGAATTCGAAGACTGCCGGCGTCTGGCCCTGGCGAGCGGCGTGCCCTGGCGGGACGTCTACCGCGCCGCCCTGGCAGCGGCCGGCGCGCCTGGATAGCCAAGCTCCCGACTGGAGAAACACACCTTGAGTGAAATGGCAACCTCCGCCCAGGGGCGGCTGGAGCTCGGCATGGCCGGCGACGGCGCCTTCCGCTGGGCGGTCGTGGATCTGACCGACATCGTGCAGGAGGCGCGGGACCGCCGCGACCTGGGCCCGGTGTCGACGGCGGCCCTGGGCCGCTGCATGGCCGGCGCCGCCCTGCTGCTGCGCCTGGCGACGAAGACCCCCAGCCGCCTCGCCGTGGAGGTGCGCGGCGACGGTCCCATCCTGCGGGTGCTGGCCGAGGCCGACAAGGAAGGCAATCTGCGCGGTCTGGTGGGCGAGCCGCGGGTGGACGTGCCGCACCTGCCCAACACCAAGCTCGCCGTCGGCCACGCGGTGGGGAAAGGCTATCTGCGCATCCTGCGCGAGTACGAGGGACGCCGCGGCTACCACAGCCAGGTCGAGCTGGTGACCGGCGAGATCGGCGACGACCTCGCCCACTACCTCGAGCAGAGCGAGCAGATCCGTTCGGCCGTGCTGCTGGGCGTCCTCGGCAAGCCCCAGGGTGTCGCGGCGGCCGGCGGCATGATCGTCGAGGTCCTCCCCGACGCGCCGGAGGAGGCCATCGCCCGGCTGGAGGAGAACATCGCCGGCATCCGGGGAGTGAGCGAGCTGCTGGAGACCGGCGGCATCCCTCACGTGGTGGAGACGGTCCTCGCCGGGCTCGACCGCGAGCTGAAGGAGACCGCTCCCCTGCGGTACGGTTGCCGGTGCAGCCGCGAGAAGCTGCTCCATCACCTGGTGCTCCTCACGGACGACGACCGCGACTACCTGCGACGCGAGGACGGCACTATCGACGCCGACTGCGTCTTCTGCGGCGAGCATTACGTATACACGCCCGAGGAGCTGGCCCCGCAAGGTTGAGCTCCAGAGATAGGCGCTAACTTAGCCTCGGACCGCCCCCCGCCCCGAAGCCCTCACCCCTGTCCCCTCTCCCGCCCCCTCGCCACCCCCCTCCCCGGGAGAGGGGGACCCGGTTGGAGCGCTCTTGCTGGTCTCCCTCTTCTCCCGGTGAGGGGGGTTGGGAGGGGGCGGGAGAAGAGGGCCGGGGTGATGAGGGTCTTGGGCGGGGGCGCTCGGAGGTAAGGTCAACGCCTATGGGGTTGATCCCCGAGGCATGAGCGCCTGATACAATCGCCCGCTCCATGAGCTCCTTCTATCTCACCACCCCGATCTACTACGTCAACGGCCCGCCTCACCTCGGGCACATGTACACCACCATCGTGGGCGACACCCTCGTGCGCTACCGGCGCATGGCGGGCGACGCGACCTACTTCCTCACCGGCACCGACGAGCACGGCCAGAACATCGAGCGGGCGGCCCACAAGGAGGGGATCGAGCCCATCGAGCTCGCCGACCGCATCGTGGCCGAGTATGTCCGCCTGCGCGGCCGGCTGGGCTTCTCCTACGACGACTTCATCCGCACCACCGAGGAGCGCCACCGCTGGGGAGTCGAGGAGATCATCCGCCGCATCGAGGCCGCCGGCGACCTCTACACGGCTGTCCACGAGGGGTGGTACTGCTCGCCCTGCGAGACCTTCTACACCGAGAAGGAGCTGGGACCAGGGAAGACCTGCCCGGTGCACGGCACGCCGGTGGAGTGGAAGTCGGAGGAGAACGTCTTTTTCCGGCTCTCCAAGTACCAGCAGCCGCTGCTTGACCTCTACCGGCAGCACCCCGATTTCGTCCGTCCGGCCACGCGCCTGAACGAGGTGCGCTCGTTCGTGGAGTCGGGGCTGCGCGACCTCTCCGTCTCGCGGGCCAGCGTGGAGTGGGGGATCCCGTTCCCCGGCCGGCCCGGACAGACGGTCTACGTCTGGCTCGACGCCCTCATCAACTACGTCAGCGCCTTAGGCTTCGGCGGCCCCTCGACCGCCCTCTACGAGCGCTTCTGGGAGCGCGGCGACACCCGCCTCCACCTGGTGGGCAAGGACATCCTCCGCCACCACGCCGTCTACTGGCCGGCCTTCCTGCTCTCCGCCGGCCTGCCGCTTCCCACCAGGGTGTGGGCTCACGGCTGGTGGCACCGGGACGGCCGCAAGATGTCCAAGTCGCAGGGCAACGTCGTCCGCCCCGACGACCTCGTCGACCGCTTCGGCGCCGACGCCGTGCGCTATTTCCTGCTGCGGGAGATGGTCTTCGGCCAGGACGCGAGCTTCTCGGACGAGGCGTTCATCGACCGCTACAACAGCGACCTGGCGAACGACCTGGGCAACACCGTCTCCCGCGTCGTGACCCTGGCGCGCAAGGCCTTCGACGGCAGGACGCCGCCGGAACGCTGCGAAGACAACCTGCTGATCGCTGTGGCCCGGCAGACCGCCGCCGACTATCGCGCGGCCATGGAGGAGCTCGCCTTCAGCCGCGCCCTGGAGGCCCTCTGGCGGCTGCTGGCCGAGGCCAACCAGTATCTGGTGGTCCGGGAGCCGTGGAAGCTGATCAAGACCGAGGGAGCGACGGAGCAACTGTCGCGGGTGCTGTGGAACGGCCTCGAAGCCGTACGGATCGTCGCCACCGGCCTCCTCCCCTTCATGCCGCGGGTGGCCGCCGAGGTCCTGGCGGCGGTGGGCTCGGCCGAGCCGCCCGCCAGCCTCGACGCCCTGGCCTGGGGCGGCACGCCCACTAACGCCGAGCTGCCCGAGCCCAAGCCACTGTTCCCGCGCATCGACAAGGAGGCCTACCTCGCCGAGGGAAAGGCTTCGGAGAAAGAGACGACCATGGAGACCGCCGCCCCCGAGACGTCCCGCATCTCGATCGATCAGTTTTTCCAGGCCGAGCTCAAGGTGGCCACGGTCCTGGCCGCCGAGCCCGTGCCGAAGTCCAACAAGTTGCTGAAGCTCTCTGTGGACGTGGGAGAGGGGACGCCGCGCACCCTCGTCGCCGGCATCGCCTTGGCCTACCGGCCGGAGGAGCTGGTGGGCAAGCAGGTGGTGGTGGTGGCCAACCTCCAGCCGGCCAAGCTGATGGGGGTCGAATCGAACGGCATGGTCCTGGCCGCCTCCCTGGACGGCAAGCCGGTGCTGCTGCATCCGGCGGCCCCGGTGCCCAACGGTACGCGAGTGAAGTGAGCGATCTCTCCGGCCCCATCGACTCGCACTGCCACCTCCAGAACCTGCCGCCCGACGAGCGCGAACGCGCCCTCGACGCGGCCCGGGAGCGGGGAGTGCGGGGGTTCCTCGTCCCCGCCACGAAGCTGAACGAGGCGGAGGAGATCCTCGCCTTCTGCCACCGCCACGCAGACGTCTGGTGCGCCCTGGGCACCCATCCCCACGACGCCTCGTCCTGGCAGGACGGCGACGTGGATCGTCTCCGCTCCTTCCTTGCCGATCCCAAGGCCGTGGCGGTGGGGGAGTGCGGCCTCGACTTCTACTACGACTACTCTCCACGGGAGGCTCAGCTCAGGGCGCTACGCGAGCAGTGGGAGCTGGCGATCGATCTCGGCCTTCCTGTGGTGGTCCACAACCGCGACAGCAATGAGGAGATGCTGGACGTCGTCCGCGAAGACGCCTTCCACGAGCTCCAGGCCGATTTCCACTCCTTCGCGGGCGGGCTCGCCATGGGCCGGGAGCTGATCGAGCGCGGCTTCTATCTGGGCCTCTCGGGAATGATCACGTTCCCGAAGGCCGACAACGTCCGGGAGGTGATCCCCATCCTGCCGCCGGATCGCTGTCTGGTGGAGACCGACACGCCGTACCTCGCGCCGGTGCCCTATCGCGGCAAACCCAACTGCCCCGCCTACGTGGTGGAGATCGCGGAGCGGCTGGCCCGGGAGATGGGGGAAAGCTTCAAAGAGGTCTGCCGGCGGACGGGGGAGAATTTCTACAAGCTGTTTTGGAAGGCCAAGTCGCGCCGCATCCTGGGGCAGAAGGCCCAGACTGCATACCAATGACGCTCCCAGGAATATACAAGAGCGGGTCACATTTTATGCTATCCTCGCCCTATGCGACGCACATCTCTGGAGATCGACGAGGAGCGGCTCGCTCGTGCCCAGCGGGCGCTGGGCACGACGGGGATCAAGGAAACCATCGATCGGGCCCTGGATGAAGTCGTCCGCGCCGATCTGCGTCGCCGTCTTGCCAAGCGCGTCCGATCAGGCAAGGGGATTGACCGCGGCGACGAGGTGCTCGAGGCCAGCCGCCGGTGGCAGCGTTGACTCTCTACCTCGCCGACACCAGCGCCTGGCACCGCGCAAAGCATCCCGCGATTGCGGCGGCTTGGGAGCAACGGCTGGCGAGCGATATTCTTGCCACTTGCACGCAGGTCCGCCTGGAGATCCTGTACTCCGCCCGCAGCGCCGCCGACTACGAGCAGCTCAGCGCCGAGCTCCTCGCTCTCCATCAGCTTCCGTGCGGCGCGGATCAGTTCGAGCGAGCCCTCGAGGTTCAGCACAGGCTGGCCAGGCGAGGCGGGCTCCACCATCGCAGCGTCAAAATCCCTGATCTCCTCATCGCTGCCACCGCCGAGGTGGCGGGGGCGGTCCTCTGGCATTACGACGAGGACTACGATCGGATTGCCCAAATCACTGGGCAGCACGTGGAGTGGATTGCCCCTCGCGGATCTCTCTAAGCATCCTCCGCTCTCAAGAATTTCTTCCGCCTGTTCCGCAAGGCGAGATCCCCAGTGGGATGAGGGGAAAAGCAGCGCTGGAGCGTTCTCCTTCCGTCGTGCTCAAAGAAAGGAGACAGCCGATGAACAAAGCCCTCCGCCTCGCCCTCCTGCTCTCCCTGACCGCCCTCGCTTCGTGGACCTCTACCCCTAAGGCCGCTTACGCCCTGCCGACTTGCAACAACCTTCAAGGCTTCCACTGTTTCCCGCCCAGATCCATTCAGTGCAATTGGATCGGTGGGGGCGGGGCCGGATTCTGTACCTGCGATTCCGAAACTTCCACATGGGATTGCTTCTGAGCCTGCTCCGGAGCTCCCTCCAGGTCCTCACGGTTTTGGGGGGAGCCGTTCACGCCGGATGGTGCCCACCACGTCGTCCTCGGCTTGACTTAGTCCGCGGCTGAGTCCACTGTTCGCGCATGCATGAGGTCAACGTCCACGAAGCGCCAAGACCCACCTTTCGCGGCTGCTGATGCGCGTGGCACAGGGCGAAGAGATCGTCATCGCGCGAGCCGGCAAGCCCATCGTCCGCCTCGTCCCGGTCGAGCCGAAACCGCGCCGGATCCTGGGACAGGATGAAGGACTTTTTGAAGTTCCTGACGACTTCGATGCCCCTCTGCCGACGGACCTGCAAGCCTACTTCGAGACGTGAGAATCCTGCTCCTCGACGCCGGGCACGGGATTGGACTCGCGAGACGCCAGACTCGCGAGTCAAGTTCTCCGGAACTCGGATGAGGTCGTCAGGCGGCTCATCGGTCATGTCCGACGGGAGATCTGTCGTGTCCGATCTCCCATCTACCACGTCCGGTGAGTCATGGGGCACGCCCGGCGTCTCGTCGGGCACGCCCGGCGTCTCGTCTGCCCTGTCCGCTGTGAGATCTTCCCTGCCCGACCTTCCACCTGCCCTGTCCGGTGAGTCCTCGGGCACGTCCTGCGTCTCGTCGGGCACGCCCGGCGTCTCGCCTGCCCTGTCCGCTGTGAGACCTTCCCTGCCCGACCTTCCACCTGCCCTGTCCGGTGAGCCCTCGGGCACGTCTTGCGTCTCGTCGGGCACGCCCGGCGTCTCGTCTGCCCTGTCCGCTGTGAGACCTTCCCTGCCCGACCTTCCACCTGCCACGTCCGGTGAGTCCTCGGGCACGTCCTGCGTCTCGTCGGGCACGCCCGGCGTCTCGTCTGCCCTGTCCGCTGTGAGACCTTCCCTGCCCGACCTTCCACCTGCCCTGTCCGGTGAGCCATCGGGCACGTCCTGCGTCACGAGCGCAGTATGATGCACGGATGGTGATCGACCCGCGGAATCTCGAAGTCGTGGACGACGAGATGGCGCAGGTCTTCCGTGCCATGACCGGAGCCCAGCGCCTGAAGATCGCAAGCGACCTCTTCCGGTCCGCCCGGGGCATGATCGCCAGCCAGCTCACCGCCGAGCACCCGGACTGGGATGAGCGGCGCCTTCAGGAAGAAGTGGCGAGGAGAATCTCCCATGGAGCAGTCTGAGCTGCTCCACTTCGTCGTCGACGCTCTTGAGAGGATCGGCCTGCGGTACTTCGTGACCGGGTCGATGGCCACCATCTTCTTCGGCGAGCCCCGCTTCACCAACGACATCGACGTCGTCGTGGACCTTCCCGCGGACAAGATCGCTCAGCTCTGCGCGGCCTTTCCGTCGCCGGACTTCTATCTGAGCGAGGAGACGGTCCGCCGGGCGGTTTCGCGGCGGGGGCAGTTCAACGTTATCCACCCGTCCTCCGGCCTCAAGGTGGACATGATGGTTCCAGCCGACTCACCCTTCAACCGGAGCCGCTTCGCGAGAGCGAAGAAGATCAGGCCGTCGCCTGATTTCGATGCGACCTTCTCCTCGGCCGAGGACGTCATCCTCAAGAAGATGGAGGCCTACCGCGAGGGCGGCTCCGAGAAACACCTGCGCGACATCGCAGGCGTCCTGAAGATCAGCGGCGCACACATTGACCGCGGCTATCTTGAGGCTTGGGCGGACCGGCTGGGAATCGCGGAGATCTGGCGGGAGATCCTGAAGCGGGAGGGATAGGGCGGCTGATTTGTCTACACCGGGTTCGGCACGTCGATGAACTCGGCCTCGATGCCGAACTTCTCCGCCAGATGCTCGCCCAGGGCGCGGACGCCCAGCCTCTCGGTCGCGTAGTGGCCGGCGGCGAGGTAGTGGACCCCGGCCTCGCGGGCCACGTTCATGATCCACTCGGAGACCTCGCCCGTAATGTAGGCGTCCAGTCCGTCCTCGATGGCGTCGTAGAACTCCCGCTGGGCGCCGCCGCTGATGATGCCCAGCGACTGGAGGGGATCGGGGCCGGCGAGGAAGGCGAGCGGCTCCTGACCGTAGATCCGCCGGCAGCGGTGCAGCAGCTCCGCCGCGGCGATGGGCTCCGGGAAGCGCCCCTTGAAGCCGACCGGCAGCCCCTCGTGCAGGCCGAAGGGCTCGAGGTCCGTGAGGCCGAAGGCGCGGCCGGCCACGACGTTGTTCCCCAGGTCGGCGTGCCGGTCCAGCGGAAGGTGGTAGGCGATCAGGCTCATCTCCCCCCGGATCAGCTCGGAGACGCGGCGGAACTGGAACCCGGTCAACGTCCGCGGCATCCCCTCCCAGAACAGCCCGTGGTGCACGAGCACGGCGTCCGCCCCGGCCTCGCGGGCGCGGACGAACAGCTCGTGGCAGGCCGAGACGCCGGTGACGACCTTGCGGATTTCGTCCTTCCCCTCCACCTGGAGACCGTTGGGGCCGTAGTCCCGCCCCCGGGATGCGTCGAGGTACTGGTCGAGATAGGCGACGAGGTCATGGCGGCGAATGGGCATGGTGCGAGTCTATAAAAAAAGGCGACCCGAAGGTCGCCTCGTTCATCGCTTGGAGAGGGAGAGATAGGTCAGCGGCTGCCGCCCCCGCCCCGCGGTCCCCGATCGCCGCCGCCACCCCGTCCGCCCCGGAATCCGCCGCGGCCTCCGCGGTCGCCGCCCCGTCCGCCGCGATCGCCGCCACGGCCCCCGCGGTCGCCCTCGCTACGCTCGCCACCGCCGCCGGCCATGGCCATCTCCATGCCCTCGTACTGGGCAGGATCGTAGTCCGGCGCCTCCATGATGACCGCCTTGCGCGACAGCCGGATCTTCCCCGTCTCGTCGATGTTGATCACCTTGACGGCCATCTCGTCGCCCTCCTTGACCACGTCCCCGACCTCGCGGACGCGGTAGGGGGCGAGCTCGCTGATGTGCACCAGGCCGTCCGTGCCCGGCATGATCTCGACGAAGGCGCCATACGCCTCGACCCGCCGCACCGTGCCGGTGTAGACCTTGCCGATCTCGGCCACCTCGGTCAGACGCTCCACCATCTGGATGGCACGCCTGGCCGCCGGCTCGTCCGGCGAGGCGATGATCACCTTGCCGTCGTCCTCGATCTCGATGTCGCAGCCCGTCTCCTCGATGATGGAGCGGATCGTCTTGCCACCGGGTCCGATGACGTCGCGGATCTTCTCCTTCGGGATCTGCAGGGTGTAGAGGCGTGGCGCAAACTTGGACATCTCGCCTCTCGGTGTGGGCAGGGCCCCCTCCATGATGCCGAGGATATGCATGCGGCCGGCCTTCGCCTGCTCCAGGGCCACCTTCATGATCTCGCGGGTGACGCCGGTGATCTTGATGTCCATCTGCAGCGCGGTGACCCCTTCGCGGGTGCCGGCGACCTTGAAGTCCATGTCGCCGTAATGGTCTTCCTGACCGGCGATGTCGGAGAGCACCGCGAACTTGTCGTCCTCCTTGATCAGGCCCATGGCGACGCCCGCCACCGGCGCCAGCAGCGGCACGCCGGCGTCGAACATGGCGAGCGAGCCGCCGCAGATCGAGGCCATGGACGAGGAGCCGTTCGACTCCAGGATGTCCGAGACGACGCGGATGGTGTACGGGAACTCGTCCTCGTGCGGCAGCACCGGCAGGAGGGCCCGCCGGGCCAGCACGCCGTGGCCGATCTCACGCCGGCCGGCGCTGCGCAGGAACTTCACCTCGCCCACGGAGAAGGGCGGGAAGTTGTAATGCAGCATGAACTTCTGCACGCTCTCGCCCTCGTACTCCTCGATCAACTGGGCATCCCGCTTGGTGCCCAGCGTGGCCGTGACCAGCGCCTGCGTCTCGCCCCGGGTGAACAGCGTCGAGCCGTGGGTACGGGGCAGCAGCCCGGCCTCGACCTCGATCGGCCGGATCTCGTCGAGCCGCCGGCCGTCGAAGCGCGTGCGTTCGTTGAGCACCACCTCGCGGAGGATCTCCTCCTCGAGACGGGAGACGATCTTCTTGACCTGGCCCTTCCGGGCCGCCTCCGCCTCGGGGATCTGCTCGAGGTAGGGCTTGACCACGGCGCCCACCGCGGATTTGCGCTCGAACTTGCCCTTGGTGAAGAGGGCCGCCTTGAGAGGCGCGTAGAGGTCGCTCTTGACCTGCTCGTAGAGCGACTCGGGGTAGGCCTCGGGCGCCGTCCACGACGGCTTCTCGCGGTTGCCCTCGCGGAACAGCTCGTGTTGCGCCTTGATGATCTTCTGGATCTCCTGGTGGCCGCGCCAGATGCACTCCAGCAGCAGCTCCTCGGAGACCTGGTTGGCTCCGGCCTCCACCATCACCACCGCCTCCTCCGTGCCGACGACCACCAGGTCGAGGTCGGAGACGTCACGCAGGCTGTTGGCGGGGTTCATCACCACCTCGCCGTCAATCAGTCCCACGCGCACCGCGCCCACTGGGTGGTAGAAGGGGATGTTGGAAAGCACCAGCGCTACCGAGGCGCCGTTGATGGCCAGGATGTCGGGGTCGTTCTCGCCGTCGGCCGACAGGCAGAAGGCGATGATCTGGGTATCGGCGATGTAGCCTTCGGGGAACAGCGGCCGTAAGGGGCGGTCGATCTGGCGGGAGGTGATGATCTCCTTCTCGGTGGGCCGGCCCTCGCGCTTGAAGAAGCCGCCCGGGATGCGCCCCGCGGCGTAGGTGTACTCGCGATAGTCGACCGTCAGCGGCAGGAAGTCGCGCTCGACTCCCGGCTTGTACTCCATGCAGGCGGTGGCGAGCACGACCGTGTCGCCGAAGCGGATGGTGCAGGACCCGTTGGCCTGCTTGGCCAGGTGACCCGATTCGATGATCAGGGTCCCCGACCCGATGGCAATCTCTTTCCGTTGCTTCATTGGGCTTGTCTTCTTTCTTTTTCGTTTTTTTCGCTTGTCTCTCGTCTGTTTACGCCTCTGGACCGGGCCCCGCGTCTGGGCCTCGCCGTTCCCGGGGGGGCCGGGGAGCGAGTGGTCCGGAGGATCGGACGGGTCCCGAGACCGCTCGGGTCTCGGGCCTGTCCTGCCGCGTCGGGCGGTGGGGGTTACTTGCGGAGCCCGAGGCGCTCGATGGTCGAGCGGTAGCGCTCGACGTCCTTCCCCTTCAGGTAGTCGAGCAGGCGGCGGCGGCGGCCGACCATCTTGAGCAGGCCGCGGCGGCTGTGGTGATCCTTGGTGTGGGTCTTGAAGTGCTCGGTCAGCTCGACGATGCGATGGGTCAGGATCGCGACCTGCACCTCGGGCGAGCCGGTGTCGCTCTCATGCGTCCGGTAGTCGTGGATGATCTTCTCTTTGACTTCGCTGGTTTGCGCCAATGCAAACTCCTCCTTACATTTCTCTTCGCCTGCACATTGTAGCACAAAGGGCGGTGCGGCGGCGGTTTGGGATGCTCAGAACCTCAACGAAAGACGACTTTTGGCTGGACGATGCCGACGCCGGCGGAACCGATCCTCTCCACCACGGTGCCGACGGCGATGAATTCCCGCCGCCGGTTGACCAGCTTCACCCAGTCTCCCTCCTCGCCCGCCAGCTCCCGCACCAGCACGGTCTGGCCGTGGTGGATGCGGTGCTCCTGCTGCGGGTCGGCTGTCACCTCGCCGAAGGGGAGGGGGATCTGGTCGAACGGGATCCAGGCCGGCCCCACCGGCTCGCCCGCCTGGGTCCGGGCCTCGAGCCGGGCGACGGTCACCGCGTCGTCGGCCCGGAAGTTGCCGATCCGGGTGCGGCGCAGGTCGGCGAGGTGGGCGCCAAGCCCAAGGGCGGCGCCCAGGTCGTGGGCCAGGCCGCGGGCGTAGGTCCCGGACGAGCAGGCGAGTTGGAAGCGCAGGCGGCCGTCCTCGATCTCCCCCA
This sequence comes from Thermoanaerobaculum sp., assembly GCA_021154885.1. Taxonomy (GTDB): domain Bacteria; phylum Acidobacteriota; class Thermoanaerobaculia; order Multivoradales; family UBA5704; genus DATARR01. The sequence continues at coordinate 87,705 of JAJKHS010000041.1, forward strand.
GCGGGGTAAACTCGTAGACTGTGACCTCCTTGGGCTCGTCCGGCACCTCCTCGCCGCGGCGGGCCAGCTCGTAGAACTTGACCCCCTGGACCTTCTTGGCCGAGTACGGCGGCGGCTGCTGCTGGATCTCCCCCTCGAAGCCGTGCATGGCCGTGGCGACCTGCTCGCGGGTGAGCGCCGCCACGGCCTCGGGGGATGCTTCGGCGACCACCCGCCCGGAGGCGTCGTAGGTGTCGGTGGCGAGGCCGAAGCGGATCGTCCCCTCGTAGACCTTGGGGGCGCGGATGAGGAAGCGGGTCAGCCGCGTGGCCGTGCCCAGGGTCAGCAGCAGCAGGCCCGTGGCGTCCGGATCCAGGGTGCCGCAGTGACCGATCCGCTTCTGCCGCAGGATCCGGCGCACCCTCTGCACCACGTCGTGGGAAGTGAAGCCGGGGTCCTTTTCGACCAGCAACAAGCCATCCTTCATCTCCATAGGGTCAGCTCAGCGCGGCCCCCAGCTCGGCCGCCACCTGCTGGCGGATGGCCTCGCCGTCGCTCCCGGTATTCCCGGCGGTATTCCCGGCGGCGGCGGTCCCATCGAGGCTGTAGCCGGCGGCGTTGCGATGGCCGCCGCCGCCATGATGGCGGGCGATCTTCTCCACGTCCACCTCGCCGCGGCTGCGCAGCGAGACCTTCTGCGTGCCATCCTCCCGCTCGCGGATGAGCGCCACGGCCTCCACGCCGGCGATGGAGCGGAGGTGGTCGATGAGCCCCTCGGAGTCCCCCGGCGCCGCCCCAGCCTTCTGGAACATGGCGAGGGTCAGCCGGCCGGTGGCCACCCGCCCCCCCTCGTGGAGCTGGAGCGTCTGCAGCATCTCGCCCAGCAGGCGCACCACCCCCAGCGGCTGGCTCTCGTAGAGCCACTGCGACACCTGCTCGGGGTGCGCCCCATCCCGCACCAGGGCCGCCGCCGCCTCGAAGGCCGCCGGCGTGGCGTTGGAGAAGCGGAAGCCGCCGGTGTCGGTGACCAGGGTGAGATAGAGGCAGCTCGCCAGCTCGGGCTCCAGCGCCGCCTTGAGCCCCTGGGCCAGTCGGTAGACCATCTCGCCCACGGCCGGGGCCGCGGAATCGACCCAGTTCACCGTGCCGTAGCACTGGTTGCCGAGATGGTGGTCGATGTTGATCACCGGCCGCTCGGCGAGGTGCTTCTCGAGCCCCGTGCGATCCGGGCTCGGGCACTCCAGCACGATGATGGCGTCGAACTTCTCGGGGAAGCCGGCTGGCGGCTCCTCCCCGACGTGGATGCGGTCGCTGCCGGGCAGCGGCTTGTAGACCGTGGGGGTGGGATCGTGGTTCCACACCACGGCCCCCTTGCCCAGGCCGCGCAACAGGCGCGCCAGACCCAGCTCGGAGCCGATGGCGTCGCCGTCCGGGTTGGCGTGGCTGGTCAGCAGGAAACGGTTGCCCTGGCGGATCTTCCGCAACAGGTCTTCAGGAGCTTTCATCCCGCCCATGGAGGCTCTCCAAGAGATCTGAGATCTTTTGACTTTGCTCGGCGCCTCGGTCGAGCTCGAAGACGAGCTCCGGGGTCACCCGCAACTTGAGCCGGCGAGCCAGCTCCGTGCGCAGGAACCCCCGAGCGTGGCGGAGACCTTCGACGGTCTCCAGCCGCTGTTTGTCATCCCCCAGGACCGAGACCTTGACGATGGCCCGTTTCAGGTCCGGGGTCACATCCACTTGGGTGACCGAGGCCAGCTTCACCCGCGGGTCATGCACCGCCCGGAGCATCAGGTCCGACAGCTCGGCGCGCAGCAGGTCGCCGACGCGGTCGCTGCGCCGGCTCATGATGCCCCCTCCAGGAGCTGCGGGTCCCAGCGGGTCAGGTAGACCTCCGGATCGCTCTCCACCTGGTTTCTCACCTCTTCCATCAGACGATCCATCTCGCTTTCGCCGCCCGCGGTCACCGCCGCCAGCGCGATCTCCGCCCGCTGGTGGAGATCGTGGAAATCGGTCTCCGCGATGGAGACCCGGTAGCGCTGATGCAACCGTTCAATCAGCGACTTGACGACCCGCCGCTTGTCCTTGAGGCTGCGGCTGGTGGGGAGGTGCAGCTCGAAAACCGAAATCCCGACGATCATGGCTCTTTTGCGCGCTCGCTTGGCGTAGGGTGCGCTCCGCGCACCGGGGGTGATGCCCCGCGGTGCGCGCACCCTGCGCTCCTGTTCTACAGGACGGGCGCCACCTCTTCGCTGGTGAAAGCCTCGATGAAGTCGCCGGGCTTGACGTCCTGGAACCGCTCCAGCCCGATGCCGCAATCGAAGCCGGTCCGCACCTCGGAGACGTCGTCCTTGAACCGCCGCAGCGAGGAGATCTTCCCCTCGTAGATCACCCGGTTGTCGCGCACCAGCCGCACCGCCGCGGTGCGCGGGATGACCCCCTCGACCACGTGGCAGCCGGCCACCGTCCCGACCTTCGGCACCTTGAACGTGTCCCGCACCTCGGCACGGCCGGCGGCCACCTCGCGGAACGTCGGCTCGAGCAGGCCGGTCATGGCCTTGCGCAGCTCGTCGATCAGCTCGTAGATCACCGTGTGGAGACGGATCTCCACCTCCTCCTTCTCGGCCAGCTCCACGGCGGTGCGCTCGGGGCGGACGTTGAAGCCGATGATCACCGCCTTCGACGCCGAGGCCAGCAGCACGTCGTTGGTGGAGATGGCGCCGACGCCCGAGTGGAGCACCGAGACCTTCACCTTGTCCGTGCTGGCCTTGCCGAGGGCCTCCTTGAGCACCTCCACGGATCCCTGCACGTCCGCCTTGAGGATGACCGGCAGCTCCTTGACCTCGCCCTCCTGGATGCGGTTGAAGAGCTGGTCGAGCGACATCCGCCCCTGGGTGGGGGCGAGGCCGCGCCGGCGCTGCTCCTGGGCGCGGAACTCGGCGATGCCCCTGGCCTTGGACTCATCCTCCACCACCTGCAGGATGTCGCCGGCGTCCGGCACGTCGGAGAAGCCGGTGACCTCCACGGGGGTGGAGGGGCCGGCCTCCTGCGAGCGGTGGCCGAGGTCGTCGCTCATCGAGCGCACGCGCCCCCAGGTGGCGCCGGAAACGAACACGTCACCCACCTTGAGGGTGCCGTTCTGCACCAGCACGGTGGCCACGATGCCGCGTCCCACCTCCTTGCGGGCTTCGAGCACGGCGCCCTGGGCGGAGATCTCCGGGCTCGCCTTGAGCTCGAGGATGTCGGCGGTGAGCAGGATCATGTCCAGCAGCTCGGTGATGCCCTGCTTCTTGAGCGCCGAGATCGGTACCATGACGGTGTCGCCGCCCCAGTCCTCGGCCATCAGCCCGCGGTCGGCCAGCTCCTTCTTCACCCGGTCGAGGTTGGCATTGGGCTTGTCGATCTTGTTGATCGCCACCACGATGGGCACCTTGGCCGCGCGTGCGTGGTCGATGGCCTCGACGGTCTGCGGCATGACGCCGTCGTCCGCTCCAACCACCAGCACCACGATGTCCGTCACCTTGGCGCCGCGGGCGCGCATCAGGGTGAAGGCCTCGTGGCCCGGAGTGTCGAGGAAGACGATGGAGCGGCCGTTGACCTCGACGTGATAGGCGCCGATGTGCTGGGTGATGCCGCCGAACTCGGACTCCGTGACCTTCGATTTCCGGATGGCGTCGAGCAGCGACGTCTTGCCGTGGTCGACGTGGCCCATGATGGTGACCACCGGCCCACGCGACGTCTTGCTCTCCGGCTGCTCGCCGCCGCCGGCCGTCGACGACTGCTCCTCGCGGAGCTGCACCTCCTCCTCGAAGGAGACGACCATGGCTTCGACCCCCAGGTCGCGGGCCACCTGGAGCGCGAGCTCGGGGTCCAGCACCTGGTTGATGTTGGCCATGATGCCCCGCTTGAACAGGGCGTTGATGAGGTCGCGCACGCGCACGCCGAGCTTCTCGGCGAACTCGCGCAAGGTCATGCCCTCGCTGATCATTACGGCGCCCGTGGGTTTCTCCTTCTTGAAGGTGAGGAGCTTGCCGCCCGCGTTCTCCTCGTCCTCCTTGCGCAGGACGCGGCGGCGGCGGCGGCCGGTGATCGGACCCCCCTCTTCCACCTCGAGGTCCTCCAGGCTGCCCTTGAAGCCGGTGAGGTCCTCCTCGCGCCCGCCCGCCTTCTTGGGCCCCTTGCCCTTCTTCTTCTTGTCGCGATCGATCTGCTCCTGCAGCCGCTCGGCGGCGCGCCGCTTCTGCTCCTCGGTGGCCATGCCGGTCGAGGTGCCGGAGCCGGCGGGGCGCTGCATGGGCGGCCGGGTGGGGCCGGGGCCGCCCTGGCCGTCGCGTCGCGGCGGTGGACCGGACGGCCGCTGACCCGGGACGTCGCGGCGCGGCGGCGGACCATCGCGGCGCTGCTGCGGCGGCCCGGACGGGGCGTCGCGTCGCGGCGGCGGCTGGCGCTGCTGGGATGTCTGGGATGTTTGGGATGACTGGGACGATTGGACGGAGGACGGCGGGGGAGGAGCGACCTCGACCACCCGCGGCGGCGCCTCGATGACCTGGGCGGACGTCACTCCGGCGGCTCCGGCGCCCATCACCGCCGCCTCCTGCTGGAGCGGCTCGGCCTGGGACGCCACGGCGGCCTCGGTCATCGCCTGCATGGCCGGCATCGACTGCAAGCCGCCGGGCAGGACGGCCGGGCGCTCGGACATCGGCAGGTTCTGGATGCGTGGCTCCACCTTCTGGATCAGGGTCCGCGGGCGCTGGGGGCGCAACGGATTGGGGGCCGGGCGGCGCGCCGACGGCGGCGGCGGCGCCGTGGTGGCGCGCCGGCGGGCGGCGTCAGGGGGCGCCGTCTCGTCCCGCAGGATGACCTCCCGCGGGTGCGGCAGCTTCTTGCCCTGGAGGATCGCCGTGATGATGTCGGAGTCGATGTGCGCGTCATCCCCCTCGACCCGCACGCCGATGGACTTCAGCTTGAAGACGAGGTCCTGGTTGGAGATCGCCATCATCTTCGCGAGGTCCTGGACTCGAATCTTTCCCATATCTTCTTGAGCTCCTGTGATTGCCCGGTACCCGCCCCAACCGGGGCGCTCCCCCTCGCTGGACTACTCCGTCTCTTCGGGACGGGCCTCGCCGGCCGCCGCCTCTCCGCCCTCCGCTGCCTCGTCGCCGCCGCCGCCCAGCACGTGGGCGGCGGTGGCGCGCTGCTGCTCGCTCTCCGCGAAAGCCCGCGAGAGCGCCGCCATGAAATCCTCGTCGCCCATGCCGCCGCCCTTCGCGGCCGGCTCCGGCGCCCGGAACGGCCCGACGTCGATCTCCGCCTGCCGCTTCTCGACCTGCTCCTTGGCCCAGGCCACCACGCTCTCCGCCTCGTCCTGCGACAGCTCGTCGAGGCCGAGGGCGAGCAGGGTCTCCGGCTCGGTCTCCGCCAGCGTGTCGATGCTGCCGAAGCCGGCCTCCTTGAGCGCCGCGGCGGCCACCCCCGCGATGCCCGGCGCCGCGGCCACGTCCAGCTCCTCGCGAGCGGCGGGGGACGGGACCTGGCTCATGGCGGTGTTCAGCATGCGGGCCAGGGCGTCGGCGACCTCGTCCTTGACGTCGCTCTCGCTCTTGATGTCGATGCGCGAGCCGATGAGCTCCGAGGCCAGGCGGACGTTCTGGCCGCGCTTGCCGATGGCGAGGGAGAGCTGCTCGTCCTCGACGATCACGTCGAGGTGGGGCACCTCGCCCTGGTGGGTCACCGACACACGGGTGATCTTGGCCGGCGCCAGGGCGCTCTGGGCGAAGGTCACCAGGTCGTCGCTGTACTCGATGATGTCGATCTTCTCGCCCCTCAGCTCGCGAATGATGGACTGCACGCGCGAGCCCTTCATGCCGACGCAGGCGCCCACCGGATCGACGTCGCGCTCGCGGCTGTAGACCGCCACCTTGGCCCGCTCGCCGGGGGCGCGCACCGCGTTCTTGATCACCACCGTGCCGTCATAGATCTCCGGCACCTCGGTCTCGAACAGCTTGACCAGCAGGCGCGGATCGGTGCGCGACAGCACGATCTGCGGCCCCTTGGGCTGCTTGTGCACCTCGACGATGACGGCGCGGATGCGCTCGCCCTGGCTGTAGCGCTCGTGGCGGGCCTGCTCGGAGCGCGGCACCACGGCCTCGGTGCGTCCGAGGTCGATGATGATGTCGCCCCGCTCGAAGCGCTTCACCGTGCCGTTGAGCACCTCGCCCACGCGGTCGATGAATTCGTTGTAGACGTTCTCGCGCTCGGCCTCGCGCACCCGCTGGTAGAGCACCTGCTTGGCGTTCTGGGCGGCGATGCGCCCCAGGCCGTCGGTGGAGATGGGCAGGTGGATCTCGTCGCCCACCTCGGCGTTGGCCTTGTGGTCCCGCGCCTCCTCGACCGTCCACTCGGCGAGCGGGTCCTCCACCGTCTCCACCACCTTCTTGACGATGAAGGCCTCGAACTTGCCGGTCTCGCGGTCGAGGTGAGCGCGCACCGGCTCCTTGATCCGGTGCTGCTTCTTCGCCGCCGACGCCATGGCGTCCTCGAGGGCGGAGATCCACCTCTCCAGGTCGATGTCCTTCTCCCGCGCGACCTGGCGCAGGATCTCGTTCAGGTTGATTTCCGCAGTCGGAGCCTTCTGTGCCTGAGGCATGGTTCTCTTTTCCTATCTCGGTTGCAGCGCTAAAGCTCGATCTCCAGCCGAGCCAGCTTGACGTTCTTGAGGGGGATCGCCTGCGTCTCGCCGCTGCGGTCGTCCTTGAGGACGACCTCGGCCTCCTCGGCGCCGGCGGTTTCGCCGCCGGCCACCCCTGCCGGCCGGCGCAGCCCTGCGAGGCGCGCCACGACCGTCTTCTTCTTGCCCGTCTCCGGGTCCTGCATCGTCACCCGCGCCAGACGGCCGGCGAAGCGGTCGTAGTCCTGCGGCCGGTAGAGCTGTCGGTCGAGCCCTGGGGAGGAGACTTCCAGGACGTAGCGACCGGCCCCGAAGTCCAGCACGTCCAGCAGGGCCGAGGCCTGCCTGGAGACGTGCTCGCAGTCCGCCAGGGTGACCCCGCCCTCCGGCTTGTCGAGGATCAGACGCATGACGCCACCCTTGAGCTCGACGGCAAGCAGCTCGCAGCCGGAAGCCGCCGCAACGGATTCGAGCTCCGGAATGACCTCGGCGAGACGGCTGGGTGCGGCGGACATTTTCCGATCGCGTTCTCCTCTTGATGGCGCGGTTTGCCCAACAAAAAAAGTGGGCGGGTGGCCCACTTCTTACCGACCGGTGACCGGTCAGGGCAAGCTGGCCTACCCATTATAAGGAATGGACGTGCCCCTGGCAAGTTGCGACGGAGCAGAGCCTGACCTGCCCGGCCGGTCCGGGCGAAAGGTCCGGGAGAGCTGCGGCGAACCGCGCCCGGGGAGGATAACATGGCCGCCGGGGGATTTGTTCCTGGAACCGCTTGGGCGCCGCTCTTGCATCCCCCCTGAAATTCCTATGGAACCCCACCCCGTTCCTCGCGAGACCGCTCCGTCCCCACGGGCCGGCGGCGACTTGGCGCGCCAGCCGGGGTGGCGCAGCGCCGACGTACTCCGCGCCGCCGCGCTCGTCCTGGGCCTCTATCTGGTCCTGCAACTGCTGTGGCTCGCTCACGACCTGCTCCTGATCGCCTTCCTCGGCGTGCTCTTCGGGCTCGCCGTGGGCCGTGGGACGGAGGTGCTCCAGCGACGCCTGCGGGTGCCCCGGGGGCTGGGGGCGGTGCTCATCGTGTTCGCGTTCGTGGGCGGGCTGGTGGGGCTCGGGGCCTGGACCGCGCCCGTGCTGCGGGCCCAGTTCGGCGAACTGCGGCAGAAGCTCCCCGTGGCCGTGGGCCGGGCGGAGGACTGGCTCGACCTCCATCGCGGCGGCTTTCTGGGGCAGCTCGTGCCGGCCCGGCCCGGGACGCCGCCGGCTCCCCTCCCGGCCGGGCCGGACGGCGAGCCGCAGGCCGGTCCGCCGGCGCCCGGCTCCGGCGGCTCTCTCGCCGAGCTGCCGAAGACGCTCTCCGGCCAACTCGGAGCGCTCTCCCACTACCTCTTCTCGTTCCTGTCGTCGACCGTGGCGATGCTGGCGGGGCTGGTCCTGGTCCTTTTCCTGGCGATCTATATCGGGGCCGATCCGGACCTCTACTTCCGGGGCATCCTCCATCTCGTGCCCCATCCCGCCCGGCCGCGGGCCCGCGAGGTGCTCACGGCCATTTCGGTCACCCTGGGCCGCTGGCTCCAGGCGCAGCTCGTGGCCATGGCCGTCATGGCGGTGGTGATCTCGATCGTCCTCTCCCTTCTCGGGGTCAAGGCGGCCCTGTCGCTGGGCCTCATCGCCGGGCTGCTGGAGTTCATTCCCATCGCCGGCCCCTTCCTCTCCGCGGTGCCGGCGGTGGCCATGGGCTTCCTCGACTCGCCCCACACGGCGCTCTTCGTGGCCCTGGCCTGGATCGCCATCCAGCAGATGGAGAACCACGTCCTCATCCCCATCCTCATGCGCCAGGGGCTGGACCTGCCGCCGGTGGTCACCCTGCTGGGGCTCGCCCTGATGGGAATCGTCTTCGGCTTTCTCGGCATGCTGGTGGCCGTGCCCCTCCTCGCCGCCGTGATGGTCGCCGTCAAGCTCCTCTACGTCCGCGACGTGGTTGGCGACGAGGTGGCGGGCGACTAGTTCCAGGAGCCCGCGCGGCTCAGGCGTGCTTGGCTACCCAATCCGCTGCACAGTTCAAGTATTCCGGTATCGGCATCCTGGCAATGTCCTCCCTGACGTCGTTCTCTGGAATGCCTTCCGCGAGTCTCGCCTCGAAAAGACTGGTCGTGAAGTCGTTGAACAGGAACCAGATGACCTTGGGGTAGGGAGCCTCCCGCAGGCCCACCGTTTCGTAAAACCAGTCGCGGACAGCGCGCACGACTTCTTCAGGCTTATTGCGATGGCTTTTGATGTCAACCCCGGACATGTCGGACAGGGCCGCTTTGAAATCGTACGCCTCCTTCTCCAGAATCAGACACTTCTTGCTTCTCATGAATTCTGGTCCATGCTGGCGCGATCCATAGTCGATACCAAGCTCGAACGGCATGTTCATGCGGTAGAGCTCGCGGGCTCGCGCAGCTTTCAGGCGCGAAAGGTCGTGTATGCTGAATTTGGACTGCCGGATCAGCTCGCAGATCTTGTCGAGCCGGTTCTCTCCGGAATCCGACCGCTCGGAGGCAATTCTGGGACGATAACCCAGGTATACGATAGTAAAAAGGAGGGGACGGAGAAGGGCCAGGTACTTGTCGTCAAACGGGCAGTTGACGAAGACGTTCAATTCATAGCCATCGATCGCGCCAGCAAGCTCGGCGCTGTTCACCTTTCATCTTTCGGAGGGTTGGGGTCGCTCCCGTAGGAGTCCTTGCTACGGATCATCCCGTCGCGCCCATGCACATAGAGCTCAGAGCCTTGATTCTTACTGATCTTACGCCCGTAGGTAACAGCTTCCCTCTGGGTCTCGAATCGCCGGGTGGCGTGGGTGGAGCCCCCTTTCTTCACGCTCCACCCCCCATCGGGATGAGGAACGACGTGCTGTGAGTTCTTGGACATGGTTCTCTCCTTCGTCTGCTTTGGAGGGCTGCCGGACGGGGAGCCTCCCAGACGAAGTTTAGCAGATCTCGGCATCGGTCCGGCGAGCAGGGAGTAGCAAGGGAGTAGCGGCGCCTCCTGGCCTCCCGACCTCGTTTTGAGGTAAGATGGTTAGCTAAGAAGCTATCCAACCGGGTGCGATCCCGGATCCAGTCGGGCTCTTCGGTCTGCGAAGGGGGACGCGTGAACGCCAAGAAGACTCTGGTGGGTTGTCTGTTCCTCTGCCTCGGGCTGGCGGCTCGGAGCGATGCGCAGACGGTGACGCTCCAAGCGGTGGCCGACGCCTCGCTGCGCCAGGGCTCGGCGAACCAGAACCGCGGCGGCGATCCCACCCTGCAGCTCGCCGGGGACGGCCGTGTCCTCCTGCGCTTCGACCAGGCCGCCATCGCGGCGGCGGTCGGCTCCGGACGGCTGGTCTCCGCCTCCCTGGAGCTGTTCGTCCACTCGGCGAGCGGCAGTTGGGGCTCCGGCGGCCGGCCCATCGAGGCCCACCGCGCGACCGCGGACTGGACCGAAGCGGGGGTCACCTGGAACTGCGCGGTCGACACCAATCCCGCCAACGGCAAGCCCGACTGCGCCACCCGCTGGGACGGCGGCACCTTCGACGACGACGCCTCCGACTCGATCCTCGAGACCTCCGCCGACCACGTCTGGCTGCCCTTCGACGTCACGGCGGACGTCGCCACGTTCCTGACCGGGACGCCCAATCAGGGCTGGCTGATCGTGAAGGCGGACGACGATCAGAGCGGCAAGGCGGACTACGGCTCCCGCGAGGGGATCGCGGCGGAGCGCCCCCGGCTGGTGCTGCTGGTGGAGAGCGCGGCGCACGATTCGGTGCCGCCGTCGCTCGCCATCACCTCGCCCGATCAGCCGATCCTGGTCAACCAGCCGGCGCCCACCGTGGTGGTGGAGTATGCGGACGGCGGCTCGGGCGTGGACCTCGCCACTCTTCAGGTGCTGGTCGACGGGCAGGACATCACCGCGAGCTGCGCCACTGGGCCGCAGTCGGCGACCTGCCATGCGCCCACCCTGGCGGCGGGCAGCCACGCCGTTCAGGCTCGTTTGAAGGACCGCGCCGGCAACGCCGCGCAGGCGAGCGCCGCCTTCCAGCTCCTGCTCGGCCCGGGACCCCACCTGGTGACCTTCCAGACCGTGGGGGACACCTATATCCGAAAGGGCGACGCGAACAAGAACTTCGGCGCCGAGCCCATCCTGCGCCTGCGCCAGAGCGGGCAGAACCGCGCCCTGGTGCAGTTCGACTCGCAGAGCCTCGCCACGGCGCTGACCGGGGCGACGGTGGTTTCCGCCTCGCTCGAGCTGCACATCAAGAAGAACGGCCGCAACTGGGGGAAGACGGGGCGCACGATCGACGCCCACCGTCTGACCACCGCCTGGACGGAGACCGGGGCCACCTGGAATTGCGCGAACGACGCCAACCCGACGAACGGCAGTCCGGATTGCGCCGCGCAGTGGGCCGGCGGCGGCTTCGCGGCGACCCCGACCGCCAGCGTGCTCCACACCCGCGACCTCGCGGGCTGGGTGCGCTACGACGTCACCGCCGACGTGGCCGCCTTCACCAGGGGCACCGCGGACTTCGGCTGGCTGCTCAAGAAGACGGAGGAGAACAAGAGCGGCCTGGTGGAGTACGACTCGCGGCAGGGAACGACGGGCAATGCGCCGCGGCTGGTGGTGGTGTTCACCACGCCGAGCGGCGGCGGGGACACCACGCTGCCGACGGTGGCGATCACCGCTCCCGCCGAGGGGAGCTTCGTCGCCAGCCCCACGCCCACCGTGGTGGCGACGTATTCGGACACCGGCTCGGGCGTCGATCCGGCGAGCGTCCGGCTCGTCGTCGACGGAGTGGACCGCACGGCCCAGGCGCAGGTGACGGTTTCGGGGCTCACCTTCACGCCGGCGGCGCCGCTGGCCGAGGGAGCTCACACGTCTCAGGTCACGGTCAAGGACCGGGCGGGCAATGCGGCGCAGGCGACGCGCGGGTTCACGACGGATACGGTGGCGCCGGTGGTCGGGCTCACCCTGCCCGCCTACGCGAAGGCCTTGCCGTTGGTGGTCAACGGGACGGTGTCCGACACGGATCCGGCCGTCCAGGTGGTGGTCAACGGCGCGCCGGCCACGGTGACCGGGAGCACGTTCCAGGCCGCTCTCGTCCTGCTCGAGGGGGCGAACCCGGTTTCTGTGATCGCCATGGATCGCGCGGGCCACCAGGGGACGGCCTCCGGCTCGGTTATCCTCGACCAGCGGCCGCCTGCTCTCCGGCTCGAGACGCCGTCGCCGAACCAGGTGTTCAACCGTCCGGCGGCGCGGGTGGCCGGGACGGTCAGCGACGAAAACGGCATCGCGACGCTACAGGTGAATGGCGTGGCGGTTTCTCCGGCCGCCGACGGCGGTTTCGAGACCTCGGTCCCCCTGTCCGAGGGAGCGCAGACGATCACGGTCGCCGCCACCGACGTGGCGGGCAACCGCCGTGCTCTCGACGTTGCCGTAACGCGTCTCACCCTTCCGGAGGTGACCATCACTGCGCCGGCCGACCTCGGCACCCTCGCGGCCACCACGGTCATGGTGAGGGGTGCGGTGAGCAGCCCGGGGCTGGCGGTGGCTGTCAACGGTCTGCGGGCCACGGTCTCCGGAACCGACTTCTCGGTGGAGATCCCACTCGTCGAAGGGGGGAACATCATCACGGCGGTCGCCACGGCGGCGGATGGCAGGTCGGGGAGCGCCACCATCAACGTGGTGCGCGACCTGACGCCTCCCCACCTCTCGATCGACCAGCCGCGCGCCGGCGCTTCAGTGCGCGCGGCGGCGGTCACCGTGGCGGGTCTGGTCAACGACATCGTCGCGGGGACCGTCAATGCGCCCCAAGCGCAGGTGAAGGTCAACGGCCGGCCGGCCCGGGTGGCCAACCGCTCGTTCCTGGTCGAAGGGGTGCCGCTGCAGGCCGGCGACAACACCTTGACCGCCGAGGCGGTGGACGCCAGCGGCAACGTCGCCCAGGTTTCCATCGTCGTGCGGCGCGAGACGGGCGCCTCGGCGCGCCTCGTCGCGGTGTCCGGCGACGGCCAGCAGGGGGTGATCGGCATGGCGCTGCCGGCACCGCTGGTGGCCGTAGCGCAGGATACGGCCGGACTGCCGGCGGTGGGCACGACCGTGGTGTTCGAGGTGCGGGGCAACGATGGTTCCCTCGATGGCGGCCGGCGGCGGCTGGCGGTTGTCACCGACTCCGCGGGCCGGGCAGCCGTCCACTTCACCCTCGGCACCCGTGCCGGAGTGGGCAATCAGGTGGTGGTGGCCTCGGCCGCCGGCTACGGCGAGCCGGTCGCCTTCCTCGCGTCGGCGCTGGCGGGCGAGCCGGCCGCCATCGTGGTGGACGCCGGCGACCAGCAGGTGGGAGTCGCCGGCCAGCCACTGCCTCGCCCGCTGATCGCTGTCGTCACCGACAGCGGGCACAACCGCCTGCCCGCCATCGCCGTGCATTTCTCGGTGGTCAACGGCGCCGGGCGTCTCCCCAACGGGCTCGACCAGATGGTGATCGCCACCGATGGCGACGGCCGCGCCATCACGCCGTTCACCCTCGACCCTCAGGAGGGAGTCGCCAACAACACGGTGGTGGCACGCATCGAGGGACTGCCCAACGGTCCGCTGGCGAGCTTCACCGCCTCGGGGCTGTCGGCCGGCGATCCGGCCCGGACCTCGATCAGCGGCATCGTGCTCGACAATCAGAACGACCCGATCCCGGGAGTCACGATCCGCATTCTCGACACTTCGCTGACCGCGCAGACCGACGCGCGCGGCGCCTTCAGGATCAGCGGCGCGCCGGTGGGCACGGTGCGCATGCTGGTGGACGGCTCGACGGCGGCGCGTCCCGGTTCGTGGCCTGACCTCGAGTACACCGTCACCACCATCCCCGGGCGCGACGTCACGGTGAACATGCCGATCTTCCTGCTGCCCCTCGATCTCGCCCACGGGCTGGCGGTCGACGAGACGCACGGCGGCACCCTCACCCTGCCGGACCTGCCGGGTTTCGCGCTGGTGATCGCTCCAGGCTCGGTGACCTTCCCCGGCGGCAGCCGCTCAGGGGTGGTGAGCGTGACCGCCGTGCACTCCGACAAGGTACCCATGGTGCCCAACTTCGGCCAGCAGCCGCGGTTCATCGTCACCATCCAGCCGGCCGGCGCCCGCTTCGAGCCCCCGGCACGGCTCTCGCTTCCCAACGTCGAGGGGCTGGCGCCGGGCCAGGTGACGGAGATGTATTCGTTCGATCACGACCTCGGCCATTTCGTGAGCATCGGCCCGGCCACGGTGAGCGATGACGGCTCCACCATGGTGGCCAATCCGGGGGTCGGGATCGTCAAGGCCGGCTGGCACTGCGGCGGCAGCTCGTCGAGCTCGGGGACGCCCCATCACTGCGCGGATTGCCAGAAATGCGAGAACGACTGCTGCGTTCCCGACCCGGCCAAGAACAACCAGGGCTGTGACGACAAGGACAAGTGCACGGTCGACGACAAGTGCAACAACGGCAACTGCAAGGGCCAAACGGTGAAAGTGACGATCACCAGGGCGCCGTCCTTCATCTGTGCCGGCAACAGCAAGCCGGTCGCGGCGACGATCACGCCGGCCAGCCGGACCATCACCTGGAAGAGCCTGCAGCCAGCGAACCTCACCGTCTCCGGCGGCACCTCGGGGACGGCCACCGGAGTGAAGAAGGGGTCGGCCACGATCCAGGCGAGCGACTCGCAGACCGACTGCAATCAGGATTCCCGTTCGATCCGGGTGGTGGACATGAGCGACTTCAACGGCATGTTCGGCGAGAAGAGCTGGTGCGTGGCCAGCCTCGGGAACCCGCTGGCCGTCGCCGCCTGTGCGCGGGCGCGGCAGATCGCCGGCCAGGTCGTCGCCTGGCAACTGAGAACGTTCCACGGGGCTTGCGCGAAAATCAACGGCGACCCTGAGGGAACGATGGCGGACGCGGGCCGGCACGCCTACCTGTCCTGCGCCCTGCACAGCGACAGTTTGACGTCGCTCTATGCGGACACGATCCTCAACCTGCACGAGCAGGATGCGTCGCAGGACTGCCTGAGCCACGAGCAGGACGTCAACAACAACGAGGTCGGCAAGTCGAACGCGTCATCCGGGGTCGACTGCGCGCAGGCGGCGCTCCAGTCGCTCGCCGCTGGCCGCCTGCAAATCAACAATCCGCCGCCGGCGGGGACCTCATGCCCATGAGAGCCGCGAGATCCAACTCGGGAGCTTCCGCCGGCTTTTGGCTCGCCGCCATGATGGTGATGCTTCTGTCGGCCACGGCCATCGATTGCGCCGACCCGCAGACGCCGTCCGCCGATCCCATGCCCACGATGCTGCGGGGACTGCGGATCGGAATGTCCGAGCAGGAGCTCCGGACGGCTCGGCCAGCGGCTGAGAAGTTCGTGTTCCTCGAGGAGCGGGAGTCCGAGAAGAAAGATCCCAATCCCCTCTACGTCGAGAGCTTCTCCGGATCGCTATTCTTCGACACGGGCATGTACCTGTTCTGTCAGCACAAGCTGTGCGAGGTGTCGCTGACCGCCATCGGATCGGGGGATCGGTTCGCCGACCGCCAGGCCAAGGTGTTGCAGGGAGCCCTGCGCAAGTGGGGGCAGAACCCGGAGCGCTTCCTCAACCTGGGTGCAGGAAGCCTGGACCCGGCCGGGCAGATGTCGCTGGAGCATTCGAAGGTCGAGCCGCGCAAGCGGGGCGCCCTGCTCTGGACGCTCGGCAGCCTCAAGGTGGCCGCCACGTTCGCGCCGGACGAGGGGAAGCGCGAACGGCCCGCCGAGCTCGGCGTCACCATCGCCGCCCCGCAGCTCCTGCCCAAGGATCAGCACCGGATCTTCTTCGAATCGCTGGCGCCGGTGCGGTCCGCGTCGGACGCCCGGCTCTTCGCTCTGCTGGAACGGCGGGCCGAGCCTCCTCTCTTCGATTGAGCCCGAGGAACCATGGCCATGGGAAAGGCAATTTGGATCTGGATCGCGCTGCTGGCCGGCACCCTGCCCCTGGGGGCGCAGACGCCGACATCGCTGGAGCTGCGCTCGCCGAAGAGCACCCTGGCGCCGGGGGAGGTCGTACAGCTCCGGCTCATCGCCACCCTCTCGAACGGCAGTCAGCAGGACGTCACGACCGCCCCCGGCGTCTCCTACTCCGCGTCCTTCCTGGGCGAGGAAAATCCGTTGCTCTCCGTGGACGATGCCGGCAGAGTCACTGCCGAGGCCCCGGGCTCACAGGTTGTCTACGGGTTCTATCAGGACCTCTTCGCCGGGATCGTGCTCTCGGTGATCAGCGGCGTGGATTCCGACGGCGACGGCATGCCGGACGCCTGGGAGCTCCAGTACGGACTGAATCCTGCCGACCCGAGCGACGCCGCCTCCGACGCGGACGGCGACCACCTCTCCGCGCTGGCTGAATTCCGCGCCGGGACCGACCCCCGCAACCCCGACACCGACGGTGATGGCATCCCGGACGGGGAGGAGGTACAGGCCGGTCTCCAGCCGCTGAAAGCCGACACGGACGGCGACGGCCTGAGCGACGGCGAGGAGAGACGGATCGGCACCGATCCGTCCAGGCTGGACACCGACGGCGACGGCATCGCCGACGGCGACGAGGTCGCGGCGGGCACCGATCCGCTGACCCCGCAGCCGCCGGTCGATGGCCGGGAGATTCTGGCGCTCGATGAGCACTGCATGGTGAGCGTGCTCAATCGCACGGCCAAGGTCCAGCCAGGCGGCGGGTGGGTGTTGCCCAACGTGCCGGCCAACCAGGGGCCGGTGCGGGTGCGGGCCACTTGCGTCGAGGATGGCGTCACCCGCTCCGGCCAGTCCGACCTGATCGACGTTCCCCCCAACGGTATCCTGCGGGTGGCGGAGATCCGCTTCCAGGATCCCACGCCGATCCCGGCGAGCCTGGCGCTGACCGCGCCACAGACGCAGCTCACCGGGGTGGGACAGACGGTCCAACTGGCGGTACGCGCCGCGTTCGCGGGCGGCGCCACCGTCGACGTCACCGCTGGCTCACGCGGCACCAGCTACCGGTCCAGCAATCCGGCCATCGCCAGCGTCGATGCCGGCGGCCTGATCACCGCCCGGTTGAGCGGCGTCGTGCTGGTGAGCGCTCTCAACGAGGGGGCGCTCGGCGTCGTCCGCGTGCAGGTCCTCGCTGCCGCGGACAGCGACGGCGACGGCCTGCCCGACGACTATGAGATCGCCCACGGTCTCGATCCCAACGACCCGGCCGACGCGCTCAAGGACCACGACGGCGACGGCCTGTCGACCCTCGATGAGTTCCGTGGCGGGCTCGATCCTTTCAACGCGGACACCGACGGCGACGGCTTGCTCGACGGCGACGAGCTCAACCGCTACCACACCAATCCGCTGCTCCGCGACACGGACGGCGACGGGATCTCCGACGGCCTGGAGATCCAGAGCGGCAGCGATCCGCTCGATCCCGCGAGCTTCAACCTGGCACCGATCGTCCAGAGCCTGACGGTGCAGCCGGCGACGCTCAACATTACCTTCAACACGGCGTTGGGGGAGGCCTCGCAGCGGCTGGACGTCAAGGCGCGGCTGATCGACGGCACGGTGCTCGACGTGCGCCGCCGCCGCTACGGCACCAGCTACAGCTCCAGCGATCTCACGGTGGCTAACTTCAGTGGTGAGGACGGCGTGGTCTTCGCCGGCCAGGACGGTACGGCCATCGTCACCGTCAGCCTCGGCAGCCGCTCGGCCACCGTGCAGGTGGTGGTGACGAGCTTTTCGCCGCAGCCTCTCTCGTTCCTGCCCCTGCCGGGCTTCGCCAACGGCGTGGACGTCGCCAGCCCGTACGCCTACGTGGCGTCGGGCCGCGCCGGCCTGGTGGTGGTCGACGCCTCCAACCCGCAGGCGCCGTTCGTCGCCGCGACGCTGGCGCTGCCCGGCAACGCCAATGCCGTGAAGGTGGCGGGGGGCTATGCCCACGTGGCCGCCGGCTCGGCCGGCCTGGTGATCGTCGACGTGCGCAACCCCAGGTCGCCGGCTGTCGCCGGCCGCATCGACACGCCCGGCGATGCCACCGACCTCGTCCTCCGGGACGGGCGCGCCTATGTCGCCGACGGCGCGAGCGGCCTGTTCATCGCCGACGTCAGCAATCCCGCGGCCCCCCTGCGGCTGGGCTCGATTCCCACGGCGGGCACCGCCCGCGGCGTCGACACCGATGGGCGCCTGACCGTAGTGGCGGAGGACTTCGCCGGGTTGGAGGTGATCGACGTCAGCGATCCGGCGGCGCCGTTCCTCCTGGGCTCGACGGCCACCCGGCCGGACGGCAGCTCCCATGCCGCCGCCGTCGTGCTGCGCGGCCACTATGCCTACGTGGCCGACGGCGCCAGCTTCAACCTCGGCGGGCTGCGCACAGTCGACCTCTCGGAGCCGGGCACGCCGGTGGTGGTGGGCGCGAGCAGCGACTCTTTCTCTCTGACCTCCCTGGTGTTGGACGGCCCCATCGCCCTCGCCGCGGACGTTTTCTTCGTCAACGCCGTTCCCATCTTCAACGTCGGCGGCACCACGCCCGCTTTCTCGGCGGAGGTGGACTTCTCCCAAGCCCCGAGCTTCCGCGACGACAACGGCAACGGCGTCGCCATCGACAACGCCGGGCTGGTCTTCATGGTGGGCGCCCGCGGGCAGATCACCGACAACGGAACCTTCGGCGATACGGGGCTCCACATCGGCCGCTACAAGATCCTGCAGGACTTGGCCGGCATTCCGCCGGAGGTGAGCCTCACGGCGCCGGCGGACGGCTCGTCGGCCCCCGAGCGCAACCCGCTCCTGGTGCGCGCCAGCGCCACGGACGACGTCCAGGTGGCCTCCGTCCGCTTCCTGATCGACGGCGTCAGCGTGGCCGAGGTCTTCAAGGCTCCCTACTTGGCCACCGTGCGGGTGCCGGCGGGAGTGCCGTCGTTCAAGCTGACCGCGGTGGCCACCGATCTCGGCGGCAATCAGAGCGAATCCGCTCCGGTCGTCGTGACCGTCATCCCGGACGACAAGCCCCAGGTGTCGTTCCTGGCGCCGGTGGCCGGGGCCCGGTTCATCGAGGGCGCGCCGGCGGAGATGGCGGCGACGGCGAGCGACGACGTGCAGGTCGACTCCGTCGAGCTGCTGGTCGACGGCGTCTCGCAGGGCGTCTTCGGGCCACCCTACCGGACGACCTTCAGCGTGCCGGTGGGCGTCACCCAGACGACGCTGACGGCCGTGGCCACCGACAGCGCGGGCCAGACGGCGACGGCGACGCTGGTGGTGGGGATCGATCCCGATCAGCCGCCCACGGTGGCCGTGCTGTCTCCCACCGCCGGAGCCAACGTGATCGAGGGGAGCCGGCTGGAGGTGGCGGTGGGCGCCATCGACGACGTCGGCATCGATCATGTCCACCTGGACGCCGACGGCCAGCCGGTGGGCGATGCCTTCGGGGCTCCCTACCTCTTCTCGCTCCGGGCGCCGGCCGGCGCTCCGGAGCTGCGGCTGACCGCCACCGCTCAGGACACGCTGGGACACACGGCGACCGCTGAGATCGTCGTGAACGTCATTCCCGATCCGCTCACCACAGCGGTGGGCCGGGTCGTCGACTCGAGCGGCGTGGCGGTGGCCGGCGCCGCGGTCGACTGCCTGGGCGTGTCGGGAACCACTGACGCCGCGGGGGCGTTCTCGGTGCCCGGAGTCCCCACCGTCTCGGCCGTCTTCTGCGAAGCGCAGGCGGCCAGGGCCGGCGGCGTGCTCGCGGGCAACTCGGCCGCCGTGCCGCCGCTACCGGGCGGCACGACCGCGGTCGGGGACATCGTGATCTCGTTGCACCTGCTCTACCTTGGCTCCGGCGGCGGTAGCCAGAGAAGCCCGGGCCGGCTGCTGGTTCTGGATGACACGGGAGCCGGCCGCCTCATCGACTGGAGCCGGCCCGTTCTTCCCGTGGGGCTCTCCGGGCTCACCTTCGACGGCGACGGGACGCTCTGGGCCTCGACTCAGCCGGAGATTCCAATCCCCCAACTCGTCGCCCGGAGCCGCGCCAAGTCCGCCAACCTCGGCGTGCAGCAGGGCACGAGCCAGCTCCTGCGCTTCGATCCTGAGACCGGCGCCGTCCTCGCCACCCTCGGGCCGTTCCTCCTGGAGAACGAGGAGATCCCGATCGGGCTTCAGGACCTCACGTTCGCCCCGGCCACGGGCACCCTCTATGCCTTGAGCGCCGGCTTCGTGGACCGGAAAATCGTCGCCCTCGACCTCTCGACGCAGGTGGCGCGGGTCCTCAACCCGAGCCTGCCGTTCGAAGCCTCCGGCCTGGCCGTGGGGCCAGACGGCCAGCTCTATCTGTTCATCTCGGGATTCACGAACGAGCTGTGGACCGTCGATCCGGCGACCGGCGCGATTGTCGACCAGCAGTCCTTGACCGGCACCGTGGGAGCCTCGGCCGGGGGCGGCGAGCTCGGCGGCATGACGCTCAAGCCGGGTACTCGCACGTTCGTGCTGACCTCGCCTGCCGACGGCAGGGCCCTCTACGAGCTCGACCTCGGGACACTGGCAATCACCGAAGTCTCCAACCCCGCGGGCGACCTCGCCGGCGCCGGTCTCCGGGCCCTGGCTTTCCGGCCGCTGGGCAGCGCGGCGGGCACGGTGACGACCGTGCGCGGTCTGGTGGTCGATCCCGATGGGCAGCCGGTGGCGGCAGCGGACGTGGTCTCGCTGGGAGCCGCCACCACCACCGGAGCCGATGGCCGCTTCGAGATGCCCGGCCTCACGGTGCGCACCGGCCGCGTGCGGGTGGAGGTGAGCCTGCCCAGCTCTTCGCCGTCGCCTCTCGCCGGTTCGAGCGTCCTGACTCCTGGCGTGCCGCCGGTCGCGGGCGGCGTCACCGACCTCGGCACGATCATCCTCGGCGCCCCGGTCTGCGTTACCGGCTTCTTCCACGCGAACCGCTGCGTCCAGGGTCCGGTCGGCGGCACCTTCGACCTCTATCAGGAGGACCGCACGGGCCAGCTCTCGCTCGTCGATCACGTGCTGACCGACCCCACCGGCCGCTTCTGCGCGATGCTGCGGCGCAACTTCTTCTATGTCGCACGCCGCGAGGACGTCGCGTGTTCCTGCGGCACGGTCTCGTCCTGCCACGCCTTCCTCGCCGTGACGGACCCGGAAGCCTCGGGTGCTTGCGGCGATCCGGCCGCCGCGTGCCAGGACCTGGGAACCCTCAACCTCAACTGCGACTTTTTCTGCGGCTCGTAGCCTCTGACCGGACCCCACCGTGAAGGTCGCCTACTTCACGGCGGGCACCGTGGGCGTGGGGCATCTCGTCAGGGGGCTCGCCATTGGACGTGGCCTTGCCCGAGCCGGTTTCGCGGGCGAGTACCGGATCTTCGGCCCGCAGCTCCCTTTCCCGGCGGCGCAGGGACGTGCGGAGCATGAGCCGGTCGTCGTCGAGACCGACCGCACCCTGCGCGACCGGCAACTGGCGCAGACCAGCGCGCTCGCCCGCCAGCTCCAGGGCTTCGCGCCGGACCTTCTGTTGGTGGACATGTTCTGGGCTCCCCTGCGCTGGGTGCTGCCGGCGCTGCCGTGCGCGGCCTGGCTGCTCGTCCGCATCTGCCCGCCGCACTGGCTGCTCGGTCCGCCCGGCCTCCCCTTCGAGCCCGCCCAATATGATCGGATCATCGCCGTCGAGCCCATGCCGGAGCGCGGCGCCCGCGAGTCGATCGCTCCGGTCGTGATCTGCAATCCGGACGAGTGCAGGCCGCCCGGAGCCCTGCGGGAGCGGCTCGGAGCTTCCGCCGGCCACCCATTGATCGTCGTTCTGCAGGCGGGACAGCGCGGAGAGTCCGAGCCGCTGCTTGAGGCGGCGGGTGAGGGAGCGGTCGTCCTCGACCTTTTCGAGCCCGAAGCGCTGTTCCCCGCCGCCGAATGGCTCGGAGGGGCCGACCGCATCGTCGCGGGCGCGGGGTACAATGCGTTCTGGGAAGCCCATTGGCTCGGATACGCGGAGCGGACGGAGTGGATTCCGTTCCGCCGCACGATCGACGATCAGGCCCTGCGGGTCGAGCTCGGCCGCGGCATGACCCCGCGGGAGAACGGCGCCGATACCCTGGCCCACTGGATCGTCGCTGGAGCATGACGGTGAAGCACCCTGACGAAGAGACCCCGCCCGCAGAGGCCATGGAGGACGGAGCCGATCCGCTCCTCACCCGGCGGGGCTTTCTCGCCGGAGCGGCGGGCCTGGGGGGCGCCGCCTTCGCCACCGGCGGCATCCTCACCGCCGCGGAGGCGGCGGCGAAGAGCCGGCCCGCTCCGGCCGTGGCCGCCTCGGCGGGGGACCGCCGGCTGGCCCAGGCCTTCGACGTCCGCATGCAGGCCGCCCGGCGCGAGCGCGACCTCGGGCCCGGGGTCCACCTCACCAACGGCGAAGAGGACTCGCTGCCCGGCCGCATCGCCTGCTACTCGAAGGGCCTGCCGCACGATCGCAGCGGCAACGTCGACCTCAAGGCCTACGACGTGTACCTGAGGGCTCTGCGCTCCGGCAGACCTGAGGATTTCGAGCGCATCCCGCTCGGCGGCTTCGTCAAGCTGGCCAACCCGCAGTCCGCCTGGGCCTGCGAGCTGATTGGCCCGGACAGCTCGCAGGTGCCATGCCCACCGCCGCCCGGCTTCGCGAGCCCCGAGCAGGGGGGGGAGATCGCGGAGCTCTACTGGCAGGCCCTGCTGCGCGACGTGCCGTTCGCCGAGTACGGCTCGCACCCGGGGGTGGAGAAGGCGGCGGCGGATCTCTCCGCGCTCGCCGCTTTCACCGGATCGCGGCGGGACGGCGGGGTGACCCCCGACACTCTGTTCCGCGGCGCGACCGCCGGCGATCTGGTTGGCCCCTATGTCTCGCAGTTCCTCTGGAAGCCCATCCCCTTCCTGCCCATCCGCATCGAGCAGAAGATCCGTACGGCGGTCCCTGGCGTCGACTACATGACTGACTTCGACGGCTGGCTGGCGATCCAGAACGGCGCCCTCGCCGGCGTCAACCGCTTCGACGAGGCTCCGCGCTTCATCCGTAACGGCCGCGACCTCGGGGAGTACGTGCACCGGGACTTCACCTATCAGTCCTTCCTCAGCGCCTGCCTGATCGCGCTCAAGGCCGGCACACAGCCCGACGGCGGCAATCCCTACAAGCACTCGCGCACTCAAGGGTCCTTCACCACCTTCGGACAGCCCTTCCTCTTCTACCTGCTCGCGGTGGTCACGCAGGCAGCGCTCAAGGGCTGCTGGTACGAAAAGTGGGCCGTCCACCGGCGCCTGCGGCCGGAGGAGTACGCCGGCCGGATCGAGGCGCACGCGAGCGGCCGGGCGCGGTACCCGCTCCCCGACGGGCTGCTCGACTCGCCGGCGGTGGCCGCCGTCCGGGAGCGCTATCGCACGGCGTTGCTGCCGCAGGCATATCCCGAAGGCTCTCCCACGCACCCCTCCTACCCGGCGGGCCACGCGGTGATCTCGGGTGCCTGCGCGACGGTGCTCAAGGCCTGCCTGGACGAGTCGCACGTGCTTCCCGAGCCCGTGCAGGCGAGCCCGGACGGCCTCTCCCTCCAGCCCTGGAAGGGGGCCGACCTGACGGTGGGCGGAGAGCTCGACAAGCTGGCCGCGAATATCAGCCTCAGCCGCGATTTCGCCGGCCTGCACTGGCGTTCGGACGCGGTGGCGGGCCTGCACCTGGGCGAGGAGGTGGCCATCCGCACCCTGGAGGAGCTGAGCCTCACCGGCAACGAGCTGTTCGCCGGCTGGAGCCTGAAGCGCTTCGACGGCCGGCGGGTGACGGTGGGGTAGGCTTCAGGCGGTAGGAAACCGACTGGCCGGGGGAGAGTGCATGCTGGAATCCCGTCTCAGGGGACTGCCGTTTTTTGAAGGTGTCGAAACGGCCAGGTTGCAACGTCTGGAGGCGCTGACGGAGACGCTGAGCCGCCAGCCGCACGCCATCGTCTACCGCACCGGGGACGCTTGCGACGGCCTGTACGTCGTCCATCGGGGCGCCGTGCTCTTCCGGGCGGAACGGCCCGGCCCGCCCGTCGAGCGGCTGCGGGAGCTGGGAGCCGGCGAGATCTTCGGCGAGAAGGAGGCGCTCGACGGCACGCCGCGCGAAGCTCACCGTGCGCTCGCTGGGCGAGACGGACCTCCTGCGCATCCCGCTGGAGCCCCTGCGCGCGCTGCTGGCCGAGCAGCCGTTTTTGGAGACCGTCCTGCGCACGCTGGCGATCCGCCACCGCAGCGCCCAGGTGCGGGCCTCGGGTGGCGGCGGCGGCTTAGATCTCGACGCCGTAGTTGTCGCGCAGCCCGTTGAGGTGGTGCGTCACGTGCCCGGCCATCTTGAAAGCCAGGGCCCGCGGCGAGACCGGGAGGTTGTTCGCCACGCCGATCCGCCTCCAGTCCTCAGGCTTCAGGTGGCGGAAGAAGAGCAGGTGCCCTTTCCGCACGGCCTCGAATTCGTCCAGCAGCTCGGCGAGCGGGAAGGCGTCGTGGGGAGAGTTGCGGCCGTAGACCTTTTCGTCGAAGCCCGGCAGGGGTGTCGCGTCGCCGCGGGCGACCGAGAGCGCCCTGTAGCCGAAGACCCGCTCCGTATCGATCACGTGTCCCACGACCTCCCGGAGGCTCCACTTCCCTTCGGCGTAGCGATGTCCCGCGCGCGACTCCGGCAGCGAGCCCAGCGCCTTCCGTACCGCGGCCGGCTGGGTGGCCAGCTCTGAGAGGACGTCCCCGCCCGGCACGAGCGAGATGTAGCGTTCGAAATAGGGTGCGTACTCCGTGGGCTCCGGCCGGCCGATCTCAGGCATAGTCGTGTGATCCTCCTGAGGGGGAGGCTAGCACGACGGTACGGCCGGAGCGCCGCGGTTTCCTCTTCTCCGGGTCACGTGACCTGGGCGCCGGACATGCCGTAGACACCCTTCGCATCGGCAGGTGTCCCCAGGGCTTGATAGTAGAGAGGCTTGCCATTGAAAACGCCTGTTGGCGGGAGCACGCGAAGGCCTTGTCGACACGTCGCTGACGTGTCAGTGACTGATTTTTGACATGTCGGTGGAGAGTCACTGACCAGACTTGAGATCACGTTCCAAGTGCTCCGGGGCCTGGCATCAGGATTGCTCCTGCCTGAGAAAAGAAAGTGCATATCGCATTTTCCATTCGCGCAGGAGAGGAGACTCAAATGGCAAGCAATGCGAACGACCGTCCCGGATCTCCAGAGGTCGAAGCCACGGCCGTCCCCACGGGTAGCTGGTACCGGTTCACCAACATGTTCCTGGGAGAGGACCGCTCGCTGGACACCTACAGCAATGCTGGCAACGAGCCGTTCATGGGCGACACCGGGAACTACTCCGGGCAGTATTGGAAAATCACCCCGCTGGGAGGCGACTATTACCGGCTCACCAACATGTTCCTGGGGGATGGCCGCTCTCTGGACACCTACAGCAATGCTGGCAACGAGCCGTTCATGGGCGACACCGGGAATTACTCCGGGCAGTATTGGCAATTCACACCGCTCTCCGGGGGCTACTTCCGATTGACGAACATGTTCCTGGGAAGTGGCCGGTCTCTGGACACCTACAGCGATTTGGGCAACGAGCCGTTCATGGGCAACACTGGAAACTATTCCGGGCAGTACTGGAAGATCACGCTGATCACGGGCACCGAAGAGATCGATTTCTCCGGTGTGGATGCGACAACCCTGAAGCCCTCCGTGCGTCGTCCCAAGAGCTGATACCGGCGCCCGCCAACCGTGTTGCCGAGGGAGAGCGCTCCGTACGAGTGCTCTCCCTCTTGCGTCTCTCTCCTCCCTACTTAAAAAGGTTCTTCAAGGGGCGTGGCGGCCCTGGTCGTTCATGGCCGCGCCGCGCACGCCCCGCCCATCCCCGTCTGCCACATTTCGAAGCTGATCTCATCCACCGCGGAGGCGATCTGCTTGTCGGCCGATTTCCCCATGCCGTGGCCGGAGTCGCGGTCCACCTGGAGGAGGATGGGTTTCGCGTCCGGATCGCTCGCCGTGGCGGCCTGGAGGCGGGCGGTCATCTTGCGGGCGTGGAGGGCGTGGACACGCTCGTCCTGCTCGCCGGCGATGATCAGCAGGGCCGGATACTTCACACCGCTCTTGACGTTGTGGTACGGCGAATACCGCAGCAGCCAGGCGAGTTGCTTGGGATCGTCGCTCGATCCATATTCGGGGATCCAGTTGCGGGCGCGCAGGAACTTCTGGTAGCGCACCATGTCCAACAGCGGTGACTGGGCGACGCCGGCGGCGAAGAGGTCCGGCCGCTGGGTCACCGCCGCACCGATCAGCAGGCCGCCGTTGGAGCCGCCGAGGATGGCGAGCTTCTCCGGCCGCGTGTAGCCCTGGGCGATCAGCCATTCGGCAGCAGCGATGAAATCGTCGAAGACGTTCTGTTTTTTCTCCAGCATGCCGGCGCGGTGCCAGTCCTCGCCGTACTCGCCGCCGCCGCGCAGGTTGGGCAGGGCGTAGAGGCCGCCCGCCTCCAGCCACGGCAGCATGCCGGCGTCGAAGTCGGGCGTCGTGGAGATGCCGAACCCGCCGTAGCCGTAGAGCAGCGTGGGATTGCAGCCGTCCCGCTTCAAACCCTTTTTGTGGACCAGGAACATGCTGATCCGGGTACCGTCCTTCGACGGATAGCCGACCTGCTCGACCTCCAGGGAGGCGGGATCGAACGGCACGCTCGCCTGCCACCAGACCCGCCGTTCGCCGGTGGCGACGTCGACCTGATAAATGGTGGGCGGCTCGTTGAAGCTGGCAAAGGTGAGGAACGCCTCCGGCCCTTCTGAAGTGGCGAAGAGGCCGGCCGAGCCGAGGCCGGGGAGGGGAAGCTCGCCTTTCGGTTTGCCGTCCAGCCCGAAGCGCTCGATGTGGGTGGTGGCGCTCTTCAGGTATTCCGCCGCCAGCAACCCGCCCGCGAGCGAGAGGCTCTGCAGCGCGGCGTCCTTGCGCTCGGGGATCAGCTCCCGCCATTTTCCCGGCGTCGGATCGTTCAGATCGACGGCCACCACCCGCTTGTTGGGCGCGTCGAGGGTGGTGGTCATATAGAGGGTGTCGCCGCGGATGGGGTCGCCTTTCAGATAGACGTCGGGCAGGCCGCTCTGCGCCGGCTGGCCGACGACGATGGGCCGGCGCGCGGCCTTGCCGGTGCGCAGCCACTCGTGGAAATCGATCACCCAGAGATCGTTGACAGAGCTGCCCATCCAGTGGCCGACGACCGCCCAATGGCCGTCGGGGCTGAGATGGGCGAACGGTCCCCAGGTGGTGGCACCCGGCCCCTGCTTGTCCTGTTCCATCAGGGTGAGGTCCTGCCGCGGGTGGGTGCCGACGCGGTGGAAGCGGATGCGCCGTGAATACGGGTTCTTGAGATCCGCGAGTTGGTTGTAGAGAAAGGCGGAGCCGTCCGGCAGCCACTCGACCTCGCGCACCTTGTTGGAGATCTCGTCCGCGAGCCAGGTGCCGGAGTCGGTCTCGAGAAGATAGAGGGTGGCGTTCTCGTCCCCGGCGCGGAACAGGCCGCAGGCCACGCGCCGGCCGTCGGGGCTGGGCTCGTACCAGGCGAGCGTCGTGAGGCCGCTGGGATCGAACGCCGCCGGATCGAGGAGAGCCCTGGGCGTGCCACCGGCCTTGGACACCAGGAGCACCGGCTGCTGCTGGCCCGTCTCGATCTGCTGGTAGAACAGGCGGTCTCCCCGCCGTTTGACATTTCCCCGGCCCCCTCGCCCCCGATCGCGCAACCGCGTTTCGAGCTCCTTGCGACCGGGCAGGCGATCGAGCACCGACCGGCCGTAGGCGTTCTGGGCGTCCGTCCATGCCGCCACCCGGGCGTCGAGCGCCTTGTCCGGCGCCGCCAGCCCCGCGCTCCCCTCCAGCCACCGGTAGGGATCGACGATCTCGACGCCGTGCAGCGCCTCCTTGACCGGCTCGACCGGGGTGGGCGGGGGAGCGGCGTGGGCGATTGCTTGGATGGCGGCGAGAATGGCGAAGAGCTTCAGGCGCATGGAGGTCCTCCGATAAGGTCCATGTCCTTATACGCCGGACCGCTGCGGAAGTTAGCTTGGGCCGAATCGAGACAGTGCTAAACTGTTCGTCATGAGCCGCCCATTGAGCCCCGAAGATCGGGCCACCCTCCGCAGTCTCTCCCGCCGCAGCGACGCCCGGGCCTTCCTGACCATTGCCGCCGACTGGGGCGTGGTCCTCCTGGCGGCGGGGTTAAGCGAAACGTTTTTCCGCCCGTGGCTGATTCCCCTTGCCGCGATCTTGATCGCACGGCAGATGAACGCGCTGTTCGAGCTCCATCACCACGCCATTCACGCCAACCTCTTCACGCGGAAGGGTTGGAATTCGAAGCTCCAGTTTTTCTATTCGCTGCCGCTGGCGACCACGATCGCGGCCGACCGCGACGATCACATGGATCACCACCGCACTTTCAACACGGTGGAGAAGGATTATCTGACCTGGGGCACGGGCTACGGCCTCGATCCGGCGCGGCGGCACGACCGGCGATACATGACCTGGTTCCTTTGGCTCCGGCCGTTCCTCGGACCGATGCAACTCGCGGATCTCAAGGAGGTCCTGACTTCGAAACGCTGGCGCGACCCCGCCTACCGCAATCCGGTGGCTACGTTCTGGATCTGCGCCGTGGCGGTCTTCCTGGCGGCCGGCCGGCTCGACCTGCTGCTCTGGTACTGGCTCGTGCCGCGCTTCACGGTCTTCCCGATCCTCTTTTTCTGGGACGACATGCTCGGCCACTACAACTGCCCGCGCACCGGCACGCGGGAGATGCGCGGCCTGTGGTTCCGGCTCTTCGGCGCCCATGGCACGAGCTTCCACAATATTCACCACCTTTATCCGGCGATCCCCTGGTTCAACATGGAGACGGCGACCCGGCTCGCCATCGACGAGGCCGAGGTGGACGTGGCCCACGGCTTCGTGGACGGCATGCGGCAGCTCGTCGTGGCGCAGGAGTAAGTCTGAACGTCGAATGGCGAATCAAGAATGTCGAAACATCGAGCTCGCCCCATTCGCCATTCTTCATTCGCCATTCTCCATTCACCTGTGGTGCTGGCCGGCAAGACCGCCGCCCCCTGCGGGCGCTCGGCGGAGCCCTGGATCCTCGCCGCCACCATCCTCGGCTCCAGCATGGCGTTTATCGACGGCACAGCGGTGAACGTCGCGCTGCCGGCCTTGCAGGCGAGCCTGGGGGCCACGGTCACCCAGGTGCAGTGGGTGGTCGAGGCGTACGCCCTATTCCTCTCGGCCCTGCTGCTGGTGGGCGGCTCGCTGGGGGACCACTTCGGCAGGCGGCGGGTGTTCCTCCTCGGCGTCGCCGGGTTCGCACTGGCCTCGGCGTGGTGCGGCTTGGCGCCGGACACGGCGCAGCTCATCGGGGCGCGGGCCGTTCAGGGGATCGCGGCGGCGCTCCTGGTGCCGGGGAGCCTGGCCCTGCTCTCGGCCTCCTTCGACGAGACGCGGCGCGGACGGGCCATCGGCACGTGGTCCGGCTTCGGCTCGATCACCGCGGCCGTGGGGCCGCTGGTGGGCGGCTGGCTGATCGATCACACGTCATGGCGCTGGGTGTTCGCCCTCAATCTGCCGCTCGCCCTGGCGGTGACGGTCATCGCGCTGCGCTACGTGCCGGAGAGCCGCGATCCCGAAGCGTCCGGCCGGCTGGATTGGCCGGGGGCGCTGCTGGCCACCGCCGGTCTGGGCGGGGTGACGTACGGCTTCATCGAGTCGTCGCGCCTCGGGTGGGGCAACCCACAAGCGTGGGGAGCGATCGTGATCGGCGCCGCGTCGCTGGCGGCCTTCCTCGCGGTGGAGGCAAGGTCGCCGCAGCCCATGATGCCGCTCTCGCTGTTCCGGTCGCGGATCTTCGCCGGGGCCAACCTGCTGACGCTCTGGCTCTATGCGGCGATGGCCGGCGCCTTGTTCTTCCTGCCGTTCAACCTCATCCAGGTGCAGGGTTACAGTGCCACGGCGGCCGGCGCCGCGCTGCTGCCGTTCGTCGTCCTCATGTTCTCCCTCTCCCGCTGGTCCGGCGGGCTGGTGGACCGCTACGGGGCGCGCCGGCCGCTGATCGTGGGGCCGGCCGTGGCCGCCGGCGGCTTTACCCTGTTCGCCTTTGCGGGGACCGGCGGCAGCTACTGGGCGTCGTTTTTTCCGGCCATCCTCGTCCTGGGGCTGGGCATGGCGATCAGCGTCGCGCCGCTCACCACGGCGGTGATGGGCGCGGTGGACGAGCGGCACGCGGGAGTGGCATCGGGCATCAACAACGCCGTCTCGCGTTGCGCAGGCCTGCTGGCCATCGCCGTGCTGGGGCTCGTCCTGCTGGGCGTCTTCAGCCGCAGCCTCGACCGCCGCCTCGCGGGGCTCGACCTGCCGCCGGAAACGCGACAGGTCCTGGAAGCCGGGAAGACCCGGCTGGCCGCTCTGCAAGCGCCGGCCGCGGCGCCGCCGGAGGTGCGGGCCCGGGTCCACGCCGCGGTGGACGGGGCCTTCCTCGACGGCTACCGGCGGGTGATGCTGGTGGCGGCCGGGCTGGCGCTGCTGGCGTCTCTGAGCGCCGCCTGGCTGTTGTCTTCTTCTTCGCCGGGCCCTCTGTCAAGAGTAGAATCAGATCCCAACTTGCCGTAGAGATACGCGAGGAGGACTTTATGATCAAGAAATCAGTGCTCTGCATCGCCCTTCTGGCGGTCTCGGCGGCGCTCGCCACGGCCGTCGCCGACGCCCCGCGCGCCAGGGATTTCGACTTCACCTACAGCGCGCACATCGCGGAGCTGCCGGCGGACGCCCATCGGGTGGACGTCTGGCTGCCCTACCCGACGAGCGACGAAAATCAGGAGGTGACGGTCACCGAGGTCAACGCGCCCTTTCCGCACGAGGTCCTCAAGGAATCCAAGTACGGCAATTCGATCCTGCACCTCTCGGTCAGCGATCCGAAGGTGCACGATTTCGACGTCGACCTGAAGGTTCGGGTGCGGCGCAAGGAGTACCTCCACAACGCTTTCGCGTCCCTGCGGACCGGTGCGAAGGGGGCGCGGCCGGCATCGGTCGCGATGTGGCTGAAGCCGGACCGGCTGGTGCCGGTCGACGACCGCATCCGCGGCATCGCCCGCGGCGTGACCCGCGGCAAAAAAGGCGACCTCGCCAAGGCCCGGGCCATCTACGACTACGTGGTCGACACCATGGCGTATGACAAGAGCGGCACCGGCTGGGGCAACGGCGACATCTACTGGGCCTGCGACGCGAAGCGGGGCAACTGCACTGACTTCCACGCCCTCTTCATCGGCCTCAACCGCGCGGTGGGGATCCCCGCCAAGTTCGCGATCGGTTTCCCCGTCCCGCCGGATCGCGGCCAGGGGGAGATCGCCGGTTATCACTGCTGGGCGGAGTTCTACCTGGACGGCTACGGCTGGGTGCCGGTCGACGCGTCGGAGGCACGCAAACATCCGGAGAAGCGGGATTACTTCTTCGGCGCTCACGACGAGAACCGGGTGCAGTTCACACTCGGACGGGACATCGTCCTCAATCCCAAGCAGGCCGGCGATCCACTGAACTACTTCATCTATCCCTATGTCGAGGTCAACGGCCAGCCGTTCTCGAAGGTCACGAAGACCTTCCACTACAAGGATCAGGAGGCGCCGGCCAAGGCCGCCGGCAGATAGCTTCACTACATGGCGTTGACTTGACGCTTAGGGTAGGGGCGGGTCTGGACGGCAGGTTGGGGGCTCGACCCGCCCTGGTGGGGACGATGTCAACGTTGCAGGGCGGGTCGCGCCCCCTCCCGCCCGTCCAGACCCGCCCCTACCCTAATCCAAGCCCGACGCGTCACTGACGTGTCAGCCGCGCTCCCCGAGGCTTCCGCGGCCCGAAAATCCGCTTTTTCCGCTGGCACTCACCTTGCTATTACCCCCTCGGCAACGATCCGGATCGCAACCTTCAACCAGGGCTCCGAGCCCGAAGAAAGGAAAATCCGATGCCTCTCGTCCTCTTGCAGAAGGGTAAGTCTCTGCCGTTGCACGAAGGAGATCACGACGCCGTCACCAATCCCAACACCAAGGAAGGTCAGTACGTGCTGGCCTTCAACCTGATGCCGCTCTCGATTCAACACCACATCCTCCCCCACGGGCACCAGGCGTTCGTCGTTCCCAAGGGCGGAGCGTCGGTCGAGAACAACGGGCACGTCGACCTCGTCGTCATCACTCCGGGTCTGTGATCGCGGTGCCCGGCGGGGAGACCCGCCGGGCGCATCGGTCCCGGCGCCGTGGTATCGTAGGCACGACAGGAAAGGAGCTGACACCAATGAGCCCTCGCCGAACCTCCCTCGTCCTCCTCCTCCTCAGCGCCGCACTGTCTTTTACAATGCTCGGCCAAGCCCGGGCCGAATCGCCGAAGACCGAGATCCAGGGCGCGGCGATCCTCGATCACCCCTGTGGCAAGGTCGCCGTCAAGCACATGGGGCTGGTCCATGCCGGAAAGCTCGAAGAGGCCGCCAAGCTCGGCACCCAGGAGATGCAGGACGGGTGGAAAGCCCTGCCCGCCGACGACCGCAAGATGATGACCGAGATGATGAAGGCGACGTCGAAATCGGGGGAGCAGTTCTCGGCGGAGATCAAGGCCGGCGGGCTCCTGGTCGTCGAAGGCAAGAGCGCAACGCTGACCGTCAAGCAGGACCACAAGGACGCCAACGGCACCAGCAGCGAAACGCTGACGCAGCGCTACGTGCTCGACGGCGCCACGTGCCGGATCTCGCGGTAGTCCCATAAGCAAGGACGCCAAGGACATCAAGGACACGAAGATCGCTGAGACCGGGGCTTCCTGGTCTTCAACGTCCTTGGTGTCCCTGCCGTCCTTGCCGTCCTTGGCACCGTCACTTGACAGTCTCAGCCGTGATCGGCTCGATCACGATTTGACGCACATGCGCCGCTGGTTCGACCACTCGTACTGGCAGCCGTAGCTGCCCGTGCCGAAGAACGGCGAGGGCGTC
Organism: Thermoanaerobaculum sp.; assembly: GCA_021154885.1. Classification (GTDB taxonomy): domain Bacteria; phylum Acidobacteriota; class Thermoanaerobaculia; order Multivoradales; family UBA5704; genus DATARR01. The sequence continues at coordinate 120,341 of JAJKHS010000041.1, forward strand.
CAGGCGCATTTGTCGTCGATCTCGGCGCCTGAGCTGTCCCACCAGCCGCCGCCCGTCGGATCGGTCACCGCCTCGCGGGTTTCGTGACAGAAGAAGTGCTCCTGGTTCTGCACGTCCGACCAGCTCGTGACCTTGCAGCCGCTGCAGCTCGGATAAGGCTGGATCGAATACTTGATGGCGTTGGCGCCGCTGCCGTTCGAGCTGTGATAAGCGCAGTAGGCGAGGGCGGGGCCGCCGCACGAGGTGGCTCCCGTGCCGTCGTCGGAGTACGAGGTCCTCGGGATCACCACCTCGTAGACCGTGCTGGCGTCGAAGGCATTGAACGCCAGATAACGGTTCACCTCGGCCCGGACGTTTGAGTCGGTGACCTTGGCCGGCGGCGCCGAGGTGTCGAACCAGTCGGGGGTTCCCGCGCCGAGGTTCGACGGTTGCACTCCGTACTCCTGAAGGACTTTGTATTCGGGGCTGGTGCCGAACTGGTTGCGGTCGGCCTGCAAGGTCCGGGCGTACGCGAAATCGGGAGAGGCGGCGTTGTTGAAGCTCGGTCCCCAGAAGACGAAGACCACTTTCGCCGAGACGATGATCCCGCCGCCATGGTTGATCACGTTTCCGGCCTTGGCCACGATGGCGCCCCGGGCCGGAGTGTAGATGATTTGGGCCGGCAGCTCCTGGGCCGCGGCGGTCGCGGCCATGGCCAGGCCGCAAGACAGCGCCAACGGGTACTTGAGATCCTTCAGTCTCATCACGACCTCCTTCATAGATCGTCGTCGAATGGCTCTCGATCGCTCTACAGATCAGAGTGCGGGAGGTCGTGAAAAGCGCGCTCACTCCGTCCGCTTGCGCAGCTCCATGAGCTTGGCCTGCTGCGGCTCGCTGAGCAGGTTCTTGAGGCGAATGAGGAGAGAGAGCTGCGTCCGCTTGATGTCCCGCTCGAGGGCCAGGACCTTGTCCGCCGCCGCCAGCACCGCCGCCTCGTCCACCGGCCGGGCCTGAAGCAGGTGGACCATCTTCTGGGTCGCCTCTTGCAGCTCAAACTGCAGGTCGACGAACTTCGACTGGGCCTTCTGCACGCTCTCCTTGACCGCCGTGCGCTGCCGCTCGTCGAGGCCGAGGTCCTGGCTGTACTTCATCACCACGTCGGGCGGGAAGAGGTATTTGCCGAGCGGATCGTCGCCCGCGGGCTCGGCCCACGCGACGGCGGCGGTGGCGAGCGCGGCGAGGAGGAGGAAAAGGGCTCTCAGTTTCATAGTGCTCATGACGGGGATCTCCTTTCTTGAGAGGGTGGGGTTGGGCTGAAATCGAGCAGGCTGCGGTCGAGGCGCGCCGGGTCGGCGAGGATCTCCCGGCCGGAGGTTTCGAGCAGGAACTCGGTGGGGGAGCGCCACTCGGCGAGCGACGACGCGCCTTCAGCGGAGGCTCCGCCGGCAGGGGGGCCGGGCTTCCGCAGGCCGAGCCAGGCGGCGAGCGCGACGAGCACGACGAGGGCGATCGCCGCCGCGGCCGCTGCCAGCAGGCGGGGACGCCGTGGCGAGGGGCTGCGCCGGGAGCGCGCCCGGCCGCGCCGCACCACCTCGGCGAAGGGCGGGCACTGCTCCCCCTCTTCGCGGCGCAAGGCCGAGAAGGCCGCCGCCAGCTCGCGATCGTCGCGTTCGCGTTCGCGGTCACCGCGGCTCATGGCCGGGCCTCCTGCGCGAGCGGTGCGAAGGGGCCGAGCCGCTCCTGAAGTCCCGCCTTGCCGCGGTGGTAGTGCGTGCGGGCGCTGCCCAGCGAGATGCCGAGGACGCGCGCCGCCTCTTCGACGGTCAGGTCCTGATAGAAGACGAGATGGAGCACTTCGCGCTGGCGGGCCGGCAGGGCTTGCAGCGCCGCGCGCAGGGAGCGGCTCGTCTCCGCGGCGCCGAGGAGCGACTCGGGGGTCGGCACCGGCGCCGGGCTCGGGCGCCCGTCGCGCCAGCGCAGGCCCGCCACGCTGCGCAGCCAGCGGCTGCGTCGCCGCTCGGCCGCGGTGCGGCGGATGACGCCGAAGAGCCACGTCTTGAAGCTCGACCGCTCGTCGAAGCGGGCGCGGCCGTCCAGGATCTTGAGATAGGTCATCTGCAGCACCTCCTCGGCTTCGTCCCGATCCCACCGGCAGCAACTGAGGGCCCAGCCGGCGCTGGCCGGGTGGAGCTCCTCGAGGCATCGTTCGACGGGTTCGCCGGTCATCGGGCTCCGGTCCTCGCGGCGCAGGTGCGAGGGGCGTTCATGACCTGAGTGGTGCGGGAGGGCGGGGTCATATGACCTGGGGCTGAAAATCTCGGTTAGGTGACCGGAGGACAACTGTGCTAGGGTCTCAGACCATTCTTTGGCACCGTAGCTGCGACCTCAGGCGTCCCGACGAAGCTCATAGGAGGTGAGACCGTGTCGGACCTAGTCAGGGGTGGCGTGAGCCGCCGCCTCGTCTTCCCAGCCTCCCTGTCTACTTTTGCGCCCTGCCTGTTTTCCGGGCTCATGGAGCCCGTGTTTTCAACGCCTTGCCAGATTCAGGAGGTAACATCTTGTTGAGCCTCGCCCGAGGTAGCATCGTTCTGATCGCCGTGCTCACCTGCCTCTCGCCCGCGGGAGCGGTTTCCGCTCCCCCCCTCTTGGCCAGGCCCTCGCTCGGCAACATGGTCGATGCCCGGGTCAATTACAAGCAGGCGTACGAACGGGCCACCGCCGTGCGTGGCGCGCGGGTGGCCTCCGGCCTCTCCGAGGCCCGTACCCAGGCGGCATCCATCGCCACCGCCATCGCCAAGCACCGGGCCTCGCAGCCCGGTCTCGAGGTGAGGCTGTCGAACCTGACCGGCGCTCCGTCGGCGGTACGCAGCAAGATCGGCCCGCTGACCGGGCCCGCCCCGGGCCGCAGCAGCGAGGACATCGTCCGCGACTTCCTGCGCCAGTACGGCGACGTCTACGGCCTGTCGAGCGCCGACGCCGCCGACCTCGTCGCCCTGGGGGACAGCCCCGGCGGCACGAGCGGCCTGCGCATGCTCCGCCTGGAGCAGCAGATCGACGGCCGTCCCGTGTTCCAGAGCGAGACCCGCTTCCTCCTCGACCGTGAGGGGCGGCTGATGAAGACCCTCGGCCTGATGGTGCCGCATGCGCGCGCCTTCGCCGGGCGGGTCGATCCGGCGAGCCTGATGCTGCCGGAGCAGGCCGTCGTCCGCCTGCTCGAGGCCGACGGCAAGACCGCCGTGGCTTCGTCGTTCGCCGTCGCCGCCGAGGAGAACGGACGGATGGTGCTGTCGGAGAACGACGGCTTCGTCGCCGGCCCCATCGCCGCCCGCCAGGTGCTCTTCCCGCTCGCCCCCGGCCTGCTGGTGCCGGCCTGGTCGCTGGTGGTGTTCACCGAGGGCGATCAGGACTGGTACGCCATCGTCGACGCCGAGACCGGCGACGTGCTGTGGCGCAAGAACATCCGCGACTACGCCTCGGCTCACGACGCCCGCTTCCGCGTCTACGTGCAGGCCGACGGCACGACGCCGGCCGACAGCCCGGCGCCCCAGTCGCCGGACACCGCGGTGCCCGGCGGCGGCACTCAGTACCCGGAGATCGCGCCCACGGTCGTCAGCATGCACACCGCCATGGACCCGGTCGCGAGCCCGAACGGCTGGATCGACGATTGCCCGGCCGGCGGCTGCACCGCCAACGAGACCCAGACCCTGGGCAACAACGCGGTCGCCTGCCTGGACCGGACGGTCGGCGGAGCGAACACCAACGCCTGCGATACGGATGTCAACAGCGTGCTCGATGGCAGCGGGAAGCCGATGGGCAACCCGGACTCCAACAGCCGCAACCGCGACTTCCTCGGCACCACGCCGCGCGACTTCCAGACCGGCTTCATCCCGCCGCCGCAGGGCGGCAACCCGGAAGCCGGCCAGTCGGCGACCAACGCCGTGACGGCCACGTCGGCCGCCGAGAACAGCTTCCGCCGCGGCGTCGTGACCCACCTCTTCTACGTCGTCAACTGGTATCACGACCAGCTCTTCAAGCTCGGCTTCGACGAGGCCGCGGGCAACTTCCAGCGCACCAACTTCAGCGGCATGGGCCTGGGCAACGACCGCGTCAATGCCGACGCGGAGGACGGCGGCAGCACCAACAACGCCAACTTCTCGACGCCGCCCGACGGCACCTCGGGACGGGCGCAGATGTACCGCTTCACGGGTCCCACCATCGACCGCGACGGCGACCTCGACCAGGAAGTGCTGATGCACGAGCTGACGCACGGCACCAGCAACCGGCTGGTGGGCAACGCCGCCGGCCTCAACTGGGATCCGGCGCGCGGCATGGGCGAGGGCTGGAGCGACTTCGTGGCCCTCTCCCTGCTCAACAACACCAACGCCGACAATCCCGTGGGCCAGTACGCGAGCGGCGCCTACGCCACCTACAAGTTCCTGGGTTTACTCGACAACTACGTCTACGGCATCCGCCGCTTCCCCTACACCCCCAATCACGCCATCAACCCGATGACCTGGGCCGACGTCGACGACGTCACCTACAACACGAGCGGCGGGATCCCCGAGACCCCAATCCCCAATTTCAGCCTGGCCGGCGCCATGGAGGTCCACAACTCGGGCGAGATCTGGGCCTTGACTCTGTGGGGGGTGCGCTCCCGGATCATCCTGGATCCGGTAGGGGCCAACGGCAACGTGCCGGCCGGCAACCACACGATGCTTCAACTGGTCATCAACGGGCTCAAGATGACGCCGATCAACCCGAGCTTCACCGACGCCCGTAATGCCATCATCGACGCCGACTGCGCCACCAACGCCTGCGCCAACGAGCAGTCGATCTGGGACGGCTTCGCCGACCGCGGTCTGGGCTACGGCGCCCATGCCGATTACAACGTCATCGGCCGCTACGTGGCGAGCCACGAGGGCGTCCACGAGTCGTTCACCTCGCCGGTGCTCGACGTGGTCGATCCCTTGACCGACGTCACCATCGACGACAGCGCCGACAACAACAACGGCGCCGTCGATCCGGGCGAGGCGGTCAAGCTCACGGTCAAGCTGACCAACCCCTGGCGCGGCGCGGGCAAGGCCGTCACCGGCGGCACGGCGACCCTCACCACCTCCACCCCCGGCGTGACGATCTACGACAACACGGCGAGCTTCGGCGCCATCGCGCCGCAGGGCACGGCCGTCGCCGGTGACAGCTTCACCATCACCGTGGATCCGTCGGTCGTCTGCGGCAGCGCCATCGACTTCACGCTTTCCACCACCTCGAACATCGGCACCACCTCCACCACCTTCCGCCTGCGGGTGGGCAACCGCAACGGCACCGACGCGGTCGTGACCTACACGGGCGATCCCAATCCGGACCTCACCATCACCAACGGCCGCCCCCGCGGCGTCTTCCATCAGATCAACGTCACCGACGACTTCGAGATCGCGGACGTCAATTTCCGCCTCGACAGCGTCACCCACCCCGGCGTCGGCGACCTGACCGCCATGCTGCGCTCGCCGGGCGGCATCGGCGTCGACATGGTCATGTTGATCGACGGTCTCAACGACCTCGGCGGCACCAGCATCGTCAACATGGTGATCGACGACGACGTGGTGCCCGGACCGACGACCGACATGGTCGAGGCGACGACAGCCGACGCGCCGTACACCCGGTCGTGGCTGCCGGTCTACAACTCGCCCTGGGCGGCCCTCGTCAATCCGGCTCTGCCGGCGGACCCCGTGGGCAACCTGACGCCTTTCAACGGCTTGAGCACCAAGGGAACCTGGTCGACGCTGATGGCCGACGTGTTCACGGCGTCTCAGGGTGGCACGGACGGCAACGGCACCTTCAACGCCTGGTCGATCCTCGTCACGCCCGTCCACTTCGACTGCGTGGCCTTCGTGGCGTCGGCCGCCGTGACGGCGACCAAGACGGTGACCGGCACCTTCCGGGTCGGCGGCACCGTGACCTACACCGTGACGCTCACCAACAACGGCACCGCCAACCAGGCTGACAACGCCGGCCACGAATTCACCGACACCCTGCCGGCCGGCCTGACGCTGGTCAGCGCCACCGCCACCAGCGGCACGGCGGCGACCGCGGGCAACACCGTCAACTGGGACGGCTCGCTCGCACCTCTGGGCGGCAGCGTCACCATCACCATCACCGCCACCGTCAACGCCGGTGCTCAAGGCACGACGATCAGCAACCAGGGCACCGCGTCATTCGACAGCAACAACGACGGCACCAACGACGCGACTGCCTCCACCGACGATCCGGGAGTCGGCGGCGCCACCGACCCGACGGTCTTCGCCGTCGCCAACGCCGCGGTGACGGGCACCAAGACGGTGAGCGGCACCTTCAAGACCGGCGGCACCGTCACCTACACCATCGTGCTCTCGAACTCGGGCTCGTCGGCCTCGCCCGACAACCCCGGCAACGAGCTCACCGACGCCGTGCCCGCCGGCCTGACGGTCGTCAGCGCCACCGCCACCAGCGGCACGGCGGCCAACGCGGGCAACAACGTCACCTGGAACGGCAGCATCCCGGCAGCCGGCAGCGTGACCCTCACCATCACCGCCACGGTCAACGCCGGCGCGCAGGGGACCACGCAATGCAACCAGGCGAGCTTCGCCTTCGACGCCGACCTGAACGGCACCAACGAATCGACGGGCACGACGGATGATCCGGCGGTCGGCGGTGCCAACGACCCGACGTGTCTGGCGGTCCAGGGAGTGGCTCTCTCGGCCACCAAGACCGCGAGCGGCACCTTCGTGACCGGCAGCACGGTGACCTACACGGTGGTCATCTCCAACACCGGCAACACGGCCTCGCTCGACACCCCCGCCAGCGACGAGTTCACCGACGTCCTGCCGGCGTCGCTGACGCTGGTCAACGCCACGGCGACCTCGGGCACGGCGACGCCGAGCGGCAACACCGTGACCTGGAACGGGACCATCCCCGCCGGCGGCACCGTGACCATCACCATCACCGCCACCATCAACGTCGGCTTTGCGCAGACCACGGTCAGCAACCAGGGGAGAGTCTCCTTCGACTCCGACCTCGACGGCACCAACGACACGACGGTCCAGACCGACGACCCGGCGGTCGGCGGCGCCAGCGACCCGACGACGTTCGTGGTCTCCCCGGCCACGGCGGCCGAGGTGCCGACGCTCTCCGAGTGGGGCCTTGCTCTCCTCGGTCTCAGCCTGCTCCTCGCCGGCTGGAGCGTGATGCGCCGCCGGACGGAGCGGGCTTAAGGCTCGCAGCCGCACTCGCGGTCACCTGGCGGGCGTTGACGACGCCCCACCCCGCAGTCCGGGGGTGGGGCGTTTTTTATTGGAGACTTGATTGAAAGCCTGTAACGCACTGGCCGTGCGCTACGCCTATCTACGTGTGGGAGACCTTCCGGGTCTCCGAGCTGTCGTCGAAAGGAGATGTCGCACATGTCAAGACTCGGCCCGTCCGCCATGCAGCGCCGCGGAGACTCGGCCCGCCGATGCCTGACCCCGCCTCGTGCTGCGATCTGCCTTGCGCTCGTCGCCCTGCTCGCCGTGCCCGTCGCACGCGCTCAGGAGACTTCCTTCGTCGACTGGGTCCGCCAGTCCGGCTTCATTTTCATCGGCACGGTGAAGGCCCTTGGCGCCGCCACGCCGACGATCGTGCGCGAGCCGAACAGCGCCGTGGTCACGGTCGACCGTGTCCTGGAGACGTCGGCACCGGTTGGCAACCCGACGGGGCGCGACGTGACCGTCCGTCTCCGGAATCCGCAGAAGACCCAACCCGGGGAGCGGGCGGTCTTCTTCACCTACGTCCACTCGGCCGGGGCGACGCTCGGCCTGATCGAGGTGGCGTCACAGCCGCCGGACCCGCCGGAGGTGCTCGACCGGCGTATCCAGGACGCGCGCCGGACCCTCGCCGACCAGGCTCTCGCGTCGCGGCTCGCCAGCGCCCAACTCGTGGTCGTCGGCGTGGTCGGCGAGGCGAAGCCCACCGCCGAGGCGCTGGATCCGATCAGCGAGCACGATCCGCGGTGGTGGCGCGCGCCGATCCGCGTCGAATCGTTCGAGAAGGGAAAGGCGACGGGGCAGCCGGTGTATGTGAACGTCGCCTACGGCGACGACGTGGTCTGGCGGACCGCGCCCAAGCCCAAGGCCGGAGACGGGGGCATCTTCCTGTTGCAGCCCGATCGTGAGAAGCGCTTCCGCGTTTCCGGCCTGTTCCTGATCGATCCACTGGACTGGTTGCCGAAGAGCGAGCTCGAACGGGTCCGCCGGCTCCTCAAGGCGTCGCGCTAAAGGCTGGAGAGACCACGGAGAAACGGCCATGAGAACCTCGACAGTCGCACAGTTCCGTCATGCCCTCGCGCTCGCCGTGCTGGCGCTCGCGGCCGCGCCCGCCGCGCTCGCGCAGGTGAAGGTGGTCGACATGATCCCCACCGCGATGAGCGACGAGACGAACTTCGATACCGAGCCTTACGTGGCCGTGAACCCGGCCAGCCCGAAGATTGTGGCCGCCACGGCGTTCATGATGACGCCTCTCGGCTCGCCAAACGGCCCGTTGCTCGTCTCCATCGACGGCGGCTCGACCTGGGTGACGCGCAACATCATCCCGTCCCGCCCGGGCGGCCTGAACACGTTCGACGTGACGATCGGCTTCAACAGTGCGGGGACGGCGTTCTACGCCGGACTCCTGCGCGATAACACGGTGCAGCTCGAGGTCCAGCGGACGATGGACATGAATCTCAACACCGCGCTCGCCACGGTGAACACGCCGCGGGGGACGGACCAGCCCTACATCTACTCGCGCACGGTCACCGGGTCGCCCGACGCCGGCAAGGACCGCGTGTGGGTGGGCAACAACGAGGGGGCGGTGAGCCCTGCCAGCGCCACCGTCGACCAGTCGCTCGACGCCGGCATCGCCATACCGGCGTTCACGCAGGTCCGCATCGACGCCGGCACCCCGGTCGCCCGCGACAACTACCAGGTGCGCACGGTCGCGCACGCCGACGGTCATGTCTACGCGGCGTTCTACCGGCGCAAAGGGAACGTCGCGGGCGGCTACAACGCCGACGTGGTAGTGGTGCGCGACGACGACTGGGGCAAGACCCTGCCTCCCTTCCGCAGTCTCGTGGACACGGTCACCCTGGTGGCTGGCCAGAACGTCGTCGCAGCGACGCGGGTCTCCGACACGCTCGGCAGCAGCGTCGCCCTGGGGCGCGAATGGTGGGGCGGCGACCTCTACCTGACAGTCGATCCGAACAACTCCGCGCGCGTCTACATCTCCTATTCCGACAGCCGGACGGGCGCGGAGCGGACCCTGCATCTGCGCCGCTCGACCGATTTCGGGCAGACCTGGAGCGCCGACCTCCTGACCACGCCGAGCGCCAAGAACGCCGCGATCGCGATCAACCGTCTGGGGACGATCGGCTATCTCTACCAGCGGCTCGCCGGCACCTCCCCGAACCTGCGTTGGCAGACCCACCTGCGCCGCTCGGCGGACGGCGGCACGACGTGGGATGATGCGACGCTCGCCGACTTTCCCGCCGAAGGGCCCAGCGCGCCCTCAGGCGCGCGGATCGTCGGCGACTACCTGAACATGGTCGCCGTGGGCACCAGCTTCTACGGCGTCTTCTCCTCTTACAACGACCCGGTGAACGCGAGCTTCCCCGTTGGCGTGACCTGGCTCCGCAACAGGACGCCGGACGGCGACCCGATGCCGCGTCTGCTCGGCGTCGACGGCGTCACCACGGTGGCACCGTCGATCGATCCATTCTTCTTCATTGCCAAGGGGCCTCAGCCGCAGATCCAGGTGCCGGGCGCTCTCGACCTGGGGAAGACCTGCGTCGGGGTGAAGGGCGTGGGAACGCTCGACGTCTGCAACACCGGCAACGACGACCTGATCGTCGACGCCATCACCTCGTCGAATCCCAGGTTCTCCGTGGCCGCGCCGTCCGCCGGCTTCCCGGTGATGATCAGTCACGATTTCTGTTTCCCGTTCCAGGTCGTCTTCAACTCCGCCGCCACGGGCTCCCAGTCGGCGACTTTGACGATCTCGAGCAATGACCCGGATCACCCCAAGGTCGACGTTCAGGTTTCCGGCAACGGCACCGAGCCCGACGTCCGGGTCACCGGATCGACCGACTTCGGCGTCGCCTCCGCCTGGACCCCGGCCGAGAAGACGGTGTCGGTCTGCAATACCGGCGGATGCAACCTTTCGGTGACGGCTGCAACGATCAATTGCACTGATTTCACCCTCGTCAACGATCCTTTCCCCGCCACCTTGAATCCCGGCTCCTGTCTGGACCTCGTCGTGCGCTTCACCCCGCGGACTCCCGGCTTCAAGAGTTGCGAGCTGAAGGTGGCGAGCGACGATCCGGATACGCCGGCGGTGAGCCGTACGCTGACCGCCCGCACGCCGCCTTTCTTCAGCCTCCACGCCGGACTGGTCGTGCCGCACGGCGCGCTGAAGGGCGTTGCCAAACAAGGCTCGACCCTCAACCTGGATTTCGTCTATCCCTTCAGGCCGAGATGGGCATGGGACGTCCGGCTCGGTTCCTCGCGCTTCGACGGTCGAGCGGGTCACGTCGACACCGACCTCGCGACGCTGTCGGCCAACGCGAAGTACACCGTCAACCTTGGCGGACCGGTCCACCTCTTCCTGAATGGCGGACCCGGTCTGTATCAATTCAAACCCGGCGACCTTGAAGCCGGCGCCAACCTCGGTCTCGGCCTCAACGTGCCGGTGGGTCGTCGCTTCGCCTTGGAGGCGACCTACAACCACCATTGGGCTTTCACGGCCACGCCGACTCTGAGGTTCAGCCAGGTACAGTTGGGATTCCTGATCTCTTTCTAGGAATCTGTGAGTTAGATCGATCGAGAGACCGGAGCGTGAGGCCGGCCCCTGTTCGACCGGATATCGGATTGTTGCCGCGTGAGGGTAACGGTGTTCAGCCCGGCTTGAGTGGCCGGCCCGTCCGGCCCAACGGGCCGGAAGATCCCAGCCCTTTCCCTCCTTGGAGACGCCGAGCTCAGCCGTTGAAGAGCGCGAGGACCATCTTCGCGTTCGTCTGCAGGTTCCAGCAGGAGAGATTGGCGAGCAGGTTGACCTCCGTCGCGCTGAGATTGAGCTGCAGCACCGTGTCATAGTTGGGGAAGTTGAGCGTCCAGTCGACGATCCACTGCATCGAGTCGTCGAGCAGGTTGTACCAGTTCTGGACGAAGGTGTTGTAGACCCAGAGCACCCGCACGGGATAACTCTCGACGCCGAAGTTCGGATTGGCCTTCGTCGTCAGAGTCTGCGTGAACATCGCGGGACCGCCGGCGCTGTTGGCTTTCCAGAGCCCCTGGACCAGGGCGGGATAGTCCCCGCTGTGGAAGACCTGCGTGAACGTCACGTCGTCGTTGGGGATGGCCTTGCGATAAATCTCCTTCCGCCGCAGCGACTCGGTGGTGGGGGTGATGCCGAACAGGAGCTGGATCTGGGAGTCGACGACGATCTCGTTGCCGGTCTGTTGGAGCGGCGTGCTGCCGTTGACGAACGCGATGATGTTCGGCAGTCGCCGGGCGAGCAGGGCGGCGATGCCCGTATCCTCGAGGCTGCCGCCGTCGGCGAACTCATACGAGTAGGCGGCGTTCTTGGCTGCTGCATGCTTGTAGACCGGCCAGTAGGGGTAAGCCGGGACGAGGAGGTCGAGCCACGGGAACTTGGCCTGGAAGGTCTCGGCGAAAGCGGCGCTGCTGATGCCGGCGATGTCGCACAGCGAGAACGGGCGCGCGGGCACTGTCGTCTCCACCCGGCCGTCCTTGAGGTCCTCTTGCCAGGCCGAGCCCATGCCGAAGGCCTCCATGAGGCCGCCGCCGATGTCCTGGCCGTTCGGCCCCATGGACGGGAAGACGCTGCGCACTCCCAGGTTCAACTGCGTGGACTCGAAGGGCAGCAGTTGCGAGCCGTCCACCGAGGGATTGCTCACCAGCGAGCCGTTCATCACCAGGTACGGCCGGTTGCGTTCCATGACGTAGAACTGTTTGGCCCTGAGCTTCGGGTTGCGTTGCAGAATGCCGCCGTTCAGCTTGAGAAAAGCTTTGCTCAGGGAGTAGTATTTGTCGGGATAGCCGTTGAAATTCTGATTCCACAGACCGAACGGCTGGAGGATGTAGGTGCCCACGAGCCCCTGCCAGAGGCTGTCCGCGGAGTAGCCCTGCTCGATGAGGCTCACCAGGGTCGAGAGGACGTTTTCGATGCTGAGCTGCGGCGGGATGCTGCCCAGGTTGTTCGGCGGGAGCTGGCCGATCGTGGAGGCCCTGAGCCTCTGGGGTGCGACGACCGGGCCCAGGAAGTCGTCCTCGCTGAAGGCGGCGGGGAGATAGGTATAGAGCGCCGAAGCCCAGGTGCCGCCCGAGACCGACGACAGGAAGAAGACATCGTCGAGCACCCCCAGGGCGCGCAACCCGCGCAACTGGCCCATCGCCGCCGACAACGCGCGCGATCCGCCGCCGGAGAAGGAGACGCCGACGAAGTTGTTGGCCCCCTGGGGACCTTGCATCGAGATCGAGGCGGGATCGGCGCCGGCCGAGGTCTGGGGCAGGGGAAAGATGCGGACGTCGTAGCTCATGGAATCTCCTTTCAAACGCGGTCCTTGTGTATTCTGCATCCAGCGGGGCGCGTCCACAATGGTCATCCTGGTGAAGGGCGGCCCCTGCACCCTTTCTTGATGAGACGTGGTACCCTGGTCTTCTGGTGCGGGAGAGCGGGCTTGAGAGTGTATTATCGGTATTTTTCTATATCGATTGGGGTGGTGTTTGACCTCTCTCGCCTTGGAGTGAGCGATGAGGTTGTCCTGTGAATCGGATAAAGGGCTCATCCTGCTGGAGCGGGAGACCCGGTTCCTGGGTGAAACGTCGCAGAAGCCCAGCTATGAACCCTGCAGGTTGCCCGACAGCCCGCCCCTCGCGGGCTTGACCGTTACGCGAGGTGACTCCTGGGTCGCGCTCGACTTCCTGGGGCGGCGCTTTCTGTTGTTCTGCCTGCGCGAGGGGAACCAGGGAGCGGTAGCGGGCGCGTTCGAGCGGCTGCTCGCGCGGCACGAGTCGAGAGTGAACCTGGTACCGCTGCATGTCGAAGGCGGGCTCCTGGGCCAGCTCCTCTGTCAAAAGCTCAGGCAGCCCCGCCGCGCATCGCTCTGGCTCCCCTGGGGGGCATGGGAGCGCCTGGTCACCGACTTACAGTGCATCCCGCGCAACCCGCCGATGCACGTGGGCACCTACTATTCGGATCGGAAAGGAGACGGCGGCCTCGACGTCGTCGGCTTTGACTTCGACAGCGAGGTGGGCGTTGCGGACGAAGGATCGGCGGACAAAGGGGCGGGCTTCTTCGAGGGTGTTTCGATGCACTTCGCTCTCATCCCTCACCTTGAGCTGGGAGCCGCCGTCCAGGTGTCCCTCCTGGCCAACGACCAGCAGCTCACCGTCGCTCCCGACAAAAGCTTCGGGCTCCTGGAGTTCATCCACGACGAGGGCCGGGCAAAGAAGATTGCAGAGGCCCTGCAAGATCAGTACGCGAGATGGCTGATATCCAATCCCGCTTTGAGGGATGCCATCCAGAAGCGGTCACGGCAATTGCTCCTGTGGCGGCAACGGCGTCCGGTCGTGGGGTGGGCTACGAACGGGCAGTGGGGGATCCAGGTCGGAACGAGCCTTGCGGAGGACGGCTGCCAGTCCCAGGCGGACCTGTCATCGGCCAGCCGGATACAGCTCGCCAGAGCTGATTTCGTCGACGCCAGCGCACGCAGCCTTGCGGATACGAGCTCCGCGGAAGGCGCCGGAGATTCGCCGACGCCGGTGGTGATGATGCTGTGTGGAATACCCGAAATGATGACGCGCATGCGATCGGACCTGCTGGGGCCGCTCAGCTCGCCACGCGCATGGCCGCAGAGCGACGCCGCTGCACCGTACCAGCCCTCGGTCCTCGCCGAGCACCTGCTCCAGATTGGCAAAGCTTTCTCCGGCGACGTCGACGTCTTCCTGTTCACCACGCCGGTTCTGGATACGCACATCCGCGCCCACTTGGAGGACGAGCTGAAGTTTGCGCGGACGGCCGACGCCTGCTGGGAGAAAGATCGTGCCGGGTCGAAGCTGCGAGTCACCTCGATTCGTCAGCCGATCCATGTGAATACCCGGTCCCCCCACGCGGACGGTGGCTACAAGCTCAGCTTTGGCGATCACTTCGACGCGCTCGGCGCTTTGCAAAAATGGTGGCAGCGGGGCACTGCCGCGGGCGCCGTCATCCTCTCCCACAATCATTCGCCTTTCCTCTGGAGTGGCATCCGCTCCGCCTTCGAGAAGTGGTATGCGACCCAGGCCCCGGCCGCCGTGACGGTCTACGACACGGTCAACGGCGAGCTGACCGAAGCGGAACGGAAGCGGCGCTCCTATCTCGCCCGGACGGCGCCCGGCGACAAGCCGGTGCTGCGGTTCGCCGCCCGTGTCGAAGACCTCCCGGAGACGGCTTTTTCGTCGTCGAACGTATGGTTCATCCAGCGCCGGTGTCTGGACGACGCGGCGCTGGAAAAGCATCTGGTCCACGCGCCGTTCCTCGCCATGGATTATGAGGGACGCCCGCCGCGGCTGGACGACCTGCCGGATGTGGTCCGCGTGACGCCGCTGGTCTCCACGGATGATTTCCCCATCTACGTTCCTCAAATGCGCAAGCCGGTGGGGGGGCACATGGCTGGCAGCACCGCGGCCGGGATGCTGCGGGGCGCGTTCCTCATCGAGCCCGCGGTCAAGCGCAACGTCTGGGGAGGTCCGAAGATCGCCGATGCCAAGAGATGGGAACCGGACACCATCGGCGAAACCTGGGAGATCTCCACCCACCCCGACGGCCCGGCCACCGTGCGGGTCGACGCCAGGCTGCAGCCGCTGTCCGACGTCGCAGGGTGTGAAAACCTTGATTTCATGGGCAAGTTCCTCGATTGCCAGGAGGCTCTTTCGATCCAGTTGCATCCGTCACAGAAGGCGATTGACAAGATCGGGACGTTGCGGTCCGCAGGATGCCGGGAGGGCGAGAGCGCCAAGGAGGAGTCATTCTATGTGATCACTCCGGCTCTGGGCCATGTGGCAAAGAAGGGAGTGCCGCAACACCGGACGCATCTCGTCCTCGGTTTTGACCGGGAGATCGTGGGTGGGATGGTGGATACCTTGCGGCCGTGGATCGTCAGCCACGCACCCGACCGCTTCGATCCCAGCGCCGGCGGGCACGGTATGAAGGATCTGGCCGGCGAGGTCTGGCGCATCGTCACGGAGCGCTTCGTCAAGCCGTTCGCCCCGCAGGCAGAACCCGGGCCCGGGTCGAACGACGCGTTCTGCCGGGCTCTCGCATTCTATCAGGATGAGCACGAGATCAAGGGGACGCCGCATGGGAAGGAGTTTCTGTTCATCGGCTGCGGGCTCGTGGAGCTGTTGAGATGGCTCAAGGAAGACGCCGCGGATCTCAAGGAGATGATTGAGGCGCAGTATACGAAGCACAAACTGGAGACGAATTTTCGCGGCTCAGCCTTCCTCTGCATGTTCTATTCGATACAGGTCGCCGCCGATCGCTGGTATCGCGTTCCCGCCGGCACCGTTCACTCGTGGCAGGGCGGAGGAAACTTGATCGTGGAGCTCTCGAACCGCTCCGACGCGACGTTGCGCCTGGTCGACTTCGGGCGCGAATTCAGCGGCGCCTCGTCGCGTCCGATGCATTACGAGGCCGCGCTGTTTTCGCTGACCGAACACTCGTTCGTCGCCGACGAGACCCTTGACCAGTACGTCGTCGACATGAGGCAGGCCGCCGCGGACGGCGCTGTCTGCCACAAGGATCTGCAGGTACGCCATCGCAGGCCGGACGTGGGTTCGGAAAGCGCGGTCGCCAAGCCGCCGATGAACGACAAAGAGCCTGTTTTCTATATGAATCTCGGCGGCCCGGTTCGCGTCGACGCGGTCCTGGATGGCAAGTCGCTCACCCTCCCGTCTTTCTCGACGCTGGTCACGTCCCCCGGCAGTGAAGTCGATTTTCAAAACAGCGGCCGCGGTGACGACGATATCCTCGAGATCTCCAAACGTTCGCAATCGCGCCGGTCCGTGGCCGTGACGAGCCACCGTCATGCCAGAGAGGAGCACGGCTTCTACGAGGAAGGTGCGGGGCTGCAGTTCCCATCCTCTCCGCACCCGCAGCCCGCAACCGCGAAAGTCCATGTCGTGCCGGGGCATCGCTCAGCCGACGGCGGATTTGTGTGGGCCCGTGACCTGGCGCCGGAGAAGGTGGAGGAGCTCCGAAGATTGGCGGCAGAGCCGATAGAAGTCCTTGCCGATTCGGAAGCGGCCGCATTGGGCGAAGCGTTCCACCCCCTGGGTGGGCTTTCCCTCAAGGGGCCGGGGATGATCCTGCATCTGGGGGACGGATTTTGCGCGGGATTCTGGGATCCCGAAAGAGAGGCGACGAAGCTCCGGTCGCTGTGGGCGGACCTGGGCGCCGTGGGCGCCGTGGGGCGCTGGCTGGCGTTCGACATCCATACCGGGAAGCTCTGGCTGGGAGATCTCGGGCCGATCGAGGAGGCCGGATACGATCTCGACGAGCTGAGGGCGCTGGCGGGCGACGACCTGCGGGGTGAATTGTGCCGCTTTCTGAAGTGTCCGCCGGAGAACAGGTGGCCTCGGGTTCCACTCTCCTGGTGGTTGTCCTCGGATGCGATATTGCTGCGCGCACAGGCGCTGCTGGGGGGCAGGGATTGGGCGACGGGCGATTGGTGCCAGCGATATCAGGAATTTCATTCGCGCCCGTTGGACGACATGATGAAGTCATACTCCGAGGTTCTACGCTGCTCCGGGGCGCCGGAAGCAACCCTGCTGATCAGGGAGGTGGGTAACGAGATCGGGACGGTAGCTCGGATCGTCGATTGTGTCGCTCGTGAATTTCAGGACCTGGCCGCTCGCAGCTACCTTGAAAACGTGGTGTTGACGGGGTGGCCCGCCGCCAATTTTGGCTGGGTGCCCAGAGCGGAATCGGGACTGTTTGAAGACGTGCTCGTCGAGACCGCGAACGAAGCGGTTGCCAGGGATCTGGGTAAAAAGGCTCACGCCGTGAAGCGCAGCCAGATCATCAACCCGATCGTCCGCGAAACGGCGGGCGCCGTGGCCTACGCCTGTCCGGAGCTGGGAGGGTTGCTATGAGCTCTGATCTCGTGCAGGTTCGTACCACGCCTGACGAAGTCATAGAGCTCGCCCGGCAGCGCCGCGTCGACGGCAGAGTCTGGACGAAGCTGCAGCGCTTCTTTCGCCGACACTGCCAGCCGGGGACGAAGTTCGAGGACGTGGACTTCCGTACCAGTGTGGTGGTGTTGCCGGCCGACGAGCAATGGCGCCTCCGCGGACACCTGCATTGCACGCCCTATCTGGACTCGGCCGGTCTGCTGGTGCGCAGCGGCCTGAGCGCCCCCTATGTCAGCGGGCCCAGCATCGGGTTGCCTTCGGCGGCCGTGGAAGACCCGGAGCTGCAACGCGCCCGGTGCCTTCCCTTGACCAGGGCCAGCCACCTTCAGACGACCAGCGAGTTGAAGCGCCGTCTGAGGAACGGCGAAGAGACGCATCTCAAAGAAGACCTGGAGTGCGCCTTGGCAATGCAGGGAGACGAGCAGCTCCTTGACCATCGACACCTTGGCCCACGGCGATTGAACCAATTGGGTGAGGATTTCGAGAATGCGGTGTTTCAGGGCGCGGGGGACCTGTCCTTCAACGAGTGGAACGTCGCATTCTGCAACGACGCGAACGGGAAGCGCTGCTTCATGCCCGAAGGGGAGCCCGTCTCCGACCGCACGTACCGCTGTCTGGTCGTATTCAAGCCGGGTTCTAGGCTGGGCGACTTCAAGAGCCGGGCGGCGCGGTTTGGAGCCTTCATCGGCGACAGTCTGGCCGTGCTGGAGCTCAGGGTCCTCCGTGGGCACCCGTGGCTGCTCCTGCCGCCTGAGAGGTGCAACGCCGTACCGACGGACTGCATAGAATTCGCGATCTTTGGAAAATCGATACTCTGGGAAGGCGACGTGGTCAAGAAATCAACCATCGTCGAGCAGTTCCGGGACATCCGGCATGTCTTTCTCCTGCCCGACGTTTCGAAAGCAAAGGACACCCGGCAGAGCCCTGTCTTCACCGGGTTCGGTTACGATACGTCGGGCAGCTTCTGGCTGCTTGAGGCCGCGCTTCGAAAGAATTCCAACCTGGCGCGCCTGGCTTGTTACGCACCCATTTCGGTGCCGGTTCACGAATTGGGTGCGACTCGCCACGACATCGAAGCGCAGCTCGGTGAAAGCAAGTACTATCAGGCCTGCGAAAGCCCCAGGGCTGTGCGGCGTGCCGGCCAGTATTGCCTCCACGGGAAAGAGCTGTACATCTACCTGCGCGCGAGCCCCTACCCCTGCACGATCCTGGCGATCGGGTCCCAGGTCCCGGACAAGACGGAATCGGAAAGCTTGTACCTCCTCGCGTTCGGGCACGAGGTTGCCCTTGGGGAATTCCGTGGGGGATTCCGCCTGTGGGAGGATTGTGCTCAGATTCTGAAGGGTCTCGGCGCACGCTACGCCTTGGGCATGGACGAGGGGTTTGACGTTTTTCAACTCCTGCTGAGGAACGCCGGACACAAGAAGGCCTTCGAAGAGGTCGAGGAGTGTGCCAGCGGAGATGTCGAGAAGTCGATCGCGGAGACCCGAAGTTTCTTTACGGTTCCGCCTGCGTTCAAGTCTGAAGGAGGCCAGAAGCTGCTTCTCAGGCGAGCGATGCGGGCCACTCTCGCGTTCTGGCGGGCACCCTTATGATGCGTGCCGCTGCGGCTTTTGAAACCTCCGAGCTGGCGGTGAGCGTCGGGGGCACGAAGCTGTACGTCGGGCTCGTGGCGGATCGTCCGCCCACCATCATCGCCCGCAGCGGCCGGATCGAGTGGGACCGGGCGGCAACCCCGGGGATCGAAGCTTTCGTGGCGCTCATTGCCCGCCAGGCGCGCCGCGTCCTGGCGGAAGCGAACCTGACGCCGGAAAGAGTCGTGCAGGTCGGCGTGGCCTGGCCAGGGCCGGGAGTTGGCGGCCGGTGGGAAGCCACTTTCATTCCGGGTTGCCAAAGCCCACAGCCGATCGCCGACCTGCTGCGCGCGGCGTTGACGACGGTTTGCGGTTCCGGCTTCGCGGCGACGCCCATCACCATCGTCCTGGACGCGGTGGCCCGCGCGGCGGGCGAGACGCAGGCCGGGGGGGCGCTGCATGACCCGCCGGGTCATCCAACCTCCAACGCGTTGCTGGTCAACGTCGCGACCGGTATCGCGGGGGCGCTCGTCGAGAATGGCAGCGTCGTCTTGTCCCATCGCGAGCTCGGAGATCCTTACGGCCAGTTCGGCAGGTTCCTGCTTTTCAACACGAACACCAGGGAGTGGAGATGGAGGTCCACCCGGGACGGTTCTGTGCCTGCGTGCTTTCCCGGGGAGGTCCGGTGGACGCGGCATTGTGCCGGGCCGGCCATTGCCAGGCGCATCGCACGGGCCTGCCAGGAGCTCGGCGTGCGGACGGAGGAGAACCAGAGTGTGGCGGAAGCGCTTCGCTACTACGCCGGAGAGTCGGAGAGCCGCATCCCGCACTTCGAGACCACCTTGCTGACCTGGGCCACGGAAGAATCCCGCCGCGCGCCCAAGGGTCCGCTCGGGACACTCCTTGGGCAATTGGCAGAGGAATTCGGCAGCGCTCTGAGCGTCCTCACGAAAGAGGTCTTTGCCGGGGAACAGATCAGGAAAGTCGTGCTTGCCGGGGGAGTGGGAGAGAACTTCGGCCGCGGCGAGGAGCCAGGCGAGGACAGGCTGATCGAAGACATTCGGCGGACCCTGGGGCCGGAGGGGCCGATGGTTTGCAGGGCCCGGTTGGGAGTCGATGCGGAGCTCCTCGGTTTCTCCTCGCCTGCGCTGAGGGGAGCGCGATGAGCCGGCGCGAGCGAGTGCGCTGGGGCATCCTCTCGGCTTCGAGCACGGCCCTCACCAAGGCGATTCCGGCGTTGCAGCGCTGCGCCAACGCAACCGTGGTCGCCATCGGCAGCCGCGATCCGGAAAAGGCCCGGCGCCATGCCTCGTCGCTCGGCATCGGCAAGACCTACGGGAGCTATGACGCATTGCTGGAGGACCCGGAGGTCGACGCGGTCTACGTGTCGGTGCCCAACGCGTTCCACGCCGAATGGACCTGTCGTGCGGCCGAAGCTGGAAAGCACGTCCTGTGTGAAAAGCCAGCCGCGCTGACCGGTGAAGACGCCGGGACGATGCTGGCCGCCTGCGAACAGAACGGCGTCCTGTTCATGGAGGGGTTGAAGCACCGGTTCCATCCCCAACTCGCGTACGTGAAGCGACTGCTGGGCGAAGGACGAATCGGTGAGGTACGGCTTCTCCGGATCACGTTCTCGTTTACGCTCGACGAGCGCCACTCGAAAATTCGTCTCGAACGCTCGTTGGGCGGCGGGGCGCTGGCCGACCTGGGCGTCTATGCGATCGACCTCAGCAGCCATTTGCTGAACGCGCGGCCGGCCCGCGTCTTCGCCACCGGCAGCCGCGGCCTGGGCGTGGACGTCGAAACGGATTTCGCCGCCATTCTGGAGTTTCCCGAGGGGCGCCGGGCCTTGCTGGACGGCGCATTCGATCAGCCCCGGCAGAATTCCTGCGACGTCGTCGGACAAAGTGGTGTGATTCAGATCACCTCGCCGTTCCTCCCCGTGGAGTCGGCGGCGGTGCGCGTGCATACTGCGGGCCAGCCCGTGGAGCAGACGTTTCCGGCAATCGACTTGTTCCAGATGGAGCTCGAGCACTTCTCGTCGTGCGTCCTCGACTCGAGAGCGCCGGCCATCACCGGTGAGGACACCGTCGCCAATGCCGAGGTCCTGGCCGCCCTGCAACGGTCGCTCGCGATCGGCCAGGCCACTTTTCCTTTCTGCCGAACCCAGGAACGGTGAACATGACCTTGCCCCCTGCCCCCGGGTGTGTCCGTTATATCGAAAACCCCGAGCGATTCCCTGCCGCGCCGCGCACGCCGGTCCATCGTCAGGCGGATACCTTGCGGTTGCTCATGCTGGCGCAGCCGACCTTGAACGGCCAGGACACAATCCTTACCGTCCCGGACGCGCTGGGCATCAACGGTGATACGCAAATCGGCCTGGCGCGGGCCAACCGCATTCTGCCACCGGGATTATCCGGCAGTCCCGTCCAACCCTCCTCGCCGTCCCCGTGCAGTCTCTGCGGCACCCTGAAGGGGAAACCGGAGAGCCGCCCATCGGAGGTAAGGGACAACGTCCGGCCGTTTGGACCGCTGCTCCACAAAGTCGTTTTCAGTCGTGAGCACATCGAAGACTTGGGCGCCGTCACCCGCGAGGCGGTGCGCGATTCGTGCGAACGGTTCTACGAGATCGCGACGTCGCCGGTCTCGGATCTGGACGGATTGACGATCGGGCTCAACTTCGGAGAGTATGCGAGGTCGGGAGCCTCACAGATTCATTTTCATTATCAGGTGGCAGGCTTCAGCGAGAATAACTTCAACGCGGGCGACCGGCTGGGCGGGCTGTGCCAGGCCTACCGGGAGAGCTTTGCCGGAGCGGACTATCTGTCCGACTACGAGAAGTTGCTGCGTGAAGCCGGGCTGCTCATCGCCGAAAACGAGGGCGCGCTTGCCTATTCTCCCATCTCGCCGCGGTTCAAAGGCGAAGTGCAGATCATGGTGAAGGACCCCGAGGTCGGGAATATCGTGGATACCACCCAAGCCGTCCGAGACTCCCTGGCTGAGTTGGAGCACCAGACGATGCTCACCTACAACCGGCTCGGTTGCGCGGCTTTCAATGAGGTCTGGTACATGACGCGGTTCTCGCAAGAAAACGTCCATGGGCAGCGGCTGATCATCAGCATGGCCCCGCGGACGTCGATCCTGGCGTTTTACGAGCTCTCGGGCAACTACGTCATCGACGTGTTGCCGTGGACGGCGGCAGAGACGTTGCGGGGAGCAGAGACGCCTCATTTCTCTCTATGACATTGATTATGGGCAGACCGCCGTGCCGCGCCTGGTGAAGGCCAGGAGCCCCTGGTTCTGGGTTCCGGCGTAGATGCGGCAGGGGTCTTTCGGATCGGCGGCGAGGGAGGAACACCTGTACCGGCCTCCAGAGACGTCCCGCCGTCCCCGTGGCCTGCGTTGAGTATCGTGAACGGGCTGGGAGCGTCTCTACGCTCTTCGGCGCGGCGATGGGGCTCACCGGGCCGCTGTGATACTCTATTCGGCTCCGCGCTGAAAGACGCGCGCCGGGATGGACCCATACCCATGATCGACCTCAAGAAGGCCCCGCCGGAGCTGTTTGCCAATGTCCTGGAGACGAATCTCCAGGGGATCGGGCCATCGCGCAAGCTGTATGGCCACTTTGCGGAGGCCGTGCGGCTGCGGCTGGGGGCGGAGTGCGCGTGGGTGGTGGGGGAGGCCGGCGAGATCCTGGTGGTGCGCGGGGAGACGGGGCTGTGCGACGTGCCGCGAACGGCGGCGTTCCTGCGCGACGAGCGTTTGGCAGCGTCGCGGTCGAGCGTCGTGGCGCGGGCCGTGGTGCATGGCCGGGCAGTGGCGGCCGTGGGAGCGGCGCGCAAGGGGCGGGACTTCGGCCAGGGGGCGCGGCGCACGCTGGACCGGCTGTGCTGCGTGCTCGCCCAGGAGCTCGAACGGCGCGAGGACGAGCGGCTGGCCAAGGTGCTGGACCGCATCCGCAGCAAGATCTTCTCGGAGCTGCGGCCCATCGATCTGGCGTACCAGATCCTCGACGGCCTGCATCAGCTCGTCGACTACGATCACTCGTCGGCCTTCCTCACCTGGGAGCCCACCGCCGGGGTGTTCCGCATCGAGGCGGAGAAGATCGCCTGGATGAAGGGCAAGAGCGCGTTCGTGGGCCACGAGATCTCGGTGCCCCGGGAGATGGTTGAGGAGCTGGAGCGGGCCCCGGGCCTGCGGCGGCTCGACGGTGACGGCGGCGGCGATCCCTTCTGGGAGATGCTGGGCTATCACCGCGGGCGGGCCATCCCGTCCCCCACGAGCCTGCTGTGCGCGCCCCTCTCGTTCGGTGGGGAGTTCCTGGGCCTGCTCAAGATCGCCGCCTGGAAGCGGCGGCCGTTCGATCCCTGGGACGTGGCGGTGGTGGAGCGGTTCCTGCCGGCGGCGGCGGTGTCGATCCGCAACGCGCGGGTCAACATGTCGCTGGAGCGGCAGGCTATTCAGGCCGAGCTCAAGGCGACGCTGGTGACACTGGCCAACGCCGTGGCCCACGACGTCAACAACGCCGTGGGGACCATCCTGCCGCTGGTGCAGCAGGTGCGGGAGGACCTCCGGCGCGAGGACTTCGATCCGCGGACGCTGAGCCAGGACCTGGAGGTGGTGGTGGAGAAGGCGCAGCTCTGCAAGCGCATCTTCTCCAACATGCTGCGCGTGGCCCGGGCCGGCCGCGCGGGCGACGGGCCGGTGGACGTCAACCAGGTGGTGCTGGATACGGTGCCGTTCTTCCAGGGTCAGGCCCTGCGGCGGGGGATCGAGACGGTGCTCAACCTCGCTCATGGCCTGCCGCCGGTGCGCTTCTCACGCAACGACCTGCAGCACATCGTGCTCAATCTGGTGAGCAACTCGCTGGAGGCGATGGAGGAGACGGGGAGCCGGGTCGTCATCGTCACGCGGGAGGAGGAGGACGGCGGCGCGCTGCTGGCGGTGGAGGACGACGGTCCGGGCATCCGGCCCGACCTGCTGGAGAAGGTGCAGGAGCCGTTCTTCTCCACCAAGAGCGGTGGCACGGGGCTGGGGCTCGCCATCTGCCGCGCCCTGGCTTGGCAGAACGGCGGCCGGCTGGAGATCGGCAGTGCGCCGGGGAAGGGGGCGCGCGTCACCATGGAGATGCGGCTGGCCCGCGACGGGGCTCGCGATGAGGCGCCGGTGGAGATGGTGCGTTGAGCCGCAGCCGCATCCTGGTGGTGGACGACGACGCCGGCCTGCGGCGGACGCTGGAGCGCATCCTCTCGCCCGCCTACCGGGTGGAGACCGTGGCCGGCGCTCCCGAGGCGCTGGCGCGGGTGGAGGCCACGCGGTTCGACCTCGCCTTGGTGGACGTGCGCCTGAAGGAGGGCGACGGCTACAGCCTGTGCAGCGCCATCCGCGAGCGCCGGCCGCGGACGGACGTCATCCTCATCACCGGCTCGATCTCGGAGCCGGACGAGAAGCTCTTCCGCTCGCTGGAGGAGGGGGCTTTCTACTTCCTCTTCAAGCCGTTCGACCGCCGGGTCCTGCTCGCCCTGGTGGAGCGCTGTCTGCGCTTGCAGCGGGAGCGCTTCACCAAGGAGCGGTATGCCAACGAGCTGGCGGCGGACCTCGAGAAGGCCCGCCTGTTCCAGTTCAGCCTGCTGCCCAGCGATCCGGTGTCCGGGGCCGGCTGGCGGGTCGACGGGCGTCTCCTCTCCTGCGACGCGCTGGGGGGCGACTTCTACCTGGCCCAGGCGGTGGACGCGGGTCTGGCGGTGTCGGTGAGCGACGTGGTGGGGCACGGCGTGAGTGCCGCCATGTACGCCGGCATGCTGCGCTCGACGCTGGACGCGGCGCGACGGCGGGGCGTCGATCCCGAGCGCGTGGGGCGGGAGGTGCTGCTGGGCATCGACTTCTTCGAGGCCGCAGCCTGCGCCACCCTGATCTACGGTCTCCTTCTGCCGGACGGCCGGCTGCGCTACCTCAACGCCGGCCATCCGCCGCTCTTCTGGCTGAAGGCGGACGGCAGCGTCGAGCGTCTGTGGGCCACAGGCCCGCTGCTCAACCGGATCTTCCGCGACCGTCCCCTGCCCGTCGGCGAGGTGGCCCTGGCCCCCGGCGACCGCATCCTCGCCTACACGGACGGCGCCTTCGAAGCCCGCAATCCCGCGGACCAGGAGTTGGGTCTGGATCGGCTGGAAGAGGCCTTCGTGGAGCTGCGGGACCGGCCGCTCGGCGAGGCGCTGGACGCGCTGATGGAGCTGGTGCGGGTCCACTGTGGCGGCCGGCCCGTGGCGGATGACGTGACGGTGGTGGGGATGGAGCGGGAGGGGTGAGGGCCAACAGGGCGGGTCGAGCCCCCAACCTGCCTCCAGACCCGCCCCTACTCTAAGCATCGAAGTGAAAGTCAACGCCGATGCTGGAAGACGTTACAAGGTGCAAGACCCGACTCCGAAGATATCCGGGGGAGGGGGTGCGAAGGTTCCTGGCTGACATAGTTTCTTGATGGCATCGCACTCACGATCTCCCCTGCAGCTACACTTGATCTCTATAAAGATTGAGCTGAAGTCAGGACTACAAGAGAGGAATTGGAGTTGGGTTGATTCACTCGTGCGATCAATGTTGATCGTCGCATTGTCCGCCCGTACTCCGAGCCACTGACCTTCAGCGCTCAGAGTGTCGTCGAACTCGACAGTGAGCTCAGGGCCGTTCCCCCTCCAGGGCTGTGCCGATCCATACTTGGTGCTGGCGAGCCAGGTGATGTCGCCCTCGAAGCCCGGTGGATCGGTCTCTGCCTTGAAGGTCACTGGAACGCCCCCTGGGATTTCATCCGAGTGCTTGTGGCTGGTGATCTGAACCAGGTAGGTGTCGAGCTGGATCTGTTTTTCGTTTCCAATAGGACCCGCGGAGAGAATATGCGGCCCGGTGGCGTGGATTTCCAGGCGGGCCGGCGACCCCATTTTCAGTTGAGGCTTGCCGTCCAGCCGCCACTCGATGAGGGGCGCAAATCCGCTCGGTTGGACCTCGGCTTCGACCACCAGGATGCGGTTGGTCGAAGTGCGGTAGTGGCCCTCACCCACCTGCCGCAGCGCGGCGATGGACGAGCCCCGAAAGAAGTAATCCATGGACGAGGCGTTGGGATGATTCGGATCGATCACCACCGAGTCGGCGGTGACGTGAAGAGCGGAAACGCCGACCGGCTCGAATCCCACCGTCGCGGGCGTCTTCGTGTTGACGACGTCGAAGACCGTCCTCCCTTCGGTCTGCTCGCCTCGCGGGCCCTCGCAGACGACGGAAACGACGTACGATCCCAGAGAGCCGAAGTTGATTTCAGCGGTCGACCGGCCAATGTTCCTGTCGACCTCGCCGGCTCCCGTCCAGCGGACGGACCAACTCAGCGGTACCATGATTCGAAGCTGGACCGTGGCGCCGAGGGGAATCGCCGTTCGCACGGGCGCCGGATGCCAGAGGGTCGTCAAGCCTTCGACCGGTCCGATCTCGAGCCGCTCGTTCCACAGCTCGGGAGTGACCGGCTCGGTCCAGCCCTGGGCCGTCGCGGGAGCCGAGCCGAGGACGCAGGTCAGAATGAGAGCCGACAGCAGGCAGGTTGAAGCGCGGAAAATTGTGATGTCCATCGTGATTCTCCTTTCCTGGATCCAGCCCCTACACCGCGCAAAAGGCCGGGCTTGGTGAGGGGCTGGGAGTCGTTTTCGCGCCCGACCTCATCCCTCTAGGCGCAATCCAGGACGAAAACGGCTAACAGCCGTCCGGAGACACGGGCGAATTGTGGTAGAGTGAATCGTCACGATGCACAATCGTGTAAGCCAGCTCCTCCTCGATTGGAGGGCTGGAAATCCCGCGGCTCTGGACCAGCTCCTGCCTCTCGTCTACGACGAGTTGCACCGGGTGGCCAGAGCCCATCTCGCCCGCGAGCGGAGCGATCACACCCTCCAGCCGACGGCCCTCGTCAACGAGGCCTATCTGCGTCTCGTCGATCTCCGGCGTCTCGACTGGCAGAGCCGTGCTCATTTCATCGCCATGGCCGCCACCACCATGCGGCGGATCCTGGTCAGCCACGCCCGCCGGCACCGCGCCGCCAAGCGCGGCGGCGGTGCCGTCACCGTCACTTTGCAGGAGGACGCCGCAGCGGGGGCCGACGAGCACAGCGTCGAGCTGATCGCCCTGGACGAGGCGCTCAGCGCACTGGCCGAGCTGGATTCCCGACAGAGCCGGGTCGTCGAGCTGCGCTACTTCGCGGGCCTGAGCATCGAGGAGACCGCCGAGGCTCTGGCGGTCTCGCCGGCCACGGTCAAGAACGAGTGGAAGATGGCGCGAGCCTGGCTCTTCAATCGACTCGCAGGGAGGTGAGGCTGATGGACGCCGAGCTCTGGCAAAGGATCAAACCGCTCTTCGCGCAGGCGCAGGTGCTCGCTCCCGAGGAGTGGGACGGTTTTCTGAGCGCCTGCTGCCAGGACGACGAGGCTCTGTGCCGCGAGCTCAGAGCGCTGCTCGAAGCCGGCCGCCAGGCATCCAGCGATTTCCTGGAGCCGGCGGCGCCGCAGCCAGTATCGCTCGCGGCGCAGCGTATCGGCTCCTATCAGCTTTTGCGCCGCCTGGGGCAGGGCGGCATGGGGGAGGTCTACCTGGCCTGCCGGGCCGACGAGGAGTACCACAAGCGGGTGGCGATCAAGGTGCTGAGGCCGGGCATGGCCAGCGAAGATCTCGTCCGCCGCTTTCGCACCGAGCGCCAGATCCTGGCCGCCCTCGATCATCCCGTGATCGCCAAGCTCCTCGACGGCGGCACCACCGCGGCCGGCCTGCCGTACTTCGTCATGGAGTACGTCGAAGGCCAGCCCATCGACCGCTACTGCGATGGCCACCGCCTTACGACCTCGCAACGCATCGAGCTCTTCTGCCAGGTTTGCGAGGCCGTGCAGTTCGCGCATCAGAACCTGGTGGTGCACCGCGACCTGAAGCCGGCCAACATCCTGGTGACCGCCGATGGCACCCCCAAGCTGCTCGACTTCGGCATCGCCAAGCTGCTCAACCCGGAGCTCTCTCCGGCGCCTATCGGGGCGACGCTCGCCGGACGGCCAATGACCCCCGACTACGCCAGTCCGGAGCAGGTCCGGGGCGAGCCCATCACCACCGCGAGCGACGTCTATTCGCTCGGCGTCCTGCTCTACCTCCTGCTGTCCGGCCATCCTCCCTATCGCGCCTCGGGCCGCTCGCCGGGCGAGATGGAGCGGGTGATCTGCGAGACGGTGCCGGAGCGGATGACGAAGCTCATCGGCCGTCTCGCCGGCGATCTGGACGAGATCGTGCTCATGGCGTTGCGCAAGGAGCCGCAGCGGCGCTATGCCTCGGTCGAGCAGCTCGCCGCCGACCTCCGCCGCCATCTCAAGGGCCGCCCCGTGCTGGCTTCCGGAGACTCCCTCGCCTACCGCTCCCGCAAGTTCGTCGGCCGGCACCGGGTCGGGGTCGGCGCCGTGGCGGCGCTCGCCCTGGTGATCGTCGGTTTTGCCGTGGCCATGGGAATACTGGCCGCCCAGCTTTCCCGCGAGCGGGACCGCGCCGTACGCGAGCAGCGCCGCGCCGAGCACGTCACGGCCTTCCTGACGGGGATCTTCGAAGTCTCCGATCCCTTGAAGACGACTGGAGACATCATCACGGCGCGCGAGATCCTCGACCTCGGGGCCGCCAGGATCGCCACTCAATTGCAGGACCAGCCGGAAGCCCGGGCCGCCTTGACGATGACGATCGGCGCGATCTACCGGCGGCTCGCGCTCTATGATCGCGCGATCCCTCTCCTGGAGTCCGCCCTGGCCACCCGCCGCCGGCTGCTCGGCGAGGAGCACGAGGACGTGGCGCAGAGTCTTGACGAGTTGGCGACCGCGCGGCTCGAGAAGGGCGAGACCGATGCGGCGGCGGCGCTGTACGGCCAGAGCCTGAACATACGCCGCAAGCTGTTCGGCAACGAGCACCTCGCCGTAGCGACGAGCCTCAACAACCTCGCCAACGTCCACTGGGCGAAGAGCGAGTACGACGCCGCGGGGGCACTCTACCGCCGGGTGCTGGAGATGCGCCGCCGGCAACTCGGCGAGGAGCACGAAGACGTCGCCACGAGCCTCAACAACCTCGCCAACGTCCTCCACGCCCAGGGCGACCTGGGGCGCGCCGAGCAACTGCACCGCAACGCCTTGAGGATCCGCAGAAAGCTCCTGGGCGACAATCATCCCGACGTGGGCGAAAGTCAGAACAATCTCGCTGCGGTCCTGTGGCGCAAGGGGGAGCTCGCGGAAGCCCGCTCTCTCTACGAGACGGCGCTCAAGGTGCAGCGGGCCCGGTTCGGCGACGAGCATCCGACTGCCGTCAACACCCTCGGCAACCTGGCTTTGGTGCTGCACGACCTGGGCAATGACGCGGCCGCCGAGCCGCTCTATCGCCAAGTGCTCGCCTACAACCGCAAGACTTTCGGTGATCGCCACCTGGAAGTGGCCCGCGCCGCGAACAACCTGGCGAGCTTGCGGAAGGACCAGGGAGACCTGCGCGAGGCCGAGGACCTGTATCAGGAGGCCGTCGAGATCCTGCGCGAGAGCGCAGGCCCGCGCCACCCCAATCTCGGGACGACGCTGGCAGCCCTGGCGGACCTCGAGGCGACGCGCGGTGACTTCGCGGTTGCCGAGCCGCGAGCGCGGGAGGCCCTGGAGATCCTCAAGAAGGTTCACCCGGTCGGCCACTGGCGCATCGCCGCGGCGGAGAGCATCCTGGCTGGCTGCCTGCTCGGCCTGGGGCACCGCGAGGAGGCCGAGGCGCTGTTGCTCCACAGCCAGCCGCTCCTCGCGTCGGCCGCCGAAGGGGGCGCCGCGTCTCGCAATCGAGAAACCCTCAAGCATCTGGTCGAGCTGTATGAGACTCTGAACCGGCCGGGTGAAGCCGCCAGGTACCGGGCGAAATTGGCAGCGTTACCCAATTCCCAGACGCGGTGACCAGCTGTCTACCCCCGCCACCCCAAGATTTGATCCACCGTGACCTGCGACACCGAGTGGTACCCCGGCCGGGCCTTCTCGTAGATCCGCAATCCCAGCTCTTCCCCTTCCGGAGTCTTCGCCAGCTCGGTGTAGATCGGCTTCAGGTACTTGCGCCGGCCGACGGTGGTAAGGAAGCGCTCCAGGGTGGGGTAGGCGGGGTCGTACCTGCTCTGCACGACTTTCAACAGCCAGGTGCTCAGGATCTCGGCGTTGCCGGAATCGCTGAAGTGGAAGGTGGCGTCGAGGTCCGCCATCTTCGCCCGGTCGAGAGGCGTGGGCAGGGTCTGGAGGAAGTGGACCCAGTGGTGGGTGGTCCAGGCGGAGGTGGAAATCTGCGCGGCGGGAGCGCCGCCGGCGAAGGACTTCACGGCCTGATCGACGGGGACGAAGGCCTCGGAGTGGGGCTCGGGGGCGTTCGATGGCAGGCCGGGGGAGAAGACCCAGGCGTCGATCTGAAGGTTCTGGGCTTGGGCCTCGTCGCCGCCGAGAAGGTTCTGCTTCAGGTACTGGACGAAGCGGGCCGAGTCCATGGACTGGAAGGCGAAGGTGTCGAAGTAGGTGTGCAGGAAGCGGTCGAACTTCTCGCGTCCCACCGACTGCTCCAGCAGGCGCAGGAAGAGCGCTCCCTTTTCGTAGGCGATGTCGCTCGTCCCCTCGTCGGGATCGCGGCCTGCGAGGTCGAGATGGAGACGGGTGTCGGGGCTGTCGATGCCCCCGACCTCCTGGATCGTGTCGGCGAGTACCTGGCGGCCGAGCACGGCCAGCATGTCGAAATAGGGGCGGCCGTAGACCGCCTCCATGATCCGCCCCTCGAAGTAGGTGGTGAAGCCCTCGTTGAGCCAGAAGTCGTTCCAGGTGGCGTTGGTCACCAGGTTGCCCGACCAGGAGTGGGCGAGCTCGTGGGCCACGAGCGAGACGAGCGAGCGGTCGCCGGCCAGGAGGGTGGGGGTGGCGAAGGTCAGCCGCGGGTTCTCCATGCCGCCGTAGGGGTAGCTCGCGGGAAGGATCAGGATGTCGTAGCGCCCCCACTTGTAGGGACCATAGAGGGCCTCGGCCGCGGCGATCATCTTCGGCGTATCGGCAAGTTCCCAGGCGGCGCGCTCGGCCACGGAGGGGAGGGCGTAGACGCCGCTGTTCGGTCCCAGCGGGCGGAATTCGAGATCGCCCACGGCCAGGGCCAGCAGGTAGGACGGGATGGGGTTCGTCATGCGGAAACGGTAGACGCCGTCGGCGCTCTTCCGGGTCGGGTTCTCGGCGCTCATCACTGCCATCAGACCTTGGGCCATGAGGCTCTGCGGCACGCGGAGGGTGGCCTCGTAGGTCATGCGCACACCGGGGGAATCCTGGCAGGGGACCCAGGTGCGGGCCAGGATGGACTCGGACTGGGTGAAGAGGAAGGGCGACGGGCTGCCGGCCTGCGCCGGGGTGAGCCACTGGAGGGCCGCGGCTTCGGGTTTCGTCGAGTAGTCGATATTGACCCACGTGGTACCCGGCGAGATCTGGACATCGAGCGCCTGGCCGAGGATCTTGTCGGCGGTTCCCAGAGTCCACTTCGCTTCGGTCTTGCCGTCGTCGAGGGTCACGCGGCGGACGTCGAGGTCGCGCGTGTCGAGGACGAGGTGGTCCACGCCGAGCTTGTTCTTCACCCGCAGGCTGGCGCGGCCGGTGAGGCGGCGGGACTGGAAGTCGACCGTCAGGTCGAGCTTGAGGTGCTCGACGGTGGCCTCCTGAGGGCGGGCGTAGGAGTGGGGGTCCTGCACCGACTCGCTCACCACTTTCACGGGGCTGGTCTCCGGGCTCGGCGCAGCGGCGGACGGCGTCGCGGGCGCTTTCGCGGGCGGCTTGGCCGTGACCGGCTGGGGCGCACCGGAGCAGGCGGCGAGGAGGAGGGCCAGGGTGGCAGAGGCGTAGAGCTGCGTCGTGGCGTTCATCTCGGAGAGGGAGAACAAGCAGGGGAGGATGGAAAATCCGGGGAATCTCCCCGGGGATGAAGCCTCAGCGAAGGCACCCCCCTGGGACCGCCGGCGGTCCCAGGGGGGGCAAAAAGGAAAAAGAGTCCTTCTTCAGGAACCCCGGTTCTTTCGGGGGAGAATCGTGTCAAAATCCTGGCCGTCACCATGAGCCGACTCGACGACCCCACCCCTGCCTCTTCTTCTCCTGGGACCGCCGGCGTCCCGCCGGCAACTAACTCCGCTTCTTCTTCTTATGCCCCCAGCTCCACCGCCGGCTCCCCTTGGTCCAGCGCCCGATTGAGACTCTGGACGATCGCGTAAACCTGGGAGCGGGTGATCTTCGAGCCCGGGCCGGCCTGCTCGAGGCGGACGAGGGTGGCGTGGGCGAGGCGCACAGGCAATGCGTTGAAGGCCACCAGACCGCGCTCGGCCCCGGTGCTCTGGAGGGTCAGCACGTACTCGGCGGCGGTCTGGAGGTCGCGGCGGGCGAGGTCCATCACGACCGCGCGGTCGACACCTTCAGGCAGGTAACGCCGGCCGGCGGTGGCGTCGGAGGCCGAGTCCTTGAGGATGTTGACGAGCTGGAGCCCCTCGCCGAAGGCCCGCGCCCGCTCGCGCAGCCGGGGGGCCACGGCGGCCACCGGCGGCCGGCCGAGAATGAAGAGCTCGGTCAGCAGCTCGCCCACAATGCCGGCCACGATGTAGCAGTAGGCCTGGAGGTCGGGGATATCGCGCAGGCGCAGCTCGCCGTCGTCGCCGGTGCGGGCGACGAAGCCCGCCATGCCGTGGGCCGTGCGCACGGTGTGCTCGCGGATCAGCGCCACGGCTGCGGGAGCGAGGGCGAGGAAGGAGTCGAAGACGAAGGGGACCTCGGTCAACAGGTCCCGGTAGCCCGGCTGGTCGACCGGCACCTCTTCGGCCCAGAGGCGGGCGGTATTCGCGATCTCCTTCCGGTCCGGCTGTTCCAGGAGCTGGATGAAGCGCTCCAGGGCGGCGATGCGCAGGGAGCGGGGCCAGGCGGCCGCGTCCTCGAAGGTGTCGGCGATGCGGAACAGGAGATAGGAGATCGTCACCTCGCGGCGCGTGGGCTCGGGCAGCAGCGGGATGGCCAGGGCGAAGGTGCGGCTGGTGGCGATCAGGAGCTGCTCCAGATCGGGTTCGCGCCACGCCCGCTGTCCGGTCTCCGCCTGCACGCGGAGAGGATAGCATCCCTCTTAATGCACCTCGGTGCCGGTCACGGCTTCGCCACGGAGGGCGCGCTCGAGCAGGCCGGGGGTGACGCCGTTGGCGAGCAGGGAGGGGATGCCGATGCGGGCCAGCTCCAGGGCCGTCTCCAGGCGGTGGCGCATGCCGCCCGTGACGTCCGTTCCGGCGGGGGCGCCGATGGCCTGGAGGGCGCCGGCGAAAGTGTCGGCCGAGACCCGCGGGACCGTGCGCCCCGCGGCGTCCCAGAGGCCGTCCGTCTCGCCCAACCAGAGGGCGCAGCGGATGAAAAGTCCGCAGGCTTGAAGCCGGGGAGCCAGCGCCCGGAAGAGGCTCTCGGTGGAGCAGATGGCGGCGCCCCATTCACGGTCGAGCACGACGTCGCCGTAGAGCACGGGCAGCAGGCCGTGCTTCAGGGCCAGGAGGAGAGGCTCCGTGGCGACCGCGAGCGGCTGGCCGGCGGCGGCCACCACGCAGCTCGACGGCGCGAGCGAGAAGGGGCGAGCGCCGGCCGCGGCCAAGGCGGCGACGACGATCTGATGCAGGGCCGCGGCCCGCTCCTGAGTGCGCGAGGCGCCGGCGATCTGGTCCGGGGACAGGGGCCCCTGGCCGATGCCATGCCGGCGGGCGGCGACATGGCCGAACGAGCCGCTGCCGTGGGCGACCACGAGGCGGAACGGCGCCTCCGGCCCGTTGGCCCGGGCGATCTCCCCGGCCAGGCGGTCGATCACCGCGCGGCGGGGGGTCTCCTCCCGCGTCTTGTCGGTGATCAGGCTGCCGCCGAGCTTGAGAAGGATGACGTCCATTCCTAGAACAGGTGCTCCGTCTCCCGGTCCGGCCCATCCCCCACGCCGTCGCGGATCACGAAGCCCACGGCGGGAAGGTCCTCCAGGCGCTCGGCCACCTCGTCCTCGGAGTCGGGATCGCAGAGGACGTGGACGTTGGCGCCGGCGTCCATGGTGGCCCAGGCGGCGAGCCCCTCCTGGCGCAGCTCGCGCACGGCGCGGAGCACGGCGATCGTCCCCGGGCTCCAGTAGAAGACCGGCGGATGGGAGGACATGGCGATCAGGTGGAGGTCGACGGCCTCCTCCTCCAGGACCGGTCCGAGGGCCGCGAGATCGCGCTGGCGGATGGCCCGGCGCACCTTGTCGAGCCGCTCCGGCAGCAGCTCCTGCCGCTTGGCGTGGTAGGGGCTGGTGAGGGCGCGGCGGTGACCCTCCAGGGAGGAGACGGTCTTGGGGCCGATCTCCACCACGGCGATGACGTCCCGCAGCTCCCAGTGGTCGGCGTCGGCGAGGGGCCGGGCGTAGCTGTCGTCGTCGCCTGCCGTACCGTCCCCCTTGGGCGCGGTCCATTCGACGAAGCCGCCGAAGATCGAGCGGCAGGCCGAGCCGGAGCCGCTGCGGCGGGCGAGCAGGGAGAGCTCCTTGTCCGAGGCCTTCTTGCCGAAGGCGCCGGCCGTGGCAAGGGTCAGGGCCGCGAAGCCGGAGGCGGAGGAGGCCAGGCCGCCGGCCGTGGGGAAGGTGTTGCGGGTGGCGACCCGCACGGCCTCGGAGCGGCCGGCCCATGTGCGCAGGCGGTCGAGCTGCTCGCGCACCCGGCGGTCGAACTCGGGGTCGAGGCTGCCGAAGCCGCCGTCGGGCTCGGCCAGCCAGACCTCGTCCTGGCCCTCGTGCCCCAGCGTCTCGACGGTGCACAGGGTGACGCAACTGTCGAGGGTCATGGAGATGGAGGAGTTGAGGGGGAGCGCGCGGGCGAGGTCGCGGGCTCCCCAGTACTTGATGAAGGCGATATTGGCCGGCGCGGATACGGTGGCCTTGCTCATGCGTCGGTCTCCCGGCGGAGCCCGTCGGCTCCAAGATGAACGGGGTGAAAGGGAAAGGACCGCAGAAACGGCCAGGAGGCGATCCGTTCCGGATCGGGATGATAGATCAAAAGCGACCCAGCCCCGGGCCCGGCCAGCGAGCCGGCGCCCGAAACCTTGGCGGCACCCCCCTCCGCCGCGACGCGGCGGACCAGGGAGCGGACCGCGTCGGGCACCACCCCCAGCTCCTCCAGACAGGCCTGGCACTCCCGGATCAGCTCCAGGGTGACGGCGGCGTCCTCCGCCGGCCGCTCGAGTTGGGCGCGGAAGGCGAGGGTGGCGCCCTCGATGCGGTCGAGCAGGCGGTCGTGGCCGGCGGAGTCGCGGTCGCGGCGGTCGCGCACGGCGGCCACCACGGCGCCGGTGGGCTCGGGCGGCGTGCCCGTGTCGATGACCCGCAGTCGCCGGAGGAGGGGGGAGGCGGGGGCGAGGCGCTCCGTCTCCAGCCCGCCGGCCGGGAGCCGGCGCGCCCAGAGGAGACCGCCGAAGAGCACGGCGGCGCTGTCCACCCCCGAGGGGAGGCCATGCTGGCGGCGCTCCACCTCCAGGGCCAGACCCTCGATGCGGACAGGGTCGAGGGCGGCGCCGCGAAAAGCCAGATAGCCGGCGATGACTCCCACGGCCGTGGCCGCCGAGCTGCCGAAGCCCGAGCCGATGGGGAGCTGTGAGTCCACCCGCAGGGCGAGGCCCGGCAAGGCGTCAGCTCCAAGAACGTTCCCCCGCCCAAGACCCTCATCACCCCGGCCCTCTTCTCCCGCCCCCTCCCAACCCCCCTCACCGGGAGAAGAGGGAGAAAAGCAAGAACGCTCCAGCCGGATTCCCCCTCTCCCGGTGAGGGGGGTGGGAGGGGGCGGGAGAGGGGGCCAGGGGGTGAGGGCTTCGGGGTGGGGGAGCTCTTGCGAGTGCTCGCCCGCCGCTTGGCCGAGAGCCACCTTCACCACGTGGGCGGGGTCCTCGCCACGCACGGCACGGAAGCGCTCGGGGCCGGGCTCGCGGGAGTAGGCGTCCCACCTCTCCCGGGCGGCGCGGGCGTAGGAGAGGATCGCCTCCCAGCCGGTTTCTTCAGAGTGATCGAGGCCGGGGAGGTCGAGACGCACGGCACCTGCCACGCCGGGCGAGATGCGGACGGTGAGCCGCAGGTCGAGGGCCGCGACGAGCGCCGGGCGGCCGTAGACCACCGCGTGCTCGCCCATGAGGATCAGCTTGCCGGGGGCGGAGACCGCGACGGGGGCTGTCGCCGTCGCATGCCCCGCGGTGGGGTCGGAGGGGAGGGTGCGGGAGAGCAGCCCGGCCTCGACGGCTAGATGGGGAGGATGGAAATCTCGCCGCGCCCCAGCTTCTCGTGGGCCCGTGCCAGATCGTTGGAGGTGAAGGCGGCCATCAGCGACAGCTCGCCGGCGAGGACCACGGCGCCGAGGATCTCGGCCAGCCGCGCCACGGCGTCGCCGCGGCGCTCCGGGTCAGGGGAGACGCCGAGCACGGCCAGGGCCTCGCGCTGCGTGTCGAGGGCCGTGCCGCCGCCGATGGCGCCCAAGGGGACGTCGGGCATGAAGATCGAGGCGAAGACCGAGTCCGGCCCCCGCGACTCGATACAGGTGATGCCCATCGAGCCCTCGACCACGTGCGCCGGGTCCTGGCCGGTGGCGATGAAGAACGCCGCCAGCACGTTGGCGTAGTGGGCGTTGAAGCCCAGGGAGCCGGCGGCGATCGAGCCCAGGAGGTTCTTGCGGTACTGCACCTCGACCAGGCTGCGGGCGTCGGTCTTCAGGATGTGGTGGAGGATGGGGGCGTCGAG
>JAJKHS010000042.1 GCA_021154885.1 Thermoanaerobaculum sp.
CCAGTGGCAAGATATACCGGACCCGTCTGCCGGCTGTGCCGGCGCGAACGGATGAAGCTGTTCCTCAAGGGAGACCGCTGTTTCAAGGAGAAGTGCGCCGTTGAGCGCCGCAACTTCCCGCCCGGCCAGCACGGCACGCGGCGCGGGCGGCGGACGCTCGGCTATGGCCTGCAGCTCCGCGAGAAGCAGAAGGTGAAGCGCATCTACGGCGTGCTCGAGGCGCAGTTCCGCACTTATTTCGAGGAGGCCGACCGCCGCAAGGGCATCACCGGCGAGAACCTGCTGGTGATGCTGGAGAAGCGGCTGGACAACGTCATCTACAGTCTGGGCTTCGCCGCCTCCCGGGCTCAGGCGCGGCAGTTCGTCCGCCATGGGCACGTGCAGGTGGACGGCCGCAAGATCACCATCCCCTCCTATCAGGTGAGGGCCGGGCAGGCGGTCGCGATCAAGGATGCCAGCCGCAAGAACCCGCTGATCCGGTCCAGCGTCGAGACGGCGCGGGGTCGAGGCGTGCCGGAGTGGCTGGAGCTGGATGCGGAGAACACCACCGGCAAAGTGCTGCGCCTCCCCGTCCGCGAGGACATCAAGCTCCCCATTCAGGAGCAGTTGATCGTCGAGCTCTACAGCCGCTGATCGGGAGTCGAAACTCAGGGAAGGAGTTCCATTATGCTTTGGAAAGGTTTTCAACGCCCCAAGCGCGTTGAGGTCGATACGGAGACGCTGACCGGGACGTACGGCCGCTTCACCGCGCAGCCGTTCGAGCGCGGCTTCGCCACCACCATCGGCAACGCCCTGCGGCGCTGCCTGCTGTCGTCCATCGAGGGCGCGGCCATCACCGCCGTGAACATCGAGGGCGTGCTGCACGAGTTCTCGTCGATCCCCGGCGTCCAGGAGGACGTCACCGACATCATCCTCAACCTCAAGCAGATGGCCATCACCCTCCACTCGGAGGAGGCGAAGGTCCTGTCCATCGACGTCCAGGGGCCGGGCACGGTGACGGCGGGCCACATGAACGAGGATCCGCAGGTCGAGATCTTCGACCCCAGCGTCCACATCGCCACCGTCAACGAGGAGGGCCGGCTCAAGCTGCAGGCCCAGATCAAGAAGGGGCGCGGCTACGTTTCGGCCGACCGCAACTTCGACGAGTCCATGGGCATCGGCTGGATCCCGGTGGACTCGGCCCACAGCCCGGTGCGGCGGGTCAACTACCGGGTCGAGGCCGCCCGTCTGGGCCAGACCACGGACTACGAGCGCCTGATCCTCGAGATCTGGACCAATGGCACGGTGCGCCCCGAGGAGGCCGTGTCGCTCGCCGCCATGCTGCTCAAGGACCACCTCGGGATCTTCATCCAGACCGAGGAGAGCCTGCGCCACGACGGCGGCGAGCTGGGCCGCGAGGAGCTCGCCGGCCTCGACGCCCTGCTGGCCAAGAACATCGACGAGCTCGATCTGTCGGTGCGCTCGGCCAACTCGCTCAAGAACGCCAACATCCACACGCTCCGCGACCTGGTGCGCCGGACCGAGAAGGACATGCTGGAGACCAAGAACTTCGGCAAGAAGTCGCTGGAAGAGGTCCAGGAAGTCCTCGACAAGCTCGGTCTCTCCCTGGGAATGGACGTGCCGGAGCGCCCCTCCGGCGTCGGAGCTTCGGCCTGATCGGGGCCTGAGGAGAGAACGACATGCGTCACGCGGTCAAAGGCAGAAAGCTGGGGCGGACCTCCTCTCACCGGGAGGCCCTGTTCCGCAACCAGCTCCAGTCGCTGGTGGAGAAGGAGAAGATCGTCACCACCCTCCCCAAGGCCAAGGAGCTGCGCCCTATCGCCGAGAGAGTGATCACCCGGGGGAAGCACGGCACGCTCCACGACCGGCGCTGGGTGCTGCGCTGGGTGCTGAAGCGCGAGCTGGTCAAGAAGGTCTTCGACGACATCGCGCCGCGTTTCACGGAGCGGCCGGGCGGCTACCTGCGCATCGTCAAGCTCGGACCGCGTCAGGGTGACGGGGCCGAGATGGCGGTGCTCGAGCTGGTCGAGCGCGAGGCGGCCGCGGCGGAGGCCGAGCCGCCCAAGGAGCCCAAGAAGGCCCGGGAGCCGAAGCCCAAGAAGGAGGCCAAGGATTCCAAGGCCGATGCCAAGCCGAAGCGGGAGTCGAGGAAGGACACCCCCAAGAAGGTCTCGACCAAGAAGGAAGGCCGGGCCCAGGTCTCCAGCCCGAAGAAGAGCGTCTAGAAATCCCTACCCGAGAGATGAGAGAACGGCCGGCGCAAGCCGGCCGTTCGTGTTTCATCCTAGAATCGCGGCTGATGGCCGCCGATTCCACGTCCCCCAAGCGTCCCAGGCTCGGCCGCAACGTCGTCGCCTTGGCCGCGGTGAGCTTTCTCACCGACGTGTCGAGCGACATGACCTATCCGCTGTTGCCGGTTTTCCTGGCCAGCGTCCTGGGGGCCGGCGCCACGGCCGTGGGTGCCATCGAGGGGGCGGCCGAGACCACGGCGGCGCTCCTCAAGCTCGCCAGCGGCTGGTGGTCGGACCGCGTCTCGCGGCGCAAGCCGCTGGTGCTCGCGGGCTACACGCTCGCCTCCATCGTCCGGCCCCTGATCGGTCTCGCGCAGTCGGTGAGCCAGGTGCTGGCCATCCGGGTCACCGACCGGGTGGGCAAGGGGGTCCGCACCTCGCCGCGGGACGCCCTGATCGCTGACTCGGTCGATTCCGCCATCCGTGGCCGCGCCTTCGGCTTCCACCGCGCCGCCGACAATGCCGGCGCCATGGTGGGGCCGCTCCTCGCCTTTGCGATCCTGAAGTGGGGCGGGCTCCAGTTGCGCACCGTCTTCCTGCTCACCGCCATCCCCGGAGCGCTGGCGGTGCTGATGCTGTTTTTCGGCGTGCGCGAGGTGCCACGGGCGGCGCCCCGGAGCCAGGCGCCGCCGCTCGATTTGAAGACCCCTCTCGGGAAACGCTTCTGGGCCTTTCTCGGTGTCCTCCTCCTGTTCACCCTGGGCAACTCCACGGATGCTTTCCTGATCCTGCGGGCGGGTCAGCTCGGCGTCTCGACGGCCCTCATCCCCATCCTCTGGGCCCTGCTCAGCCTGGTCAAAGCCGTGGCCAGCACGCCCGGCGGAATCCTTTCGGACCGGGTCGGCAGGAAGCCCCTCATCGTCGCCGGCTGGCTCATCTATGCGACCGTCTACTTTGCCTTCGGCCGCGCCGGCCAGACTTGGCAGGCCTGGGCGCTCTTCGCCGTCTATGGCCTCTACTTCGGCTTGACCGAGGGGGTGGAGAAGGCGCTGGTGGCCGACCTCGTCCCGCAGGACCGGCGCGGCGCGGCCTTCGGCTGGTACAACCTCGCCTTGGGGATCGGCGCCCTGCCGGCCTCGCTCCTCTTCGGGTTCATCTGGGACCATTGGAGCTCGGCGCGGGCCTTCGACTTCGGCGCGCTCGTGGCCCTCGCCGCGGCGGCGGGGCTGGCCGTGGTGGCGCCGGGCCGGCGGACGGCCTCCTGATTCAGCCGCCCCGGGCTTTCCTGGCGATGGCGCCGTAGCCCAGGCCGGCAGCCTCTTTCTGCAGCGCCGCGAGCCTGGCTCCGCCGTCGCCACCCTTCCCTTGGGCGGCCCGCTGCGCCAAGGCCAGCTCCGCCTGGAGTCGCACATCCAGCAGGCCGGCCCGGGCGGCCTGACCGGCGATGTTCCCCAGCACGGGCTCTTCGCTTCGGCCCAGTCGGGCGGCGGCAAGCTCGACGGTGAGGCGGGACTGGAGGTCCTGGTTGCCCTGGACGAGGGCCGAGGCGCGGCCGACGGCGTCCCGGGCCGCGGCGGCATTGCCGCGGGCGTCCTCGGCCTGGGCGGTGATCGCAAGGGCGCGGGCCTGATCGCTCACGGCTCCCTGGCGGCCCAGCTCCTCGGCGGCGGCACGGGCGAGGTCCGCGGCGCGCGCCGGATCGCCCAGGTCCAGCAGGACGCTGGCGAGGGCGAGCCGGCTCTCGGCCGAGGTTCCTTTTTCGCCGAGCCGGGTGCGCAGGGCGAGGGCCTCCTCGTGGCGCCGGCGGGCCTCGGCGGCGTTGCCTTCGCGGGCGAGCACCTCGCCCAAGCCGAAGAGCGAGTAGGCGGCGGCGCTCTTGTTGCCGGTCTGGCGGGCGAGGGTCAGGGCGGCGTCGAAATCCCCCCGGGCCGCGGCCAGCTCTCCCTGATCCAGGAGGACGGCGCCGAGGTTGTTGAGCGAGGCCACCTCGCCGATCTTCTGGCCGATCTCCCGCCGCATGGCGAGCGCCTCCTCATGCCGCTGGCGCGCCGCGGTCAGCTCCCCCTTGCGGCGCAGCACCACGCCGAGGTTGTCCAGGGCGTAGGCGGCGCCGCCCCGGTCCTGCTGTTCGCGGCGGATAGCGAGGGACTGCTCGAACAGCTTCGCCGCTTCGTCGAGCTCGCCCCGCCGCAGCAGCACGCCGGCGAGGTTGTTGAGGGCGTAGGCCTCGCCGCCGCGGCTGCCGATCTCATGGCTGATCGAGAGCACCTGCTCGTAGAGCTGGCGGGCGCGGTCCAGATCCCCCTGGCTCTTCAAGACCACGGCGATGTTGTTGAGGGCGCCGGCTTCGGCGCCGCGGTTGCCGATCTCGCGATAGGTGGCGAGCGCCTGCTCATAAAGACGGTCGGCGCCCGGCAGGTCGCCGCGGTCATAGAGGACGTTGGCGGCATGGGTGAGGGCCTCGGCCACGCCCGCCCGGTCTCCCACCTGCTCGTGGAGCTTGCGCCCCGCCTCGCAGGCGGCGAGCGCCGCGTCCGGCTGCCCCAGGTTGCGCAGCGCCCGGCACTCCAGGAGGCGTCCTTGCGCCACCATCAGAGGCGCGCCCTGGGCCGCCCCGCGGGCCGCGGCACGGGCCGCCGAGGCCTGCTGCCGCTTGAAGTCCGCGCCGGCGCCCGCCGCCATCGCCTCGGCCAGGTCGATGCGGGGATCGTCCCGCGACGGCGCGGGGAGGGTGCGCAGGGCGGCAGTGGTGGCGAGGGCGTCCAACACCCGGCCGGCGTCCGTCTGCACGGCGGCGAGGCGCAATCCGTAGTCGAGGTTGTCGGGGAACAGGGACCACAGCTTCCACCAGGTCTGGATGGCGTGGTCCCAGTCCTGGGTGACCTCGCGGTAGCGGCCCTCGATCAGCAGGCGCTCCTCGCGGGGGAGGTTGGCCGCGAGGTCGAAAGCCGCCTTGGCCTCGTCCCGTGCCTTGACGTCGTAGCCCAGGGCGTTCCACGCCGTGGCGAGGGCGGAGTGACTGAGGGCGTTGCCCGGCTCGGCCGCCACTGCCCGGGCCAGCAGGTCGCGGGCACCCACGGGATCGAAGAGGCGCAGCCGCTCGACCCCCTCGGAGTAGAGGCGGGCCGCCTCGGGGCTCGCCGGCAGGGCCGCACGCACTTCGCCATCGCCGGTATTGGCGCCCTCGTCCTCCACCCCCAACTGCCGGCGCAGACGCTTGCCCACCCGCGACACGAGATCGAAGAGTTGCCGCTCGCTGCCGGCTTCCGTCAAGGTGGTGGTCTCGCCTGCCCTGGTATCCTGCAGGCGGACGTCGAGGCGGATC
The DNA here is from genome assembly GCA_021154885.1 of Thermoanaerobaculum sp. GTDB lineage: Bacteria > Acidobacteriota > Thermoanaerobaculia > Multivoradales > UBA5704 > DATARR01. The sequence goes on from JAJKHS010000042.1 coordinate 5,557, forward strand.
TGCCGGCCCCCGGCCCCCCCGGCGCTGTCACCGCCGCCGAGGGCGACGTAGGAGCCGAGCACCACGGCATCGGAGCCCAGCAGGGTGCGCACCCGGCCGAGGGTGTCCCGGGCCAGGCTGTCGGCGGCTCCCAGGCCCAGCTCCACCTTCGCCCGCGCCACGTTCTCGCCGGCGACCACGCGCAGACCGCCGCCCGCGCCCAGCTCGGTGGAGAGCATCTCGGACAGGGCGGACGACAGCCACGCCGTGCCGGGCTGGCCGGAGAGGTCCTTGAAGCCAAGAACGGCGACCGAGCGCCGGGGCGTGATGTCGGTGGCGGGCAGGGGGAGGTGACCCAGGGCCGCCGCCTGCTTCTCCCGCCACTGGCCGTAGCGCACCCAGCCTACGCCCACGGCGGCGAGGACCAGGGCCGCCAGGGCGGCGATCTGGAGCCGGCGCCGAGCAGCGCCGGGGCGGATAGGCGACGACGGCGGCGGGGACGGACGAGAGACCTCCGGCGCCGGCCGGGGGGTAAAGACGGTCGCCATCTCCACTGGCCGGTCGAGGGCGCGGATCACCTCGGGCGCGCTGGCGAAGCGGTCCGCCGGATCGCGCTCCAGGCAGCGCAGGATGGCCGCCTCCCAGCGCGGCTCGATGCCCGGCGCGTGAACCCGCGGCGGCACCGGCGCTTCCCGCAGCCGCTTGACCGCAGTCGACAGGGCGTTCTCCCCCAGGAAGGGGACGGTGCCGGTGAGCATCTCGTAGAGCACGATGCCGAAAGCGAAGATATCCGCTGCCGCCGTGATCTCGCCCCCGTCGACCTGCTCCGGCGCCAGGTAGGCGGGCGTGCCCACGACCCCGGCCGCGCCGGTCAGCGTGAGGGCCTGTCCGGCCGCGGGATCGGCGCCCGAATCCAGGCGAGCGAGGCCGAAGTCGGTGACCACCGCGCGAGGCCCGCGGCCGGCGTCGGCGCCCCGGCCCTCCACCAGCACCACGTTGCCCGGCTTCAGGTCGCGATGGACGACTCCCACCCGATGGGCGGCGTCGAGCGCCTCGGCGATCTGGCTGGCGATGGCCAGCGCCTCGCCGGGCAGCATGGGGCCGGCCCGGCGGAGCCGCTGCGAGAGCGTCTCGCCGGGCAGCAGCTCCATGGTGAGGAAGATGGTCGCCTCCGCCGAGCCCTCCTCCCGGTGGTGCGAGACGTCGAAGATCCGGCAGACGTTGGGGTGGGTCACCTTGCGGGCGAGTTGGATCTCGCGCCGGAAGCGCTCGACCGCCACGGCGTCCTGCGCCGCCTCCCAGCGCACGGTCTTCAGGGCCACCCGTCCTTTAAGCTCCAGGTCCTCCACCTCGAAGACCTCGCCCATGCCGCCCCGGGCGATGAAGCGCACCACCCGGTAGCGGCCGGCGAGCAGCTCCCTGGGCGCGAAGCCGGGCTCGTCCGCGCCGCGCCGCCGCGCTGTGGAGGAGGCTACCGTGGCAGAAGGCGATCCGGCGACGCTCGCGCTCGCAGGCCCGGAGACGGGGAACGCGACGAAGGTCGGCGGGTTGGCGCCGATCGAGCCCACGGAGTTGGCCGGGTCCACCGGCGGCGCCCCAGGCCGCCGCACGCCGAACACCGTCTTGCACCCGGCGCACTGGAGGCGCAGCCGCGCCGGCATCTCCGAGGCCACGGAGAACCGCAGCCTCTGCCCGCAGCCGGGGCAGGGGACGGTGAACGACGACGGCGAGACCGAAGGGTGCTGGCTCATTCCAGGGGCTTTGCCTTTATCTTACCCCGTCTCTTGCCGCTCGCAGCGGGTTTTGAGAGGATGGCGCGGCCGATCTACCCGAAGGAGCTCGAGCGATGAAGAGGACGTGGCTGGCCCTGCTGCTCGTCGCCGCCTGTCTGGCGACCGCGACGAACGCGGCGGAGACGAAAGACAAGAAGCCGGAGGAGGCCAAGGCGAAGGCAGCCAAGGCCAAGGAAGAGACCGTCCTCCCCGCGCCGCCCCGCGCCGAGGGCGAAGGCCCCTTCCAGCGGCTCATCCTCCGCGGCGCGACGCTGATCGACGGCACGGGCGCGCCCCCCGTGGGACCGGTCGACATCGTCATCGAGAAGAACCGCATCGTCGACGTCGAGGTGGTGGGGAGCCCCGGGGTGGAGATCGACGCCAAGAAGCGGCCCAAGGCTGAAGCCGGGGACAAGGAGATCGACCTCCATGGGATGTTCGTGACGCCGGGTTTGATCGACATGCACGGCCACATCGGCGGCAAGGAGCAGGGCACGCCCGCCGAGTACGTCTTCAAGCTCTGGATGGGCCACGGCATCACCACCGTCCGCGATCCCGGCAGCCTCAACGGCGCCGACTGGACCCTGGATCAGAGAGCGAAGAGCGCCCGCAACGAGATCACGGCGCCCCGCATCAAGGCCTACGTCGTCTTCGGCCAAGGGCGGGAGGCGCCGTTCACCCGGCCCGAAGAGGGCCGCAAGTGGGTGGACGAGATCGCCGCCAAGGGGGCTGACGGCGTCAAGTTCTTCGGCTACCGGCCGGACATCATGCAGGCCGCTATCGACGAGATCAAGAAAAAGGGACTGCGCAGCGCCTGCCACCACGCCCAGATGGACGTCTCCCGGGTCAACGTCCTCACCTCCGCCCGCTGGGGGCTGACCAGCATGGAGCATTGGTACGGGCTCCCCGAGGCCCTGTTCGCGGACCGCACCATCCAGGACTACCCCGTGGACTACAACTACGCCAACGAGGCGGACCGCTTCGGCGAGGCCGGCCGCCTGTGGAAACAGGCCGCGCCTCCCTACTCGCAGCGCTGGAACGAGGTGATGAACGAGCTCATCAGCCTCGACTTCACGATCGATCCCACCTTCACGATCTATGAAGCAAGCCGCGACCTCGAGCGCGCCCGCCGCGCCGAATGGCACGACGAATACACCCTCCCTTCGCTCTGGGACTTCTACGCGCCCAACCGCCAGAACCACGGCGCCTACTGGTATTACTGGACCACCGAGAACGAGGTGGACTGGAAGAACAACTACCGCCTGTGGATGACCTTCGTCAACGAATACAAGAACCGCGGCGGGCGGGTGACGGTCGGCTCGGACAGCGGCTTCATCTACAAGCTCTACGGCTTCGACTACATCCGTGAATTCGAGCTGCTGCGCGAGGCGGGCTTCCATCCCCTGGAGGTCATCCGCGCCGCCACGTTGAAAGGCGCCGAAGCCCTGGGGATGGACAAGGAGATCGGCACCGTCGAGCCGGGAAAGCTCGCTGACCTGGTCGTCCTGGAAGAGAACCCGATCGAAAACCTCGCCGTCTTCTACGGCACCGGCGTCGTCAAGGTGACAGCCAAGAACGAAGTCATCCGCACCGGCGGCGTCAAGTACACGATCAAAGACGGCATCGTCTACGATGCGAGAAAGCTCCTGGCCGACGTGCGGCGGATGGTCAAGGAAGCCAAGGACAAGGCGAACCGGCCGGTGCTCTACCAGCCGGGATTGGCGCCGAAGACGGCGGAGAAGCCGAAGGGCTCAGAGCCCTGATCGCCGGGCTGGCGGGCGCGGGCGAAATCTGCCCGGCTCATCCGTCGCGCCCGGCAGCGCAGCCGCAGATTTGCCCGGCGCAACCGTTGATTTGACTGGCGCAGCCAAATTTTGAGTCAAAATTTCGGTGATCTGACTTTTTTGGCGGAAATTTGCTCAGATCTCCCGGTGATTTGATCAAATCGGCCCGAATTTGCTCAGCGCATCCAATGCGCTGGATGGCGCGGCGCAGATTTGCTCAAAAATCCAAAAATTTGGATGGCGCAGCGGATGATTTGATCAGATCAACCGTTGCGCCGCTTGCGCAGCTCCCGCCCATACCTTTCCGCGCATCTCGTGTCCGGGATTCGGTCCGGGATTCGCGACGCCGGAGGCACGAGTGGAGCGGACCGGCATCGCCGCATCGGAGACGACCCGCCGTCCCCGTGGCCTCCGAAACAATCTCGTATCGGGTCTGGGTCGTCTCTACGGAACCGCGGAGACGCGGCGAGCGACAGGGATTCCGGAGAGGCTGGGAGAAGCCGCTTCGCGAAGCCCCCGGAATCGCCATCCTTTTGCCCTCGCGAGACCGGTCCGTAGAGACGACCCAGACCCGTTACGATACCCGCGGCAGGCCACGGGGACGGCGGGTCGTCTCTGGAGCGGGAGCCCCTTCAACCATCACCATCCGTGGAATCGGCCCCAGCCCTTATTTCCTGCACCAGCCGCCACACCTCCGCAATCGCCGCATCCCCATCCGGCGCGCGCTTCGGAAGGCGCTCAAAAAGCTCGCGGAAGTGAACGCCGTCGATTTCCTCCACCCGGCGGGCGACCTCCTCGAACGGCGGGGGTGAGGGGGGCAGGGAAAAACGGGCGAGGTTTCGAAGCGCATTCCCCAACTGCCCTGAAGAAATCTGGAACCACATCGCACCGGCCACCAAGAGGTGGGCGAGTATCTCGTCAGGCAACGCCTGGGTCTGCGCCAGATAGTTCGTTAGGTTGTGGTGGCTGATGACACAGCCATGGAGATCCCCGACTTGATAGCTAATCCGCAGAGCCGATTTTTCGAAAGTCGCCGCTTCCGAGGGATTCCCCTCATCATCCTCCAGGGACGCCATGGCCGTGAAGGCTTTCCCCAGCATTTCAATATCGTGGTGTTCCTCGAAGACCCTCCGGCACGCCTCAAGCACCTCGCGAGCTTCTTGAAATCTTCGCAGCCGGAGCAAGGGGCCATGGTTGTTGAACGCGGTTCGCGCCAGCTCAACCTCGTCAGCTCCCCGTTGCTCCGTGATTCGCAGGATCTCGGCACCCAAGCTCAACGCATTCTCCCACCTTTCAAGCCCTATCGCGGACTCTAGGCCGGCGTACAGCAGGCCTTCTCGGACGTTCCAGGGATTGACCGTCTCGTCCTCGCCGGGTGCTGGCAGATCTTCAAGCGATGGCAGCAGCCGCTCCACCTCGGCGAGAACCTCTTCATGCCTGCCCAGGGCGGCGAGCACGTGGAGACGCATCCCCTCATTGAGACGCTGCGACCAGGGCCCCAGGCCGGCCCCGCGGGTGAGCTCCGCCGCGCGTTCTATCACCTTCAGGGCCTCTTCGAAGCGGCCGGTTTCTAGGAGGAGGTTGGCCAAACGTCCGGCAGCGACAGAGCCTTGCTTGTGATCTCCCTCTTGCTCGCAAGTTTCCACCAATCTGCGGAGGATTGACTCGGCTTCACCGTCGCGACCCACCATCGACAGTGTCTCGGCCAGAAGGCTCAGGGCCTGCACGCCTTCCGGAGTCTTTTGGCTCGCTACTGCAATTTCGCGCAGGAAGGGCAGAGCCATGGCGAGGGTGCCAGGAGATTGGTCCCTATGGATCATATTTTCCAGGAGTCTCCCGGCCTCGTTCCATCGCATCGTCCGCAGTAGGTAAGGTGTACCTCTCTTCCCGGCCTCAACGACCATCCAGCCACCCCCCCGTATCTCGGTCTTGAGACCCTGCCGGGCCATGGCCCTCCAAAAATCCCCCAAATCCCAATCCACTGCTTCACACAACATCAAACCGCCTTCCCGGCGGCCTGTCTCGGCGACGGCAGGGTGAATGCGGACCACAGAATCTTCTGTCTCACCTTGTCCTTCTAGAATTGGCAGACGCTGAATCTCCAACAAGCCTGTAGCTCCGAGTGGCTCCAAGGAGGTGGTGAGACTGTATTCCGGCTCAGTGAGTGCTGCCACGGCTGCCGGTAAAGACTCTCGCAGGCGGTTGAGAATAGATGGCCAGGTTACCCTGATGATCGTAGAAACTCGATCTTCCTCCTCCAGCCGGCAAAGCACGTGAAACAGCAGCTTGGCTGCATCCGACAGGTTGGCGGTGATGCCCACCGTCCAGGCTTCCAGGGTTTTCACGAAGGCAGCCGGACCTTGCTCGGTCTCGCCTTTTGTGAAGAAGCTGCTTCCCCCCAGTTTTTCTTCCGCGAGCTGCTGGTCGAGCGCGTCGGGACTGCTGCCCTCCAAGCCGTCGGCGAGCTCCAACAGCTTGGGATGACCTTGGGCGGCGGCGAGGATACGCTTGAGGCGCTCCTTGCCGGCGGTGGAGGCGAAGAGAAGCGAGAGGTTTGGCAACTCGCCGGCGAGGAGGACGCTCTCCGGGAGGCTCAGGGCGTGGATGGGCTCCAGAAGAAGGGCTGGATGATTCGCGAGGTCTGTGGGAACCACTCGCGAGGTGAGCACGATACGCGAAGCTCCCGTGTGATCGAGAAGGGTTTTGACCAAATCTCCCCATCGACTGTCGCGCCAGCCGCCGCTATTGGTCAGCAGGCTTTCCAGGTTATCTATCACGATCAGCGCAGCGGGTCCGTTCTGAAGCAGGCCCTTGAGACGCGGCAGGGCTTTGGAGCGCAGCTCTTGCGGATCGTCGAGCAGGCCCACGAGGGCGAGGCCGGGGAGTTGGCGTTCCAGATCAAGGGCGAAGTTGGTCAGAGCGTTGGCGATGTCCTGTCCCTGATCCGGAGCCTTGGACCAAGCGAGGCCGGGGAAGCGGCCTTTTTCGTGGCGCCAGGCCAGCTCCAGGGCGCAGGCGGTCTTGCCGGCTCCGGCCATGCCGTGGAAGAGGATGCCCCGATAATCGCTGTCCGGCGCCAAGGCTTGACTCGCTCGCAGCATCGGCAGGAGCCGGCCCACGAAGCGCTCCGGCGGCGGCGGAAAGCCTTGCATGCCGGTTTGCGGGGCTTCGAAGATGGGGCTTGTGCGCGGTACCGCGAAGGCGAGATCAGCCGCCCGGGGTCCGAAGAGGATGGGAGTGACGAGCGAGAGGGGCGGGGCCCAGGGCTCTTCGTCGGGATCGAGCACCTCCTCCAGGGCGGCCTGGAGAGCCGCCGGCAGCGGCTGGCTTTTTTCGAGCAGCATCTTGTAGAGGCTGAGGACCGCCTCGCGGGCGAAGGTGTCGCCCACGCTGTAGCGCATGGCCAGCACGGCGCAGTCCAGGTCCTCGGCCAGGCTCTGACCCAGGCTCGGCAGGGACGAGGGCGCTCCCTCGGTTTTCATTTCCGTCACCGCGGCTTCTCGCGTCGGCTCGTCGAGGCCGATCTGCTGGCGCGCGACGGCGAGGGTGGCGGCTCCGGAGAGGCAGGAGGAGAGGGTGAGGAGCTTGAGGCGAGGTCTGGCCGGGCGGAGGAGCTTGGCGAGATCGTCGGCGTCGATGCGGTCGGCGTCGCCGCGCTCGTCTTCGAGCACGAGCTCGCCGCGGAGGCCGTGGCCGGAGAAGTGGATCAGGTCCCAGCCGGCGCCTTCGAGCAAGGCGTCCTTGAGGGTCTCCCGGGTGGCGCCGTACTGGAGCACCCGCAGCTCGACGGTGGCGGACCGCGTCTGCGCCAGGTTCTTGAGAAAGCGCTCCAGATCCACCCGCTCGCGCCTTAGGCTCAGTGGGTTCTGGCCATGGGGGAGGCTGAAGACGGCGAGCACGCGCAGCCGGTCCGAGGTGAGCTTTCCCCCCTTGGGCTCGGCGGCTCCGGCGAGCTGATAGACGAAGCGCACGCCGGCCTCGGCGAGCGGCTTGCCGTCCAGGTGAGCCAGCTCGAAGGGCCGCTGGAGCAGGATCTGCGCCTTCTCGGGGACGTGGACCCGCACCACGGTCGCCGGGAAGTCGAGCCGCTCACCGATCTTCGTCAGGACCCCGCCGAAGACCTCGCGGCCCATCCACTCGCCGACCGTTTCGAGGCTCTCCTCAGGAGGGGTGTCCGGCGGGCGATTTTTGAGATACCCCGGCAGATCGAAGAACCCACGGGCCGCGGGAGCGGCGCGATCGAGCCTCACCTCGTGATCGCCCAGAAAGGCGCCGCGATCGTCCTGAAGCTCCCAGCGCCAGCGGGTTTCGTCGTGGAAGTCGGTGACGTGCAGTTGCAGGCCGGGGGGCATGGCTATGGGGCTCCGGGTTTGGGGCTCCCGGGATTATCGCATGAGAGACTGGTCTTGCTGGGTCGCGACGCTGTAGGTCGGGGAGGATCGGAGCGACATCGCCGCGTTGGAGACGCCCCGCCGTCCCCGTGGCCTGCCGAGGATCTCGTAGCGGGTCTGGGGCGTCTCTACGGACCGGTCTCGCGATGCAAAGGATGGCGATTCCGGAGCCTTGCGAAGCGGAATCTCCCAACCTCTCCGGAACCTCTGTCTCTGGCCGGGTCTCCGAAGCGGCGATGCCGGTCCGATCGACTCACATCTCCGGCGTCGGGTCTCTGAATCGTTACCGAGCTGTCGAAGCCGCCTGATGCCTCAGAGCGTAGACGTAGTTGATCGGTGCGTGATCGGCGAGGTCCCGAACCGCCGCGTTGCCCCATTTCCAAGTCTCGTGCAGGATGTATTCCTCGCGTGCCGTCCCACGATCCTGGCGAATGACATCCTTCGTGGCGCCCGGCTTGATCTCTCCAAGTTGGTCGATGTAGACGGGCGCCTCCTGGTTCACGTGCACGAAACCGATCGGCGGCGGCAGACGGGTGACGACGTCGCAGCAATCGACGTACCGTGAAATGTCGAACCCCGACAGGGTGTTGACAAAGCCGGAGTCCCCGACTCGTGGCGAGCCGAAGGTGACGAGCTTCACGGGCTTCCTCAGGCTCGCCGCGAGAGTGCCCAGGGCCGCACCCAGACTGTGACCGGTGAAGAGCAGACGCCCCGGATGCGCCTGGAGCCAGGAGTCCAAATCGGACCAGATCAGATCCAAATACTTCTTGAACCCTTCGTGGACTCTGCCCCCGGCTGCCCAGGGCGTCGGCAAGGTGTTCAAATTGTGCGCCATATCGGTGGGGTCATCCTCCTCTGTGCCCCGAAACGCGACCACGGCGGTTTGTGACCGGGGACTCCAGGCTGCAAAAGCCTGGGACCCGCCCTGGTTGAACCAGGCGACCTCGTCGAATCCGACAGACTGGAGGGCGCTCCGCGCCTCTTGCTCCTCGTCCGGGACGCTCTCGAAATGCTTGTAGACGAGCAGCGAGCATTCCGCGCAGAGCAGGTCGTCCGGGAGGCCTTCCTTGACGGGAAAGAAATCGTGGGTCAGGTGGGGTCGATAAAGGGCGTCGCGAGTGGGGTCGTAAGGGACTGTGCGGTTCGGCATCGCCAGATCCTTTCCAGTCTGCCAGGGTTTTTCCCATTGTAACACCACTCCTCGACGCCCTAAGCCTCCTTCACCTGCCGCAGGTGCGGGACCGCGGCGACGGCGGTGGCGTCCCGGCTGTCGACGGCCACTCTCGCCCGCGGCCGCTCGAAGCGATAGCGCTTGCCTGTCACCGGACCCACGGCTGTCAAACCCGTGGCGCCGCAATACTCGAATTGGACCAGGGGCGCTCCGTTACTCGCGGTCGCGTTCTGATGAGAGGACAGAGTCGACATCCTCAGTTTTCCGCAACAGCTCATCTGAAACCTCCTTGTCTTCGACGAAAGTGGCTGGAGATGCCGCCAGCCGCGGCGTAATGCGTTCGATCAGGATCGCCGCGGCCGAGAGAGCGAACCAGAGGAGACAGCGCGTGCTCCAATCCTGCCCGATGAGAAGGGCGACCGGAATCGCGATCCACAGGCTCAGGCAATAAAAGCAGTCGAGCAGCGTGCCCCAGAATCCATCTCCCAGGCTCCGCCGGAAACGGACCAGGATGTCGCCGGGGCCGTCTTCCGCCGCGAGCAGGTGCGTGATGCGCCAGACGCACAGAACGCCCAGCGCGAACTTGAATGGATCCGACATCGGCCGAGTCTCCGGGGCGCCCCGGCTGGAGCCGGGACGCCCCGCGATCTTTCACTTCTTGGGTGCCGCCACGAGACAGAACCCGACGAACTTGCTGTTGTTTTCCCAGCCGCCGACGCAGGATACGATCGTGCGATCGGAGGTGCTGAGCTGGATCGTGTAGCCGCACGGATCGAGGCGCGTCGGGGCCGCCGTATTGAACGTCCAAGTCCCGGACTGCCCGGTGGTCGGGATCGCGGGATAGGACCTGGAGTTGGTCGCCAGACCGTCGATCGTGAAGCGGCCCGAGCCGCCATCCGGAATCGGCTCCGCCGTGAGGGCGAGACTGCTGAAGTGCTCGTCGCTGACGCTGTAGCTGCCATGGAGCAGGTCGCCCACCTGGAAGGTGCCGCAGTTGAGGATGTCGGTGAGCACCGGTCCCACGCCGCCGCGCTGATAGCCGGTGATCTGGAAGTCCGTGACGTTGGGAACCGCCTGATCGAGATCGACGATGACGTTCTGCCGCGTCGAGCCGTCGGCGACGCACAGCACCGTGCCGGCGACGTACGGAGTCAGGGTCACGGGATCCAGGGCTTCGATCCGGATCTCGCAGAGCCCGGTCTTGTCGCCCGAATTCCAGACGGCGAGCAGTCTGGAGGGGGACACCGTCCGCCAGCCGAAGCCGGGAACCGGCGGGGCCTCCTGGTAGACGTAATAATCGCCGGCTTCCACGTGCTGCGTGACGTTCGTGCTCGTCGGCAGCCCGCCGCCGATCTGCTCGTCGAGCGTGAGGCCAAAGTCATTGTTCAGGAATTGCGGTGAGCCGCCCGGCCACTGCTGCACGGAGATCCGGTAGCGCGGCTGGCGGCCGGCGTCAGCACGTTCGGCGCTCCGGGTATATGACCGAAGATCGCCACCGCGCCGCCGAAGGGCCGCTCTCCCGACGCGAAACCGGTCGTCTGATCGATGTTGCAGACGGCGATCCCGCAGAGGTTCTGGATGTAGTGCGTGTAGTCGCCCGTGATCGCCGAAGCTCCGGGATAGACGTGAACGCGTGTCTCCAGCCGATTGCCCCATGGTTGGGGTTTTGCAGGATCAGGGCTCTGAACTGGGTCCGCTCGAGCTCTAGCTTCGATGGTTTCACGGTTGGCATACGCTTACTCCTTATGACAGGTTTTCTGCTATGCGGCGGTGCTCGCCCATGAAAGGGCTTCGCCGGCGGCTGTGGTTTTCTGACAATGAAGATGAGATTCGACGGCTGGCGGAACGAAAAAGAGCGCCGGCTGGCGGAATCCGCGGACCGGCGCTTGAGTGGGAGGCCGAGACGCTGACCGGGGAAAGCACCTCAGGTATCGTCCCCCGGTTCGTCTCTCTTACATTGAGGCTTTCGCTGCCGAGCGCCGGTTTCTGACAAGACTGACAAGACGAACGTTGCCGGCGCTCCGCGAACCGACGAAGAGCGCCGGCCGGTGAGCGTTCACCGGCCGGCGCGAAGACGGGGATGGTCAGTCAGGCTGGGGATCGACGTACACCGGGTTCTGCACGGAGTAGGTAGTTCCTCCCACCGTCACCTCGAAGTTGAGAGTGGCCGTGCACCCCACCAGCGAGTCGCCGTTGCCGACCTCCTTCACACCCAGGAGGTGGGTGCTGTTCGCGGCGTTCATCAGGTCGTCCTTGGGAATTGCGTAGGTCATTCTTTCGACGAAGCTGTCGCCGGAGTAGCGATCGACGTCCAGGGTGACGCTGTCGATGCTGATTCCTGGCGCTTGCCACTCCGGATCGATCACAACGGCGAGGACGTAGCCCTGCGGTGTTGCCGGCGTTGCTCCGAAGTGCAGAGAGGTTGCTGGCGGGGGAACGAACGTGCAGTTCGGGCAGGGATTCACTTCCGGCTGGGGAGCGACCCAGCGCTGGCTCACCATGTCGGGCAAGAGGTACAAGGGGCAAGCGTCGGAGACGCCCCCTTGGATGGCAAAGAATTTGGGAGCCGGATCGGACGCTGACCCGCAAGCCGTCGGCAAGGTGGTCGTCTCGAGCGCAGGCAGAGGAGAGATTTGAGGGTTGCCGGAGACGAGGACCGACAAATCTGCAGCTTTGTTGGGTTCCCAGGGCTGACAGCTCGGGATCGCACATCCCCCCCCGCCTGCGCATGCCTGTTGGACCGCCCGGCAGAGCGACAGCCGCCTCAGATGGGGAGCCTTCACCAGGTGGGAGAGAGGCCACAGGTTCTTCCAGGCGTAGTAGTCCGCGCGGACGGGCAGGCCGTCGCCCGACTGGCTGATCAGATTCATCACTTCGGCCGGCGGGAGCTCCGGCCGCAGGTACCAGGCCACGGCGGCAATGGAGGAGACGACGGCTGCGGAGACCGAAGTGCCGGTGTACATGGCCGTGGGTTCGTCCGAGCTGCCGGTAGGCGTCGTAATCGCGTGATCCCCGAAGGCGACGCGCTGCGGCAGCCCTCCTTGACGATAGTTGGGCAGCGGCAGGCCCTGCCAATCCACCCCGCCCACGGCGTAGACCGGCTTCGGGCCGAGAGCGAACGGCAGGCACGAGGGGGGGCGCAGCTCCCACCCCGCGGGCAGCAGGGGCCCTTTGGATTCCTCGCCGCCCCGGCGATTGCCCGCGGCGGCGATCACCAGCGCCCCGCTGCGGCGGGCGTATTGGAGGGCGTAGTAGACGAGCTGTGTATCCGGCTTGAGCTTCGAGACCTTTTTGATGTCGAGCTCATGGAGCTTCTTGCCCTGCCTGTCGACCGAGAGCTCGTCCCAGCCGACCGAGAGGTTGAGGACCAGGTGCTGCTTCGAGCCCGACTGCCGCCAGGTCCAGACCTCCCGCGTGATCGCCGCAGCGAGATCTTCCACCAGGCCGAGGTGGCCTCCCTGGCTGTTGGTGTTGGCTCCCGGGAGCGGAAGGTCCCGGTTCGAGTAGCGCAGAGCGAGCCGGGTCGCAAACTCGCTCGGACAGGGGTAAACAGTTTTGCATGCCAGTTCCTGAGCCTGGTGCACGAGCGAGTAGCCGTGCTTGGAGGGGGCGGAAGAGTGCGGTACGCCCTCATGGTCCGGCTCCGTATCGATGAAGACCAGGCGGACCGGCGGCTTACCGGGGGGAAGGGAGAAATTCGGAGGCATTCCAGAGGTCTGGTCCAGGAAATGCTGGGCAAGGATCGACACCGGGTCGCCGGCCGGAACCAGGGCCATCCGGCTCCCGGCGGGCTTCTCCAATCCGGCGGGCGGCGGGCTCGGGAAACTCGGGGCCGAGCCGGAGTGCTTCCTGTAGGTGCAGAACCGATCGAGCTCTTTCAGCAGGGGCTCGGTGGCCATCGCTCGGCGCAGCTTGATCTCCAACTGCTTGTCACGGTACGGGTCAGGCTGTTCGTTGGGTGGGCGCAGCGTCTGCACCAGCCAAGTGTCGGCAGTGTCCCAGCCGGCAACCTGCGGGCAGCGGTCGACACCCTTTTTCCGGGTGGCGACCACCTGCCAGTCCACCTCGGCGCTCTCCAGGACGTACTTCTCCTTACGATCTTGCTTCTTCTGAGCTTTGAATCCGTTCTTTTCCAACTGCGGGGCGGCGTGGCTGGAGGTGGTCCATCCCAGCACGGCCAAGACTAAGGAACAGAGGATCATAGGGGATCGCATAAGTCTTTCCTCCTGGGTGCGGCAGATTCCATCAACTGCCGCTATTCCGAGTTAGGCTTTCGCACCCGGAGAGATGTTTCTGACAAGGGGTGGCGAAGGTCAGGGCTCGAGCAGGCGGAAGCTCATGCAGTCGGCTTTCGGATCTCTGTGGCGGCAGGTGAGCTCGGCGCGCTGGAGCTGGAGCGCCAGGTCCGTTTCCTCCCCGGGACGCCAGCCGCGGTACAGATCGAGCAGGAGGTCCCGGGCGACCTTGTCGTCGACCTGCCGGGTGGCGGCAATCACTGCTCGGGAGCCGGCGAGGAGGAAGGCGTTGGCGAGGCCGATTCCCTCGGCAGGAGCTTCCTCCGAAGAGCGGCTGGTGTCGCAGGCGGAGAGCACGACCCACCGCGGCACCCGGCGAAGCATCAGGATGTCGCCCGGTATGAGCCGTGAGCCGTTCGCCAGCGGAAGGGCGCTGTCCCAGCCGGCGAAGCTCGCGTCATAGTTTCCGTGACCGGCATAGTGGAAGAGGTCGGCCTGCGGCAGCGCTTGGGTCAGAGCCGCAGAGCTGGCCGCCGGGCCGTCGAGCTGTTTCAGGGTCCAGCCGCGGCCCCAGTTGCCGATCGCGGCACTGACGGCCTGCGCCTCCTCCTGCGCCGCTGGCAGGTACCCCAGGTCACTCTGCGGATTGGAGACGAGGAGGGCCGCGGACCGTGACGACGGGGGGGACTTCGGGGGACGCGGCAGGTCGAGGCCGTAGATCACGGGGTGCCGGGCGAGCAACAGCTCCCCGTCCAGAGGCAGGGCGTGAAAGTCCACGGACCGCAAGACGCCATAGGGCAGCACCCGGATCCTCCCGGCGCGGGCAATGGCTTTGCGAAACGGCGCCAGTATCAGGGCGGAGAGCGCCTCGTTCCCGGGCAGAGGGGACGGCATCTCGAAGCGGCTGACCTCGATGGGGCGCCCGTGCGCGGCGGCGAAACCTACCCAGCCTTCCGGCAACGGGTGATAGGCCAGAATGACCTCGTCCCGCCCTGGGGGGGAGAGGCTGCTCTCCCACAGGGACTCAAGGCCCTTGACGCGGGTGATCGCGCGGTCGAGGTCCTTGCGGGCCTCGGCGAGCTCCTGAGCCCTGCTCTTGCGGGCGCGTTGCCTCTCGTCTTTGGGGAGCTTTGCGTCCTCGGCCTCTTGGCGGCGCCGTTCCCAATAGCGCGACAGCGCATCATCCCACTCCTTCTGCTCCTCTGGCGTGAGCCGGCGGTCGCGGATCGCGAGCTGGCGCAGCAGCCGGGACCGGGCTTGCCGCGTCAGAGCGAAGGCGCGTCGCCACTGCCTGCTCTCCAGGAGCAGCTCGAGGTACAGCCGGGTGGCCCCCTCCCGCTGGGCAACCACGGTGTCGCGCCCCTCGTCCACCGGAGCGTGCCGGCTCTGCTCGTCGATGAGACGGTCCGCCTTGGCCAGCGCGGCGAGCGCCTCGCGCCGCTGGCCCAGCTTTAGCCTTGCGCGAGCCCGGCCGAACGCGGCGCGGAAGCGTCCTTCGAGCGACAGGGAGCTCTCGGCGATCCCTGCCAACTCGTCGTAGAGTCGCAGCGCACGCTTCGGCTCCCCTTTAGTGATCGCCTCCCGCGCCTCGAGATCGAGCGCCCAGAGGCGCTGCCGCAGGGTCGCCTGGGAGAGGAGCGGCCGGGCCTGCTCCAGCGCGTTGCGGAATTCGCGCTCTCGGCCGGCCTGCAGATGGGCGAGCGCCAGGTTGAGGAGGCCGTTGAGCCGTTCGGGTTGGCAGCCATTTTTCTGGTTTTCGAAGATGGCCTGCGCTGTCGTCAGCTCCGGCGTTGGATCGCTCGCGCTCTCGCCCGCTTCGTGCCGCAGCAGCCGCGCCCAGGCCTCGTTGGCCAACAGCACTCCTTGATCGCAGGGCTTTTTTTCGGGAAGGCTTTTGAGCAGCCTAGCAAAGAGCTTCTCGGCGTACTGCGAGCGGCCGAGGTCCTGATAAAGGCGGGCGAGGACCTGCTCGGCGTCCCACTGGTAATCTGAGTTGCCGATGCGCTCGGCGAGATTTGCCGCCTTTTGTAGCTGCTCCAAGGCTGAGCGGTAGTCACCGACCTGGCCTGCGAGCAGGCCCTGATTGTAGGCCACAAGGCATTTTGCCCCTCCCGGGGCCTCGACGGGGAGCTTCAGCGCGAGGAGCTGTCGCGCATCGCTGAAGAGGCCCTGGTCCAGGTAGCGCTTGGCCAGCAACGTGGCTTTATCCACCTCGCAGCTCACGCAGTGCTCGGCGCGATCTGCTGCCATCCCTTGCTCGAAGTAGGCCACGGCCTTGGCGTCCTGCCCCGCGATCAGGGCGAGCTGGCGCAGGATGAGACCCTTCTGCCTGGGGGAGGCCGTGCTCAGGAGCTTCTCCAGCCGCAGCCGGGCCGCATCCGTCTGGCCCTTGGACTGGAGCTCTTTGACCTCATCGAACCACTGCGGGACCTCCGGACGAGCCACGGAGAGGGACCACGCAGGCCCGCACGCGCCCTCCGGCTGGCACAGCCGGACCGTGAGCGGTGCGGCTCGCTGCGGAAACCTGAGAAGGAAGCGGCGGCCCTCGGCGATCCCCTGGCCTCTGGCGTCGACGATCCGGCTCCCGAACCGGATTTCCACTTTGAAGTCGGGTACGGCTTTCACCCAGAGTCTGAGCTTGCGATCGGGCCTGAGCGGGCAGACCGGCCCCGGAACGTAGACCGCCCAACAGCCGCTGTACTCAACCTCCGGAGCCGGGGGTGCGGGGGCGGTCGCTCTGGAGCGGGCACCGCAGGCGAGCAGGATGCCGGCGAGCCCCAGGAGAAAACCGTGACGCCCTGTCATGGCGAGGCGCGGGGTTTGACCCTCAAATCTTTGAAGACCGCCTGCCAGTCGGCGTCCCGGAACCGACCGGCTTGCAACTCGGCTTGAAGCTCCTGGACAGACGGGATTCTGCCTTTCCGGCCGACGACGATCCAGATCCTCCAGTCTCCTGCGGGAAGCTGGATCTCCTTGCCCAGCGTGCCCTCCAGAGACACGGTCCCCTTGGGGTCGACGCGGGGCTCCGACGTCCAGGGAAGGAGATCCCTTTTACCCGAGAGAGAGCTGAGAAAGGCGCGTGCCTCTACACCTTGGACGGCCGTGTCCGGAGTTGCCGTGAGCGTTAATGGCGAGCCGGGGCTGAGCTTCGGCAACCCGCTCTGCTGACTGGGCTCGCTTCCCCGGTTGGTCTGGTCGCCCTTCAGATCGGCCATTTCGTAATTGGGTATCCGCGGTTGCTCCGGCCCCCGCACCAGGAAGAACACCCCCGCCGCCACCGCTGCCGCAAAGCCCACCCAGACCTCGGCTCTGTGGATCATCCGCCGAAAGGGGAGGACGCGAGGGCGCGGCTCCTGCGGCTTGGGGCTCGGCGCTTCGGTGGTCCGCTCGGCGTTGATCGCGTTCACCACCCGGGCCTGGAAATCAGCGCCCAGCGGCCGGAAGGCCTCGTAGGCTTCCCGAGCCTCGGGGGAGGACTCGCCGAGGGCCTTCAGCTCCGCGTCCTCCTCGGCGGTCAGCGTTCCGGCGGCCAGACGGTCCCAGCGGTCGTCGAGGCTTGCCCGCTCGGCGTCGTGCTGCTGCCGCGCCAGATCTCCCAGCTCACTCAAGAGTCGATCATCCATATTCATCCCCCGCTATGTCTTTCGTGCCGAGGCCCCGGTTCCTGACATTTCGGCCAGGAGCTTCTGGGCCAGGCGGCGCAGGCGGCTGCGCCAGGCGTAGACGGCGTCGGCGGAGAGGCCGCTCGCCGTCTGGACCTCCGTCTGCGACAGCTCCTGGACGAAGAGGAGCTGGAACAGCCGGCAGCCCAGCGGGCTCAGCTCCTCCCGTAGCCGGTCGAGCAGGCGGGACAGGTGCTCGCGGCTGGCGGTGACCTCTTCCGGATCGCTCTCAGGGGTCGCGGTCGTGAGCTCGTCCTCGGTGAAGGAGGGGTCCTCCTTCCAGGGGTTCCGCCGGCCGCTGCGCAGGAACGACAACACCTGGCGTTCCGCCACCAGCCCGACGAAGTTCTCCAGCGAGAGGCCCCGCTCGGCTTGCCAGGAGCGCAGGACGTGGGCGTCCCGGTTGAAGAGCGCGAGGAAGACCTCCTGGCTCTGGTCCTCGACCTCCTGGCGCAGGTCGCGTCCGCCGGCGAGGAGCGACCGGCGGGCCAGCAGGGTGCGGGCCACGCGGGCCTGGATCACCGGCGTCAGCGCGGCCACCAGCCGGGCGAGACCGGTCTGCTCACCAGCCAGGGCTCGCTGGACCAGACCCGCAGTGTCCTCAGGATTCATGCTTTGCAGCCGGCAGAAAGTTTCCTCTTTATTTCAGTATAGGACAAAAGCGGACGGCGGGGGTATACTTGTTTTAAATTCAAGAAAAGGGAGGAGGGAGAAGCATGCCCCGCTTGGCGAGCTCCCGCGAGGTGATCCCGCTCTATGAGGTGCTCTTTGCGGAGTACGAGAGCCAGAAGATCGAGCCGCCGCTCCCGGAAGGCTACCTGGCAGGCCTGCGCGCCCGGTACGAGGCGGACGTCGCCGCCATCGCCGATCCCGAAGAGCGGGCCGCGCGCGCCGCGCGGATGAGCTCCGAGCTGCTCAAGGAGTTCTACCGCTGGGTGCACCGTAACCAGGTCGGGCGCTCGGCACTCTGCTTTTCCGGCGGCGGCATCCGCAGCGCCACGTTCGGGCTCGGGATCGTGCAGGGCCTCGCGCGCCGCAAGCTGCTCGGCGCCTTCGACTTCCTCTCCACGGTCTCGGGTGGCGGCTATCTCGGGAGTTGGCTGTCAGCCTGGATCCATCGCGCGGGGCTCGCCAGCGTGGAGGAGGAGCTCCGCCGGCGGCCCGAGCAGCCGTTGAGCCCGGAGCCGGAGCCGGTCCGGCATCTGCGCAACTACAGCCGCTACATGAGCCCCAAGGCGGGGCTTCTCTCGGCGGACACCTGGACCCTGGTGGGGATCTTCCTGCGCAACCTGCTCCTCAACTGGCTGGTGCTGCTGCCGATGATGGCTGCCGTGCTGACGTTCCCTCGCTTCAGCACGGCGGCCGTCCTCGAGGTGAACGCCCTGCCGTCCCATCTTCAGGAGCGGGTGAGCAACTGGGTGCTGGGAGTGGCGGTGGTGCTGGGCTGGCTGGTGATCGCCTATATCATCGCCAACCGCCCCAGCCTGACCGACACCCAGCCGCCGCGGAGCCGTTTCCCGCTCCGGTTCAGGAGCCAGGGATGGTTCCTGGTCCTGTGCCTGCTGCCGCTCTGGATCCTGGCCGTCGCCGTCACGGCCTACTGGGCCTGGACCACCCTGTTGTTCACGATCTTCGGTTACGAGATCCCGGTCTGGCTGGCCTTCGTCCTGTTCGGCGCCATCCTTGGCTTCGGCGGCTTCCTCGTGTCGCGGATCTGGGTGCGCGAGCCGGCGCCGCTCGAGGGGCTGCTGGTCATCGCCACCGGCGCCCTGGGAGGCCTGTTCTGCCGGCTCGTGGCGTCGGATCTCTATCCCGTCCTCACCGTCATGCCGGCGACGGAGCTCTACATCTGCATCGGCGCTCCCCTGTTCCTGAGCATGTTCCTGCTGGCGGCCACGATCTTCATCGGGCTGTCGAGCTACTTCACGAGCGACGCGGACCGGGAGTGGTGGGCGCGCTTCGGCTCCTGGGTCCTCATCCTCATCGTCGCGCGGAGCGTCCTGAGCCTCCTGGTGCTCTTCGGGCCCGTGGCGCTGGTCGAGTACGGGCCCGCCTGGCTGACGTCCCTGGGCGGCCTCTCGGGCCTCGTCACCCTGCTGCTGGGCGGCAGCGCGAAGACCGCCGTGACCCGGAAGCCGGGGGAGGAGGAGAGCAAGGGCTCCGTCGTGTCGAGGCTCGCGCTGAGCCTCGCGGCACCGCTCTTCGCCCTGTTCATCATCGTGCTGCTGTCGCTGGGCACCAGCCTGCTCCTGAGGCTGTGGCCGGCTGACCGGTGTCTCTTCGATCCCAAGGCTCATTCCCACTTCTGGTGTATCCAGCAGCCGCTGGGCAGCGGCATTCACAACCTTGTCCAAGTGATCCACCATTCGCCCTCGTGGCTGTTGCTCCTGGTCACGGCCGGCCTTCTCGCCGTCAGCACGGCGATGGGCTACTGCGTCAACATCAACCGTTTCTCTCTTCACGCCGCGTATCGCGACCGGTTGATCCGCGCCTATCTCGGGGCCTCCCGCCGCAAAGCCGAGAGGAAGCCGAACCCGTTCACCGGCTTCGACGAGAAGGACAACCTGCAGATGCGCGAGCTGCGGGGCAACCGGCCCTTTCCCGTGCTCAACCTGACGCTCAACCTGGTGGGGGGCAAGGACCTGGCCTGGCAGGACCGCAAGGCCGAGCCGTTCACGGTGACCCCGCTGCACGCCGGGAACTGGTGCCTGGGATACCGGGACGCGGCCCGCTACGCCGCCAGCAGACGCCTCAAGCGGGCCATCACGCTCGGCACCG
Organism: Thermoanaerobaculum sp.; assembly: GCA_021154885.1. Taxonomy (GTDB): domain Bacteria; phylum Acidobacteriota; class Thermoanaerobaculia; order Multivoradales; family UBA5704; genus DATARR01. Next base: position 25,329 of record JAJKHS010000042.1, read on the forward strand.
CCGCCGCCATCTCGGGCGCCGCGGCGAGTCCCAACATGGGCTATCACTCGTCGCCGGTGGTGACTTTTTTGCTCGCCCTTTTCAACATCCGGCTGGGCTGGTGGCTCGGCAATCCAGGACCTCACGGCGACTCGACGTTCGATACTCCCGGGCCCCGGTTCGCGCCGGAGCCGCTGATCGCCGAGGCCTTCGGCCTGACCGACGACACGAGCCCCTACGTCTATCTCTCCGACGGCGGCCACTTCGAGAATCTCGGGCTCTATGAGATGGTGCTGCGGCGCTGCCGTTACGTCGTGGTTAGCGATGCCGGAGCAGACTCGGACTTCTCCTTCGAGGACCTGGGAAACGCGATCGGTAAGATTCGTATCGACCTCGGGGTGCCGATCCGCTTCGAGAAGATCGCCATGCGCCCGCGGGCCGTGGGCGAGGCCTTCGACCTGGGAGAGCTCCCCTCGCCGCCGCTGCCCTACTACGCCGTCGGCAGGATCGGCTACTCGTGTGTCGACTATCTCGATACGCCGGGCGATCTGGGACCCGAGGCGGACGGCTTCCTGATCTACATCAAGGCCTCGCTCAACGGCACCGAGCCGGTCGACGTCTTCCACTACGCGAAGGCGCACCCGGCCTTTCCCCATGAGTCGACGGCCAACCAGCTCTACAGCGAGTCGCAGTTCGAAAGCTACCGCGAGCTCGGCGCCAACGCCATCAACAGCCTGATGCCGAGCGCACCGGTTGCGCCCACGCTCGCCCAGCTCTTCGCGGACCTGAAAGTGCCGGACCCGTTCTGAGCGGCGGATCGGCGGAGAAACAGAGCCGGCATTGAATATCCAAATAAACTGTCGACTGTGAAAGCGCTTCGCGAAGCCCGGCCGGGGCGGGGCGTGCTTGACCTTGAAGGATCGGGAGGGAAAAACTTCTCGGTAACTTCCTGAAAGGAACTGTATCCCGGCAGCACAAAACCCGGCCCTTCATCCTGGTAATACTCGCTTCTTTGCTTGCCACCTCGGCGGCTCAGCTCGAGCTACTTCCAGCCCGGCGGCGACGGCCTGCTGATCGTCTGGGACGAGGGCAACCTGAGCGGCTACACCGGCGCCTGCGCGGGCGGCACCGCGGACGACCGCTCTTCCTCCTCGACGACGAGCTTGCCCCCGATCGTGGCCAGCACGAGCGGCATGCCCGAGTTCTTCTGAAGACGAAGGCTCGATCCCTCAGGGACGGCTTCAGGGCCGCCCCTGAGGCTCCTCTGCGAGGCGACGGAAAACCACGCGGACACTCAGGATCGCCAGCAGCCAGCCGGTGACGGCGTCCAGGACATGATGCTGGTGGGTCAGGACGGTGGCGGCGGCGATCAGGAACGCCCACGACCAGAGGACGGCTTTGGCCGCTCCCGGCGCGCGCGGAGAGAAAGCCGCCACGCAGACGACGCCGAGCGCGACGTGCAGCGAAGGCGCGAGATTGTAGGTGAGGTTCAGGTCGTCGGCGACGTGAAAGAGTCCCGCCCACATCCCCAACGCCTCTTCGCGGGGCGGTGCGAAAGCCAACTGCGCGGGAAAGGCGAGGAATGCGATCCCGCCGCAGGCGATGACGAAGAAGATCGTCCAGGCCACGGCGCGGAATTCGCGGCGGGTCCGCAGGACGAACGGCGCCAGGAAAAACAGGCCGTAGATCGACATGTAAAAAATCGTCATCGCCGGCACGAGCGGGATGCGGAGCTCCGCGGCGAAGTGCACCGGCACGCGAAAGCTGCGGCGGGCGGTCAGCGCGTCCGCTCCGGCGTAGACGAGTCCGAACCAGGCGGTGGTGGCGAGCGACAGCAGCGCCGCGTAGCGCAGGTGCGCCCAGCCGGGCCAGGCGAGAAAAGGTTCCCGCCTCATTGCAGGGCCTCACCCAGATATTGCAGGATCGCCGCGATCAGCTCGCGAACGCCGGTCTTCGGCTGCAGATAATGGTCGGCGCCCCAGATGGGATAGACCAGCCCCGGCAGGGCGCAGACGTCCGCCAGGACCAGGCCGCCGTCGTTGGGACCGAGGGGTGCGAGCCGCTGATGACAGCGCCTCGCGATGCCGCGGACCAGGTGCTCCTGAAGGGGAAAGCCGACGATGCTGATCAATCGGAGGTGTGCGGGGAGGCGCAATGGAAAAGCGAGCGGTTGGCCGGCGCCGTGGCGCAGGTCGCGGAGGAAGGTCGGGCTTTGACCGCGGAGCCGACAGTAGAGGCGGTTCAGCATTGGGGCCAATCTCCAGGAGAGCAGCCACTCCGCCATGGGCGTGCCGTCGAGGATGCCGCACAGGTTGATCCACGCCGCCACGTTTGCGAACGCGCGCTCCGCGCCGGGCTCGGCGAGCGCCATCTTCACGTCCGCGCCGCCCTTGCTCAACGAGGCCAGGATCATCGGCCGCGCAGGCTGCTGCGTCAGCCAATCGATCAGGATTCTCGCGTTCTCCTGTACTCCGCCGGTGCTGGCGATGGGCACGGTCTCCGTCGGGCAGCCGAGCCGCTCGGCCTGCTCGCGGAGGACGCGTCCGTCCGCGCCGGAGCCCGGGTTCTCGCGATAGAAAGCTCCCGGGACGACGACGAGCACCGCGTCCGAGCTCCAGGAGGACGGCGCCGGCTGCGCGCAGATCTCCGCGATGCGGCGGAGCAGGGCTTCCAGGATGCCATGGCCCAGGGCCGTTTCGAAAAATAGGATCTGTTCGTTGAAATAGAGCGCCTGGAGCTGGTTGTAGCGCAGGCGTTGCGCGGCCGTGAGCTCGCGGTACGACGGCGTGTGGAAGAGCGGCGTGAGCTCCTCGGGCATGAAGGGCCTCCCCGAGTCGACGGGCAGGTCTTCAAGGATGGGAGCCGTGGCGACGGCGTTCATTGCGGTGCCCTCCCTGCGTCAGCGATTTCGACTCGGGATTGTACCGCAAATCTTCGGAGTAACTATGCCAAGAAGGGCGGCAAGGAGAGCTCGAACTGCCAGCTCAAGGCCCCGGACGACATCGACCGCCTGCGCCGTTGAGTCAGGGCCTTGATCGTCTTTTCTTCATGGTTTCTCCTCGTTGGCGATGGTAGTGCACCGAGCTCGGGTCACTCGCAGATCGGCGGGCAGGAGCCGTCGACCTGGAAGTCGTACTGCGTATCCTGCCGGGCCTGGGTATCGCCGCTGCAGTAGGTGCTGCCGTCGCAGTCGGTCGTGCACTCGCCGTCGGCGGACCAGTAATCGATGCAGGGGCGCAGACCACGGGGGCCGACGGGCTCACCGCAGGAGATGTGGTGCTGGTAATAGGTCACAGTCCTCGCCTTCGGGTAGAAGCAGGCGGCGTAGACGGCGGGGACGCCGAGGGCCAGGCAGCCCAGGGCGACGAGCAGGCGTGCGAGGTGTTTCATGGCGATCTCCTTTCACAGGTGGATGGAGGGTCCTATCCTGAGATGCGCGGAAGGCGGCGCGGCCTCGTCATCCTCGGCACTGGCGGGATTGACGCGGGCCGAAGATCGGCGTACGCTGTTTATAGCGAAATGACATATCCTGACCGTGCCGGCCTCAGGAGCCGCTCCGAACGAAAGCAGCAATCTGACAGTGAGGGAGGGAGAAAAGATGGGAAGCCATCGCCGCCGCGTCGTCGGGTTCAATATTGTGCTGCCGGTCCTGCTTGCGGCCTCGTGGCTCGGGGCGGCGCCGCTCCGGGCCAGCGTCGTGGACGCCTGCCCCTTTGGGGGGATCGCGCGCGAGAGCCTGGCGCGCGGGATTGTCGTGCCGAAGTTCGAGGGCACCAACCTGCGGACGGTCCAACTCCAGTACGGATCGTACACGGCCGGCACGTACCGCATCACGGCCACGGTCCGGCGTGGCAGCTTCGACGGCCCGCTCGTCGGGTCGCCGCAGACCGCCTACGTCTTCCTCGTGCCCTACAACATGAGCGTGGCGGCTCCCGTCACCTTCGATTTCGGCGGCGCGCCGGTGAACGAGAACGACGTGCTCACCATCACCCAGACCGTCAGTGGCCCGGGCGACGTGTTCTTCGACGGCGGCATGGGAACGTCGGCGGTGGACCCGGCGCCACCGCTTCCCATGGTCGAAGCCTATGAGACCGAGGACACCGCGCCGCCTCTTTCGACCTACCGGAAGGCTCGCGTTGGCCTCACCCTCACCCAGGACGACCTGAGCGGCGGGTGCCTCCCGAGCGCCACCGCGTTGTGCATCGACAACGTCCCGGGTGACCGGCGCTTCGAGGTCACGATGGACTTCGACCATGCGCCCTCGCTCCATGGTCCGGCCTTTGCCGTTTCCACGGCTGCGCTGGGCGTCACCAACGGCGGGCTGTTCTGGTTCTTCAGCCAGCGCAACCCGGAGATGCTGGTCAAGGTCCTCAACGCCTGCAGCGTCAACCAGCGGTTCTGGGTCTTCTTCACGGCCGGCACCGACGTCGGCTTCACCGTGCATGTGCGCGACACCGTGACGGGGCAGGTCAAGACCTACGTCAACGCCGACAACACCCCGGCCCTGCCCCTCCAGGACACGGACGCCTTCGTCTGTCCATAAGGTTTTCGGCTCAAAGAAAAAACCCCGGCGGCCGCCGGGGCTTCTCGCTCACGTTAGGCCTGCGTTCGCTTATCTCGTCTTGACGCACGCCTTCGCGGCGTTCGACCATTCGTACTGGTATCCATAACCGCCGGTGCCGATGAACGGAGTGGGCGACCAGGCGCACTTGTCGTCGGCTTCGCTGCCGCTGCGGTCAAACCAGGCATTCAATTGCTGGTCGGTGACGGCCTCGCGCGTCTCGTGACAGACGAAGTGCTCCTGATTCTGCACGTCCGTCCAGCCCGAGACCTGGCAGCCGCTGCAGCTTGGATAGGGCTCCACGGAGTATTTCACGGCGGTGGCGCCACTGCCAAAGAAGTTGTGATAGGCGCAGTATCCGACGCTCGTTCCGCCGCACGAGGTCCTCCCACCGTTCGAAGAAAACGAGGTGCGCGGAAGGAAGACCTCGTAGATCGTGCTGTAGTCGACGGTATGGGTCGTCAGATAGCGCTGGACTTCGGCCTGAACGTTGGCGTCGGTGACGTTGGCTGGCGGCGTCGAGGAGTCGAACCAGTCGGCCGTTCCTGTGCCGAGGTTCGACAGTTGAATGAACTGGGTGCCGCTTCCCAGGTTCTGGGAATACTGCGTGATGACGTTGTACTCGGGGGTCGTGCCGAACTGGTTTCGGAAGGCGATCAACGTCTGGGCGTATTGGAAATCGGGAGAGGTGGGATCGCTGAAGCTCGGTCCCCAGAAGATGTCGACCACCTTGGCCACGGGGATCACGGGTCCACTCGTGTGATAGGTCAGGTTCGAGGAGCCGAAAATGATTTTTTGTGTGCCGCGCAAAGGGAAGAAATGGCCCGAGCCTGCTTGAGGAGGAGCTTGCGCCGAGAGCCCTGCTGCGAACGACGCTAAGAAGAGCGTGACCAGCAATTTTTTCATTGGCCCTATCCTTTCGTGTTGAGGCAATTTTTTGCGCTGCCATCTGCGATATGGCTGGGGTGGCGTATACACCCCTTTGGGGAGGGCTGTCAACGGGGAGAGCCTCTGACCCGGGGCGGCCGTGCGGTGGGATAGACTTCTGCCGGGACGCTCGTCCGCCACCCGTCTCGCGGGCCGGGCGGCCGAGAGGCAGAGCCGCTCAGGGAGTCCGACATGCTCCAGCTCGAAGCCGCGAACATCCAGGTGGGAGCCCGGGTCGCGTCGAAGGAACAAGCCATCCGTCAGGTCGCGGAGCTGCTCGTCCGCTCTGGCTGCATCGCACCGGCCTATGCCGACAGCATGCTGGCGCGGGAGCAGGTGGCCAACACGTACCTCGGCAAGGGCGTCGCCATTCCGCACGGTCTGCCTCAGGACCGGGGGTTGATCCAGCGTACGGGCATCGCCGTGCTCCAGGTGCCCGGCGGGGTGTCCTGGCAGCCGGGCGACACGGCGCGGATCGTCGTCGGGATCGCAGCCCGGTCCGACGAGCACCTCGACGTCCTCAGCAACCTCACCGGCCTGCTGTATGACGACGACAGGGTCGCACGGCTGGCGGTCACCCGGGATCCGGAGGAGATCCTCGCGGCGCTGAGCGCGCCGCGCGCCGAGGCCGTGCCCACGGCCGGCGACCCGGGGGATTTCGCGCGCTCGGTCGAGGCCACGGTGGCCGGAGCGCACGGTTTGCACGCGCGGCCGGCGACGGCTTTCGTCGAGGCCGCCAAGCGGTTCCAGGCCGAGGTGATGGTGCGCCACGGCGCGAAGACGGCCAACGGCAAGAGCCTGGCCGCGCTGCTGAGCCTCGGCGTCAAGGCGAACGGCAAGGTGAGGATCTCGGCGCAGGGGCCGGACGCCGGGGCCGCCCTCGCGGCGCTGAAGCACGTGATCGAGGAGGTCGAGGAGGAGGAGGCCTTCCTGGCCGGCCCCACGCATGGGTGGGCGCCGCGCTCGACCGGCAACACCACGACGGTGCCGGGGCTGGCCGCGTCGCCGGGCCTCGCCATCGGGCCCGTGCGCCTGCTGCGCCAGAGACGGATCGTCGTCGAGCAGACCGCCAGGGACCCCGGCCGGGAGCGCGAGCGGCTGCGCGAGGCGATCGCCACGGCGCGGGCCGAGCTCCAGGAGCTGTATCAGGACGTCAAAGAGAAGTCCGGAGAGGCCGGCGCGGCCATCTTCCGCGCCCACGCCGAGTTCCTCTCCGATCCCGACCTGATCGCGCCGGCCGAGCAGGGGGTCGCGCAGGGACAGAGCGCCGGCTGGGCTTGGCAGCAGACGATCGCAGCGGCGGTGGAGTCGCTGCAGAAACTGGACGATCCGCTGCTGGCCGGCCGCGCGACGGACCTGCGCGACGTGGGCACGCGGGTGCTGCGGCGGCTGGCAGGGCCGGCGGGTGTCGTGGCAGAGGCGCCGGAGCTGCCGCGGGAGCCTGTCATCCTGCTGGCGGAGGACCTGACGCCTTCCGACGCCGCGGGGCTGGACCCGGCGCACGTGCTGGGCTTCTGCACGGCCGGGGGCGGGCCGACCTCGCACGCGGCGATCATCGCGCGCTCGCTGGGGATTCCGGCCGTGGTCGGCGTCGGGCCGGCGGTGATGCATCAGCCCGAGGGCGTGACGGCGGTTCTCGACGGCGACAACGGCGTGCTTTACATCGACCCCAGCGAAGAGGACGTCGGCGCGGCGCGCGCGGCGCAGAGCTCGCTCGCCAGCCTGCGCGACGCCGAGCACCGGACGCGGTACGAGCCGGCGCTCACCACCGACGGCGTGCGCATCGAGGTGGTCGCCAACACCGGTCTGGCGAAGGAGGCCGCCCAGGCCGTGGAAGCGGGCGGCGAAGGTATTGGCCTGATGCGCAGTGAGTTCCTTTTCCTCGAACGCGACACGCCGCCTTCCGAAGCCGAGCAATACGAGGCGTACAGGCAGGCGGTCGAGGCCCTGCATGGGCTGCCCCTGATCGTCCGCACGCTGGACATCGGCGGCGACAAGGCCGTGCCCTACCTCGATATGCCGGCCGAAGAGAACCCTTTTCTGGGCGTGCGCGGCATCCGGCTCTGCCTCGCCCATCCCGAGCTGTTCCGGACGCAATTGCGGGCGATCTTTCGCGCCGCCGCGCATGGGCCGGTGAAGATCATGTATCCGATGATCGCCACGGTGGCGGACCTGCGCGACGCGCGGGCGATCACCGAGGAGGTCCGGCAGGAGCTGGGGGCCGGGAGGCTCGAGGCGGGGATCATGATCGAGGTGCCCTCGGCGGTGATCATGGCGTCTGAATTGGCGGAGCAGGCCGATTTCTTTTCGATCGGCACCAACGACCTGACGCAGTACGTGCTGGCCATGGACCGCGGCAATCCGCAACTGGCCCGGCAGGCCGACGGGCTGCATCCGGCGGTGCTGCGCATGATCGATCAGACGGTGCGCGCCGCGGCCGGCAAGAAAGCCTGGGTCGGCGTGTGCGGCGGCGTGGCGGGCGATCCGCTGGGCGCCGTGATCCTCATCGGGCTGGGAGTGACCGAGCTGAGCGTCAGCATCCCGAGCATCGCGGCGATCAAGGCCAGGGTACGCGGCGTCTCCATGCGGGACGCGCAGAACCTGGCCCGGCGGGCTCTGGCGTGCGACAGCGCCGAGGCGGTGCGCGGCCTGGTGGAAGGCGGAGCGAGGGCCGCCTCGTGACGTCCCGCCCATCGGTCGTGACGGTCACCCTCAACCCGGCGATCGATCAGACGTTGAGCATCCCCGGCTTTGCCGCGGGCCGGGTGAACCGTATCACCGACAGCCGCGCCGACCCGTGCTGGTCCGTGTTCTTCAGAGGCTTTGCTACCGCAACCGGCGCAGCGGTGAGGCGAGGAGCCAGAACGTCGAAAGGACGACTCCGGTGGCCGCGAGCGCGAGGGTGGAGCGCACCCCGATCGCTGCGGCGAGAGAGCCTCCGATCAGCGCGCCAATCGGCCAGATGCCGCGTGCCAGGAGCTGCATGCCGGCGTTGACGCGGCCCAGCACCTGCTCCGGCGCCACCTGCTGGCGCAGGGTGAGCTCGTTAATGTAATAGATCATGAATGCCATGTCGCCGAAGAGCTGCGGCACCATGAGACAGGCGACGGCGAAGGCTGGGGCCATCCCGGGCGTCCCGGCCAGCGGAATGAGGAGACTGGTGAGGCCCTGGACGAGCGAGCTGGCGACGAAGGTGGCGCCGAGACCGAACCGCTGTACGATGCGTGGCGCCACGACGGAGCCAATCATGGCGCCCACGCCACCCAACGCGATCACGAAGCCGAGCACCACCGGACGCAGGTGCAGGATCTGGATCGCATAGAGAACGTAAAGCGGGCCTAAAAACCCCATGAAGAGGAACAGGGTCGCCGAGCGGAGGGCGAGCGGGCGCAGCGCTGGATTTCCGAAGATGAAACGGATTCCGGCGAGCGTCTCCGCCAGGAGATGCTCCGGCTCGCGGCGCACCGGCGGCGGTTCCGGTTTGCGGATCAGCAGGACCATCAGCGCCGAAAACAGGAAGGAGACCGCGTCGAAGAGGATGGCGATCGGCGCGGTGATGAGCTGCACCAGGACGCCGGTCAGCCCCGGCCCGGCGATCTCCGCGATCGAGCTGCTCAGCGCCAGCTTGCTGTTGCCTTCGAGGATCTGGTCGCGGTCGACGAGCGCGGGCAGGTACGACTGGTAGGCGACGTCGAAGAAGACGGTCAGGATTCCCGCCAGCGCGGCGACGGCGTAGAGCTGGCCCATCGACAGCACGCCGGCGACGGCGGCCACGGGAACGGAGGCGAGGATCGCGGCGCGGCCGAGGTCGGCGGCGATCAGGATCGGACGGCGGCGCAGGCGGTCGACCCAGACGCCGGCGAGCAGCCCGAAGACCAGGACCGCGGCGCCGCCGAGAGCGGTGAGGAACCCCATCTGCACGGTGCCCGCGTGCAGCACGAGCACGGCGGCCAGCGGGAGCCCTTCGCGAGTGATGCGCGAGCCCAGCTCGGAGATGGTCTGGCCGCTCCACAGCTTGACGAAATCCGGGTTCGCCCACAGCCCGGGAAGGCGAGGGGCGAGGGCCGGCTCGGTGGTGGCGGAGTCACGCATTCGGGATCGTCCGGCACCAGTCTAGAGTAGAACGGTCGCGGAGGTGCCATTGAAGCACGTCTCCCTTCTCTCGGCGGTCTTCCTGGCGGTGGTCTTCGTCTTCGCCGGGAGCGACAAGATTTTTCATTTCGACGGCTTCGTCAACGCCCTGTCGAGCTATGCCGTGGTGCCCGCCGCGGTGGCCCGGTATCTGGCGCTGCCGGTCGTGCTGAGCGAGCTCTGGGTCGGCTTGGGGCTGCTGATTCCGCGCTGGCGGCGGACCGCCGCGCTCGCCGCCGCCGTGCTGCTGGCCGTTTTCACCGTCGCCCTGATCGGTAATCTCTACTTTTCTCCCGGCAGTATCTGCGGCTGCTGGTTCACCCTCACCCTGGGCCGCAGCACGCGCCTGCACGTGCTGCAGAACGTGGTCCTCCTGGCGCTTGCCGTGTCGGTTTGGCTCGATGATCGCGCGATGCCCAGGCTCCGGGATGAACCTTTGCACGGCGGGACATGACACACCCTGTGCCCTCGATCGCGGGTCCGCTCTTTCAGGAAAGGAGACTCTGATGGACAAGGTCCGCGTTGCACTGAAGACCTGTTTGTTCCTGCTGGCGCTGGTCGTCACCGCTCTCGCGGCGATGCCCGACACCGCCAGCAGCCAGGGTAGCTGCTGCCTCGCCAGGGATTGCTTCGGCGGCAGGTTCGCCTGCGGCACCTGCACCGAGAACGGCCAACTCATTCACTGCTCCACGTCGATCCGGTAGCACCGCTGCGGCCCCGATCGAGGGTGTGTGACGATGCCGCGCGAGAGGACGTTCTTCCTGGTGCTCGCGACGCTGATCGTGGCCGGCGTCGCGGTGGGCCATTTCGGCGATGGCCGGCGCGAGGTGCAGCCGGCGTTGCGCTTACAGCCCCAGTCGCAGAAAAAACACGCGCGGAGCTGGCAGGAGCGCTCCTTCGTCAAGACGATGGTGATCGCCCCTGCCGCGGGGGTGCGGCTCGCAAGACCGGTCAGCCTGAAGGAGGACCGCTCCGGGGACGTGCTGGTCCTCGACTGGTCCGACGCCAGCGTGCGGCGGTTCTCGCCCAGCGGGCGGCCGGGGGTCTCCTACCATCTCCCTCCTGGCACGGCGGGCGGCAACCCGGAGGACTTCGACGTCGACGCCGCCGGCAACGTCTGGATCTGCTATCACGACGCCGGCACCGTGGCGAGCTTCGAGCCGGGAGGGAGGCTGCGCAAGACCTGGCACCTCGCGAGCAACCCGCACCGCGTTATCTTTGCGGGGTCTGCGGGGTCTGCGGGGTCTGCGGGAGAGGGGGGTCTGGTGGTCTTCGCGGCGGACGCCGGGCGGGACCTGTTCGCTCGCTACTCGGCGCAGGGCGAGCTCGTGGGCGGCTTCGGCCGGCTGCTCGCGGGCGGCTCGCAGGACCTGCTGACGCTCGACGGCGACGTGGCGCGCGATGGTCGCGATGATGCCGGAGGCTTCGTCTACGCCGCGGCGCACACCGGTCTGCTCGCCTCATACACCCTGAACGGCGAGCCGCGCTTCCTGGTGCGGACGATCGATCCCGTGGCACTGCCGAAGATCGTCGCGGCCTCCGGTGGCTCGCAAAAGATCGCTCCGGGCTCACCGCTGGCGGCGCTGACGGTCAGCGTTTCCGGCGGGTTGATCCATGTTCTGGCAGACCTGCCGTCGCTCCAGGGCGGATCCAGCCGGGCGTTCGACGTTTACGACAATCGCGACGGCAGCTATCTCTATTCGGTTCACACTCCGGAGCCGACCGCGTTCGCCCTGGTGGCTGGCGACCGCGTGTACACCATCCGGGACGACGTGGTGACGCGGTGGCGGATGCTGGGGCCCGGCTCCCCACGGTAGCCGGGGAACCGGGCCGTCTCACTTCAGAAGGCGCAGGGAGAAGCGCGGAAGCAGCCGGTCCCCGTCGTCACCCACTGACAGTTCTGGCAGGTCTGCCGGTCGCCCGGCCGGCTCGGGAGTCGGGGGTCGCCGCAGCAGGCGATCGAGGTCAGGACGACCCGGGTCGCGCCGTTGGTACAGGCACAGGCGGACGTCAGCGACGGGGTGAGCGCGAGGCAGGTCAGGACGACGGCCAACACCATGAGGGTCAGCCGGCGCAGGGAGAAGAGACGGTGGGTGCTCACGGACATATCAGTTTCTCCTTTCATTGGTCCTTCCTACCTTCAAGGTGCTGGATGGACGACGATGCGAGCCGCGCGGGATCAGACCCGCCACAGGGTCGGCGTGAGCTTCTCGCGGATGCGCGGGTCGTTGATCCAGGAGCAGCCGTTGATCGGCTTCGTCAGCTCGCCGACGTTGGTCCGCGTGCCGGCGTAGACTCCTCCCTGATTCGTGAACCGTTCCACGACACATTCGAAGAAGACCGTCGTCGCGGCATAGAGCAGGGCCGCGTAGGTGGTGTCGTCGATCTCTCCCGCGGCGAACGCGGCGTCGATGGCCGCGAAGGTGGCGGCGATGATCTCCTGGCGGAAGATGGGGAATTTATCCGGGTTGAAGGGATAGGTGCTGTGCTTGGAGCGGGAGAGACCGAGGATGACGTGCTGGCCGGCGGGCACGGGATTGGCGGGCGGAATGTAGCCGCTGTGATCGAAGGGCAGGACGCCCTCGTGTGCCGCCAGATAGAAATCATAGGCCTTGTAGGCCGCCGCGTCGCTCGAGTAGCTGCTGCCTGATGCCGGCGCGCCGACCAGCACGGCTGAGCGCTCCTCGTCGAAGTCGTGGGAGCCGAGGCCGTCGATGGAGAGGCCGAGGGCGGGCAGGAGGACCTTGCAGAGCGTCGAGACGGAGAGACCCTCGTCGCGGTTCCACACCGTGAGGTAATCGATCTGCAGGTATCCGAACCCGTTCTTGATCCCCAGAGGAGTCACCCGGTAGTGGCTGATCGGCGGCGTGGCCTGGCCGAGAGTGGCGATGGCGAGGGTGCTCTGATCCTTGAACGTGGCGAACACGTCAGGGTCGCCCGCGGAAACGAAATAGAACGGTGTGAACGCGTTGGCGAGGCGCCGCTCGAACTTGTCGGGCAGACGGTCCAGATCCTCGTCGGTAGCATCGGGAGCGGCGGCTCCGAGGGCGTCCGCCGACAGGGCCAGGGGGGTGCTCGGCAGGACGTCGGCTTTGGCGATCCGGGTCAAGCCGGTCGACGTCTGGGGCGAGATCTTGACGTTGACGATCTGCTGGGGTGAGCCCAGACGCGAGCGCACCTGCTGGAAGGCCTGGTCGCGCTTGGCGGTCGCGAGATTGTCATAGGCGGTTTTGCTCTCCGGCTTGGCGCCACGGACGGCGCCGGCCGGTTTGACGATCGTGGGGGTGGGAAGCGGGCTCATCGCGAAATCTCCTGGATTGGCGGGCGACGAGGTTGTCGTCCGGCAAGCAGATTGATCCCGCAATTCGCGGTTCGGGTTAGTCAGCCAGGCGTCTCCAGCAGCAGCACGGAGGGCACGCGGTCCGGCCAGGCGGCGCGGAGCAGCCCGTAGCCGATGCCGGCGAGGCCGGTCATGAGGCCGAGGCTCTCGGTCTTCGGGTTGGTGCCGCAGCGCAGGCCGCCGTTTTCGATCCGCGTCAGGATGCGGGCGGCCAGCCGGCCGGCTTCGGCCGTCAGCTCTTCGTCCTTCAGAACGCGGCCGGCCTCTCGTACGAGCTCAAGGTTGCCGAGGTCGCCGTGGCAGAGGCATTGGCTGCCGCCGAAGCCATCGGCCAGGGTGGCGCGGACCGCGGCGCGGATCTCGGAAATCATCTCCGAATCGTCCAAGTACGGCAGGGTGCCGATGCGCCCGAGCCCGATGCCCGGCGCGCCGTGGCACCAGGCGTAGAGGAAATCCCGCGCCTCTTCCGGGGTCTTGTGGCTCGCCCGCAGATCGGGCCAGTTGTCGCGCCCGGCATTGAACCAGCTCCGCTCGTACCGCAGGGCGTCCCCGGCCGCGGCGCGGAACCGCTCGTCACCCGTGGCGTGAGCGAGCCGGGCGAGGACCCAGGCGATGCCGGCCGTGCCGTGGCTGAAGCCGGTGAGCGGCAGGGGCTCGCCGCCGTTCGGCCAGCCGAGACCGCGCTCGCCGGCGACGGCGCAGGCGAGGAGGCGCTCGCCGCAGCGCACCGCGACGTCCAGGACAGCCGGTGACGGGCGATGCGGATGGAGGGCCAGGAGGGCGGCCAAGGCTCCCGCAGAGCCGGCGATGAGGTCGAACGACGTGTCGCTCTCGATGCCGGGCGCCCTGCGCGTCGCCAACTCCTCCGCGGCGTCGAGCAACCCGGGCTCTCTCCACAACAGTCCCAGGTGAGTGAGGGTATAGACGAGCCCTCCCCAGCCGTTGTAGGCGCCGGCGTGCACCAGCGCCTCGGGATCGGCCGCGAGCCGCTGGCGGACCGTGCTCAGGGCGAGCCGGGCGAGCCGCTCGTAGCGCTCCTCGCCCGCCAGGCGGGCGAGGTGAGCGAGGAAGAGGGCCAGGCCGGAGAGGCCGTTGTAGAGGTCGACGGGCATGGGCTCCAGGAGCCAGCCGTCGGGCCTCAGGTCGAGCTGGAACCAGGTCACGATCTCCCCCTGCTCGATGGCCAGTTGCGCCAGCCGGTCGCCGATCTGCCGGGCCAGCTCCAGGAAGCGCTCGGGGCCGGCGGGGCCGGCTTCCGGCAGGCTCAGGGCGGGCCAGGCGAGCGGCGTGTCGAGCGAGCGGGTGGCCTCGATCGAGGCCTGGAGCAGCCAGCTCTGCCGGCCGAGGTCGTCCTCGTCCATCGCCCGCAGCCGGGCCCGCACCAGTTCCAGCCCCGGAGCGGCGAAGAAGCCCTCGATCCGCTCGCCCCCGGGGTGGAGGAGGTCGGTGGAGGTGGAGAGGGTCTCTAAGCGGGGAATGTCGCCGGCGGCGAGGTCCCGCTGCTCGGCCCGCAACGCCCGCCGGAAGGGCGGATACACCACCGCGTCCAGCCATAGCCGGTCGTAGAGGCGATCGCGGTCGAGGGCGCTCTGCAGATAGTCGGGATGATGGGCCACGTGCAGCAGATGGGCGTAGACGCCGGTGCCGCGCAGCAGGGCGCGTATCGGCAGCCCGGCGAAGGGCGCCAGCGGCCCGTCGGGCGCGAGCAGCTCCTCGCGGTGGCGGCAGAGCAGCCGGTACATGGCGCCAAAGCCGCGCTGCACGGGCTCGCCGTGCTCCCACAGCGCGAGCGGCTCGCCGCGCAGGGTCGGCAGGTGGGGGCCGGCCGCCAATGCCGTTTCATGCCGGGCCCAGCGCATCTCGTCCGTGCCGTCGCCGGCGATCCGCTTCAGGGTGAGCTTCTGGCCGCCCGCCGCCCCCATGCCGCTCAGGTCGAGCCCGGCTTCGGCGGCGGTGGCCCCGAAACGGCGGGGGAGCAGGCCGCTGTTCAGCACCGTGTGGGCCGTGGGCAGGTAGCCGGGACCGCTGGCGGACTGCGCGTTGCGCGCGGGCTGGAACAGGGTCTCGAGGTCGATCGGCACCGGGTGCTCGCCCTCGGCGATCAGGTTCTCGTGATGGAAGTCGGTGGCCTCCAGGGCGTAGAAGAGGGCGACCCAGACCCCCTGCCGCTCGTGGAAACGCGTCACCTCGTCCGGCGTCGCGCAGGGACGGTGGGGGACGTGCTCCACCCAGCCGTAAGCGCCCCGGTCCAGGACCGTCAGCACGCGGAGCGGCGGCTCGGCCCCGCGCTCGTCGAGCCAGGCGATCAACGTCTGGAAGTGGCGGTCGACGGCCAGGGACTTGGGCTTGTAGACGATCCGCAACCCGGAGGCGAAGGCGAGGACCGCCACGGCGCGTCCGCCGGCGTGACGATCGCTGAGGCCGGTCTCGGCGGCGATCATAGGACCCGGATCGGCCCCGGCGAAGAACAGGCGGACGATCTCGTCGCGGTCCGCCGCCAAGCGCTGCATCATCTCCAGGCTCGTCTCGACCCACTGCTCGGCGTGGCGGCAGGCGTCGCGGGCCAGGACGGGGTAGCGCCGGAGGATCTCCAGGACGTGACCGGGCTGGCGCAGGCTGGCGACGAAGCTCTGGAACCGCTCCTCCGGGGTCTCGCCCGTGAGCTTCCCCTCGAGGCGGCTGGCGTGGAGCTCCAGGGCGAGAGCCCGTTCGCTCGCCCAGCGGAGCCGCTTGATCAGCGTCGAAAGGAGCGCGGCGGCCACGGGCTCCGCGTCGACGCTCCCTGGAGCTCCGGCGGTGATTCGACGCAGCCCGGCCAGCACGCGGGCGTGGGCATCGGCGATCAGGGGGCGCAGCAGCTCCAACACGCCGAGACCGTCCTCAATCTCGGCGGGGAGAGGGACGAGGGGCTGGGAGAAGGTCCGCGCCAGACGCTGCAGCCAGGGCGGCCGGCCTCCCGCGCGCCGTTGCAGGCTCATTGCAGGCTCGGCCAGGAGGCGCAGGAAGCGCTCCGGCGTCAGACTGTCCAGGGCGAGGCGCTCGGCGAACAGCCGGTCGTCGAGCAGCTCGGCCTCGCTGCGCCAGCGGCTCGCCTTGCGCGCGGCGCGCTCGCTCCGTTCCGGGGCAGGGGCGTCGTCGGGGCCGGTGTCCGGCAGGGCCGCTCGTTCCGCGAGCGTCAGGGCCTCGCACCATTCAGGGGCGTCGAAGATCTCGGGCATGGCTGTCGTCATTTCGCGAAGAGGGCGAAGGTGGCGGGCGGACCTGACGAGGCCCGCCCGCCCAGGATGATCAGGGGAAACGGCTTATGGGCACTGCTGGCCCGGCTTGACGCAGGAGCCCACGAAGGTGGTGCAGTCCGAGAAAACAGCCGTGGTCCGCAGACCGCCGGTGATGATGCGCAGGGCGGAGTCGTCCACCATCGCGAATCCGGCGGGGTTCTCT
The DNA here is from genome assembly GCA_021154885.1 of Thermoanaerobaculum sp. Lineage (GTDB taxonomy): Bacteria > Acidobacteriota > Thermoanaerobaculia > Multivoradales > UBA5704 > DATARR01. Next base: position 41,708 of record JAJKHS010000042.1, read on the forward strand.
GGCAGGCTGGCTCGCTGCTCCTCGGTGAGGCTGTTGCGGTATTCCTCGTCACGCCAGGCACGAACCACGTCGACGTTCTTATGCATTTCGTTCTCCTTTAAAACTCATTGTGGGACCACAGGTAGAGACTCCAGGCGGCAGGTCCCGTCTCCGCTCCAGAGGTTGCAGATCGTTTCGCACGGCGCATTCCCCAACAACGAAGGTCCGGATGGATTTCCCTCATCGCTCCTCTATGAGAGTGCTCCGAGCAGGGAAAAGCGAGGCGAGCCGCAGGCTTCGGCGTTCTGGCCCACAGTGCTATCTTCGCCGCCGCTGATCTTATCGAGGGGGAGAACAGGACATGGCGTCGGATATCGAAATCGCGCAGCAGGCCAGGCTCGACCGCATCTCCGCCGTTGCCGCCCGGCTGGGAATTCCTGAAGAGCATCTCGAGCCCTATGGCCACACCAAGGCCAAGGTGTCGCTCGGCTACGTCGACAGTCTCGCGGAGCGCCCGGACGGCAGGCTGATCCTGGTGACGGCGATGACGCCCACCCCGGCCGGCGAAGGCAAGACCACGACGACCGTGGGTCTCGGGGACGCCCTGAACCATCTTGGCAAGAGGGCGGCGATCTGCCTGCGCGAGCCATCGCTCGGGCCGGTATTCGGCATGAAGGGGGGCGCCGCCGGCGGCGGCTACGCGCAGGTCGTCCCCATGGAGGATATCAACCTTCACTTCACCGGCGACTTCGGCGCCATCGCCCTCGCCAACAACCTGCTGGCGGCGATGCTGGACAATCACGTCCACTGGGGCCACGAGCCCGCCGTCGACGTGCGGCGGATCGCGTGGCGGCGGGTCGCCGACATGAACGACCGGGCGCTGCGCGACATCGTCGTCGGCCTCGGCGGTGCCGGCAACGGCTTTCCGCGCCAGGACGGCTTCGACATCGTGGCCGCCTCGGAGGTGATGGCGATCCTCTGCCTCGCCACCTCGCTGGCCGACCTCAAGCAGCGCTTGGGCAACATCGTCGTGGCTTCCACCCGCGACCGCCAGCCGATCCGTGCCCGCGACCTCGAGGCCCAAGGGGCGATGGCCGTGCTGCTCAAGGACGCCATCAAGCCCAACCTGGTGCAGACGCTGGAGAACAACCCGGCCTTCGTCCACGGCGGGCCGTTCGCCAACATCGCCCACGGCTGCAACTCGGTGATCGCCACGCGGACGGCGTTGAAGCTCGCCGACTACGTGGTCACCGAGGCCGGCTTCGGGGCCGATCTGGGGGGCGAGAAGTTCGTCGACATCAAGTGCCGCAAGGCGGGGCTGCGGCCGGCCGCGGCCGTGGTCGTGGCCACGGTCCGCGCCCTCAAGTACCATGGCGGCGTGGAGCTGAAAAACCTCGGCCGCGAGGACCTGGCGGCGCTGGAGAGGGGTCTCGCCAACCTGGAGCGCCACGTCGAGAACGTGCAGCAGTGCTACGGCATCCCCTGCGTGGTGGCGATCAATCGCTTCACGTCCGACACCGCCGCGGAGCTGGCGCTGATCGCGTCGCGGATGGCACAGAGGAGCGTGCCCGCGGCCGTGGCCAACCATTGGGCCGAGGGCGGCCGGGGCGCCACGGACCTGGCGCGGCTCGTGGTCGAGCTCTGCGAGCGGGCCCCGGGCGTCCAGTTCGTCTACGAGGACGACGATCCGCTCTGGGAGAAGATGGAGAAGATCGCCAGCAAGGTCTATCGCGCGTCGGCGGTCAATGCGGACCCCAAGGTGCGGGAGCAGATCGCCCGGCTGCAGGAGGAAGGCTATGGGCGGTATCCCGTCTGCGTGGCCAAGACACAGTATTCCTTCTCGACCGACCCGCATCTTCGCGGCGCTCCGGCGAGCCACACGATCCACGTGCGCGAGGTGCGCCTGGCCGCGGGCGCCGAGTTCGTGGTGATGATCTGCGGCGACATGCTGACCATGCCCGGCCTGCCCAAGGCGCCCTCGGCCCGCCTGATCGACGTCGGCGAGGACGGCAGGGTGGTCGGGCTGTTCTGAAACGGGGTACCGGTGGAAACACCGCGGCGGCTCTATGCGTTACCATCTTCGTAGACGGCTCCCCGCCGTCCCCGACGTGAAAGGAGGGGAGAGGGAGAGATGGACACGGTCTTGAGTCTCCTCATCGGCCTCGGCCTCGCCGCCGCCTGCGGCTTCCGGGTCTTCGTCCCCCTGCTCATCATGAGCCTGGCCTCGCGGGCGCAGGTCGGCCATCTCGCCCTGGGTCCGCACTTCGCCTGGATCGGCTCGACGCCGGCGCTCATCGCCTTCTCGGTCGCGACCGTGCTGGAGATCGCCGGCTACTACATCCCCTGGGTGGACAACCTGCTGGACACGGTGGCGACGCCGACCGCCATCGTCGCCGGCATCCTGGTGACGGCCTCGGCGGTCACCGACATGAGCCCGTTCCTCAAGTGGACGCTGGCCGTGCTGGCCGGCGGCGGCACGACGGCGGTGTTCCAGGGGATCACGGCCACGGCCCGGCACATCTCCTCCTTCACCACCGGCGGGCTGGGCAACCCCGTGCTGGCGACGGCTGAGGCCGGCGGCTCGGCGCTCCTCGCCGTGCTCGCCATCACCGTGCCGGTGGTGGCTTTCCTGTGCGTGGTGTGGCTGATCTGGTTCGGGGTGAGGAAGCTGCTGTTCCGGCGGCCGCCCACCCCGCGGGCGGCCTGAAGCGCCGAGGCGCCACGTGAAACGACCGGCCACACTCCTCTTGACGATGCTCCCGGCCCTGCTGGCGCTGGGCTGCGCCTCCCGCGGTCCGCTCGACTCGCCGGAGCTGGCGCGTGCCCTGCGCTCGCGGGGGATCGATCCGCACTCGCTGGTGGTGCCGTTCGAGATCACGGACGAGATGCGGACCTGGGTCCATCAGCAGGTGCCGGACACGACGCCAGCCGCGGGGCGGCTCGATCAGCTCCTGGCGGCCCTGGTGGATCCCTTCCGCCTCAAGCTCGAATACGAGCCGGGCCACACGGCGACCGCGCGCGAGGCCTTCGAAAGCCGCAAGGCGAACTGCCTGGCCTTCACCAGTCTGTTCGTCGGGATGGCGCGGGAGTTGGGTGTCCCGGCCTTCTACCTCGACGTGGACGACATCGAGAGGTTCGAGAAGGATGGCGACCTGATGGTGGTCTCGGGGCACGTCAGCGGCGGCTACGACACCGGCGGCGGCAAGGTGAAGATCCTCGACTTCACCCCCTCGACCCAGCCCGGGTACCACCGCATCCGCCCGCTTTCGGACTTGCGGGCCGTCGCTCTCTACTACTCGAACCGCGGTGCCGAGATGATCCGCGCCGGCCGTGGCGAGGAGGCCCTCTCCTGGCTGCGGCGGGCGGTGGTGATCGATCCCGACTTGAGCGGCGCCTGGGTCAACCTGGGCGTCGGTCTGCGTCGCGCGGGCGACCTGGCCGGTGCCGAGGCCGCCTATCGCAAGGCCCTGGAGGTGAACCCCGAAGCGGCCGCCGCGTACACCAATCTCGCCGCGCTGCTGCGGGCCCGCGGGCACGACGCCGAAGCCGGGGACCTCCTCGCCCTGGCGGCCCGCGCCGACGGCCGCAATCCCTTCAGCTACATCGCGCTGGGCGACTTTTCCCTCGCCCATGGACGGCTGGAGGAGGCCCGGCGCTTCTATCAGAAGGCGTTGCGGCTGAACCGCGACGACGCCGAGGTCTACGCGGCCCTGGGGATGGTGGCCCTGGCCGGCGGCAACCACGGCGAGGCCCGGCGCTGGCTGCACAAGGCCGAGGCGCGGAATCGCCAGAACGAGCGCGTGCGTCAGCTCGGCGAACGCCTCGCCGCGGCAGGGAGCAAGGGCAAAGCGGAGGGAAGCTGAAGCAAGGACTTCAAGGACACCAGGGACATCAAGGACACCGCCAAGGCAGAGTATTCCTCGTCCTTGAAGTCCCTGCAGTCCTTGAAGTCCTTGCTTTCCCCGCAGGCCCCTACGCTGTCTCCATCGCGGGAGAACACTAGTGACCGCCCTCTGGCGCATCTGGGCCGACACCGGCGGCACGTTCACCGACTGCCTGGCCGTGGATCCCGCAGGGCGCCTCCACCGCGCCAAGGTGCTGTCCACCAGCGCCGTGCGCGGCCGGATCGCGGCGCGGAAGGCCGCGGACGCCGCGGACACAGTACGGATCGAGCCCGGCTGGCCGGTCCCCGCCGGGTTCTTCCGCGGCTTCGCTTTCCGCCTCCTGGGAGAGGACGCGGCGCCCCTCGCGGTCCTGGATTGGGAGCCGGACGGGCGCCGGCTACGCCTCGCCGCGCCGCTGCCGCCGGGCGATCTCGCCGGCGTCACCTGCGAGCTGCGCTCGCCCGAGGAGGCGCCGGTGCTGGCGGCCCGGCTGGTGACCGGCACGCCCCTCGATGCCGAGCTGCCTCCCATCGCCATGCGCCTCGCCACGACCCGTGGCACCAACGCCTTGCTGGAGCGCAAGGGCGCCGCCACAGCCCTCTTCATCACCCGCGGTTTTGCCGACCTGCCGCGCATCGGGACGCAGCAGCGGCCGGACCTTTTTGCCCTGGAGATCGTGCGGCCCGAGCCTCTCTACCGGGAGGTCGTGGAGGTCCCCGAGCGGCTGACGGCGGACGGCTCCGTGCTGCTACCGCTGGACGCCGAGGCCCTGCGGGAGACTGTCCGTCGGCTCTTGGACGGCGGGATCGAGTCCGTTGCCGTGGCCCTCCTGCACGCCTATCGCAACCCCTGCCATGAGGAGGAGCTGGGCGAGCTGCTGCGCGCCGCGGGCTGCCGCCACGTTTCCCTCTCCTCGCGGCTCGCGCCCCTCATCAAGCTCCTGCCGCGGGTTGAGACGGCGGTGGTGGACGCCTATCTCTCGCCCCTCCTGGAGCGCTACCTCGCCGGCGTGGCCGAGGCGCTGGGGCCCGGTTCGCTGCACGTCATGACCAGCGCCGGCGGCCTGGTGCGGGCGGGCTCCTTCCGCGCCAAGGATGGCCTCCTCTCCGGCCCCGCCGGCGGCGTGGTGGGGGCGGCGCTGGCGGGGCGGCGCTCCGGCTTTGGCCGCGTCATCGCCTTCGACATGGGCGGCACGAGCACCGACGTGGCCCGCTGGGACGGCGATTTCGAATACCTCTTCGAGCACCGCGTGGGGGACGCCCACCTCGTGGCCCCCGCCCTCGCCATCGAGAGCGTGGCGGCGGGCGGCGGCTCCATCTGCTCCTTCGACGGCGCGCAGCTCAAGGTGGGGCCTGAGAGTGCCGGCGCGTGGCCCGGCCCCGCCTGCTACGGCGCGGGCGGTCCTCTCACCCTGACCGACGTCAACCTCATCCTGGGGCGGCTCGACCCGGAGCGCTTCGAGATCCCCCTGGTCCCCGCGGCCGCGTCGGCGGTGCTGGCCCGCCTGCGGAAGGAGATGGGGGAGCGGGACCCCGGCCCGGAGGCCGTGCTCGCCGGCCTGCTGGAGATCGCCGACGAGCGCATGGCCGAGGCCATCCGTGGCATTTCACTGCGCCGCGGCTACGACCCGGCGGACCACGCCTTGGTGGCCTTCGGCGGCGCCGGCGCCCAGCACGCCTGCGCCGTGGCCCGGCTGCTGGGGATCGGCTCCGTGGTGGTGCCGGCCGACGCCGGCCTGCTCTCGGCCCTGGGGCTGGGCGCCGCGGTGGTGGAGCGCTTCGCCCAGCGGCAGGTGCTGGAGCCGCTGGAGAGGGTCCGGGGCCGGCTGGCCGGCTGGCTCGCGGAGCTGGGACGGGAGGCCGCGGCGGCGGTGGAGACCGAGGGGATCGCGCCGGAGGAGATCGAGGTCCGGCGCCGCCTCCTCAACCTCCGCTTCGCCGGCCAGGAGGCGTCGCTCGCCGTCGAGTATGAGGGGGACGAAGCCGTCGAGCCCGCCTTTGGCGCCGCTTACCGCGAGATCTACGGCTACGCCCCCGAGGGACGGGCGATCGAGCTGGAGTCCGTTCGCGTGGTCGCCTCCTCGCGGGCTTCGGGGGACGCCGCCGCGCCGGCCCCCGCTCCCGATTCCCAGCCCGCTCAGCCTGCCGGGGCTCGCCGCTGCTGGACGGGCACCGGCTGGCGGGAGGTCCCATTCTTCGACCGCTCCGCGCTCAGCCCCGGCGACGCCTTCGCGGGGCCGTGCCTGGTGTTCGAGAGCCACAGCGCGACCTTCGTGGCGGAGGGATGGGGAGGCCGGGTGGACGGCGCGGACAATCTGGTTCTCGCTTCGGCCCGTGCTGTAGAGTGATTTCCGTGGATGTGGACCTCGACCTCAGCGGCCGGCGGCGGGACGACCCCGTGCCCGGCTATGCCCTGCGGCTGCGGCCCACGGTCCGCATCTGCTCGTTCCAGTTGGGGACGGTCGTGCTCTTCGCGGTCCTGTGCTGGGCCGTAACTCGTCAGGGCGGGGGGATTCCGGGCCTGCCCGCGCTGCCTGCGGCCGTGCCTCTGGTCCTGAGCCTCCTGGGCGCGGCGCTGATCCTGCTCTCCTCGCGGTTCCGGTCCACCCCCGTCCGCCGGGTCATCCCGCGCTCGCCCGCTCTGCCGGTCAACGCGGACGCCGTGCTCGCGGCCTACAAGCGGGGCACGCTCCTGAGCTTCGCCATCCTGGAATTCGCCGCCCTGTTCGGGATCGGGGTCGCGGTGACCTCGGGTTTCGCGACCTACGGCATCGTCCTCTGCATCGCCAGCGCGCTCGCGATGCTCACCCGCTGGCCCCGGGCGTCCGAGGTGGACCGCCTGGTCCGGGGGCGCGCCACACCGTGATGGACCGCTCCCGGCGGCGACTTCAGATCGTCTGTGGCACCACGGCTCTGAGCGTCGTGGTGGTGAACGTCGTCCTCACGGTCCTCTGGCTCTCCGGCTCGCTGCCGCCCAAGCCTCAGCCGCAAGCCGGGCCACTGGCGCTCTTCGCCGTCTCCCTGGTGCTCCTCGTGGCCGCGCCCGCGGTCAAGAGAGCGATCCTCAAGCGCTACGAGGCGGAGGGATTCGACGGTGATCGCGACCGTTTCCTGATCGCTCTGAGCACGGCCACGATCGTCGCCTTCGCCCTCCGCGAAGTCGCGGGCCTCCTCGGCTTCGTGCTCGCTCTGTTGACCGGCAATCCCTGGTGGAGCTGGGGCCTGGGCGGCGCGGCGCTGCTGGCGATGTTCGTGGATCGGCCCGTGGATCAGGGGCCGAAGTAGAAGTGGTTGGTCCGGGGATCAAGGGCGAAGCGCATGGAGGCGAGGAGACCCGAATAGCCTAGGAAGGTGCGGCCGGAGGGCCAGTCGGGCGAGATGAAAAAGGTGCCGTGCTTTTCCAGCGCGATCCCGTCATCAGCCAGGAAGGTGACGAGCAGCTTCGCCAAGATCCCTTCAATTCGACCGAAACGAGTATGGAGCGTGGTTCTCTGCCCATCCAGATCCAGCAGTCCCAAGCTTTTCGCAACCAGGGGATCCAAGACTGACCAAGCGGCTCCGGTGTCGATCTGAGCATAGATATTGGATTCGCTTCGACCCTCAAGTTGGATCTTCACGAAGACCTTGGCCGTGGATTCCGGAGCCTCCTTCAAGGTATCGCGGAACAACGATCGACCGCAGGAGAAGTCGAGAGCTCCCAGCTTGAACATATTTCGTGGTCAGTCAATGTAGTGAAGCATTGGGCGGCGCTTCGGCTTGTTTCTCTCCAAGGAGGAGAAAACGTCCTGCAGAGAGGCTGAATGCGCCAGCAGCTCACTGCCTACAAGAGCGACCCACTGTCCTCGGTAGGCTTCTGAGTGTTCTGTGATCCAGCGGAATTCTGGAGTCCGATCAAAATCGCATTCCACATCAGGGTTCGGACGGCCCTTCGTCTCAGTCAGCACACTCTCCCAGCCGGAGAGATCCTCGTCGTGGTCTCCCTTCTCCAGAGCCTCGGCCAGCAGCAGTCGGGCTCCCCCGACCATGTCGGACTCGACGAGCTCGCGGATCCTGTCGCTGTAGCTTTGCGTCTCCGGTTCGGCTTTCCTGAGTGGCTGGCCCATTTCGTTCCCCCGCCTTTCCTCCTGGAGATAATACCTCAGCTCGGGGTCTGCGCGCCAGTCTCCGTCCGCCGAGTCGAAATCGCTGGGGGAGAGTATGCGGTGAATCGACCATGGTGAGTCCGTCAGGGGCCGAAGTAGAAGTGGTTCGCTTGGGGATCGAGAGCGAAGCGCATGGAGGCGAGGAGGCCCGAATAGCCGAGGAATGTGCGGCCTGGGGGCCAGTCGGGGCAGATGAAAAAGGTACCTTCTGTGTCGAAAGGTACGCCATCATCGGCCAGGAATCGGACCGGGAGACGAGCCAGAATTCCAGATTTGCGTCCGAGTCGGGTATCCAACCCAATCCGCTCTCCGTCGAGGTCCAGATACCCGTGTCGTTTCGCGACCAAGGGATCGAGGACCGACCAAGCTGAGCCAGTGTCGATCTGAGCCCAAAAAACAGACTCGGTATGCTCAAGAGAGATCTTGACGAAGATTTTAGCCGTAGGCTCGGCAGCCTCCTTCAGAAAATCAAGGTACCGAGAACGACCGCAGGTGAAATCCTCCTGCTCCAGTCTGAGCATGAGTGATAGGTCTAGTCGATGTAGTGAACCATGGGGCGGCGGGGCGGCTTGTTCGCTTCGAGGACGGCCATCACCTCGTCTAGCGATGCGGAGTGGGCGAGAAGCTGGTCTCCCAAGAGGGCGACCCACTGGCCTTTGTAAGGATCGCTCTTCTCCCTGATCCAGGTGATCTCTGGAGTCCGATCAAAGTCGAGCGCCACCTCAGGGTTCCGCCGACCCTTCGTCTTGGCTAACACCCTCTCCCATCTGGAGAGATCCTCTCCATGATCTCCCCTCTCCAGAGCTTCGGCCAACAGCCGCCGGGCTCCTTCGACGCGATCGGCCTCAACCAGCTCGCGAATCCTCTCGCGGTAGCTGCGAGTCTCTGGTTCGGCTTTCCTCAGTGGCTGGCCCATTTGATCCCCCGATGGTCCCCGCTTTCCTCCTGGACATAATACCTCAGCTCGGGGTCTGCGCGCCAGTCTCCGTCCGTCGAGTCAAAATGGTCTCGGGTGAGTACGCGGGCACCATCACTGTCGCCTGCTTCCCGATCTCCTCGCCATATCTCTTCGCGATCCGCTCGCCGGCTTCGCGGGCGGCTCCGCGGCGGGTGACGACGACGATGGAGCCTCCGAAGCCGCCGCCGGTGAGGCGGGCGCCGAAGACGCCCGGCTCTTCCTTGGCCAGCTCGACGAGGCGGTCGATCTCGGGGATGGAGACCTCGTAGTCGTTGCGCAGCGATTCGTGGGAGGCGTCGAGGAGCTTGCCGAGGCGCGGCAGGTCGCGCTCGCGCAGGGCCGCCACGGCGGAGCGGACGCGGGCGTTCTCGGTGATGACGTGCCGGGCCCGGCGGTCCAGCGGCTCGGGGAGGGTGCCCAGGCGCCAGAGGTCCTGGAGGCCCACGTCCCGGAGCTGCGGCACGCTCAGCAGCTCGGCCGCGGCCTCGCACTCGCGGCGGCGGGTGCGGTACTCGCTGGTGGCGTTGCGGTGGGAGACCCCCGAGTTGATCACCAGCAGCTCGGCCTGCGCCGGCAGCGGCACCTTCTCGTAGTGCAGGCTGCGGGTGTCGAGGTACAGGGCCGTGGTTTCGTCGGCCAGGTTCGACGCCATCTGGTCCATGATCCCCACCGGCGCGCCCACGAAGTCGTTCTCCGCCTTCTGGCCGGCGAGTGCCAGGCGCAGGTCGTCGAGGTCCAGGTGGTACGCCTCGCGCAGGGCGCGCAGCACGGCCACTTCCAGCGCCGCGCTGGAGGAGAGCCCGCTGCCCAGCGGCACGTCGGACTCGACGCGCAGGTCGAAGCCGCCCAGGGTGTACCCGGCGTGGCGCAGCACCTCGGTGATCCCCTGCACGTAGTCGATCCAGCCGTGGCCGGGCTCCTCCTCGCCCAGCCGGTACTCTTCGACCTCCGGCGTCTCCCTATCCGCGGAATCGCCGAAATTGGCGCTCCAGGCCCGCACCCGCGGCTCCTCCCGCTTCGCCAGCTCCACCCGCGTCCGCTGCGGGATGGCGAGGGGCAGCACGAAGCCGCCGCTGTAATCGGTGTGCTCGCCGATGAGGTTCACCCGCCCCGGAGCGTCGGTGTGGATCTCGGGAGCGCGGCCGAAGAGACCGGCGAAGGACGTCTCGTCACTCAAGCTTCACCTCCACGGCCCGCAGCTCCTGGACCTTCTCCTCCGGCAGGGTGTCCGCCGTGAAAGCTCCGGCGCCGAGCTCGCTGCCGGCCAGGTACTTGAGGCGCCCGGGCATGCGGTAGGCGGGGTAGAACTCGACGTGCAGGTGCGCCTCCGGGTGCGGCTCGCCGTCCGTGGGCGCCTGGTGGAAGACCATGACGTAGGGGAAGGGCTTGCTCCACAGGCCGTCGTACTTGAGAAGCACGGTCTTCAAGGCGCGGGCGAAGTCGACGCGCTCGGGCGCGTCGAGGTCCGCCACCGAGGGGGCGGGCCGGCGGGGGGCGATCCACACCTCGTAGGAGTAGCGGGCGAAGGCGGGCATCCAGGCCACCGCCTGATCGCCGGTGTAGAGGGTCCGCCGTCCGTCCGCGAGCTCGCGGACGATCAGGTCCTCCAGCAGGCCGTTCCCATGCCCGGCCAGCCATGCCCGCTGCTGCTCCAGCTCCCGGGCCGGAATCGGCGGCACGAAGGGGTAGGCGTAGATCTGGCCATGAGGGTGGTGGAGCGTGACGCCCACCTCCACCCCCCGGTTCTCGAAGGGCATGACGTAGTCGATGTCATCCCGCGCTCCCAGCTTGCGGTAGCGGTCCGCCCAGACCTCCAGGAGCAGCTCCAGGTGATCGAGCGGCAGCGCCCCGAGCGAGGACGACGGATCCTGGGTGAAGACCACCACCTCGCAGGCCCCCTTGCCCGGCCGGGTGGGGACGATCGACGGCGGCGCCGGCACCTCGGCCCGCTCGGTCAAGGTGGGGAAGCGGTTCTCGAACACCGCCACGTCGTAGTCGCCGGCCGGCAGCTCGGTGGGGTGGGCGGGGTCGGTGGTGGGAGCCAGAGGGTTGTACTCCGGCGGGGGTAGGAAGGTACGGTTCTGCCGGTGGCTGGCGTAGGCCACCCACTCGCCGCGCAAGGGGTGCCAGCGCAGATGGGTCTTGGTGCCGGGCGGCTCCGTGCCCGGGCTGGTGGCCTGCAGGCCCTCGGGGATGGGCCGGCGCGAGTAGAGGACGAGCGCGCGTCCGTCCGGCTTGGTGAGGCTCCTCTCGTACATCCGTGGGCCTCAATCGTCTGGAGCGTGGGGGTCGTGCCGCGTGCCGGCGCCGCCGATTCCGGCCGCCGCCTGACTCGGGTGGATCGGCACGGCCTCCCCGCGCGTCGCGGCGGCCATTTCTTCCAGGGGGAACTTGGGGGTGCGGTCCGCCCGCAGCAGACCGTTGGCCTCCTGGTAGGTGTCGGCGAACTGCGTGTAGCAGAACCCGGAGAAGAGGTGGAGTGAATTCACCACCGTGAGCAGCTCCCGGTAACGCTCGGCGAGGTCCTCCTCGCTCTGGGCGCGCGAGTACCCCCAGGCGCCCTTCTCCTTGGATTCGGTGATGCCGCCGAATTCGGTGAGAATCACGGGCAGGGCATCTTGCACGTGCTCCTCGAGCACCAGGAGGCGGCCGCCGGGGCGCTCCTGCTTGAGGAGTCGCGGGAGGATGTCCTCGGCGTGGTAACGGGTGGAGATCCGCTCCGGGTTCCCGTCGTAGTCATGGATGCCGATGACGTCCGTCGCGATGCTCTCCCAGCCGTCGTTGCCGATCACCGGCCGCGTCGGGTCGAGCGTCTTGTTGAGATGGTAGAGCGCGCGCACCCAGTGGCGCTCGGCCAGATTGTCCGGCAGGTTGGGCACCCCCCAGGATTCGTTGAAGGGGACCCAGGAGATGATGCAGGGGTGGCTGAGGTCGCGGCGCACCGCCTCCATCCACTCGCGGGTCAGGCGCTGGATGGAGCGCTTGTTGAAGCGGTAGGCGCTCGGCATCTCCTCCCAGACCAGCAGCCCCAGGCGGTCCGCCCAGTAGAGGTAGCGCGGGTCCTCGATCTTCTGGTGCTTGCGCACGCCGTTGAAGCCCATCTCCTTGGCGAGCTCCACGTCGCGCCGCAGGGCGTCGTCGTCGGGCGGCGTCATGCCGCTCTCGGGCCAGTAGCCCTGATCGAGCACGAAGCGCAGGAAGTAGGGGCGGCCGTTGAGCACCAGGCGGTTGCCCTGCACGGCGATGGAGCGCAGCGCCGTGTAGCTCTTCACCTCGTCCAGCAACTCGCCGCGGTCGGCCCAGAGCTGGAGCTGGGCCTCGATCAGGGTGGGCTTCTGCGGGCTCCACAGCAGCTCGTTGCGGAAGTCGTCGACGCCGGGGTCCGACAGCGCGATGCGGCGGTGGACCTCGCCGGCCACCACGGTGTAGGTGTCGTCGGCAATGAGCTGGCCATTGGCCCGCAGCTTGACGCCGAGCCGCAGCCGCTCCCGGGGATCTCCCTCCATCCAGGCCTCGAAGCCCAGCTCCCAGCGCTCCAGGCTGGGGGTCCAGCGCACGCTCCCGATCCAGGTGGAGGGAACCTTCTCCAGCCACACCGTCTGCCAGATGCCGGTGGTGCGCGGATACCAGATGGAATGGGGCTCGAGCTGCCAGTCCTGCTTGCCGCGCGGCTTGGAGAGGTCCGCCGGATCGTCGTCCGCCCGCACCACGAGGGTCTGGACACCCGGGACGAGAAGATCGGTGACGTCCAGCGTGAAGGGCGTGTAGCCCCCTTCGTGACAGCCCGCGAGGGAGCCGTTGACCCACACCGTGGCGGCCCAGTCCACGGCGCCGAAGTGGAGGAGCAGGCGCTCGCCCCGCCGCAGGCCCGGCGCCTCGAACGTGCGGCTGTACCAGACCCGGCTATAGAAGCCCGTGTCGCCGATGCCGCTGGCCGGGGTCTCCGGCGAGAAGGGGACGAGGATGGTGGCGTTCCAGTCCACCTCTTTGGGCAGCCGCCAGCGGGCCTTGGGATCGAGGGCGAACTCCCACGGGCCGTTGAGCGAGGTCCAGGAGGAGCGCTCCAGCAGCGGGCGAGGGTGGCCGTGGCCAGTTTCATCGAGCGGAGTTTTGGGTGAATGTCGTCGGGCCATGCCGCCCGATGTGGCTGCAAGAGACGAGCCAGGGTCCTGGTCACCCCGATGCGGTAGAGGTGACCCAGCAGGACCTCCCAGAGCGGCGAGGATGCCGAGGGCCTCCTCGCCGCCTCCCTGGTCTATCTCCTGCTCCTGCCCCGGTGGACGCTTCAGCGGTTCTATGAGCGAGTTGGCGCCCCAGGAAACACCAACGAGCTAAGTCCTTGCAGAGTATCCAACATCGCTGGCGATCTGCTGCGTATATTTGTAGTTGCAGGCACTATCCGCAGACATCGTCCAGTTGAAGATGCCAGCGAGCCCCTGATACTGCGACGGAGTCGGACAGATGGGGGTGCACCCCTCGGTGTTGATGCCCCAGGCAATCTGGTTCAAGGGATATCCCAAGTCTGTGAAATCGTTCGGTAAGGAGCCCCCATAGCACTGAGCGTTGATGAGATCGAAGCAGCCCATATTGGTTTTGTCGACCTGTGCGCTTCCGCCTGCCGGGGTGATCGTCAGAAAATAGGGCTTGCCGTCGGCAGCGCTGGCAGAATCGAGGGCGCTACAAAGGTTTTGGATGACGGCATCGAAGTCAGGCTGGCTGATGAAACCGGAAGCCCCACCGATGCTTTCGTCGTCGATGTCGAAGCCGTCCAATTGGTACTGCCCTGCTCATGGTATTTTCTCCTTTATCTTCTCGTTTCTACCGCACATGAGAACGCTAGGCTCTCGCTGAGCCGATGGGCCGGCGACGGAGCCGCCGACCCAGGACCTCATACCTGGACTAGATCGTCGAAGCCAACTGGCCAGCCACTCGACTGCCGCCGATGCGTGTCAGATGGCCTGACCGGCGGGTAGAACGTTGACGCCCAGGACGATGGGAATATCGGGTGCGCTGGTGATCGCCAGAGTCATCTGGCCTTGCTCGTTGAAGCTGGGGTTCGTGTCGCTGCTGGTGCCGCTACTGGTGATGTAGAACGGCCACAGGCCGGCGCTCGAGTTGCTCTGGATCGTTTGCTGGTCAGCCGTGCTGAACATCGCCTGGGAGCTGACTTGAACGTTCATCGACGAGGCCACGATGAGATTCGCGGCGAACCGCTGCATGGAACCGTCCGGCCCGAACATGTTCTGCCAATTTAACGTCGAGCTCGAATTCCAGGGAAGACCACTCTGATGGTTGAATGCATCGGCCAAGGCCGCTGAGCTGAACCAAGGTCCAGGGGACGGAGCGAACGTGAGGACATGGGCGAAGGAGACGGTAACGACGACCTCGTTTGCGGCGAACAATTGGCTCTGCGCAGTTGTGGTGTTACTGTTGCTCCATAGCCCGAAGAGACCGGAGTTCGTTCCATTCGTCCAGGAGTTTGAAATGTCGGAGTTCATGCTGTTGTTGCTAAAGTCAAACTGAAGGGAGGCCGAGGCTGCAAGTAGGTTGCTGAGGTCTTGAAAACCCAAGGACCAGTCGGGCTGCTTGCCGGTAAAGGCATCCATCTCCAACTGTGCCGAGGTGATTGGATCGAGAACCATCGCGGAGAGATCCGAAGAGCCGATGTCAGCAACCGACGGAAAGTGAACTGACGCCCAGTCTAAGAATATCTCCGGAAGCTCCCTTGGGGTGGGCGTTGGGGTCACGGTAGGAAGGAAAGCCTGCCATGCGGCAAAAGGAGCGGGCCCGAGATCCTGCTGGAACGTATTTGGCGCTCCTTGCAGGGCGCTAAGTAGAGCGCTGTATTCGTTGAAGAAATTGTTGAGGTTGCTGAAGATGAGGTTTTGGGTTAGCGAAAAGGGTGGTATGTTATTTAAGAAAGACCAGAGGATTTGGTCCTCCTTCGGCCCGGGGATGAGTGGGCTCGACGGTTGAAGTATCTGAAAGGGGCTCCCTGGAGGGAAGCCGAGTCCCTGGGAATAGGCGTTGTAGAAGCCATTCTGAAGGTTGATGAACGCGTCCATAAAATCTCCTTTCGTGGTTGTCAATACGTTCTGAAACTGGGCAGTGGCACGGTAACGCCAGCCCTGGCACTCAGTTAACTCCTCTAAAACGGTGCAGCTCTACTCTCACCCATTCAGGAGGTCCCCAGGTTGAAGCTCATGAGCGCCGCCCAGCGCCGAAGCGCCGGGCGGCATCTCGGGATGCTCTATCAGGCGGTCGCGGCCTTCGGATAATCGAGCTTCTTGGAGGAGGAGCCGGCGCCGATCACCTCGATCCCCTTGGTGCCGTAGTGCGTCAGATAGGTGTGGAGCGTCGTCGGGGGGACGACGGGTCCGAGGCCGGCGTTTTTCGGCCAGTCGGGACGGATCTTGGTCTCGATGACGAGGTAGGGGAAATACTCCACCGGCTCGTTCCCGGGCTCTCCGGGCTGGATGGTCAATCGCCAGTTGAAGCCGGAGCTCTGGGCCACCACCTCCAGGAGGGTTCTCGGGCCGCCGAGAACGAGGTAACTAAACAGGCTCGCCGAGTCGACCTGCGCCAGACGAGTCAGATCCGCAAGATTGACAGTGCTCATGACTGATTTCTCCTTGCCTTGAAGGGCGGTTTTTTCGGTTGAGCTTGGGCCCGTGCGGCAGGAGACAAAGGCAAGGCGTGTGCCAGGCTTGGAAAAATCCGTAGGGCGGAGGGAAAACAGGATGAAAAGATTTTATTCCGTATCCCTTCGTCCACAGCCGGTATGGACGGTCGGATACAGCGGCGCCGTCGTCCAGCCTGCGTCACAGTTGTCCGCACCTGGATCCGTTCGGCTACACTGTGTTCGTTGCGGACCTGATTCAGGAGGCCTGTCATCCCGACCCCAGCCCCCCGCCCCGAAGCCGTGCAGCTCGAGCTGTTCACCCATCGCTTCGCCGCCATCGCGCGGCAGATGGGGGAGCGGCTCCAGCGCACGGCCGTCTCCACCAACGTCAAGGAGCGGCTCGACTTCTCGTGCGGCCTGCTCGATACGGCCGGCGAGCTGGTGGTCAACGCGCCCCACATCCCCGTCCATCTCGGCGCTCTCGGGCTCTGCGTCCGGCGGCTGCGCGAGACGATCGCCATGGAGCCGGGGGACGTGATCGTCACCAATCACCCTGCCTTCGGCGGCTCCCACCTGCCGGACGTGACGGTGGTGACGCCCGTGTTTTCGGCGGCGGGGGCAGACGGCGACCTCCTCGGCTACGTGGCCAGCCGCGCCCATCACGCGGAGATCGGGGGGATCCGTCCCGGCTCCATGCCGCCGGGCGCACGACGGCTGCTCGAAGAGGGGGTGGTGATCGCGCCCACGCACCTCGTCCGCCGGGGCGAGCCGCGCTGGGACGCGGCCCGCCGGCTGCTGCTGGAGGCGCCGTACCCCACCCGGGCTGTGGAGGAGAACCTGGCCGACCTGCGGGCCGCGGTGGCGGCGAACCACCGGGGGGCTGAGGCGCTGATGATCCTCGCCGCCGAGCACGGACGGGAGACCGTCCTGCACTACATGGCCGCCCTCAAGGCGCGGGCCGAGGAGCGCCTGCGCGCCGCCCTGGCCCGCCTCCCGGCCCGCAGCTACACGGCCCTGGAGCGGCTGGACGACGGCGCGCCCATCGCCGTGCGCATCGACGTCGGCGATGTCGCAAACATTGGCGCCGACCCCATCGTCACCGTCGACTTCGCGGGCACGGCCGGAGTCCACCCGGGGAACCTCAACGCGCCGCCGGCCGTGGTGCGCAGCGCCATCCTCTACGTCCTGCGACTGCTCATCGCCGAGCCGCTGCCGCTCAACGAGGGGATCCTGCGGGCGGTGGACATTCGCATTCCGCCGGGGATGCTGAACCCGCCCTTCCCCGACGATCCCGCTGAGGCGCCGGCCGTGGTGGGCGGCAACGTGGAGACCAGCCAGCGCGTGGTGGACACGCTGGTGAAGGCGCTGAGGCTCCTCGCCTGCGGCCAGGGGACGATGAACAACCTCCTCTTCGGCAATCCACGCTTCGGCTTCTACGAGACGGTCTGCGGCGGCTCCGGGGCGGGGCCGGGGTTCCACGGCACCAGCGGCGTCCATATTCACATGACGAACACGCGGATCACCGATCCGGAGGTCCTGGAGCACCGCTACCCCGTGCGCCTGGAGCGCTTTGCCCTACGCCCCGGCTCGGGTGGCGCCGGCCGCTGGCACGGCGGCGACGGCGTGGTGCGCGAGCTGACCTTCCTGGAGCCCATGTCCCTCTCCCTTCTCACCCAGCACCGGGTCGAGGCGCCATACGGGGTGGCGGGAGGCTCCCCCGGCGAGCGCGGACGCCAGCGCCTGGTGCGGGCCACGGGCGAGGTGGAAGAGCTCGCTTCCCTCGACGGCCGCGAGGTCGGGCCGGGGGACCGGCTGATCCTGGAGACGCCGGGGGGCGGAGGGTGGGGGAGGGCGGAAGAGTGAAGGTCTGTCACCTCCGCCGCTGCCGCAACGCTTCATACACCCCCAGCGCCACCGCCGTCGAGAGGTTGAGCGAGCGCAGCTCCGGGTCGGCCATGGGGATGCGCACCAGGCGGTCGCGGTGGCGGTCGCGGATCTCGGAGGCGAGGCCCACGCTCTCCTTGCCGAAGATCAGCACCGTCCGCTCCGGGTAGTCGACACTCCAGTATTCCCGCTCGGCCTCGGCGCTGAAGAGGAACGGCTCGCCCAGGGCGGGCAGGTGCGCCGCGAATTCGCTCCAGGAGTCCCACACGAAGGGGTTGACCCGCGGCCAGTAGTCCAGCCCGGCGCGGCGCACCTGCCGCTCGCCGAGGAAGAACCCCAGGGGCCGGACGAGGTGGAGCTGCGCGCCGGCGGCCAGACAGGTGCGGCCGGCGTTGCCGGTGTTCCAGTGGATCTCCGGCTCCACGAGGACGACGTGGAGCTGAGGACGGGATGCGTCTGCGGACATGCGTTGGCAGTCTAGCAGGGCGGCGTGCCCCCCATAGGCTCTAACTTTGCTGCCAAGTCAGCAGCTTCCACCAGGACCTGACTTGACAAGGCGCAACCCTGGGCGGCGACTCTGGTCCCGTCCGTGAGGTCTGCAAGCTCCTCCCCAGTCCCTGCGACCTCGGCAGGAGCCATCGCTGGCCCGGCAGCAGTCATCGCTGGCCTGGCAGCGGTCATCGCTGCCATGGCAGCAGTCGTCGCTGGCTCGGCAGCAGTCGTCGCTGGCTTGGCAGCAGCCGTCGCTGGCTCGGCAGCAGTCGTCGCTGGCTTGGCAGCAGCCGTCGCTGGCTCGGCAGCGGTCATCGCTGCCATGGCAGCAGTCGTCGCTGGCTCGACAGCAGTCGTCGCTGGCTCGACAGCAGCCATCGCTGTCTCGACAGCAGCCATCGCTGGCTCGGCAAGGCCCAGCCCAGACCCCCCGGGAACGATCCCCGCGGTCCCTGCGTCTACAATGGGATGGTGATTACGATCGAAGTCCTCATCTCCTTCGTCTGTCTCGCCAGCCTGATCGTGATCCTCCTCGAAGCCTCGCGGGTGGGCGGGCTCCGGCGCCGGTTGCCCATCGCCCTCTGGGCCTTCACTCTCCTGCTCCTGGCGGCTCTCGCCCTGCTGCGGGTGGTGGTGAACCTCGACGCCTGGAGCGACGGGCGGATCCTCTCGGCCTCCATGGGGGTCTGCAACTTCCTCTTCGGCAGCGCGCTGCTGGTGCGCTGGCTGTTCCGGACGCCGCCCTCGTCCGGCGGTCGATGAGGATCGCCTACTTCAGGACGACGTCGATCTCGCCCACGCCACAGTCCACCTTCACCTTGGAGCGGCCCGTCCCCTTGTCCCAGCTCAGCTCCTTGCTCACCAGCCCGGAGCTCTGGTACCGCCGGCCGGCCGCGATCAGGCTGGCCTCGCCGACGCCCGTGTCGAGGTCCACGGAGGCGATGGCCTCCTTGGGCAGGTCGACGTTGACCTGGCCCACTCCGAGGTCGAGGGTGAGGTCGCCCGCGATGCCGTGGACGTTCATCTCGCCCACCCCGAGCTCGGCCTTGAGCGCCAGATCGCGCGGCACGGTGATCCGCGCCACGATCTGGAGGTTCTTGGACCCGTGCCATTTGGGGAACCTCTTCATCTCGATCTTGAAGACGTCGCCGGAGTTGTCGTAGACCAGCTTGAGATCGTGCGCCGCGTCCGCGCAGCGCCCCGTCTTCTCCCGGCATTTCACTTTCACGTCCAGGCCCACCTGGTCGCCGGCCCCGGGATCGACGTGGAGTTCGGCGACGGGGAAGTCGAGATGGACCTTGTGGGCCTTGGCGATCGGGATCTGCTGGCGGAACGAACGGACGACCTCGTCCGCGCCGGCGGCACCGGCGGCTATCACCGGCAGCAGGGCGGCGGCAAGGATCAGGGCGATTTTCTTCATGGTATTTCTCCTCTCTGACTTATTACGAGAGGGAGCGCTCCAGGGTTCCAGGACCACGGCACCGATCTTGCGGCATCCCCGTGCGGAGGATTCGCCTTGGACCCGTCGCTGCCCACATTCCAGGAATCGCCCCCGGGAGACCGTCCGATCCGCGACCTCGGCCTGCGGATCGAGGGCACGGAGCTCGAGCCGGTGATCGCCGAGTTCGAGCGCGAGTTGGAGACCGCGGGCCTCCGCCGGGTGCGCCCCCGCTTCTACCTCTCGACCGAATGGGGAGTGCCCTTCGGGACGGTGGCCATCGCGATCCCCTTCTACCTTGCGCGGCCGGACCTCGCGGCGCTGCACGCCGAGCGCACGGGCCTGGTGGAGGGGCACGGCCGCCGCGACCTGCTGCGCTACCTGCGCCACGAGATGGGGCACGTCGTCAATTACGCCTACCGCCTCTACGATCGGGAGGACTGGGTGCGCACCTTCGGACCCATCACCCGGCCCTACCGGGAGGAATACAGCCCCGAGCCGTTCAGCCGGCTCTTCGTCCGTCACCTGCCGGGCTGGTACGCCCAGAAACATCCGGACGAGGACTGGGCCGAGACCTTCGCCGTGTGGATGACTCCCGGCCTCGACTGGCGCGCCGAGTACGCCGGCTGGAGCGAGGCCCTGGCCAAGCTGGAGTATTGCGACGCCGTGACGGGCGAGTTGCGCGACGTCGAGCCGCTGGTGTCGGACGAGGAGCTGGACGAGCCCGTCTCCGAGATCCCCTACACGCTGGAGCAGTACTACCGCGGCGCGGAGCTGGACCCCGGCGAATTTCCTCCCGGGCTCGATGGCGCCCTGCGCTCCATCTTCGAGGACTGGGGCCGGCCCGAGGACCTCTCGACGGACGCCCCGCGCCGTCCTGCCTCCGAGCTCATCCGCCGTCTCGGCCGCGACCTGCCGGCGGACGTCTTCCGCTGGACCGGCCACTTCCCCGAGCGCACCCGCCTGCTGCTGCGCCACCTCGCCGAGCGGGCCGACGCTCTGGAGCAGGTGTACCCCGAGGACCGGGAAATGCCAGCCGTCATCGCTCTGACGACCTTCGTGACGGC
The DNA here is from genome assembly GCA_021154885.1 of Thermoanaerobaculum sp. Lineage (GTDB taxonomy): Bacteria > Acidobacteriota > Thermoanaerobaculia > Multivoradales > UBA5704 > DATARR01. The sequence continues at coordinate 62,173 of JAJKHS010000042.1, forward strand.
TCTGGCGATGAACCATGTACGGAAGGGGAGCTACCTGGCCTAGAAGCCCGCCGCCCTTGCGTCAGGTTGAACAGCACCGGCATGACGCCCAGCACCAGGGGCAACTGCACGATCAAGCCGGAGATGATGGCGATCGCCAGCGGTTGCTGCATCTCAGAGCCTTGCCCGAGGGCGAAGGCGAGCGGCAGCAGGGTCAGGATGGCGGCCAGCGTCGTCATCGTGATGGGACGCATGCGGTTCTGACCGGCGGCGATGAGCGATTCTCGCCGGCTCATCGACGGCGCCAGCTCCTGCTGTTCGGAAAAGTAGAAGATGGCAACCTCGGTGACGATGCCGATGATCATGGTCATGCCCATGATGGCCGAGATGTTGAGATCGATATGGGTGACCCAGAGCCCGATGAACACCGCGCTGACCGCGAGCAACGCGGTGGTGAGGATCGACAGCGCCAGGGTGAAGCTCTCGTACAGGAAGAGCAGCAGCACGAACACCAGCACCGCCGCGGCGGCGAACACGATCATCAGTCCCTTGAAGGCGATCTGCTGCTGCTGATAGAGCCCGCCCAACTGGTACGTCACTCCCTTCGGCACGGCCCCGGGCTGCGCCAGGGCGGTCACGACGTCGCCTACCGTGGAGCCCATGTCGCGGCCGCTGATGCGTGCGGTCACCGCCACCATCTGCCGGAGGTTTTCGCGGTCGATCTCCGGCTGGCCGGCGACCGGCTCGAGTGTCGCGACGCGCCGCAGTGGGAAGAGGTGCCCGTCGGGTGCGCGCAGAGTCAGCTTGTCGACGTCGCTGTCCGTCGAGCGCAGCGCGGGCGGGATCCACACCCGCACGCCCACCATCTTGACCCCCTGAGCGATCTGCGTGGTGACGGTACCGTTCAGATTGTCGTTGAGCGCCTTGGTGACGGCATCCGCGTCCATGCCTTCCGTCGCGGTCCTGACCCGGCCGACGTGGATCATCAGCGCATCTCCCGCCGGGTTGATGCCGTTGAGGACCGAGACGATGCCGGGGATCTTCGCGATCCGATCCGCCACGCTCTGAGCGACAGCGGGCAGTTGCGCCGGGTTGTCCGCGAAGAGCTTGATCTCGACCGGCTGCGGCACCGCGGTCAGGTCGCCGATGAGGTCCTCCATGAGCTGGGCCATCTCGACGCTCAGCCCGGGGACTTGGGCTTCGATGCGGGAGCGGACGTCTTCCATGACCACGGTGACAGGGCGGCGCGGCCCGGACTTCAGGCGGACGAAGAAGTCGCCGTGATTGGCCTCCGACAGCCCGCCGCCCAGCCCGACGCCGGTACGGCGAGAGTAGGTGTCGACGTCGGGAACGGCGGTGATGATGCTCTCGACCTGGCGCAGCAGCCGGTCGGTCTCCGACAGCGCCGTCCCCGGCGCGCTGCGATAGTCGAGCACGAAGCCCCCCTCGTCCATCGCCGGCATGAAGCCGGAGCCGGCGGCGCGAAAAGCGATCCAGCCCACGATCAGAAGCGGCGCGAGCAGGACGAGCACCAGCGCCGGATAGCGCAACAGAAGACCGAGCAGTCCGGCATAGCGCGCATGCAGCCAGGTGGTGATCCGGCCGCCCTCTTCCTGGTTGGCATCCTTCTCGGTGAGCAGACGATCGGCGAGGATCGGCACCGCCAGCCAGGTGATCAGGAAGGAGATGAACAGTCCTGCCGCCATGGTGATCGAAAGCGCCTTGAAGAAAGCGCCGGTGACGCCGCTCAGGAAAGCCAGCGGCGCGAAGATCACCAGGGTGGAGGCGCTCGAGCCGGCGAGCGGCCGGATGAATTCGCGCGCCGCGTCCATCACCTGCTCCTTGCCGTGCACCTCGGCGCCGCGCAGCCGCCTCACGATGTGCTCGATCATGACGATGGCGTCGTCGACGATCAGGCCGACCGCGGCGGCCATGCCACCGAGCGTCATGATGTTGAAGCTCATGCCGAGCACCGAGAGCAGTACCACGGTGCTCGCCAGCACCGTCGGCACCACCATGATCGCGATCAGTGTGATCTTCAGGTTGCGCAGGAAGAGCCAGAGCACCACCGCCGCCAGGCCGATGCCGATCAGGATCGCGTCGCGCACGCTGCTGGCCGAGGCGGTGACCAGTTGGCTCTGGTCGTACCAGTTGGCGATGGTGACCCCCGGCGGCAGCCGCGAACGGAAGGCATCGAGCTGCGCCTTCACGTCGGCGGCGATCTGCACGCTGTTGCTGCCCGGCTGTTGATAGACCGAGAAGAGGACCGCGTCCTTGCCGTCGGCGGTCACCCGGGTCCATTGCGGCTCGATATTCTGTTCGACGTTGGCCACGTCCTCCAGCTCCACGATGCCGTTGGTGCCGGTCGTCAGGATGGTGTGGCGGATCTGATCCACGCTCTGCAGCCGGGTGTCGGAGACCAGGAGGTAGAGCTTGTAGTGATCTTCCAGCCTCCCCACGGCAGTCACCACGTTGGCGCCGGAAAGCGCCTTGGCCACATCGTCGAGCCCCAGCGAATAGGCCTGCAGGCGGACCGGGTCCACCACCACCCGATACTCCTCGACGGCGCCGCCCAGCACCTGGACCTGGGACACTCCGGTGACGCTGGAAAGCAGCGGACGCAGTTGGTACTCCGCCAGATCGCGCAACTGGGTCAACGGCGTCGTGGCCGAGGTCAGGCTGTAGGCGATGATCGGAAAGACCGTCGGGTCCATCCGCCGGGTGAGCACACGGGTGCCCGGCGGCAGTTGCGACATGATCTGCGCGATGGCGGCATTGACCTGCAGGGTCGCGCTCGCCATGTCCAGGCCCCAGTTGAAATTGATCGAGACGTCGGCGGTGCCGCGGCTGGTGGTGGAGCGCACGTCGACCACGCCCGGCACCCGCCGCACCGCGTTTTCCACCGGCCGCGTGACCTGCATCTCCATCTGCTCGGCCGGGCGATCGCCGGCGTCGAGCGACACCACCGCGCGCGGAAAGTCCACTGTCGGGAACAGAGAGACCGGCAAGTTGAGCGCCGCGACGATGCCGGCGGCGGCCAGCATCGCCATCAGGAAGAGGATGGAGCGCCGATGCGCTTGCACCCAGCCGCTGCCGCGTCCTTCGCTCATGGGCCTACCCTCACCTGCATGCCTTCCTGCAGCTCGTAATTGCCGAGCACGACGACCGGCAGGTGCGGATCGATGCCGCCGCTGATGGCGACCAGCCCCTGGCTTTCCGCACCTGAAGTCACGTTGACGCGATGCGCCTTGCCGGCGGACACTTGAAACACATAAGCGCCGTTGGGATCGGTCAATACCGCCGCGCGCGGCACCGCCCAGGAGAGGTGCTGGCCGACCTTGACGACCGCCCGCACATGCATGCCCGGCACCAGGAAGCTCGCGCGGGCTGCCGGCACCTCGGCTACCGCATCGACCAGTTGTGTCTTGGGATCGACCAGGCCCTGGCTTTCGGCGATGGCAGCCGATGCGGACTTGGAGGGGTCGTCCACCGGCGAGAGGGTGAGCGGCAGGCCGGCGCGGACCAGGTGAGAGTCTGCCGGCTCGATGCCGAGCCGCACGCGCAGGACGTCGGTATGGCCCAGTTGCAGGATGGCGGCGCCCGGCTGGATGCGGTCTCCCTGGGCGACGGCCACCGCGGTGACCACGCCGTCGAAGGGGGCCTTGACGGTGGCCAGGCCGACGTCGCCGCCGAGCTGGCGCTGCGTCGCGAGGTTGGCTTCCGCATCCTGGAGCGCCTTGCGGCTGCCGTCGACCTGCGACTGCGTGGCCAGTTGCAACGCGAACAGCTCTTCGTTGCGCCGCAACTCGCCGCGCGCGAAGTCCACGGCGCTGACCGCCTGGGTGTAGGCGAGCTTGGCGTTGGGATCGCTCGCCAGGGTCGCGAGCGGCGTGCCGGGCTTCACCCGCTGCCCCGGCACCACCAGCAGGCGCGAGACCTGGCCCCCGCGCGGGAAGCTGATCGCCACCACCTGGCCGGTCGTCACCTCCCCGAATGCGGTGAGGGAGTCGGTCAGGTTGCGCTGCTGGAGGGGCTGGGTTTTCACCAGGGCGGTCGGCGCCGGCGCGGCGGGCGCGGACGGCGCTCCGTGGCAACCGAGACAACAGAGCCAGGCGCCTCCCCCGGCGGCGGTCAGCAGGAAGGTCACCAGGGTACGGGCTCGCGTCATAGGTTTCGACTCCTCAGGGGACGGGCCGGACAGGCAGCTCGCCTCCAGCCAGGGTTTGCAGCGCCACCCGCTGTTCCAGGATCGCCTGCTCCAGGTTGATCCGCTCGATCTTCTTGGCCAGCAACGCCGCCTGCAGGCTGGCGAACGCCAGGGCGTCGATGTTGTGCGCCTTGAACGCGGCATCCGTCCTGGTGGCGGCCCGCGACAGATCGGCCAGTCCCTGGTCGACGTCGAGGAGTTGCCGCCGGTTGATGCGTTGCTCGGCCAGGATGCGATGGATGTCGCTGTCGGCGGCATTCAGGCGCTGCTGGTACTCGGCATAGAGAAACTCCCGGGTGGCACGCTCGACGGCGACCGGCCCGCGGTTGCCGCTGAAGATGGGCAAGGTCAGGGTGATGCCCAGGCCGGTGGTGCGGATGTTGCCGGTATCGGCGGCGCGGGTGAAGCCGATGCCGAGCGAGGGGAATTGCGCCAGGATGGCCGCCCGGTAACGCATCTCCTCGGCCGTGTAGCCGAGCTGCAGGGCGACGAGATCCGGCCGGCGCCGCGGCAGGTCCGGCAGCAGCTTCTCGATGCTGGCCTCGTCGAGCTCGGGCAGCTCCGCCGTTCCCACCAGGGGCACCGCGATGTTCGGCGCCAGTCCCAGCAGCGCGTTCAGATCGTGGCGGTTCTGGCTCACCAGCCGTTCGAGATCGTTGATCTGGCGGCTGACGTCCTGTAGCGCGGTCAGATGCGGGGTCACGGCGTCGAGGGTCATGAGGCCGCGGTCGAGCGCCGTCTCAGTGCGACGGTAGCGGTCGGCGAAGAGAGCGCGGTTCTGCTCGAGCACTGCCATGAGCTGCTCTTCCTGAGTCAGGCGGACGAACAGTTGCCGGGCCTGCGAGACCACCTGCCACTCCAGCCAGAGCAGGTTGAGATCCGTCTTCGCGGCCTCCCGTTGCGCGGCGGCGCGGCGCGGCGCCTGGGTGAGGAGGGCGATGACGTCGTAGCTGAGGCCGAGGTGGTACGCGGTGACGGTGCCCACCTGGCCGGCGTCCGGAACGTCCACGCCGAGGCTCAGTTGCGGATCGGGCAGCAGACCGGCGGCAAAAGCCTGCGCGTGCGCGATGCCCGCGGCGGCGCGGGCGGTCTTCAAGTCCGGGTTATTGACCACCGCCAGCATGGCGACTTCGGTGATGTCCAGCCCGTCCGCGGAGTCGAACCTGTGGGCGGCGAGCTCGGGCAGCGGCATCTGCCGCGGGTCGATCGAGAGGTCCGGGATGCGGTTCGGCAGAGTCGACCGCGTGGGGAGCGGCTGCGCGCGGTAGGTGGCGCAGCCTGCCAGGCTGCCGGCGAGCAGGAACACGAGCGCGGTCCTCCTCATCGGTGTCCCCTCCGATCCCCCAGGGCAGGCAGACGATGACAACGGGATATAGTATTTAACGGAGATTCAGTAGTCAACACTGCGGCGATTGGTTCCATTGCGTATCCCCATGTAGGAGGTAGAAGGCCATGGCAAAGATCGCGTTCCTCGGGCTGGGTCAGATGGGCGCACCCATGGCCAGGCGCCTGCTCCTGGCCGGCCACGAGCTGACGGTATGGAACCGTACGCCCGACCGCGCCGAGCCGCTGGCGGCCGGAGGCGCCGTCGTGGCGGGATCGCCGGCGGAGGCGGGCGCGGGGGCTGAGTTTGTGATCACGATGCTGGCGACCCCCGAGGCGCTGCGGGAGGTGGTGCTGGGCGAGAACGGCTTGGCGAAGGCGCTTGGCCCTGGCCAGGTGTACGTCGACATGTCGACCGTCGGCCCGGACACCGTCCGGTCGATCGCCGCCCGGCTCCCGGAGGGCATCGCGGTCGTCGACGCACCCGTCAGGGGCAGCGTCCCCCAGGCCACCGAAGGCCGCCTCGAGGTCTTCGTCGGCGCCCGGGATGAAGACCTCGAGCGGGTGCGGCCGATCCTCGAGTCGCTCGGTTCCGTGAGCCACGTCGGCGGCCCGGGAGCCGGCGCCGCGATGAAACTGGTCGCCAATCTGGTGCTGGGGACGTCCATCGTCGCCCTCGGCGAGGCGCTGGCGCTGGGTGAGGCGCTGGACCTTGGCCGGGCGCCGCTGCTCGACATGCTCGCGGGCTCGCAGTTGGCCCCGGTGGTACGGGCCAAGCGGGCCAATATCGAGTCGGGTCACTATCCGCCCAGCTTCAAGCTGCGCCACGCGGCCAAGGACCTCCGCCTGGTGGCCGAGGCGGCGGCGGCGGCCGACCGCGACCTCGAGGTCGCCGCCGCAGCGCGAGCCTGGCTGGACTCGGCCGTAGAAAGCGGGGCGGCCGATTTGGACTTTTCGGCGGTGGTGGCGACGATTCTGGGAGAGACGCCCCAGCCCTAGGTTCTCTCAGCGCCCAGCTTGGTTGGCCGCGGAGGCCGCGCGCCAGCGACGCCTTGCCGCGACGGAGCCCGCGGCGGATACTTGATGCCATGCCCCCCGCCGTCGACAGCCCCGTGCCCTGGCAGGAGCGCGTGCGCGAGCCGAGCCTCACGGCGCTGCTCGCCTGCCTGTTGCTGCTGATCTTCGTGGTGACCCCGCTCGTCGGGCTGGGCGTGATCGGGCAGCTCGCCGCCAGCGTGGTCTGGGCGCTGCTGGGCGTCCTCTCCGTGCTGGTGGTCTCCGGCCGCCGTACCGCGGTGGCGGTGATCCTGGCCGCCACGACGGTGGGCTTGGCCACGGCGATCATCGACCGACCGACGGCCCTGAGCGCCGTCCTGGCGCGGGGCTCGGCGGTCGTGGCCTTGGCGGCGCTGGGCGGGGTCATCGGCCGCGCGGCGTTCGGGCCCGGGCGCGTGACGTGGCACCGCGTCCAGGGCGCCATCGCGCTCTACCTCGTCCTCGGGCTCCTGTTCGCACACTTCTATGGGCTGCTGAACGTGCTGGTGCCGGCAGCCTTCGCCAACGTGCCGGCCGGCCTGAACGCCGATGCGGTCTTCTACCGCGGGCGCCTGCTTTACTTCAGCTTCGTGACGCTCACCACCACCGGGTATGGGGACATCGTGCCGCTGCACCCGGTCGCCCGCAGCCTCGCCACCTTGGAAGCCGTCATCGGCCAGTTGTTCCCAGCCACCCTGCTGGCCCGTCTCGTGTCCCTGGAGTTGGAAGGGCGGCGCCCTTATTAATGAGCATCTGGAACAACCGCCCCAGGGAAGCCGGGCCTGCTGGATCAAGGCCTGCTGTCCGGATCCGCCGGATCGGTATGAGCGCGTCGCTCGTCGCCGTCCCAGGCGCCGTCCCCATCGCGGTCCACGCCGATGCGCTCTCCGGAGCCGGGCGGCACGCAGGTGTACGTCACGGGGCGGCCGGAGTCCTTGGCCAGAGACCGCAGCGCCGCGTCGGTGATGGGCGGCTGCCCGCGCCGATCTCTCCTGAACAATCCCGATCCCACGTACAGGAAGCCGGCCTCGTCGTCGTCGATCCAGGTCTTGGCGACGAGATCGCACTCCCCGGCGTCCGCGCGCTGGCGCAGGAGATTGATGCGGGAGCCCACCGCCGCGGAGCTCGCGGCCGTGAGTGTGATCTGCTGGCCCACGACGGGTGCCAGATTAGTGGGGAAGGCCAGGATGAACGCCTCGAGCTGCCGCCGTTGGACCTCCCCCTCCGGCCCCTCCGGGATGCTGTTGTTGCCGGCCCCGTTTGAGAGCTCCGAGAAGCTGAGCGCATGCACGAAGCGGAACACCGTATCGATGCTCCCGTCGTGGAGGAACCCGAAGCCGCGAACCTGATCTCCCTTGAAGCCGTTGTCACCTCCAAGGAACCCGGGGTTCTCGGGATTCCCGAACTTCCCGACCTTCTGATAGAGGTTACGCAGATGGGGAGTCTTGAAGAGCTGTGGGACGAAGTCGAAGCTCGAGCGGCCGTTCGAGCCGAAAAGACCGGGCGCCGCGGTGCCGGGGTTGGCGTTCGGGTCGATCGTGTGGCAACTGCTGCACGTGAGGATAGCGCCGTTGAAATCCGGAGCCGACGGGATACCGCAGTTGAGGGTGTCGAAGAGCCGGCGTCCGGCCTCCTGATCCGCGGTGAGCACGTTGTTGAGCGGCCGGTTGGGGTTCGGCGGATAGCTGACCCGGAGGATGAAGTCGGTGAACGCATTCATCTCTTCTTGCGAGAGGGGCCTGTCGCGGCCGAGCAGATCCATGAACGCCGGGTTGAACTTGGCGAACGCCGCGCGCTCGTCGAAGGTCCCGTTGTCCGGCTGGGCGCTCGGCGCGTCGTTGCCGCCGGTGCGGTCACCGCGCCAGTGCATCGGGCCGTGATTGGCCATGCCGCGCAGGCTCTGCGTCGTCATCGGGCCCTTCATCGGATGGAAGATGGGCTCCATGGGCTGCCCTGTGAGCAGGTTGATGAGCTCGCTGTTGAAGGGGCCGGGGTTGTCGATCACCTTCTCGTCCGGATTGCCGAGATCCCACGCCAGGCTGTCGAAATCGCCGAAGACGTGGCAACTCGCGCAGGAGGAGTCGCCGTGGCTCGACGAGAGCTTGGTGTCATAGAGGAACCGGCGGCCGGTCACGATGCTCGGCGGCTCCGGGTTGTGCATCTGGAGGTGCGCCGCCTCCGCTCGCGTCCTCGTGTCAAGGATCGAGATCCCGTTGTCAAAACGTGTCATCACGTAAAGCTGCCCTCGATCCTCGTCGAGGACGAGGCCGGTGGGGCCGCCGCCGCTCACGGGGATCTGGCTCGCCGTGCTCGGCACGAACGTGTCGGTCTCGAGCTGCACGGTGGAGAAGACCCCCACCTTGCCGGACCCCAGGGCCGCGACGTAGAGGGTCGCGCCGTTGCCGGTCACCGCCAGCCCCAAGGGCAAGGCGAGGGACCGGGCGTTCTCGGCGTTCGGGATCGGCGCGCAGCAGGTGCCGTAGTCGATGTGCTTGTTGAGGTGCCTCGCCGCCACGCCGCCCCCGGGGGAGAGCACGGCGATGCGGCTCTCGTGCAGATGGCCGCGCAGGCTGTGTCCGGCGAAGGTCCCCGGGCCCTCGAATCGGTCGGCGTTGTTCGCCTCGGTGTTGGCGACGTAAACCTTGCCATTCACGGGATTGACGGCCATCGTGTACAGGATGGTGCCGACGCCCTGGAAGAAGCCGGCTGCTCCCGGGAGCTGGCGCGGTGGGTTGGTCATGGCGTCGAGCACGAACACGTCCTTGTCGGGCAACGAGAGCTTCACGAACGGGTCGCGAGAGCGGACGAGCGAGTCGACCCAGTGAGTGCCGTTCCACTTGACGATGGCCCCGACCTCGGGCGCAGGGCGGCCTTCGGCGTTGGTGGCAGGTCCCGCGACGCCGTCCGGACCGAAGCCGTTCGGGATCGAGCTCTCGTGGATGATGGTGGTCCGGTTGCCGGTGTGGAAGCCGGCGGCGTAGACGCGGGTGCCATCGGGCGTCACCGCGAGAGCGCGTGGAGTGTCCGTGAAGAGGGTGACGATGGCGAGCGGCGTACCGCCCAGGGCGCTGCCGAGCTCGTCCGCGTCGAACACCCAGACATCCGCGCGCCCCACGCCCGGGGCCGTGAGCTGGGGATCGAACGGGATGTTCTGGCCCCGGTGCGCGGTGGTGATGAACGCCCGCTTGCGCCCCGGTCCGGCGAAGACGATGTCGCGCGGCTCGTCGCCCACGAGGAGCGTGCGCTCGACTTGCCCGGTCAGGTCGTCGCCGTCCTCGTCGAGCTCGACGACGCTCACGCTGTCCGAGAGGTGGTTGACCACCCAGACCTCGTGGTTGGTCCTGGCCGCGACGGCGACGGGCTCGAGGCCCACCGGGATGGAGGCGGTGTGGATGAGCCCATGGTCTCGGATGCGGAAGATCTCGAGGCGGTTGTCAGGCGTGTTGACGGCGAACAGGTGCTGCTTGTCCGGAGACATGGCGAGCGGTCGCACCTGTCCGCTCTCGAAGAGCGTGTACGACGAAGACGAAGAGGCCTTTGCCGAACTGCGGAGCAGGCCCCCGACCTTCGTATCCGCCGACGCCTCGGCAGGACGGCTGGTGCCGGGAGCGGAAGAGAGCGCCGCGGTGAACGCGAACGCCGCAAGGGCCGTGAGCAACATCATCAAGCCGCGGAAACGGTGCTGCGGATTCATAGCGATTTCTCCTCTCTGCCTTGTTGTGCTACTGCTGACAACAACAGATTCTTGATTATAGGACGAACTCTAAGTTTGTCAACGACTAAAATAATTGCGCGATGTCGCTCCAACTCCCAGAGGCCTTCAGGAGAGGGCTTGAAGAGCACTCCCGAAGGGAAGTAGCATGAAAGCAAATGGGGTGGAACGAAGCTCATAGGGAAGATATCGGCTGAGATGAAGCCCGCCTCTCACCTCCGTCTCGCTCCGCGGTGGAGACGCTCCTCTTGAAGCGCCAGGTCGTCGCAGCCTCGCTGGGCGTTGCCGCGTTGCTGTCGGGCGCGGCCGGCGCCCGAGGCCAGGGAGCCGGCCGCCCCACGAGCGCGGTGCAACCGGCCTACCAGACGCTCGTGGAGCATGGCTTCCGCCCCGCTCTCATCTACGACGCCGAAGGCTTCGCAGACCTGTCGGGTGGTGCGCGACGCGGCGCGACATACCTCGGCAACCTGAACCTGCTGCTCACGCTCGACATGGAACGTCTCGCCAACTGGCGCGGGGCGACGGTTTTTCTCGATGGCCTCGCGATCCATGGGGGCCGACCCAGCCGCTTTGCCGGCGATGCCCAGGGCGTGAGCAGCATTGAAGCTGCGCAGGAATGGACGCTCGAAGAGGCGTGGATTCAACAGAACCTTTTCAGTAACAGGTTTTCGGCCCTGGTCGGGCTCTACGATGTGAACAGCGAGTTCTACCACCTCCACGCCGCGGACCTCTTCCTCAACGCGTCCTTCGGTATGGGCCCGGAGCTCTCGCAGAGCGGTAAGGGCGGCCCGTCCGTCTTCCCGCATACGGCGGTCGGTGCCCGTTTCGAGGTCAAGCCCCTCGCGGGTGTCGTGCTCCGCGGTGCCGTGCTCGACGGCGTGCCTGTCGAGCGCCCGACCGGGCGGGACGTCTTCGCGAAGGCAGACGGCCTGTTCATCGTCAGCGAGGCGGCTTTCCTCTACCGCCCAACCCCGCCAGAGAGGCCGCAGCGGCCACACCGGTTTCTCCTCGGCAGAGAAGCGCAATTGCCTCCTTATGAGGCCAAGCTGGCGGTCGGCATGTGGCACTACACGGCGAGCTTCGACGACCTCGTCCGAACGCGAGGAAACGGCACGCCTCTGACCCACCAGGGAAGCTCAGGCGCGTACGTGATCGGCGATGCGATCGTGTACGAGAACGAGCTCGGACGCCGGCTGCGAGTGTTCGGCCAAATCGGCCTCGGCGACTCTCGCGTGAACCGTTTCGGCTTCTACACCGGTGGCGGGGTCGACCTCGCCGGCTGGATCCCGGGCCGCAAGCAGGACGAAATCGGATTCGGCATGGCTGCGGCCCATAACGGCAGCCCGTTCATCGAACAGCGGCGGCAAACGGGGCAACGCGTCGACCGATCCGAATTGACGCTCGAGCTGGCCTACCGTTCCCGTATCAACTCCTGGCTCAATATCCAACCCGACCTGCAGTATGTCTTCAATCCGAACACCGACCCGCGGGTGGCAAACGCCCTGGTCTGCCTGCTCCGCATTGAGGTAGCGTTCTGAGCGCGAAGCTCACCCATACCGTTCCACCGCCAGCTCGGCGATCCGCTCCACCAGGTCCGGGAACTCGATGCCGGCCGCTTGGGCCGCCATCGAGAACTCGCTGTCCTTTTCCAGGTAGCAGCTCGCGTTGACCTCCAGGACGTAGATCTCGCCCGCTTCGGTGAGGCGGAGGTCGACCCGGCCGTAGTCGCGCACGCGCACGGCGCGGTAGGCGTCCACGGCGGTCTTCTGGAGCTTCGCGCGCAGCTCGTCCGGGAGGTCGGCCAGCACGGATTTCGTCCCCTTGTATTCGGCACTGTTCTTCTTCCACTTGGCCTTGGTGCCGAGGATCTTCGGCTCGCCCTCGGGAAAACCGGTGAAGTCCACCTCGACCGGCGGCAGGGGGACCGGCTCCCGGTTGCCCAGCACGCCGACGTAGAGCTCCCGGCCCTCGATGTACTCCTCGACCAGGGCGCTGTCCTTGATCTTTTCGTGAATGGTGATGACCCGCTTCATCAGCGAGGTCGTATCCCGCACCAGGGAGTCGCCGTCGATGCCGATCGACGCGTCCGCCGTCAGCGGCTTGACGAAGAGCGGCAGCCGGAGGTTGCCGGCGGTTTCGAAGTCCGAATTCTGGGAGAACACGGCGAAGTGGGGATAGAGGAGGTTCTCGAAAGCGAGGACTTTTTTCGCCAGCCCCTTGTCCTGCCGCAGGTACAGCTCGCCGGGGCCGCCTCCCGTGTAGTGCAGGCCGAGGAGGTCCAGCACTCCGGCCACCCCGATGTCGCCCGAGTTGCTCTTGCCGAAGCTCTCCAGGAGGTTGAACACCAGGTCCGGCTTCTGCCGGGTGAGGTCCGAGATCAGCTTGCGGAGGTCGTCGTACACTCCGAGCACGGAGGCCGTGTGCCCCTTCTCATTCAGCGCCGCGGCCACCTGGTCCGCCACGGCGTCATAGGCTTTGGGATCGGCTTTTTCGAGGCCGGTCAGGACGGTGATCTTCATGGCCTTGGCCGGGAATGCAAGGGTTGCGCCGCGGGGCATCCGTCTTGCAAAACGGCTCTTCGCAGGGAGGTGATCGATGGACCGCCTGAGACAGCTTTGGAAACGTACCGCGGCTGCGGGTCTGGCGATCGCTCTCCTCGCCGTCGGGGGTTGCTCGACGAACCCGGCCACCGGCAGGCCCCAGCTCGCCCTGATCTCCGAGCAGCAGGAGATCCAGATGGGGCTCGACAACGACCAGCAGGTCCGGCAGCAGCTCGGGCTCTATCCCGATCCGAAGCTCCAGGAGTACGTCAACCGGATCGGGCAGAAGCTCGCCGCGGCGTCCGAGCGACCCAATCTGGCCTGGACGTTCCGGGTGATCGACGATCCGGTGGTGAACGCGTTCGCCATCCCCGGCGGCCACGTCTACGTGACGCGCGGCCTGATGACCCATCTGACCTCCGAGGCCGAGCTGGCGGGCGTCATCGGCCACGAGATCGGCCACGTCACGGCCCGTCACAGCGTGACGCAGATGAGCAAGCAGGAGCTGGCGCAGATCGGGCTCCTCGCCGGCGCGATCCTCAGCCCCGCGGTGGCCGACTTGAGCAACCTGGCCGCGCAGGGTCTCCAGGTCCTGTTCCTGAAATACAGCCGCGACGACGAGCGCCAGGCCGACCAGCTCGGGCTGCGTTACATGTTTCAGCAGGGCTACGATCCGCGCGAGATGCCGCGGGTCTTCGAGGTGCTGCGCCGGGTGAGCGCGGCGCAAGGGTCCGGGCGGATCCCCGGCTGGCTTTCGACCCATCCCACGGAGGAGGAGCGCATCCGCACCATCAGCGGCGAGGTCGCCAGGCTCGGCGGCGACTTCTCGGGCCGGACCGTGAACCGCGACGAGTACGTGCGCACGCTCGACAACGTCGTCTTCGGCCAGAACCCGCGCGACGGGTACTTCGTGGGGAGCACGTTCGTGCAGCCGGAGCTGGGGTTCCAGATCCGTTTCCCCGACGGCTGGAAGACCAGCAACGAGCGCTCCGCCGTGGGTGCCATCAGCCCCAACCAGGACGCTGCCGTGATGGTGAGCCTCTCCGATCAGAGCTCGCCACAGGCGGCGGCGCAGCGGTTCTTCGCGCAGCAAGGCGTCCAGTCCGGCCAGGAGGTCCAGGTGAGCCCGAACGGCCTGACGGCGGTCTCACGGGTCTTCGGCATCCAGGGGTCATCGGTCGATTATCAGGGGATCGCCTCTTTCGTGGAGCACAACGGCAAGGTCTACCAGATCCTCGGCTTCACCGGGACGCAGAGCTGGCAGCGCTACGAGGAGGTCCTCTCCGGCACGATCGCGACCTTCGGCCCGGTGCGGGACCGCCGCGCGCTGGAGGTGCAGCCCAAGAGGATCGCCGTGGTGAGCCTGCCGGGCGAGATGACGCTGCGGGATTTCGCGCAACGCCACCCCTCGACCGTGGACCTCCAGACTCTCGCCATCGTCAACGAGGCGGAGGCGAGCACCCGCTTTCCGCCGGGCGCGGTGGTCAAGCGGGTGGTGGGAGGCGAGCTGCCCACGCTCTCCGCAGCCGCTCCGCCGTAGGGCCGACCGGGATCTCCTGCCCGTCGATCCGCGACACGGGCAGCACGCCGATCAGGCTGTTCATCAACAGCACCTCGCCGGCCGCGGCGAGATCGCCGGGAGAGAGGGGCCGCTCCTCGATCGCCCCGGTCTCCAGCAGCCGGCGGCGCACGGTGCCGGGCAGGCAGCCATCGCTCGCCGGGGGCGTGAAGACCCGGTCCGCGAGGACTACGGCGAGATTGCAGCGCGATCCCTCCACCAGCCGGCCGTGCTCGTTGAGCAGCAGGGCCTCCCAGTCTCCACGGGACTCCGCCTGGCGCAAAGCGAGCCGGTTCCCCTGATAGCAGAGGCTCTTGAGTCCGGCGAGGGGACCGCCCGAGTCGATGCGGTAGGCAGGGAGGAGCCGCACGAAGACGCCCTGGCGGTACAGGTTCTCTTCCGGCGGCTCGTAGGAGGCCGTAGTGACGAGCCGCGCGCCGCGGGTGACGGTGATGCGCAGCCGCGCCACGGGCCGGGGCGCGGCGGCGGCGACCTCCGCCACGGCCGCCTCCAGAGCGCGCCGGTCTTCGGGCAGCTCGATTTCCACGCGGCGGAGGCCGGCCAGCAGGCGATCGAGATGGGCCTCGACGTCCCGGGCCCGGCCGTCGTCCACTCGTAGCGTCTCGAACAGGCCGTCGCCGAAGAGGAAGCCGGAGTCGTCGGGGGAGATGTGGACCTCCCCGGCCGGGACGGTCCGCCCGTTCCACCAGGAGAGGCTCAAGAGGTCTCGCCCGTCCCCAGGGCGGTGAGGAAGGCCCGGGCCTTGGCGTCGCTCTCGGCGAGCTCCAGCTCCGGGTCCGAGTCGGCCACGATGCCGCAGCCGGCGTGATAGACGGCGACCCCGTTCATCGCGGCCGCGGTGCGGATGGCCACGGCGAGGTCGAGGTCGCCGCCCAGGGAAATCCAGCCCAGGGCCCCCATGGCGGGGCCGCGCCGCCGCTCCTCCTCCGTGGCGATGATCGACATGGCGCGGATCTTGGGCGCGCCCGTGATGGACGCCGGCGGGAAGGTGGCCCGCAGCAGCTCCGGGACTCCGACGTCCGGGCGCAGGCGGCCTCGCACCGTGGAGACCGTGTGGTGCACCGTGGGCAGGGTCATCAGCTCGGCGTGGCCTGCCAGCTGCACGCTGCCGGTCTCGCAGACCCGCCCCAGGTCGTTGCGCGCCACGTCCACGATCATGGTCAGCTCCGCGCGGTCCTTCTCGCTCTCCAGCAGCTCGCGGGCGAGAGCCTGGTCCTGGCGGGGGTCGGCGCCGCGGGGGCGGGTGCCCTTGATGGGCCGGGTCTCCACGTCGCGGCCCTGAACCGTGAGGAACCGCTCCGGGGAGATGGAGAGCACGGCCCGGCTGCGCCCCAGGTCCAGGAAGGCGCCGCGCTCGGCCGGGCTCACCGCCCGCAGCCGCAGGTAGAACGGCCAGAGATGGCGCGCCAGCACCCGGGCCTCCAGCCGTCGGCAGAGGTTCATCTGGTAGATCTCGCCGCTGGCGATGCGCTCCACGACACGGGACACCGCCGCCTGGAAGCCGCCGCGGCTGGGACGGCTCACCACGGCGCCCGACGTCAGCGCGCCCTCCGGCACCTCGGAGGCGGGCCGCCGGCGAGCCGCATCGAGCCGGCGCTCGGCCTCGGCCACCGGGTCCGGGGCCCCGGCCGCGCGCCAGGCGTCCGTCGATTCCAAGGTCCAGCCCTGCCCATCCCAGCGCAGGGCCGCATCGTAGAGTCCCAGAAAGAGGGTGGGGATGCGCTCGAGGTCGTCCGGCGGCGGCGGCGGAAGGGGCTCGAGATCGCCGCCCAGCTCATAGCCGAGATAGCCTACCAGCGTCGCCCCGTTTCCCGCGCCCCCCCACGCCGCGAAGATCGCCTCCAGCAGATCGAAGCTGCCGACCGGGAACTTGGCCCGGCCGCCCGGTCCGGAGACGGCCGCCCACCCGGTGCGGAAGGAGAGCACGGCCCGCGGCTGGGCATAGAGCCGGTGCCCCTCCTCGCCGCCGTCCAGCCAGATGAACCCCGGCAGCGCGCGCAGTTCCTCCGCCACCTGCAGGGGAGAGGGCTCGGTTTTGCCGCCGGAGCGAAGAGGGGTCTGCGCCCCGCGGGCGTGCGGCGAGGGGGCGGGGAGGATCGCCCGCAATCGCGCGGCGAGCCGTTGTCGTTGATCCTCGGAGAGATGATCGGACCACATGGGTTCAGGGAGTTTATACCGTAAGTGGGCAAATTGCAGCCAGGAGTCGTCGGGTCCTCACCACCCCGACAGGATAGAACTAACATCCAGACCATGAAACCTCGCGGCCTCACCCTTCTCCAGGCCCTCTCCCGCGGCCTCCGCCTGCACTGCCCGCGGTGCGGCGAGGGGCGGCTCTTCGCCGGCTGGAACCGGCTGTTCGAGGTCTGTCCCGTGTGCGGCCTCGACTTCGAGCGCCGGCTGGGGGACACCTGGTTCTTCATGTACATGAGCACGGCCGGGCTCTCGGGGGTGCTCGTGGTCGCCATGTTCCTCATCCACCCGCGGGTGGTCTGGATCGGTCAGGTCCTTGTCTGCCTGGCGGCGGTGGCGGTCATCGGGCTGTCGCTGCCGTATCGGAAGGGGATCGCCGTGGCCCTGGATTATTGGATCGAGGGAGACGGCTGAGATGGCTGCAGGGGTGGCGTGCCGGAGTCCGGAGTCGGCTCGACACGGAGCTTCTCGGCCAGCTCCGCCTCGGCGAGCAGGGCCTTCCACCGCTTGAGATTCGGCCCCGGGCTGGGCCGTTCCAGCAGGTGAGACTCGTCATAGGTGTAGTTGATGGGGAGGAGGAAGGGCTCGCCACCTGTCTTCTCCATTGCGGCCACCACGCCCACCACGTAGCCATGTTCGTCCATCACCGGGCCGCCGGCGTCGCCGGGCTGAATGTCGCCTTCGAGGGCCAGATAGGCGACTCCCCCAAATTTACGGGCGATCGTCCCCATCCGGGCCTCTCGCAGGGCCGGCCCTCCCGGCCCGAGCCCTCCGAGGATGGCGACCCGTTCGCCGCTGTGGAGTGACGAGGCATCCCCAAGACGCAGGGGCTCGGCGCCGGATCCGGTCACCCGGATCAGCGTCACGCCAAGCCGGGCGTCCTGGGCCGTGACCTGCCCCCTGAGCGTCCCGCGGCC
Organism: Thermoanaerobaculum sp.; assembly: GCA_021154885.1. GTDB lineage: Bacteria > Acidobacteriota > Thermoanaerobaculia > Multivoradales > UBA5704 > DATARR01. Next base: position 79,655 of record JAJKHS010000042.1, read on the forward strand.
GGCGGAGACGATCTCCACGGCGGGACAGCCCTCGGTCACCTGGGCGAGGGTGAGGACCAGGTCCCGCGCTCCAAAGAAACCTGTGGACCGGCGATCCCCGCAGCGGACCTCCACGGTGGCCGGCGCCGCGAGGGCCGAGAGGTCCTTGAGGGAGAGCGACGGGCTCGGCGAGGACCAGGGGATCGAGCGCGTCTGGGCGAGGCCGGCGTGAGATGGAGCGGCGCCGCGGTGGACGGACGGCGCGACGTGGCGCGTGGCGAGGAAGGCGCCGGCGATCGTCACGGCGCCCAACGCGGCCCATGTCGCCGCCATTGCCAGTCGGCGCCCGCCCGACGCGCTCCGTGGGGCCACGGTCCCGGCCGGCTCGGCCGTGCCGGAGAGGCCGAAATCCGCCAGGGACTCCAGGAGATGCCGGGCCGCGAGCCGCGAGATCCCCCGGGCGAGCACCGGCCGGGGGTCCGCCAGAGCCCGTTGGGCGGTGGAGAAGCCCGGCGCCGGGGGGCCGAGGGATGCGATGGCCCGGGCGAGCTGATAGCGAATCCGCTCGTCGTCCACCGGCGCCGCCAGTGCCACGTCGACGAGGAGGCTCGCTTTGCAGAAAGGGCAGGCGGCCGTGGCGAGCGGCACCGTCTCGCCGCAATTCGGGCAGGATTGCCGGTCCGCGGCGGCCGTCGGCGAGGATCCAGGTTTCACGTCCGGTCAGGTCTTGGCGACCGTGCTCAACCGCGCCAGAGCTTTCTCGGCGATCTGGCGCGCCGGCTTCAGTTGGTCCGTCCCATCCGGGCTTTGAACGGTGATGACGAGCTGAACGGCGCCGCGGAGCACGTGGAGCTGCTGGAGGCGTCCGCCGATCCACAGCGCGCCGTCGCCGAGGCCCGGGACGTCCTGCACGTGGCCCCCGGTCATCGTCTCGAAAGTCGCGCGGCTGGCCTCCTGCACCCGCTTCGCCGCCTCGGGGCTGCGGTGCTGGCGGATGAGCAGACTGAGGATGCGCGGCTGTTCCAGGTTGCCGCTGTTGTAGATGCACTGTCCCGGATCGCGGCCCCGGGCCTCGTCGATGGTGCTGCTCATGGCGGCGATGGACTCGCCGGCGATGGCCGCGGCATCCGCGGCGGTGAAGAGCTCGCAGGCATCGACTTTCAAGGGAGGGGTGGGCTTCTCGGAGCGGCCGCACGCGGCCAGAACGGCCAGCAGCAGCAACGGCATGGAGCGGCGAAAGGGCATCATCACCTGGAATCCCTCCTGAGTCAGGCCGGGATTCTACCCTTGTCGCGGAAGGTTCGGAGCGGGCCGCACGGCGGCAGCCCGCTCCGAGAGGATTACGTGATCTCGATCCTGCGGCCCTGCGGCGACTGGCGCTGCGGCAGGGGGACGGTGATCTCGAGCACGCCGTCCTTGAAGTTGGCCTGCGCCTGCTCGGGATTGACCCCCTCCGGCAGCGGGATGGTGCGGTGGAAGCGCCCGTAACTCCGCTCGCTCCGGTAGAAGCCCTCCTCACGCTGCTCGCTCTCCTGCTGCCGCTCGCCTTCGAGGACGAGGGCCTTGTCGCGGATCTCGACGTGGACGTCCTCCTTCCGCATCCCTGGCAGGTCGGCACAGACGACCAGCTTGCCGTCCCGCTCTCGCACCTCGACCTGGGGATACCAGAGGCTCTGGCCGGTGGTGCGGCCGAGATCTCGGGAGCCCGAGGACAGGCTCGAGCCGCGGCCGAGGCCGCCATAGCCGAGGAAGTCGTCGAAGAAGCGGTCGATCAGCGCCAAAGGATTCCAGAGACCGAGCGATCCCAGCGACGGGAACGACGGCTCCTGGCGGGAGAGCCCCGGCGAAGAGGAGGAGGTGCTGGCGCTGCTCCCTGGGCTCCAGGGGCTCGTGGAGCTGCCGGCACTGGCGCCTCCCGGCGAGGTGCCGCCGGTCGTGGAGCCGGGGGTGCTGGTCGCCGCCGTGGTGGCGGCCGTGGCGGTCTGACCGCCCGGAGCGGTTCCGGCCTGGGGCGAGCCCGCCGCGGCCTGGGTCTGGTGGTGCTCCGGCGTGAGGGTTGCCGCGCCTGTCTGTCCCTGCGAGGAAGCGTTGGGGTTCTTGTCGTCAGCCATGATCCTCCTTTCCCGGGCGTGCGACCGGCGGAGAGGCATGGGATGGAGAAACTGCCGCGACGATGTAAGAAGGTGGGTTTCCTGTCTCTCCTGGGTGTCGGTGCGCGCGCTCCGGACGGCAGCCCCCTGGGATGATTGCTTGCAAGAATCTTTCCTGAGAAGGATGTAGGCGCCGTTTGGTTCCACGGACTCCCGGATATAGTCTTTAGCCGATACCGAGGAGGCGAAGCCTTGGGCCGCCGTCGGGGAGAGGCGAAGACATGGACCGGCTGATCATCGAGAACGTCCGCTGCTTCCGTGGGCGGCACGAGGTGCCCCTGGCGCCCCTGACGATCCTCGTCGGGGAGAACAGCACGGGCAAGTCGACGCTGCTGGCGATGGCGCGGCTGGCGTTGGACGTTGCCTCTGGTAAACAGGAGATCGACTTCAACGAGGAGCCTTTTCTGCTCGGCTCCTATGACCAGATTGCCTCATCGCTCGGATTCCCAGGTGACTCGACATCCCGATTCAGTATCTGCGCTGGGTGGACAGGCGAGACGCCCCAAGAATCCGCTCTATTCAGCGGTGAGTTCTCCTCGCATAGAGGGCAACCTGCCCTGATGACGTGGCGATTCAAGGGGGCAAGCCATCAAGTCGACGTCGGATACAGGTTCAGAGGACACAGAGATGAGCTGGAAGTCGCGTCTCTCAAACTCAAGACGCCCTCAGGCGAGGCGAGCTTTGACGGAGATGATCTGCCCACCGCTCCGATGGGGTTGATTCCCCATTGGGCGACCTCTGTTTTGAAGTGGCTGATAACCACGGAAGAGATTCCCGCTCTACCGGTGTCGAGAAAGGATGTGAAGACTATTGAAGACCTGTCGTACTTCCCCATCCTTGAATCTCGCCCGTATGCGTTTTCTCCAATCAGAACGAGACCTCGGAGGACCTATGATCCTGTACAGGAGATCGCCGATCCCGAAGGCTCGCATGTTCCGATGGTTCTGGCGAATGCTTCCTTCGAGGGCGGACCGGTCTGGGATGCTCTGAAGCGGGATATCGACGGCTTCGGAAAACAGTCAGGATTGTTTGAGAGTATCGAGGTGCGTCGATTAGGTCCAAGTCAGAGCGACCCGTTCCAACTGTTGCTCCGGATTGGCCGTACCATCGTCAATCTCGTCGACGTTGGTTACGGAGTGAGCCAGGCTTTGCCGATAGTGGTCGACTGTCTGCGTGCGGGTCGCGGCCGGACGCTCCTGCTCCAGCAACCGGAGGTCCACCTCCATCCCAAAGCGCAGTCTGAGCTAGGCTCGTTTCTCGCAGCGCTCACCAAACAAGCGGGCAAGCGTTTTCTCATCGAGACGCACAGCGATTATCTCGTCGATCGCATCCGCATGGATATCCGGGACCAGAAATACGGGCTTCAACCTGAAGATGTTTCTCTGTTGTATTTCGAGAGAGGAGCGGCAGGGATCGAGATTCATCGACTGAACCTCGATAAGCTTGGGAACATCGTAAACGCTCCCTCAGGATATCGGAAGTTCATCCTGGAAGAGGAGCGGCGGTTTCTCGGGATCTGATCCATGTGCGTGATCATCGACGCGAACCTGGCCTCCCGGGTCTTCAGTGATCCAGCGGAAGAGCACTTCTCTCCTGTGATCGATTGGCTGGTGGGTGGTGGTGGCGAGCTGGTCATTGGCGGGCGCCTGGCAACGGAGTTGGACCGTTTGGGAGAGCCGCGTCGATTCGTGCGTGCTCTGCTCCGGGCCGGGCGAGCACGACTGATCCCTGAGACGGAGATCGCCGAAGAGGAGGTCAAGTTAGAGACCACCGGTCTCTGTGTCTCCAATGATCTCCACGTCCTCGGCCTTGTCCGGGCCAGCGGTGCGCGTACCGTTTGCACGCTGGACAAAGCCCTCCAGAGGGACGTCAGGAATCGACAGTTGGTCTCAAATCCCCGAGGTTCGGTCTACACGAGACAGTCACACAGACATCTGCTCAAGCACACTGCGTCCTGTGGTCGCCTGCCCAAACGCCGCCGCTGATCGCATCCTACGAGATCGCGTGCATCCTCTCTCCCTTTACCACCCACTTGCCGTTCTCGAAGACGACGCGGTAGGACTCGAGAGAAGAGCTGAGGTTGCCTTCCCAATAGCCGCCGCGGACCCAGACCTCGTCGTCCTTGATCCATTGGAGCTTGGCGATCCGGAAGTAGAGGCTCTTCCCCGATTTGCGCTCGCACTGCTCGGCGGACAGGACCGGCGGCTGGTTGCCCTCGAACCGGCGAAGGAACACCGCGTCCGGCGACCTCTCGCCGGGCAACTCCAGACAGAACTTCTCCGCCTTCTTCTGAATGCCCGATGCGTTGTGGTCGAACTGGTAGCGGAAGACCGCTTCGAAGATCTCCGGCTCCGCGGCGGGGTGGGAAGGGGCGGCGGCTGAGGGTCGATCAGCCGCAGGGCTCGAGGCGCAACCCGAGACAGGAACCGAGAGAGCGAGGAGGAGCAGCGCGGTCTTTCGCATCATCGCACCCGCCGCCGGCGGTTCCTGATGTAGTCCGCCAGGATGAACTCGCCCAGGTTGTAGGGCGAGGCGAAGTAGGCCCGGCCGCGGTTGATCTGGGTCAGTTTCTCGACGAACTGGGTGAGCATCGTGTCGGTGGCCAGCATGAAGGTCGTGATCACTACTTTCTGGCGGCGGCAGAGGTCGGCCTCCTCCAGGGTGAGGTTGACGATCCGCATGTCGAGGCCGAAGGGATTCTTGTAGACCCTTCCGCCTTCGGTGATGGCCGAGGGCTTGCCGTCGGTGATGAGGAAGATCTGCTTGTTCGGCTGCCTCTGCCGGGCCAGGATGCTGCGGGAGAGCTGCAGCGCGTCGCGGGTGTTGGTGTGGTACGGCCCCGCCTGGATGTAGGGGATCTCGGAGAGGAACACCTGCTCGGCCTGGTCGCCGAAGAGGACCACCGAGAGATCGTCCTTGGGGTACTTGGTGGTGATCAGCTCGGTCAAGGCCAAGGCTACGGTCTTGGCCGGCGTAATCCGATCCTCGCCGTAGAGGATCATCGAGTGGCTGATGTCTATGGCGACTACCGTGGCGCAGGAGGTCAGGTGCTCGGTCTCGTAGACCTCCAGGTCCTCCTCCATGAGGTTGAAGTCGTCGTCCTCGGACCTCCTGGAACCCCCGGAATTATTGCGCTTGAACGCGTTCTGCAGCGAGCGCGCCGAGTCCAGGAGGTGGATGTCGTCGCCGAAGTTGTAGGGGCGCGTCTCGGGGAGGCGCTCGATCCCCTCGCCGGAGGCGCGGATGGGGTGGTAGCCCGCGCCGGAGCGCCCGAGGGTGGCGAAGATCTCCTCGAAGGCGCTCTTGCGGATGCGGCGCTCGCCGCCGGTGGTGAGCTGGAGGCCGCCCTCGCTGTCCCGGCCCACGAGGTTCTGCTCCTGCAGGCTGGCGAAGAAGGCCTCGAGGTCGATGTTCTGCGGGATGTGCCCCTCGGACTGGAGGTAGCGCATCCACTCCTGGGCCTCCTCGACGTCGCCGCCGGTCGCCAGCACGAGCTGGTTGAACAGGCGCAGGAGGTCGAGGCCGGCGAGGAGGGCCTTGATGAGGTCGGGGTCGAGGTAGAGGTACTGGTGGCGCATGCTACGTGGGCTCTCCGTGAGATCGTCAGTGTACACCCGCTCTGGAGGGGAGTTGGTCGTTCCTCGGACAGATGAGCAGCCTCAGTAGACAACTGTTGACTTCGAACATTGGCCAAACTACTATACCCGCAAACGTTGTCCCAGACCGGGAAAGGAGCAAAGTTATGAAGCTGACTCGTCTGCTACTGCTGCTGTCGTTGCTGGTGTCCTTGCTGGTGGTTCCCGAGGCGTTCGGTGCCAAAGCGAAGCCGCGAGGTGCCCTTAGCCACTCTCACCACAAGGCAAAGAGTATGGCCAAGGTTTGCGAATGGTTCGACATCTACTGCGGTGGTGTCTGGACCGATGAGTGCTGTGGCACTGTGAACGGCTGCTTGGTCAGTTGTGTTGATACCTGTGGAGGGCCCTGCATTTATAGGGGGTAGCATCGAAGCTTCCTTTGAGTGAGAGTGAGTCTCATCCGGCCCTCCCATCCTTCCCTTGGAGGATGGGAGGGAGAACCTCTCGGGTCACCTGTTCGTCGAAGCTACGTTGGGAAAGGAGGAAAGTCTATGAGGCTGGCTCGTCTGTTACTCCTGCTGACGGTGATGGTGTCTGTGCTGGCCGTTCCCGAGGCGTTCGGCGCCAGATCGAAGCGAAGCACCCTCCGTCACCCTCACGCTAGGCCGAAGAGCTTGGCCAAAGTTTGCCAGTTACTCGAAATCTCTTGCTCCGATGGAACGACCGACTTATGTTGTGGCTCTGAAAAGGGCTGTTTGGCCTACTGTGACGCGCTCTGCGGCGAGCCCTGCTATTAACCGCGGGAAGTTGGTCTAAGCTTCTGGGCTTCAGGCTTTATCTCGCCCTCCCAGCCACTCTTCGAGACTAGGAGGGCGATCCGGTCAGTTCACATCCCCCCGGTCTCGCCCGCCGCCGCCCTTGCGCGGCTTCAGGAGCTGGAACTTGACCATCTCCTTGTAGCTGATCTGGCTGTCCAGGTCGGCCCGCGCGAGCTTCAGGTGCTGGTGGAGACCCTCGAGGACCATCTCGGCGGCGAGGGCTCGCTCTTCGCGGGTCGAACCCAGGCGGACGACCAGTTCCTTGAGGCCGGGGACGCGGAGGATCTCGGCCTCATAGTCGGGGAACGGCTGCTCGTCGGAGATCGTCACCGTGTTGCCGTCGGCGAACCAGCGGATCATGCGGGCGTAGGGACCCTTGTCGTCCTCGCCGGTGCTGCCGGCTTCCTTACCGACTTCGGGGAAGCGGGCGTCGAAGACCTTCCTGACCGCCTGCCCGATGAGCCGGCGGGCCACCACCTCGGCACCCTGCTGCTCGCCCTCGTAGACCATCTCCACCTTGCCGGTGATGGCGGGCAGCAGCATCTGCAGGTCGGCGAGGCGCGGATAGACCGGGTTGTCTTTCGTCGCCAGGGCCCGGCGCTCCAGGTTGGACGCCAGCAGCTCCAGGGCCGAAATGGCGACGCGGGCGGAGACGCCGGAGGACTGATCGACCAGGTCGCTCTCGCGCGCCGCCAGGCTGATCTCCTCGACCAGCAGCCGGACGTCCTCGGGGATCACGACGTTGGCGACGTCGCGCTCGGTCCAGGCCTCCTGGCGCGTGATGTCCGCCGCGATCGTGGCATCGGGCGGGTAGTGGGTGAGGATCTGCGACGAGATGCGGTCCTTGAGCGGCGTGATGATGCTGCCGCGGTTCGTGTAGTCCTCCGGGTTGGCGGAGAAGCACATGAGGATGTCGAGCGGGATGCGCACGGGGAAGCCGCGGATCTGCAGGTCGCGTTCTTCCAGGATGTTGAACAGGCCCACCTGGATGCGGGGGGCGAGGTCCGGCAGCTCGTTGATGGCGAAGATGCCGCGGTTGGTGCGCGGGATGATCCCGAAGTGGATCACCTCGGGGTCGGCGAAGGTCAGCTTGCGCGTCGCCGCCTTGATCGGGTCGATGTCGCCCAGCAGGTCGGCGATCGAGACGTCCGGCGTCGCCAGCTTCTCGTTGTAGCGCTGCTCGGCGCTCATCCACTCGACCGGCGTGTCGTCGCCCCTCTCCTCGACCAGACGCTGGCCGTGGGTGGAGATGGGGGCGAGCGGATCGTCGTTGAGCTCCGCGCCGGCGAGCACCGGCACCTCGGGATCGAGGAGGGTGACGAGCGACCGGAGGATGCGGGTCTTCGCCTGGCCGCGCAGGCCGAGCAGGATGAAGTCGTGGCCGGCCAGGAGGGCGTTGACTACCGACGGGATCACCGTGCGGTCGTAGCCCAGGATGCCGGGAAAGAGGGGGCCGCCGCTCTTCAGACGGGCCCGCAGGTTGTCGCGGATCTCCTGCTTGATGGAGCGGGGCCGGTAGCCGGCCGCCTTGAGCTGGCCGAGGGTCTTGATCTGGGACGTGGGCCGGGAAAGCATCAGTCGTGAAGCTCCTGAAGCCAGCGTTCGGCGTCGATGGCCGCGCGGCAGCCGGTGCCGGCGGAGGTGACCGCCTGGCGGTAGATGGGATCCATGGCATCGCCCGCGGCGAAGACGCCGTGGACGCTGGTCTTGGTCGTCGGTTCCTGAACCTTGATGTAGCCCACGTCGTTCATCTCCAGCTTGCCTTTGAAGATGGCGGTGTTGGGCTGGTGGCCGATGGCATAGAAGACGCCCTGAGTGGGATAGAAGCTGTCGAGCTCGGTGCGCTTGTTGTGCAGCTTGACGCCGGTGACGCCGCCCTCGCGGGTGCCGGCGATCTCGGCGACCACCGAGTCCCAGATCCAGGCGATCTTGGGGTTGGCGAAGGCGCGGTCCTGCATGATCTTCGAGGCCCGCAACTCGCGGCGGCGATGGATGACCGTCACCTTGCTGGCGAACTTGGTCAGGTAGGTGGCCTCTTCCATGGCCGAGTCGCCGCCGCCGATGACCACGATCTCCTTATCGCGGAAGAAGAAGCCGTCGCAGGTGGCGCAGGCGGAGACGCCGTAGCCCATCAGCTCCTGCTCGCCGGGGATGCCGTCGAGCTTGGCGGTGGCGCCGGTGGCGACGATCAGGGCGTCGCAGCGGTAGGTGGTCTCGTCGGTGCGGATGGCGAAGGGGCGCTTCTCGAAATCCACCTCGACGGCGGCCTCGAACTTGACCTTGGTGCCGAACCGCCGCGCCTGCTCGCGCATGCGGTCCATGAGCTCGGGCCCGAGGATGCCCTCGGGGAACCCGGGATAGTTCTCGACGTCGGTGGTGATGGTGAGCTGGCCGCCGGGCTGGTTGCCCTCCAGCACCAGCGGCGCCAGGTCGGCCCGGGCGGCGTACAGGGCAGCGGTGAGACCGGCCGGCCCCGAGCCCAGGATGATGACCCGGTGGTAGTGGTCGGCGTTGTGGTGCTCCGTGGCTGAGCTGGACATCGGGGCTCTCTCCCCTCCTGGAACCGGTCTGGGAATCACCGGCCGGCGTAAGCCGGGTGACGCCGGGCCAGTATATCGCGCCCCCGGCGCCGCCCATTGCGCGCATCGTCGCGGACGGCGGGTGTAAGGGGTACAACGCAGGCGGAGGGAGGGGGCATTCCGGGGTTCGCACTGCGGTAGGAGTCGTTCGCACCGCAAGGGCGCCCGCTATGAGGCGGCGGGGGAGGATCAGGAGTAGGCGGCGGGCCGGTTGTGGGGGACCGGCGTTCGGCGGCCAAACCTAGCCGCGCCTGGAGGGACATTCTAGCAGGGCGGCAGCACTTCAGGATGAGCTAGAATGCCCGGGCCGGGGGCGGGTCCCCGACTTTGAACGAGGGAGGCGTTATGAAGAAGCAGGTTAAGAAGCTGAAGCTGGCGAAGGAGACATTGAGAAGCTTGGAGGAATCGGGAGACCTCAAGAAAGCTGTGGGCGGTACTTACCGCGATAGCGTGTGCGATGGCTGCGACAGTGGCTTTAATACCTGTAGGTCCGCTGGTGGGGGCTGCGCTACCTATCTCTGCTGATCTCCCCATGGTGGGGCGGAAATCAAGCCGCCCCACCTGCCCCTCCACCACCCACATTGAATTAGGACACCACCCGGTCGGAGTCGTTGCGGTCGGAGTCGTTCCGACCGTGGTCGGAGCCGTTCGCACCGCGGTCGGAGTCATTCCGGCGCGGGGTTTTCCCACGGGGCGTCTCTATCCCGGGAAGGGCTCTGCTCAGCGCGCCGCCGCGGCCGTGCCGGGGATTGAAACCGCACCCTCCAGCACCTCCCGCATCCCCCGCAGCCCCAGCCGAATGCGCGACTTGAGCGTGCCGAGCGGGAGGGCCAGACGGCGGGCCGTCTCCTCGTAGGTCAAGCCCTGGAAATAGGCCATCTCGATGGCTTCGCGTTGGTCGGGGTTGACGCGGGTCAGGGCCTGGCGGAGGGTGAGGCGCAGGTCGCCGGGCGTTCTCTCCGGCTGCGGCAGGCGCAGCTCGTCCAGCCCCTCGCACTCCCGGTTGCGCCCCGAGCGGCGCCAGAGGTCGACGAGCTTGTTGCGGGTGAGGGTGTAGAGCCAGGGAGCGACGCCGCCACGGTCCGTCCGGTAGGTCCCGGCCTTGGTCCACACGGCGGTGAACACCTCCTGGGCCACGTCCTCGGCCAAGGAGCGGTCGCCGCAGAGACGGTGGGCGTAGGCGATCACCCGGCCGGCGTGGCCCAGATAGAGCTGGTGGAAGGACTCCAGGTCGCCGCGGGCGGTGGCCGCGAGCAGCTCTTCGTCGTGGGAATCGTTGACAATGCGGGGGCTCATCCATCCCTCCTTCATCGGATCGCAGGTGTAGATCCGATCGGTGGGCGGATGGGTTAGGTGGAAAACGAGACCGGCTCCGCCAGGGAAAGCGCGGAGCCGGGGAAGAGCTTGCTCAATCCTTGGGGGGCGGCGGCGGATCGGGCCACGGGTTGGTATCCACCGGCGAGGGGCGGACGGACCCGGTTTCCTTTCCTTCCTTGTGCTTTTTCGCTTTGGGCTCTTCGTAAATCTTCTTCTTGCTGCTGAGTGGTTTCATGAGATCCTCCTTGTCGCTCGCTTAAAATTTTCACTCCAACCAGCCCCTTCAACGCCAGTCGCCTTGGAGAATGAATCCCGCCCAGTCGTGCTCCTCCCAACCGGACTCTTTGCGCAGGCCGGCCTGCGCCGCCTGGAGCGCCGCGGAGGGAGCCCGATGGTTCTGGAGCATCTCGCGGTAGAAACGCCGCATCAGCTCGGCCGTGGCATGGTCCTTCACCGGCCAGAGGCTGACCAGCACCCGCCGGGCTCCGGCGGCGAAGAAGGCTCGGGTCAGCCCGATCAGCCCTTCCCCCCGGATCTCCTGGCCGCGCGCCGTTTCGCACGCGGAGAGGACCACGAGGTCGGCCGGCAGGTGCAACCGGTAGACGTCGTGCACTCGCAGGAAGCCATCGCCCCCCACAGGGCGTCCCCGTTCGTCGACCCTGGAGAGCGCGAGGCCGGAGAGCTCCGGGTAGCGGGAGTCGAGGACTCCGTGAGTGGCGAAGTGCACGATCCGGTAGGGCTCCAGGCTGCCGCTGAGCACGGTCTGCCGGCTGGCCTTGAAGCCCAGCAGGGGGAGCTGCCGGCCGGGGGGGACCAGCGACAGGATCGCCTCGGCCTCCCGGCGTGAGAAGGGGAGCCGGTCGAGCCGGTCGCGATCCGGGCCGCCGCGGCGCAGGCTCGCGGGAGCAGCCAGGGCTCCCGGGGTGACCCGCGGATCGCCGGCCTGGAAGACCGGATCGGCCACCACCGCCACCGTCATGGGGGAGCGGGGATTCGCCGCCGGTTCCCGGCGCAGCGCCACCAGGGCCGAAGCGGAGGGGAGGCTCAGGACCTCGTGCTCGGCGATCAGGGGCGTCGGGTGCCCGTCCCCGCGGCCGGGGATCGGCAGGACCGTGAAGGGGAGGGTGTGGAGCGCGCCGTCCCCCACGATCAGCAGACGCTTCCGGAGCCGGCCGGCCACGGGGCCGAGGAGCCGGCGGGAGAGCTCGGCCAGCACCATCCGGGTCCGCGCCCGGGTCAGGGTGTGCTGGCTGGAGCCGAGGAGCTGGAGCCCCTCGCGGGCCGTCTCTTCGAGGGTGGCCCGCGGTGGGAGCTCGAAGCCGGTGAAGGAGGTGGCGGTCACGGCCCAGAGGAAGCTCCGCTCTCTGCCCAGGGCGTACTCCAGCAGCAGCGTGTCCGGATCGAGGCTCCGTTGGATCTCCCCCAGGCTCGCGGGGTGGCCTTGGCCGAGGGCGGCGTAGCGGGGGGAGGCCTGGCGGATCCGGTCTCGCAGCCTGTCGGCCTGGAGGAGCAACTCGCGCAGCTCCCGCTCGGCGGTCTCGATTCGCGGCGCCGGAGCGCCGCTCTCCGCCAGCGAGAGACGCTGCCGCTCGGCGGCGTTCACCCGGTCTCCCAGCTCCGCCTCCTGCGCCAGGAGGCGGGGGTCGATGCCGCGCCGGAGATCGGCCCGCGCCTGCGCCAGGGTGTCCAGCAGGCTCCGGGCTCGCGCCAGCTCGCTCGCCTCGAAAGCCCGCCGGTCGTGACCGGCGGCCGGCTCGCGCCCCTGGAGCCGCATGAGCAGGCCGACGTAGAGCTCGTAATAGTCCTGCCTGGTGGCGAAGAAGGAGGTGCGCAGCTCGGGGCTGTCCATCTCGATGCGCAGGGCTTCGACGAGGGCGAGGGCGCTCTCCACGTCCTGGCGCGCGCCGGCGAGGTCGCCGCAACGGAGGCGGACGTGGGCTAGCCCCAGCCGGGCCGCCGCCTGATACGAACGGTTCCCGGACGCCTCGGACACTCGCAGGACCCGGGAGTACGACTCGGCCGAGCGTCGCAGGTCGCCGGCCTCCTCCTGGAGCCGGCCCAGGTTGAGGAGTGCCATGGACTCCCGGACCCGGTCGCCGACCTGGTGCAGGATGGGGACGGCCGCCTCATAGAATCGCCGCGCCTCCGACTTCTGCCCCAGGCTCTCGTAGGCCGCGCCAAGGTCGTTGAGGGCCGTGGCCTCGCCCGTCCGGTTGCCCAGGCGCCGTTGCTCGCGGCAAGACCGCTGGAGCGTCGCGATACCCTCCCGGGTGCGTCCGGTCCAGACGAGCGCCTTGCCGAGGTCGTCCAGCGCGCCCGCGGCCTCGGGCCTGCGACCTGCGGCCTGGAGGAGGGGCAGGCCGCGGTGGAAGTAATCGATCGCCTCCTGGGGCTCGCCCATCTGGAAATAGGCCCGTCCGAGGCTGACCAGGGTCAACCCCCTGTCCCCCTCCTGGCCCAGCTCCTGCTGCAGCGCGAGCTCCCTCTCGTAGGTGTCGAGGGCCTTTTCCATCTTTCCCTGGAGCGTGTAGGCCCTGGCGATGCTGTAGAGCGTCGAGGCCTCCGCTCTCCGGTCGCGGAGCCCACGGTCGATCGCCAGGGCCTCGCGGTAGCTGCGCAACGCCTCCTCGGTGTTTCCCAGGGTGATCTGGGTGACTCCGAGGCGGCTCAGCGCGTCGGCGGTTTCGCGCCGGCGGCTCAGCTCGCGGAAGAGGCCGATGGCCTCCCGGTACGCCGCAAGAGCCGGCGCGGGCTCCGCCAGGTCCTTGAGATGATCCCCTAGCAGGCCGAGCGCGTCCGCCTGCCGGTCCCGCTCGCCGAGGGCGCGGAATCGCGCGATGGCCTCGCGGTATTTCGCCGCCGCCCGGCGCAGCGACACGGCGTCCGCGCTCTGCCACAGCGTCTCTCCCTCGGCGAGGGCCCGTTCCGCGGCGGTATGGTCGCGGTCGCGGCCGTCCGCGGGGCGGACCGCCCGGACCAGGACCGCGTAGCGGCCGCCGGGAGCCGGCGGCGCCGAAGCGCGGATCTCCAGGCGGTAGGAGCCGCCGGCCTCGGCCACCACCGGCACGGGCTCGGGCCCCTGCGCCTCGTTGGGGCTGTCGACCGTGGTCAGAAGACGGCCCCCTGAAGCGCAGAGCTTCACCACCACGTCGATCCCCCGCTGGTCGACGACGAGGTCGGCGAACCGGCCTTTCTCCACGGAGAAGGTGTAGGCGTGGGTCTCGCCTGTCGCCATCCCGGACTCAAAGGCGAGGCCGGGCTCGATCCGGATCGCCCGCTCCACGGCCGGGCTTTGGCAGGACGGCCGGGGGTGCACGGAGCGGACCGGCTCCGCGACGACTTCTGCGGATACTGCAGATGCTGATGGGCGCTCCGCCTCCCCGCACGCCAGGGTCAGGCCGAGCGTGAGGGCGAGACCGAGCCTCTTAACGACCTTTGATGCGCAACGCATGCTCCTTGATCAGCTCCTTGCCGCCGGCGCTTCCGGGGTCGAGACCGAAGAACCGCACCTGAAACCTGCCGCTCCCGAGGGCGATCCGCGGGACCGTGAGGCTGAGGGAGTGGTTCGAGCTCAGCGGTCCATCGTAGGACCAGGCCACCCTCCCGTCGGCCCGCGCGATCTCCACCCGGTATCGTTCATATCTACGCTCGGGGGAGGGAGTCAGGATGAGGGTGAAGAAACGATCCTCGGGACCAACGTCGAAGGGCTCGTCGCTTCCCTGGCTGCGCACGGCGTCGGCGTCGAGGTCCCAGACCTGGGGGTTCGCCTGGGGCTGCGACAGCTCGTTCACGGTGCGGCGCAAAGAAGCCACCCAGACCCATTGACCCAGGGTGATGACCAGCAAGGCAGCCGCCGCAACCTGGAGCCAGCGCGGCGAGCCGGCGCGGAGGGACGGCCGGCGCAGGGGGATGACCGCAGCCAGCGGAGCCGGAGCGGGCGGCCTCTCTTCCTTCTCGATCCCCGCCTGGATGCGCCCCCACAGCGCCTCCTGGTCCGCCGGGGAGAGCGAGCCGGCGCCGAAACCGGGGTCGGAGAGGCCGTCGAGGTCGAGGAGGAGGGCGGCGCACTCGCGGCAGGCCACGAGGTGGTCCTGGAGCCTGACCTCCTCCTGTCCCGTCAGCTCGCCGGCGTGATAGGCGGCCAGCGTTTCCGGCTCCGGATGATTCATGGCGCACCCTCCTCGAGGCCGGCGGTCGAGCTCGCGAAATACGGGCCCAGCTCCTCGTACAGGCGCCGCCGGGCGTGGAACAGATGCACCTTGACCGTTTCCGGCGACAGCCGCAGCACCACGGCGATCTCCTTGTACTTCATCTCGTGGTCCACCCGCAGGACGAGGCACTCGCGCATCTGCTCCGGCAACCGGTCGATGGCCTGGCGCAGCAGGAGCGTGCGCTCGCGGCGGAGCATCTCCTCGCCAGGAGCCGGGACGTCCGTTGCCGCCAGGGTTGCCATTGGTCCTCCGTCCTCCTGATCCCCTTCCAGGGGCACCTCCGGGGCGCCGCGCTTTTCGGCGACTCCCCACCGCAGCCGCTTGCGATAGGCGTTGGTGGCGATCTTGAACAGCCAGGTCTCGAAGCTGGCGTCGCGGCGGAAGGCCCCGATGCCTTTGTAGATCCCAAGAAAAGTCTCCTGGGTTAGGTCGAGGCAGTCCGGGTGGGAGAAGCCCCGCCGGGAGAAGAAGTGATAGAGCCGGGGGGAGTAGAGGTCGAAAAGACGGCGGAAGGCCTCGTCCCGCGACGAGCCCGCCTGCAACTGCTCGATGAGGCTCTGGACGGACTCGCTCCGATCGATCATCGCATCGGCTCGCTTCGGGTATGGATGAGGATATCAATGACAGGGCGCCCAGGCCAGCGGATGCATGGCGGGGGAGACCTCGAGGTAGATGGCCACGTCGAAATGATCGGCCGGCACCATGGCGCCGCTGCCGCCGAAGGTGTAGGTCGCCCCTGGCGCGAGGAACGGTGGATGAGCGTTCAGATCGGCCAGCACCCCCGCGCCCGGGCCAAGGCCGTGGAAGAGATTCTCGAGGGAGCCCGGGCCGACCGGGAAGGGGAAGCTGCCGCACCTGTGTGCGGGGACCCAGTCGACGAAGGTATCGTGGGCCCCGAAGCCGATGGCCTGGTACTTGTTCCCCAGGTCCGCCGCGAGGTGGGTGCCCATGTCCGTCCCGAAATAGGCCGCGGCGCCGTCCTTCGCGATGTGACCGTTGTGGGCCCAGAGGGCGGCGCGGGCCTGGGGGAAGCGCAGGTCGCGCACGGCCTGGGCCAGATAGGCCATCCCCCGGTCCCGGGCCTGGGCGGCGCGGATCTCGTCGGAGGACAGATAGAAGGCCTCCTCCTGCCAGGCCTGCTGGCCCACCAGGTGGACGCGGGCCCAGGCCAGGTCCTCCCGCGAAGTCTGCTTCTCGATGTGCTTGTGCTCGCGGTCGAAGTATGCGGCGACGTCGCCGAGGGCGGCCTGACACTGCTGGTAGAGCTCCGGCGGGTAGGGGAGGTCCTCCAGGAAGTAGTCGGTGACGACGCCGTCGCAGGCCTGGATGCCCGTGATGCGCGGATCCCCGTCGCCGACGCCGAGGCGGTGGAGGAAGGCGATCAGCGCCGCGCCGTCCTCGGCGGCCTGGGCCTGGAGGTCGAAGCCGTAGAAGTGGACCCGGTCGCCGGGATGGGCGGTGTTCCACTCGCACAGCCACTGGACCATGCTCGCGACCTCGGTGCTCTGCCAGACGCTGCTGACGCCGCGGATCGCGTCGGCTGCCGTCCCCTGGCAGGTCTGGACGTACTGCTCCACCCGCTCGGCTCGGAGCCACGAGCTCTCCATACCGAGGGCGCGGAAGCCCATACGCTCGACCAGGAAGCGGAACACCCGGTCCTTGATCTGATACTCGCCGCCCGTGGTGTGAATGGACTCGCCGAGACCGACGTACCGGGCGCCGTGGAGGATGTGACGCAGCGGCTCGAGGTCGTCCTGGGGCAGGGTGGGATCGGCGCCGGCCAGACGCCAGAGCCCATGATCGATGGGTACGCCGGAGCCCTCCTTGGCCCGCAGAGCTGGCGCGACGGCGAGGAGGAGGAGGAGCAGCAGCGGGACGACGGTGGAGCGGTGGGATCTCACGTCGGATCTCCTTTCAATTTCCTTGCGGAAGGACGAGCCGTCCAGAAAAAAGGACGACAGAAGGCTCCTGGACGGTTTACCCGGGGTGGGTTGCAGGAAGCGGACCAGAACCGGGGCGCGTGTACAATCCGGCGCGGAGGCGGATTTTTCTCTATGGCCATCAGCATCTTCGATCTTTTCACCATCGGCATCGGCCCTTCGAGCTCGCACACGGTCGGACCCATGCGGGCAGCCCGCCGCTTCGCCGAGAGGCTGGAGCGGGAGGGCGTATTGGACGGCACGGCCCGGGTGCAGGTCGAGCTTTTCGGCTCCCTCGCCCTGACCGGCCGCGGCCACGGCACCGACCGTGCCGTGCTCATGGGGCTCGCAGGGGAGACTCCGGAGGAGGTCGATCCCGACAGCTTCGGCCCTCGGGTGGCGGCCATCCGCGCCAACGAGCGGATCGCCCTGCTCGGCCGGCATGAGGTGCCGTTCCGGGAGGGGGACGACCTGATCTTCAATCGCCGGGACCTCCTCCCCGTCCACTCCAACGGCATGCGCTTCACCGCCTTCAGCCAGGGCGGGGAGGTCCTGAACGAGCGGATCTACTACTCGGTGGGTGGCGGCTTCGTCATCAATGAGGGAGCGACCGGCGAGGACCACCTGGTGGAGGATCGGACGCCGCTGCCTCATCCCTTCGCGAGCGGCGACGAGCTCCTCCGGATGAGCGAGGAGAGCGGCCTGGCCATCTGGGAGCTGATGCTGGAGAACGAAAAGGTCTGGCGCTCCGAGGAGGAGATCCGCGCCGGCCTGCTGCGGATTTGGGACGCCATGCAGCGTTGCGTCGAGCGCGGCTACCGGCAGACGGGCGTCCTCCCCGGCGGCTTGAAGGTGCCGCGGCGGGCGCCGGCCCTCTACCAGGAGCTGATGTCCAGGCCCGAGGACGCGCTCAAGGACCCGCTGACCGTCCTCGACTGGGTGAACCTCTTCGCCCTCGCCGTCAACGAGGAGAACGCGGCCGGCGGCCGGGTGGTCACGGCGCCCACCAACGGCGCCGCGGGGATCGTGCCGGCAGTGCTCCACTATTATCGGCGGTTCACCGGCGGCGCCACCGAGGAGGGAGTCCTCCAGTTCCTGCTCACCGCCGGGGCCATCGGCATCCTCTATAAAGAGAACGCCTCGATCTCCGGTGCAGAGGTGGGCTGCCAGGGCGAGGTGGGGGTGGCCTGCTCCATGGCGGCCGCCGGCTTGGCGGCCGCCCTCGGGGGGACCAGCGCTCAGGTGGAGAACGCGGCCGAGATCGGCATGGAGCACAACCTGGGGCTGACCTGCGATCCGGTGGGCGGCCTGGTCCAGATCCCCTGCATCGAGCGCAACGCCATGGGCTCGGTCAAGGCGATCAACGCCTCCCGCATCGCCCTCAGGGGGGACGGCTCGCACAAGGTCTCCCTCGACCGGGTGATCAAGACCATGCGCGAGACGGGCGCCGACATGAAGACCAAGTACAAGGAGACCTCGCGCGGCGGTCTCGCCATCAACGTCATCGAATGCTAGGCTGACGCCCTCCAATCCTGTCGTCTCTTTTTCAGGCCGCCTTTTTTTCCAGGGAGATTCGCATGCTCGCCAGCGAACAGCTCATTCAGGCGTTCAATCAACAGATCGGCAACGAGATGGGCGCCTCGATGCAGTACATCGCCATCGCCAGCTACTTCGATCACGAGACCCTGCCGCAGCTCGCGAGGTTCTTCTACCGCCAGTCGGAGGAGGAACGGACGCACGCCATGCGCTTCGTCAAGTTCATCAACGACGTGGGCGGCAAGGTGCTCATCCCGGAGCTGCCGGCGCCGGCGAGCGACTTCGCCTCGGCCGAGGAGGCGGTGGCCAAGGCGCTCGCCTGGGAGGAGGAGGTCACCCGCCAGATCTACGACCTGGTGGAGATCGCCCGGGCGGACCGGAACTACGTGGGCATCCGTTTCCTCGACTGGTTCGTGGAGGAGCAGCTCGAGGAGGTGACGAGCATGAACGACCTCCTGTCGGTCATCCGCCGCGCCGGCCAGGACCGTCTGCTGTTCGTCGAGGAGTACCTGGTGCGGCAGGGCGGCGCGGGCCTGGAGAGCCCCGCGGCGTCGGCCGAGGGGACCTGAGGCCTCGGCCTTCTCTCTCCTGAAACCGCCGGCCACGCTCTACGTATACGGGAGTCATGCAGGAAGGAGTCTCCTCATGACAGAATCGCCCGTGCTCCGGCGAGCCGTCCTCGCTCTGCTCCTGGACATCATCGCCCTGCCCCTGCGCGCCCAGGCGGGCGCGCCGGTCGAGGCGGCCACCACGCCGCCCCATCCGTGCAAGCTCCCCGGTCTCGCCGAGGAGGTGCGTTGCGCCTCCTACGCCGTGTGGGAGGACCGGGAGGCGAAGAAGGGACGGAAGATCGGGATCAACGTCGTCATCCTCCCCGCCAAGAGACCCGACAAGGCCCCCGATCCCATCTTCTTCTTTGGCGGCGGCCCCGGACAGGGGATCGCCGGCGAGGCGGCCGGCTTGGCCGAGAACCCGGCGCGGCAGAAGCGCGACATCGTCCTCGTCGACCAGCGGGGCACCGGCCGCTCGAACCCCCTGGACTGCGAGCTCTGGGGCCATCCCCTCGATCTCCGCAAGGCGGCCGGCGACGTCTTCCCCGTCGACGCCGTGCGCGCCTGCAAGGAGAAGCTGGAGAAGGTGGCCGACCTGCGCCTCTACACCACGCCCCTGGCCATGGACGACGTGGACGAGGTCCGGGCCTGGCTGGGCTATGGCAAGGTCAACCTGAGCGGCGGCTCCTACGGCACCCGGGCGGCCGAGGTCTATCTCCAGCGCCATCCGCAGTCCGTGCGCACGGTGGTCCTCCTCGCCGTGGCGCCGCTCGACGAGTACCTCCCCCTGCACCATGCCTACGCCGGCCAGCGCGCCCTCGACCATCTCCTCGCCGAGTGCGCCGCCGACGCCGCCTGCCACGCCGCCTTCCCCAACGTCAAGCAGGAGATCGCGGCCGTGATGGCCCGGATTGATCAAGGGGTGACCGTGACCGTCAACAATCCGGTCACCAGGGAGCGGCAGGAGGTGCGGCCCACCCACGGCCTGATTGCCGAGGGCATGCGATTCCTGATGTACGGCCAGGGCGGTGGCGCGCTACCCCGTCAGATCCACCAGGCGTTCGAGGGCAATCTGGCTCCACTGGTCCAGATGTCGATTGAGCGGCGGCTGGAGATCGACGACATTCTGGCCATGGGCCTGCTGTTCTCGGTGACCTGCGCCGAGGACCTGCCGTTCATCGACGACGCCACGGCGGCGCGAGAGACGAAGGGGACGATCCTGGGCGACTACCGCATCCGCCAGCAGAAGGAGGTCTGCAAGGTCTGGCCGCGCGGCGAGATCCCCGCCAACCTCCATACGCCGGTCCATTCCGACGTGCCGGTGCTGCTCATCGCGGGCGAGCGCGACCCGGTGACGCCCCCCGAGTTCGCCGAGCGGGTGGCGAAGCACCTTCCCAACAGCCTGCTGGTGCTCGTTCCCCGGGGGAGCCACGGCGGCGCCGGCGAGTGCACGGACGCCATGGTCCGCCAGTTCGTGGCCACGGCGTCCGTCCAGGGGATCGACATGTCGTGCCTGCAGAAGCTGCCGCCCACGAGGTTCGTGACGAGCGGGTAGCCCTCACCACCCCAGGCAGCGGGAGGGTGAGGGCCCGCCCGGGCGTCCTACTCCTCCCGCTCCATCACTCGTGCCCGGAGGATCCTCCCGGCCCTCTCCAGGGCGAGGGGACCGGCGGCTTCCATCAGGGTCGCCAGCGCCTGGGGGCTGCGGGCCAGCCTCTCCAGGACGTTGACCCCCAACGCCCAGTCCTCGTCGAAGAGGTCGAGCCAGCCGACCGCCTCACCCTGGCGCAGCAGGGGGAAGCCGCCGCTCTCGCGCTCCCGGCCGAGCTCGTAGAACGGGTCCCGCCCCACGAACGGGCGGACCGTCGCGGCCAGCAGCGCCGTCGCGTGATCGCGGAAGAGGCCGGCGGGCGCGTCGCCCCAGTCCGGCCGTTCGCCCAGCCGCCAGAGGCCGAACGCCTCGTGGCCGTCGGCCAGGGGGAAGGGCTGGACCTCCCAGGGGCCGGCGACGTCCGCCTCGGCGGCGGACGGCGGCTCGTCCTCCTGCTCGAAGCGATTCAGGAACTCCTCGGCGAAAGCGTTGCGGGGCGGGGTGGTGTTAGGATCTTCCGAATCACGCATGGGGGCCCTCCTGTGCGGGGTTGGGCTCGGGCGAGTGACGGCTCGCCCGGGCCGTTTTCATTTGTGGCCGGCCATGCCGGCCGGGGGCTCTCGGCGATAAGAACTTACGCCTTCCTTATGCTTTGTATCCTAGCAGGGAGCCAGCGGAAGTCAAGGGGGTATTTCAACGTTCTTCAGCTCGCCAGGAAGTCCCCCAGGGCGGCAGTGACGGCGCCGTCCGCGGCCTGGTCGAAGGCGGCGAACATGAAGCCGGTGTTGATCTCCAGCATGCGGACTCCCGATCGGCGACATCGGCCGGATCTCACCCTCGATCAACTCGACCCGGTCGTCCTCGTGGAGGATGCCGGCGTCGACCAGCGCGTGGTACTCGGTGGTGGTCACAACACCGCCTCCGCGATCTCGATCGCGTTCAAGGCGCCGCCGCGGGTGAGGTTGTCCATCACCGCCCAGAGCCAGAAGCCGCCGGTGTCGTCCTTGCGGAGGCTGCCGAAGATCACCTTGTCGCTGGCGGCGGCGTCGATGGGACCGAGGAGGCGGGGCCGGTCGGCCGCTTCCAGGACGGGGTCCTCTCCCAGGGCCTTGCGGAACGCCTGCAGGGTGGGGTTCGACGCGCAGCGCACGAAAAGGCTGGCGGAGACGGCGTGGAAGACGGAGCCTTGGAGGATCTGCAGCGCCACCGGCGGCGGCCCCCCCAGCACCGACTGGAGCTGCGCCGTGATCGCCTCGGCCGGCGCCACGGCCGGCAGCACGTTGAAGGCGAGCTGGGTGCCGAAGACGGGGGTGGGGGTACGCTTGGTCATCGCCACGATCTGCCGGGTGTGCTCGAACAGCTCCTCCAGGCCGGCCTGGTCCCGCACCGAGGCGGGCTGGATCACGGTGGCCACCGCCTCCTCGGGCGAGAAGACCCGCAGGGGGTGGAGCAGGTGGGCCAGCAGCACGGCCGCGGGATGGGGCGACACCAGCGTCCGGCGCCCCCTGGCGGCGTCGCCGTTGACGCCGGCCACCACCGGCAGGCCGTCCTCCGGGATGGCGTCGAAGGAAAGGAGGATGCCGGTCGTCTCCGCCGGCAGCTCGGCGAGGATGGGCCGGTTGTCGCCGATGGCGCCGCAGAAGAAGGCCACGTCCACCCCCTTCAGCGTCTCCGGCTCATAGCGGCTCACCAGGGCGGCGGCCCCGGCCACCTCGGTCAGCGTGCCGATCTCGTCCTCCCGGGTGCTCAGCAGGCGCACGTCCGACCAGTCGGGATGGCGCGCATCGATCGTCTCCCGCAGCTCCTTGCCCAACAGGTTGGTGGGGTGGAGGATGGCGATGGCGGTCAAGGGACTCCTTCCACCGGGGGCGCGTTCGGGTCGCGGTGCCGCAGGCGCGCCACCAGCGCCGAGACCGGCGCCGAGAGAGTATAGAGCGCCGTGATTACCAGCAGCGTGGCCCAGGGCTGATAGATGATCACCAGCAGGATGGCCGCGATGGGCACGACGGAACGGTAGCTCCAGCGCCGGCGCAGGTCGAGCTTCTTGCCGCTCACGTAGCGGAAGGTGGAGACCATGAGCACGCCGATGAGCAGCAGGGCGATACCCATGACGACCTGCACGTAGACCTTGACGTCCTCCGTGTACTCGGGGGTAAAGACGAGGATCGAGCAGATGCAGAAGGCGGCGGCCGGCGTCGGCAGGCCGACGAAGTAGCGGCTGTCCATCACCTTCGACTGTACGTTGAAGCGGGCGAGCCGGGTGGCACAGCAGACCATGAAGAACACCGACAGCAGCCAGGTGTCCTGCGAGAAGTCCTCCAGCCCCCAGAGGTAGGCCAGCAGGGCCGGCGCGGCGCCGAAGGTGATGACGTCGGCCAGCGAGTCGTACTCCCGGCCGAACTCGCTCTCGGTGCCGGTGAGGCGGGCGATGCGGCCGTCGACGCTGTCGAGCAGGCCGGCCAGGAACACCATCGCGGCCGCCATGCGGAAGTGTTCGTGCAGGCCCAGGATCATGGCGTAGAAGCCCAGCACCATGTTGCCCATGGTGAACAGGCTCGGCAGCAGGTAGGCCCCCCGCCGGATGCGCCGCCGGCGTCCCGGTGGTGCCGGCTCGCTCGTCACGAGTGTTCCTCGGCGGCCTTGCCGGCCTGGCCGGGCACGGCCACCGGGGTCGCTCCGTTCTTCAACCGGTCTCCCTTCTTCACCAGCACCTGGTAGCCCTCTGGCACCAGCAGGTCCACGCGGGAGGAGAACTTGATCAGCCCCAGGGCCTGCCCGCGATGTACCCGATCACCCTCTTTCAAATAGCAGACCACCCGGCGCGCCAGCAGCCCGGCGATCTGCCGCACCCCCACGAGATCGCCGTTGCTGCGGCGGATCACCGTCAGGTGTTTCTCGTTGACGTCCCCCGCGTCCTCGCGGAAGGCGGCGACCTTGCGGCCCACCGTGTAGCGGGAGGCGATCACCTCGCCCGCCGCCGGCACCTTCTGGACGTGCACGTCGAACACCGACAGGAAGGTGACGATGCGCTGGTACCTGCCGGGACCGATCTCCGGGTCTTCGAGCGTGTCGATGCGGGTGATCAGGCCGTCGGCCGCGGCCAGCACGGAGCCGGCCTCGCCTTCGTAGGAGCGCTTGGGGTCGCGGAAGAAGAGGAGGATCAGGAGGCCGGCCACGAGCGCGGCGACGCCCCAGCCGGGCCACCCGAAGAAGAAGAGCAGCCCGGCCAGGAAGACGAACGGCAGGACGAACACCCAGCCTTCTTTCGCGAACTTCATCGTCGGGGCTCCGGTCGATCGCGCGGGTTCAAGGGTCGTCTGCGGAGCCTCGGCGCCGGCATGGCCCTAGGCGGAGACCCGCGCCTCGCGGTGCATCCGCAGCAGGTGCTCCATCTTGTCCTTCAGGGTCAGCTTGTGAAGCTTGATCTTCTTCTCCTCGATCTCGTCGTCCTCGGACAGCAGGGTCTTCTGGTTGATCTCGTGCAGCCGCCTCTCGTACTCCTGGTGCTCCTCATAGAGGCGGCGGAAGTCGTCATCCGTCTTGATCAGCTCCGCTTTCAGGTCGTCATGGGACATGAGAGCCTCCTCTCGTCAACTAGAGCTCGATGGGTGGACGGCACGCGGCCCGCGTGGACCGGTACCTGTAGAGGGAAGAAACGAAAAAGAGCGGCCGACGGCGAGACCGCTCACCGTGCGACCGGCTCCTGGACACGGGCACGCCCGCGCCCCTCGAAGGTGCGGGCGGCCGTGATGGGGAAATTTATCCGCATGCTCTTTCCCGGAGGATAACACCGGCCTTCCCGGAGGATCAACCCTCGGTTCCGCTACAACGACAACGACAGGATCAGCGCATCCGTGCCGTCCCGGTAATAGCCGCGGCGGCGGCCCACCCGCTGGAAGCCCAGACCCTTGTAGAGCTGAATGGCCGGCTCGTTGTTCATCCGCACCTCCAGGAAGCAGACCCGGACGTTCGTCTGGCGCAGGCGCTCGAGGCCGTGCTCCACCAGCAGGCGGCCGATGCCCTGACGGCGCTCGGGAGGATCGACCGCCAGGCGCAGCAGCTCGGCCTCGCCCGCCACGTGATGGAAGAGGACGTAGCCGGGAAGCGGGAGGTCGTCGCCGCGGGAGGCCACCAGGAGGAAGGTCCGGGTGTGGGTCAGCTCGTAGTCCAGGAGGTCGCGCGGCCAGGAGTCCTCGAAGGCGGCGTCCTCCAGCCAGGTGATGCGCTCGAGATCCTCCGCTCGGGCCGGACGGACGATGAGGGGGGCGGGCTCGCGGGCCAGCACGTCACGCCTCCTGCGTGGCCCGCCCGGCGGGGACCGGCGTCCGGGGGCGGGCCGGGGTGAAAGCCGGCGGCCGGGAGTAGAGAGGATGGGTGAGGAGCGACGGGTTCCACACCGTCTCCGGCGACGCGGCCAGCCGGGCGGCGGCGGGGGCCAGGGGGCCAGGCTCCACGAGGCGGAGGTCCGCAGGCCAGCCGGGGAGGCCCGCCAGGCGCGACACCCCGAAGCCGATGACCACGCCGGGGACCCCCGGCCGGCCGGCCGCCAGCCGCGGCAGCTCGGGGCCGGGGACGAGCTCCGGCTCCGCCAGGGCCTGGGGCACCGGACCGGGGGCGAACGCCTGGGCGCTCCACTCCCCCCGCAAGGCGTCGACGGCGGCGATGACGACTGCCGGGGGTTCCGCGTCCGCCGCCGCGGCCAGGGCCTGGAACGAGGTCGGAGTCGCCACCGGCACTCCCAGGGCCTGGTGGAAGCCGAGGACCGTGGCGAGGCCGATGCGCACGCCGGTGAAGCTCCCCGGGCCGCGCAGCACGGCGATCCCGCCGAGCCCTCTCATCCCGATTCCCGCCTCCTCCAGCACCTCGCGCACCATCGCCAGCAGCCGGGTGGACGAGCGCTCGATGGCGACCGACCGCGCCGCCACCACCGCGCCGCCGCGGGCCACGGCCACGCTCACCAGGGGCGAGCCGGTGTCGAGGATGAGGAGGGGGTCGGGCATGGGGGGAGTATATGGCGGTCCATCCGGATGTCTCACCCCCGGTCCAGGCGCTAACTCAACCTCAGAGCGCCCCCGCCCGAGGGCCCTCCCCCCTGTCCCCTCTCCCGCCCCCTCGCCACCCCCCTCCCCGGGAGAGGGGGACCCGGTTGGAGCGGTCTTGCTGGTCTCCCTCGTCCTTATTTGTCCTTGCTGTCCTTGTCCTTTCTTGCTTTTCTCCCTCTTCTCCCGGGGAGGGGGGTGGCGAGGGGGCGGGAGAAGAGGGCCGGGGTGATGAGGGCCAGCGGTTCGGGAAGGCAATCTGACGCCCCCCGGCACGCCTTTCCGCAACAAGACCCCGTATACTTACCCCCGCATGGCCCTCTCCCCCCCTGTCACGTCCCTGACGCCGATGATGCGCCAGTACCTGGAGGTCAAGGCGCAGCATCCGGACGCCCTGCTGATGTACCGCATGGGCGACTTCTACGAGATGTTCTTCGAGGACGCCCGCGCCGCGGCCCCCATCCTGGAGGTGCAGCTCACCGCCCGCCACAAGGGGACGGAGAGCGAGGTCCCCATGTGCGGCGTCCCCCATCACGCCCTGGAGGGGTACCTCGCCAAGCTCCTCGCCGCCGGCCTCAAGGTCGCCATCTGCGACCAGGTGGAGGACCCCGCCCTGGCCAAGGGGCTGGTCAAGCGCGAGGTCACCCGCGTGGTGACCCCCGGCACGGTCTCCGATCCCGGGCTGCTCGAAGGCAAGGAGGAGAACTTCCTCGCCGGACTGGTCTGGGAAAGAGACGCCGGGGCCGGCGCCTTCCTCGACCTTTCGACCGGGACCTTCTTCATCCGCCGCTGGCGCACGTCCGAAGAGGCCGTGGAGGACCTCGCCCTGCTCCGTCCACGCGAGGTTCTGTGGCACGGTGGGGAGGCGGGGTTTCCTACGGAAATCGCGGACTGGGCGGAGCGCGAATGCCCGTGCCGCACGCCGCTCGCGGGCGACCGCCTGTTCGATCCCCATCGGGCGGGCGAGCTGCTCCTGCGCCAGCTCGGGGCCGGGACCTTGCGCGGCTTCGGCCTGGAGGAGGGGGAGCCGGCCGTGCGCGCAGCGGCGGCGGCCCTGGCCTATGCCCAGGAGACCCAGAAGAGCACGCTCTCCCACGTCCGCGGCCTCGCCGTGCGCGAGGCGCGGGACCGGCTGATCCTCGACGCCTCGACCCTCGCCAATCTGGAGGTCTTCGCCAGCCAGCGGGGTCCGGCCACTGGACCGGCGACGGCCGCGGGCACCCGGCGGAAGACCACGCTGCTCGGCGTGCTCGACCGCACCGTCACCGCCCCCGGTGGACGCACCCTGCGGGAGTGGCTGCGCCGTCCCTTGGTGGACCCCAGGGAGATCGCCGAACGTCACCGCGCCGTGGGCGAGCTGGCGGCGGACAACCCCCGCCGGGAGAAGATCCGCGAGCACCTGGCCCGCATGGCGGACCCGGAGCGCCTGCTGGCCCGGGCGGTCCTGGGCACCCTCACTCCGCGCGAGGCCGCGGCCCTGCGCGACTCCCTGGCGGAGGCTCCGGGCCTGCTCACCGAGCTGACGGAGCTGATCGCCAGGGATCCGGGCGCCGCCCCCCTCCTCGCCCGGCTGACGGAGACCGATCCGCTCCCCGAGTTGTGCGCCGAGCTGGCCCGCACCCTGGAGGCCGCTCCCGCGCCCAACCTCGTGGAGGGGGGCGTCATCGCGGCCGGCGTCTCCGAGGAGCTGGACCACTACCGGTCCCTCACCCGCGACAGCAAGCGCCACATCGCGGCCCTGGAGGTGCGGGAGCGCGAGCGCACGGGGATCTCCTCCCTCAAGATCCGCTACAACAAGGTCTTCGGCTACTACCTGGAGGTCACCCGGGCGAACCAGGAGCGGGTGCCGGCGGACTACATCCGCAAGCAGACCCTGGTCAACGCCGAGCGCTACGTGACGCCGGAGATCAAGGAGCTGGAGGAGCAGATCCTCTCCGCCGAAGAGCGGCAGGTGGCGCTGGAGCAGCGGTTCTTCCGCGAGCTGGTCGAGAAGATCGCCGCCGAGGCCGCGGGCCTCACCGCGCTGGCCGCGGCCGTGGGGACCCTGGATACTCTGGCCTCCTTCGCCGAGGTGGCGGCCCGGCAGCGCTACGTGCGGCCGGTAATGGGGGAGGCAGGCGGACCCGTCGTGATCCGGGAGGGTCGCCATCCAGTCGTCGAGCAGGCGAGCCGCGACGCCTTCGTGCCCAACGACGCGGAGCTGGACGGCGAGCAGTCGCAGATCGTCCTGCTGACCGGTCCCAACATGGGGGGCAAGTCGACCTACCTGCGGCAGGTGGCGCTCATCGTCCTCATGGCCCAGGCCGGGAGCTTCGTGCCGGCGGACGAGGCGGTGATCGGCGTCGTCGACCGCATCTTCACCCGCGTCGGGGCGTCGGACGACCTCGCCCGGGGGGAGTCCACCTTCATGGTGGAGATGATCGAGACGGCCAACATCCTGCGCCACGCCACGGACCACAGCCTGGTGATCCTCGACGAGGTGGGGCGGGGCACGGCCACCTTCGACGGCCTCTCCCTCGCCTGGGCGATCGTCGAGTACCTGCACGAGCACCGCCGGCCGAAGACCCTCTTCGCCACCCACTACCACGAGCTGACGGAGCTCGCCACTCTGCTGCCGCGGGTGGTGAACCGGACGATGGCGGTCAAGGAGTGGGAGGACCGCATCGTCTTCCTGCGCCGGGTGGTGCCGGGGAGCGCCGACAAGTCCTACGGTCTCCACGTCGCCCGCCTCGCCGGCCTGCCCGCCTCGGTGATCGACCGCGCGGCGGAGGTCCTGGCCAACCTCGAATCCCTGGAGTACGATCCGACAGGCAAGCCCCGCCTCGCCCGCGGCACCGGCTCCCCGGACCCCGGAGGCCCCGCCCAGCTCACCCTCTTCGCCCCGCCGGAGCAGGTGGTGGCCGGCCTGCTCAAGGCCGTGGACGTCAACCAGTTGACGCCGCTCGCGGCGCTCAATCTCCTATATAGCCTGAAATCGCGGCTGTAAGGCCTGGTAACCGGCCCGCCTCCTCCCCCGCGGGGAGACGAAGTCTCTCCCCAGGAGGCGGGCCGCCTTCGGGCGGAACGGCGGCGTCCTTGGACTCGGCGGCGCCGTCCCTTCTCAATTTTCAAAGAGCATCTCTTCGTGGCAGCCACGACGTGTAGCCTCCTCGATATGCGGTAGGATGCCAAAAACAGAGAGGCGTGTCAAGAAGCAGATTGACACGACGTTGCACAGTCTGTTATCTATGCACACAGAATAAGAGAAGGCGTTACGCGATGCGCTCGTCTGTATCGAGGCGCCGCCGCCTGAAACGTCCTTTCTCCGGCTGAGACAGTGGAAAAGCCGCCGAAACAATGTTCTACGGCGGCAAACAATGTTTGTCGGCCTTTTTCATTGTTTCAAGCCGCCAAACAATGAAAAAAGCCGGAGGACATTGAAAAAAGCCGTGAAACATTGAAAAAACAGGAAAAACAATGAAAAAAGCCAGGAAACGTCGAGAAAACGATCTGGACACTCGGAGACGCTTTCCGCCTCCATGATGCCCTCTCAAAAAATATTGGACGAGATTGCGGCACCCTATTGACAACGGCGCGGCGGTTCTCTACACTCCTCTTCGTTGTTCGACAGATGTAGGCCGCGCTGGCTCGGGAGGCAATGGAGCCTCCCGAGAGGAAGAAAGGAGTGTACCGATGAAGCGGGATCGTGGACCGCCCTGAGCCGAGAGGCTCGTGGCAGACAGACCAGGAGACGTAGTGACGTAGTACGGAAAAGCTGTACCAAACCATTAACTGGAAAGGAGAAGAAGATGAGAAAAGCACTCGTGTTCGCAAAGAGGACCAACACCTGGGAGCTGATCAGCGCCAACCTCAAGCCCCACTTGGCGGAAATGCCATACCTCCAGGACATCGTCACGGCGTTGGACGGGCTGGTCACCCAGGGGAAGTCGTTGGATACGGCGCAGGAGGTGGCGCGCGGGCAGTTGCAGGACGCCGTCCACAAGCGCCAGGAGTTGGAGAAGCAGGGTGAGAGCCTGCGTCGGCGGGCGGAGGCCCATCTGAGGGGGAGCTTCGGCTTCACCAGTGACGACCTGGTGAAGTTCGGCATCCGCCCCCGCAAGAGCGGCTCCCGCGGTCCTCGGCAGAAGAAGCCGCCGGCCGAGACCCCGCAGCCCGCCGTCAAGTAGTGTTCGTCTGCAGGACCCGATGCAGCAAAGGGGGGCCGTCCGGCCCCCCTGTTTCACTTTGAAAGTAGCAAGATGCTGTTCTTTGACAACTGAAAAGGGATGGTGGCCGCCGAGTCCAAGGACGCCGCCGTCCCGCCCGAAGGAGGCCCGCCTCCTGGGGAGAGACTGCGTCTCCCCGCGGGGGAGGAGGCGGGCCGATCTGATCCCCCAGGAGAATCCGTCCCTGGGGCGGCAGAGCCAGCTCATTGACGAGGTTTAGGAACGGGCGTACGATCCAGCCTCATGACCCCCGATCGAGTTGTGCACAGCGACCCCGAGATCATGCACGGGACCCCCGTGTTCGTTGGCACTCGCGTGCCAGTCAAGAATCTCATTGACTACCTTGAGGCTGGCGATAGCCTTGACGACTTTCTCCGTTCTTTCCCGACGGTGACTCGGGAACAGGCCGTCACGGCGCTTGAGCTCGCGGGTGAGCTCCTGGCAGAGAGTGCGCATTCTCATTGACGAGTCGCTGCCGGTCGAGCTGGCAGACGAGCTCAACCTGCCGGACCTCAGAACGGTCTCGCAGATTGGTCTCAAGGGATTGAAGAACGGCGCACTCCTCCAACGGGCAGAGGCCCTCGGCTTCACGGTTCTCCTCACGGCTGATCAGAACCTCGAGTTCCAACAAGACATACCCGGGTATGCCCTGAGCGTCATCGTGCTCCGCGCTCGCAGCAACCGGATGGAGCATCTGCGGCCCCTGATCCCGGCGATCATCCAAGGCCTTTCCCTGATCGCACCGCGACAGATCCTGCGACTGGGAGCCTGACCCGAGTTGGGCTGGCAGCCTTTCCGGCCCACTCGCTGTTTCGGAATCCTCGGACGGAGGATCGTGGGCGGCACCATCTGCACGAACGAAATCTCCAGAAGGCTGCATGGCGGCCTGCAAGATCGACCGAAGTCCTCTACCGGTTCCGGGAGGATTTCAGATAGACGCTTAAAGCTTATACGAGCGCCGCGGCTCAATCGATCGACTCTCCCCAACTCCAGCTCTCCCAGGCAGATATGTCTGGATTCTGGGTTGCAATGCACCTCCGGAAGGGTGACCCGAAACGGCGCCTGCTGCGGCATGCTTATCGCTCGGCGACCGAGGTATTGACGAGGTTAAAGAACCGGCGTATGATCTCAAGGACCTGAAGAATGAGGAAGATAGACAGGTCCTGAATAGGTCCGGGGCGGAACTGGGGATGAGTCGCTAAGGACTAGGCGGAGAAGTTCAGAGGAAGGTTCTACGGGTGAGATTTCAGGGCTAGACGACTGCGATGGAAGATAATACATCTGACAAGAACCGAAAGTGGTGGAGGGAGGCTGCCTATCTAACGGCAATATCTGCTGCTGTCATCGTACCCTGTTTCACTGCGCTTGATAACTGGTCCAAGTTTCATCTAGAAACGGTAAAGCAGGAGCATGCAGTCTCTCTAGAGTCTCAGAAGCAATTGCAAACGACGCGGCAACAGTATTTGGATAAGGCGATTGACCCTAACCGGAACACCGAGTATCGGCGAAGCGTATTAGACTTTCTTGTGGATACGCTGCCTGGCAACGATCCAATGAGGCATTGGGCAACTAAGGAGCTAAGACGTATTGAGGTAGCGATAGCTGCTGAGGCCAAAGTGCAGGCTGCCCGAGCAGAGATCCAGGAACTGCGGAGGCGTCTTGGGACCGGATCCAAGCACCCGAAAGATGATGCGCGGCGTCAAGTGCTTAAACGCCTGGAGGGAGCAGAGCGGGAGATCTATTCTCTTGAGCGGGAGCTAGAGACTGCAAGAAAAAGTGCCAACGTCGCGCCGATAGTCTCTGTTCCTCCTGGAGTACTAGCCGAATCGAACAGAATCCCCGAAACCACGCCGGCCGGCTTGGCGCCGGGTGACTCCGAAAAGCCAAAGCGCCCAGAAATCAAGGAGCCCTCTGATGAAAACGGACAGAGGACAAGAGAGACTTCCAGTAAGGGTTCGGGTGGATTGTGCTGTGTAACCTGCGATGGGCGAACAATTTGTGCCAATAGCGTGGAGACATCGTGTGGGTCGTGTGGAGGAGGGGGCGGGGGCATTCGGTGACGTAGAACCCAGCCGATCGAGCGGACTACTGGCGTAGCCGCTCATCGGCATCAGCGTTGGGCGTTCGAGACACACAAAGCATGATTGTTTACGGAGGGTCGTATGCTGGCTGAACTTCTAAAGGCGGCACCAGCAATTTCCGCTACAGCCGCATCGCTCGCATTCGTAGCTGCAGTGTATTTCAACAGACGCTCAGATCTGCGGGTCGTCCGTCCTGTCGTTGTATTCGTCTACAGAGATGATGGCTTTTGGTATGCGGTGAATGTAGGAAATGGTCCCGCTCTTGACATCGTGGTCGCACAGCATCTCCCGAATAAACCTTGGGAGAAACCGGTGCGTATACCCCCACTAGGCAAAGACCGCGAGTTCAGGCTACATTGGCTGGATGACGACAACATTCATGCGCTAGGAACGACATATAGCAGCTTCGATAATCTTCGGTACACATCTGAATGCAAGAATGATCTTACAACAGTGAGAAGAGGAGATCGTTTTCCACGCTTCGGTGAAATCATACAGGAGTGGAGACTTCGGAAGTCTGCGGCCGCATGAGGATTCGCGACAGCATACCCAAGCAGGGTGCATGCATGCAAGTATCTATCCAAGATGTGGTGCATTTACGTGTGGAGGCGCCCAACTCCGCCGATCGAGCGGACGGCAAGCCGCCGCTCATCGGCATAAACGTTATGCGTCAGAATAATCGGTACTTCGTTCGGCATTCTTTTCGGAAATTGGAGAGGCAGGGCTTGCTATGACCGCAACTAACTCGGCCGGCCACTCACAAGCTCGGGCTGCCGAATAAGTGCCGAATAAGTGCCAGAGGTGTGTAGAAGAAGATCGCCTCAATAGAGCCTTTTCCTCGCTCCTGAGGTGTCAGAGCTTGTGAATAAATCGCGGATTAGGGGGTGAATGGGCGAGGGCGGTGGCAGCAGCGCACGTCAGTGAGCCCGAGTTGAGCGTGGGTCGAAGAGGATGGCTGGGAGTTCGACGCATTTTCGCGGCACATGGAATGGCCGCAATAGGGCTGGGCGAGAGCAACCACCGCCCTGTTTGTGCCTCTGAGCCGCCCTTTAGGCCGGCGCCGCGAGCCCGGCACCCAGCGAG
>JAJKHS010000043.1 GCA_021154885.1 Thermoanaerobaculum sp.
CTCACCGGGAGAAGAGGGAGACCAGCAAGACAGCTCCAACCGGGTTCCCCTCTCCCGGTGAGGGGGGTGGGAGGGGGCGGGAGAGGGGACAGGGGTGAGGGTTTTCGGGCGGGGGAAGAAAGGACCTGAGACGCCCATCATGGATCACTCTGACCTGCTGAAGCGCACCGCGGACCTCGCCCTGGAGTTCCTGGACGGCCTGCCGGAGCGGCGGGTGGGGCAGGCCACGTCGGTCGATGAATTGCGGGCGGCTCTGGGCGGACCCTTGCCGGAGCGGGGAGAGGACGCCGGCCGGGTGATCGAGCACCTGGCCCGGGCGGCCGATCCGGGATTGATCGGGATGGCCGGCCCCCGCTACTTCGGGTTCGTCATCGGCGGCCACGTGCCCGCCTCGCTGGCCGCGGACTGGCTCACCTCGGCGTGGGACCAGAACGCCACGCTCTACGCAACGTCGCCTGCCAACTCGGTCGTCGAGGAGGCGACGGCGGGCTGGCTGCTGGAGGTCCTCGGGCTGCCTGCCATGGCCAGCGTCGGCTTCACCACCGGCTGCTCGATGGCCAACTTCACGGCCCTCGCCGCGGCCCGCCACGCCGTGCTCGCCCGCCAGGGGTGGGACGTGGAGACGGATGGCCTCTTCGGCGCCCCGGCGATCGACGTGGTGATCGGCGACGAGGCTCACGCCACCATCCTCTCGGCTTTGCAGATGCTGGGACTGGGGCGCGAGCGGGTGAAGCGGGTGGCGACGGACGGCCAGGGACGGATGGTGCCGGCGGCGCTGCGCGAGATTCTGGCCAGCGCCTCGGGACCGCTGATCGTCTGCGCCCAGGCCGGCAACGTCAACACCGGCGCGTTCGATCCGCTGGAAGAGATCGTCCCCTTGGTCAGGGAGCGCGGCGGCTGGCTGCACGTGGATGGCGCCTTCGGTCTCTGGGCCGGGGCCGTGCCGGCGCTCGCCCACCTCGTGCGCGGCGCCGCGGCGGCCGATTCCTGGGCCACGGATGCGCACAAGTGGCTCAACGTCCCCTACGACTCCGGGATCGTGATCGTCGCCCACCCCGAGCCCCACCGGGCGGCCATGACCATCTCCGCCGCCTACCTGGCGCAGACCGAAGGGCGCGAGCGCGACCCCTTCGACTGGGTGCCGGAGTTCTCCCGCCGGGCGCGCGGCTTCACGGTCTGGGCGGCTCTGCGGTCGCTGGGGCGGTCCGGCATCGCCGGCCTCGTCGAGCGCTGCTGCGCCCTGGCGCGGCGGTTCGCCGACCGGTTGCGGGAGGAGTCGGGAGTCGAGGTGCTCAACGACGTGGTGCTGAACCAGGTGCTCGTCCGCTTCCAAGCCTCCGACGCCCTCACCCGCGAGGTCATCGCCCGCGTCCAGGCGGACGGCACCTGCTGGCTGGGGGGCACGACGTGGCAGGGCAAGGCGGCGATGCGGATCTCCGTCTCCAACTGGTCGACCGCGGAGGCGGACGTGGACGCCTCGGCGGCGGCGATCCTGCGGGCGTTCCGGGCGGCCCGGGCGTGAAGGCCTGCGGGAAAGCAGGGACTTCAGGGACGCCAGGGACTTCAGGGACACCAGAATCCTCCGCTTTTTTCTCGTCCCTGGAGTCCCTGCTGTCTCTGAAGTCCCTGAAAGCTCCTGCTGCGCACCGGGCCGCGTGTTAGCATTTCCCCGTTCTGGAGGCTTGCGCATGACTTCTTCTCTCATGGATCGGGACGCTTCGTCCCTCCCGGCTGAGCTCAACCGGGAGAGCGTGCTGCGCGACTACCGGATCGCCTTTCAGAGCCGGCAGGCGAGCCTCATCGGCCGCCGCGAGGTCTTCACCGGCAAGGGGAAGTTCGGCATCTTCGGCGACGGCAAGGAGGTCGCCCAGGTCGCCCTCGCCCACGCCTTCCGCCCCGGCGACTTCCGCTCCGGCTACTACCGCGACCAGACCCTGATGATGGCCCTGGGGCTCCTCACCCTGGAGCAGTTCTTCGCCCAGCTCTACGCCGACCCCGACGTGGAGCGCGAGCCCTGCTCCGCCGGCCGGTCGATGAACGCCCACTTCTCGACCTGCCTGCTCAACGCGGACGGCAGCTTCAAGGAGCTGGTGGACCTCGTCAACGTGGCGGCCGACGTTTCACCCACCGGCTCGCAGATGCCGCGCCTCGTGGGACTCGCCTACGCCTCGAAGCTCTACCGCGAGCTGCCGGAGCTCGGAGACCTCGCGCAGCGGTTCTCCCGCCACGGCGACGAGGTGGCCTTCGGCACCATCGGCAACGCGAGCTGCGCCGAGGGGATGTTCTGGGAGGCGGTCAACGCCGTGGGCGTCCTCCAGTCGCCCATGCTGCTGTCGATCTGGGACGACGGCTATGGCATCTCGGTGCCCAACGAATACCAGATCACCAAGGGGGACCTCTCGGCCGTCCTCTCCGGTTTCCGCCGGGAGCCAGGGAGCCGTCAGGGCTACGACCTCTACACCGTCAAGGGCTGGGACTACGCGGGCCTGTGCGAGACCTACCTCTCGGCCGTGCAGGTCGTGCGCCGGGAGCACGTGCCGGCCATCGTCCACGTCGTCGAGATGACTCAGCCCCAGGGGCACTCCACCTCAGGCAGCCACGAGCGCTACAAGTCCAGGCAGCGCCTGGACTGGGAGACGGAGTTCGATCCCATCCGCAAGATGCGGCAGTGGCTGATCGAGCAGGGGATCGCGACCGCCCAGGAGCTGGACGCCCTGGAGGAGGAGGACCTGCGGCTCGTCCGCGACGCCCGGCGCCGGGCCTGGGACGACTTCCGCGCTCCCATCGAGGCGGAGAGGCGGGAGGCCCTGGCTCTCCTCGACGAGCTGGCCCGCGAATCCACGACGGCCGGCGAGGAGGTGAGCCGGCTGCGCCGGGACCTGGAGAGGCAGCAGGGAGCCCTGCGCCGCGACGTCCTCTCGGCCGTGCACGGCGCCCTGGTGATGGTGACTGCGGGGGGAGCGGGGGAGGAGCTGCCCGCCGCCCGCCGGCTCGCGGCCTGGCGGCGGCAGCGGGAGGTGGAGAACGTGGAGCGCTACGGCTCCCATCTCTACAGCGAGGGGCCACACTCCACCCTCGCGATCCCGCCGGTGCCGGCCGTCTACGGGGAGGACTCCCCGGTGCTCAACGGCTTCGAGGTGGTCAACGCCTGCTTCGACGCCGCCCTCGCCCGCTGTCCGAACGTCATCGCCCTCGGCGAGGACGTGGGCCAGATCGGCGACGTCAACCAAGGCTTCGCCGGCCTGCAGGCGAAGTACGGTCCGCTGCGGGTGACGGACACCGGCATCCGCGAGGTCACCATCATGGGCCAAGCCATCGGTATGGCCCTGCGAGGTTTGCGGCCCATCGCCGAGATCCAGTATCTGGACTACGTCCTCTACGCACTCCAGATCCTGTCGGACGACGTGGCCACTCTGCACTGGCGCACCAAGGGGCAGCAGAAGGCGCCGATCATCGTCCGTACCCGCGGCCACCGGCTGGAGGGGATCTGGCATTCGGGCTCGCCCATGGCGGGGATCCTCAACCTGGTGCGCGGCCTCTACGTCTGCGTCCCCCGCAACATGACTCAGGCGGCGGGCTTCTACAACACCCTGCTGGAGGGCGACGATCCGGCGATCGTGGTGGAGGTGCTCAACGGCTACCGGCAGAAGGAGAAGCTGCCGGCCAATATCGGCGAGCTCAGGATTCCGCTGGGCGTGCCCGAGGTGCTGCGCGCGGGGCGGGACGTGACCGTCGTGACCTATGGCGCCTCCTGCCGCATCGCGCTCGAAGCGGCGGAGAAGCTGGCCGAGGTGGGGATCGACGTCGAGGTGGTGGACGTGCAGACCCTGCTGCCCTTCGACCTCCACGGCCGTATCCTGGAGTCGATCCGCAAGACCAGCCGCGTCCTCTTCCTGGACGAGGACGTGCCCGGCGGCGCCTCAGCCTACATGCTCCAGCAGGTGGTGGAGACGCAGGGCGGCTTCACCTGGCTCGACTCGCCGCCGCGCACCCTCACCGGCAAGGCCCACCGGCCCTCCTACGGCTCGGACGGCGACTACTTCTCGAAGCCCAATCGTGAGTCCGTCTTCGAGGCGGTCTACGACATGATGCACGAGGCCGACCCGGAGGGGTTTCCGGTCTTGTTCTGAGTTTGCCTGGGAGCGCCGGCGTCCCGCCGGCCACTAACTCCGTCTTTTCTTTTTCTTCTTTCAAAAAACGGAGTAAGCAGCCGGCGGGACGCCGGCGGTCCCAGGGGGGGTCATGCCTTCCGCCGTCGTCTCCGGCGCCGGCGGCGGGGTGCCCCGGTCGCCGTGGTGTTCCCCACCTCGCCGCCTCCACCCCCCTCGCCGGCGTCCTCGGAACCCTCCTCGAAGTCGTCCTCCGGCCCCTCGTCGTCGCCCTCGCCCTCGCTCTCAAAAATCGCGGCGGGCTCGCCGGCTGGGGTCTCCTGGGCGCCGCCGTCACCGTTCTCGCCAATTCCCTTCTTCTTGCGCTTGCGGCCGCCGCGGCGGCGCTTGCGCTTCCTGCGGGCGGCCTCTTCGGCGGTATCGCCGGCGAGGCCAGGCTCCTGGCGCTCGCGACCCCCGGCCTCGCCGCCGGCCTCGAAGTCGTCGCCGTCCTCCTCTTCGTCTTCGGGGAGGGCGAGGTCCCAGGCCTGGAGGGTGACCGGAGCCGGCTTCTGCTTCGAGGGGCGCACGGGCTTCTCGCGCTTCTGCCACTCGATCCGCTCGTCGGGGCGGTGGAGCCCGGCGGTGGCGATGATCTCGATCCTGACGTCGAACTCCTCCTCGATCCCCGCCAGCTCCTGCCGGTAGTGGTTCTGGAGGGCGTCGGCCAGTTCCGGGTGGAGGCCGATCTTCGCCCCCTGAATGGAGCCGGCGGCGGCGCGGGCCTCGATGCGCCGCAGCAGCGACAGGCTCACCATTTCCTCGCTCGCCAGGCGGCCCGAGCCGTTGCAGGTGGGGCAGGTGCGGTGGGTGCGGAGCTGGAGGGCCTGCTGGATACGCTGCCGGTTGATCTCCAGCAGGCCGTTGGCGCTGATACGGCCCACGGTCGAGCGCGCCTTGTCCGCCTTGAGGGCGTCCTTGACTGCCTTCTCGACCCGGCGCTGGTTCTTCGACGCCCGCATGTCGATGAAATCCACCACGACGATGCCGCCGAGGTCGCGCAGCCGGAGCTGGCGGGCGACCTCGGACGCCGCTTCGAGATTGGTATGGAGCGCCGTCTCCTCCTGCGTGGCGGCGCGGGTCGAGCGGCCGGAGTTGACGTCGATGGCGGTGAGCGCCTCGGTGGCGTCGATGACGATCGAGCCGCCGCTCTGCAGCTCCACCCGGCGCTCGTAGATGCGGTCGATCTGCGGCTCGAGGTCGTAGCGGCTGAAGAGCGGCAACCGGTCCGCGTAGCGGATCAGGCGCGTCTTCGAGCGCGGCATGAAGGCCGTGAGGTAGGCCTCGGCCTTCTGGAACGCCTCGTCGTCGTCGACCAGGACCTCCTCGATGGTGCTGTCCAGGTAATCCCGCAGCGCCTGGAGGATCAGGTCCTGGTCGGTGTAGAGCAGCCGGGTGCCCTTGCCCTGAATGGCCGCCGCCTGCACCCGCTTCCACAGCCGCAACAGGGCCGCGAGGTCGCGGGCGAGCGTCGCCTTGGTCTGGTCCAGGGCGTTGGTGCGCAGGATCACGCCGCAGCCGTCGGGCAGGTCGAGGCCGTGGGCCAGGCCCTTGAGCTTCTTGCGCGTATCGTCGTCCTCGACCTTGCGCGACACGCCGCGGGTGTCGTCGAAGGGAGTCAGCACGAGGTAGCGGCCGGCGAGCGAAAGGCTCGTGGTGAGCGCCGCGCCCTTCTGGCCCATGGGGTCCTTGGCCACCTGGACGACGATGGGCTTGCCCTTCTCCAGCACCTCGTCGATGCGGGGGTGGCCGTGTTGGGGCTGCTTGTAGAAGGCGTCGGGGACCACGTCCTGGATGGCCAGGAAGCCGTGGCGCTCGACGCCGTAGTCGATGAACGCCGCGTTCAGGCTGGGCTGGATGCTGGCGATGACGCCGCGATAGATGTTGCCGCGGGTCAGGTCCGATTCGGCGACGTCCACTTTGTAGTTTTCCAGGACGTTCCCCTGGACGATGGCGATACGCAGCTCCTCCGGACGCTGCGCGTTGATCAGCATTCTGCGACTCAAGTTGTCTCCGATTGGCTAGGGCATGAGAGGGCGGGGATTGGGGGGCGATTGGAGGCGGGGCGTTGAAGATACCTCTTGCGGGGGCTTATTCTGACCGACCGCCGCGAAATCTGCAACCCGGCCGCGCTTGATGGCATAATCCCGGCGACGTCCACCGAGGGGAGGAGCCGGGATGGCCAAGAAGACAGGGTCGCTGATCACCTTCTGCCTGGATATCGGCGGCACGGGTATCAAGGGATTCACCGCCGACGCGGCGGACCGTCCCACTAGCGAGCGGGTACGTCTCGAGACGCCGCGGCCGGCCAGGCCGGACGCGGTGCTCGCGGTGATCGCGGAAATCGTCAAGCAGATGCCCCCCTTCAACCGGGTGGCCGCGGGCTTTCCCGGCGTGGTGGTGAAGGGGCAGACGCTGACCGCGCCCAACCTCGATCCGGCGTGGGAGGGTTTTCCACTCGCCGCGGCGTTGGAGAAGCTGACCGGCAAGCCGGCCCGGGTCGCCAACGACGCCGGGGTCCAGGGGCTGGCCGTGATCGAGGGGCTGGGGACCGAACTGGTGCTGACGCTGGGCACCGGCATGGGCTTCGCGCTCTACATCGACGGCCACTACGTGCCGAACATCGAGATGGCGCACCACCCCTTCCGCAAGAAGAGGACCTACGAAGAGCTGGTGGGCAACGCGGCTCTGCACGCGGTCGGCAGGAAGCGCTGGAACCGCCGGGTGGAGAAAGTCATCGTGCAACTGGCGCGGATCTTCAATTACCGCATCCTCTATCTCGGCGGCGGCAACGCGAAGGAGATCCACTTCGACCTGCCGGCCAACGTCAAGACCGTGGAGAACATCGCCGGGCTCCTCGGCGGCGTCAAGCTCTGGCAGCAGCCGGGGTGAGAATGCCGAAAAGATCGAGCTCGCCGCTGGACGTTGGCGAAGAGTCGATATCGAGAAGGTTGGAGCGCAACAGCTCTCCCGCTCCCATCAGATGCTCCTGGAGGACCTCTCGCGGAGTCTTTCCGATCAGCGAGACGCGTGAGGCGCCGCCATCCCGATACACCACACGCAAGTGTCGATCCTCAATCCAACTCGCCGAGTCGAGCAGCTCGGAGCTGTGAGTCGTGATCACCGCCTGCGAGCGGTAGCTGATGATCCTGATCACATCCAGGATAATCCCCAGGGCGCCGGGATGAATGGTGGCTTCAGGGTCTTCGAGGGCGATCAGCGACGGAGTAGGTTTCTGGTACGCTGCGAGTAGAAGACCCAGGGTGCGCAGAGCGCCGTCTGACATGCTGAGCGCGCTAAGGGTGATCGGCTCTTTCGTCCTCCCTTCTTCCACGAATTCCAGCCAAAGCTTGTCCCCGACCTCAACCGGGTGCACTTCCGTCTTATAAGGCAACAGGACGCTCATGAACTCGTTGATCTCTGAGAAATCCCCCGGGAAGTCACTCCGCAGAGACAGGAGCACGCTGGCCGCGTTGCTGCCGTCGGCTTTCAGCCTGGAGTTTCCATTCGGTTCCTGCACCTGGCGCAGCTTGGTGGGCTCGATCGAGTAAGCCAGCATCGCTGCGATGGTGCGAACGACGGGAGCGAACGCCCTGTGGCCACCCACGATTGGCAGGACGAGAGAGGTGGAATCCGTCAGCGGAATCAGATTTGCGAAGCTTGAGTCCGTAACCGAGCCGTGGACTGGATCTTCGTGGCGAGCAAAATAGATCCGGCCGCCTGAGCCCATGATGACGCACTGCTCCCGCGTCACTTGGAACCCCCTCTGCGGCAGGGCCTGAACCTCGAATCCATACTGCGCTGAGGAGATTCCCTCGGAAGGAATCTCAAGCTCCAAGGCAAGCCCGAAGTGGGAGACGCCGTCGAAAGGGGGCCGGTGGCAGAGAACGGAAATCCCTCCTCTGCGATTGATAACCGAGTCGAGCGGGGAAGTCATGGCCTCGGCCATGAACGCCAGTGCATTGACCACGTTGCTTTTTCCCGCCCCGTTCTGACCCACGAGGAAGGTTGGGTTATCGAACTCGATCCGTGCCGAGTCGAAACTGCGGAATCCCTTGAGAGTCAGACTACGCACGACAGGTTTCACAGATCCGTCCTCCAAACTCGCAGTATAGTCCAGCCTGCGCACTCTGCCACCTTTTGCTAGACTCCCCTCAACCGGCCGCCTACGGGCCGGCCGGCCCAGGAACGCGATGAAACACTACGACGTCATCATCCTCGGCGGCGCCTTCAGCGGCGCTTCGGCGGCCATCCTGCTGAAGCGGGACCGGCCGGAGCTCTCCGTGCTCGTGGTCGAGAAGGCGGCGGCCTTCGACGCCAAGGTGGGGGAGGCGACGAC
Source organism: Thermoanaerobaculum sp. (assembly GCA_021154885.1). Lineage (GTDB taxonomy): Bacteria > Acidobacteriota > Thermoanaerobaculia > Multivoradales > UBA5704 > DATARR01. The sequence goes on from JAJKHS010000043.1 coordinate 8,488, forward strand.
CGAGATGTCGGGCATGTTCCTCACCCGGCGCCTCGCCCAGTGGCAGCACCTGGAACGGGAGCACCTGCCCAAGGAGGGGCTCCGGTACTGGTTTCAGAACGAGAAGGTGCACTGCCACGCCGACGCCAGCGAGACCGGCGCCTTCCAGCGCAGCACCACCCCCTCCTTCCAGCTCCGTCGCGACGCCCTGGACGAGCACCTGCTGGCCACCGCCGTGGAGGAGGGAGCCGAGCTCCTGCGGCCGGTGCGGGTGCGCGAGGTGGAGCTGGGAGAATTCGATCATCGGGTCACCGTGGAGCGCGATGGCGGCGATGGTGGCGAGGCGGAGACCGTCTCTTGCCGCTGGGTGCTGGACGCCACCGGCCGCGCCACCTTCCTCGGCAAGCGCCTGGGCCTGATCGAGCGCAACCGCGAGCACCCCACGGCGGCCGTCTGGTGCCGCTGGCAGGGGGTGCGCCATCTCGACGACGTCGCCGCCCGCGGGCCTCTCGCCTTCTCCCGCGGGAACGTCGCCTCCCGCCGCCTCGCCACCAATCACTACATGGGATTCGGCTACTGGGTCTGGTTCATCCCCTTGGGGCACGGCGAAACCTCGATCGGCGTCGTCTTCGACACCCGCCTGGTGGACCTCGACCGCGGGAAGAACCTGGCGAGCGACTACCTGGCCTTCCTCAAGGCGATCCCCGCGGCGGCGGAGCTGCTGGAGGGGGCGCGGATGAAGGCCGAGGATCTGCGGACCTATTCCAACCTGGCCTACGTCACCCGCCAGTACATGGGGAACGGCTGGGCCCTGCTGGGCGACGCGGCGGCGTTCCTCGACCCCTATTACTCGCCGGGGCTGGACCACGCCTCGTTCTCCGTCGAGGCCACGGTGGAGATCGTCAAAGCCCAGACCCTGGGAGAGGATGTCGCAGCCCGCATCGCCGAGCACGACGCGACCTTCCTGCGCTCGTATCACCGCTTCTTCCGGGCGGTCTATCAGGACAAGTATTTCTACATGGGCGAGCACGACCTGCTGTCGGCATCGTTCCTCATCGACACGGCGCAGTACTACATCTTCGTCGTCATCCCCGCCTATCGTTTTTTCGGGAAGTTTCACTGGATGCCGGTCCTCGGTCCCAAGCCGGCATTCTTCAGCTACCACATGATGCGGATCTACAACCGGCGCTTCAAGGCGATCGCGCTCGCCCGCCGGGCCGCCGGAGAGGCCGGCCGGCGCAACCACGGCCGGCGGGTGAAGGCCCTCTTCGACCTCCAGGTCTCCCCCTTCCGCATGGCCGCACGGGGCGTGAAGCTCTGGGCGTTGGCGGAGCTGGACAACGTCCGGCTGGCGGTGAAGCGGCTGTTCGCGGGGAGGCCGGCGGTGGCGCCGGTGGCGGCGCCGCCGGCGTCGGACGAGATGCCCGTCCAGAAGGGCTAGAACAACCCCAGCTCCAGCCGCGCCGCCTCGCTCATCATGTTCTGGTTCCACTGCGGGTCGAAGACGATCTCGACGTCCGCCTCGTCGATGCCCGGCAGGCGCTCGAGCTTGTCCCGGACGTCCTGGGCGAGGACGGGGCCCATGCCGCAGCCCGGGGCGGTGAGGGTCATCTTGACCTCCACCCGGCGGCCGCCCGCGGGCCGCTCCACCACCTCGCAGTTGTAGATCAGCCCCAGGTCCACGACGTTGATGGGAATCTCCGGGTCGTAGCACGTCTTGAGCAGCGCCCAGACCTGATCCTCCAGGGGAGACCCGGCGACGCCGGCGACGAGGTCGCCCGCGGCCTTGCCGATGGCGTCCGCGTCCCGCGAGTCGATACGCAGCAGGTAGCCGCGGTCGGTCGCCACGGTGTAGGTGCCGCCCAGCGACTGGGTGATGCGGACCCGGGTGCCGGGCGACAGGAGGGCCGGCGTGCCTTCCGGGATCTGGATGGCGCGACACTCCCGGAGGACGACGGTGTGCTCGGGGGATGGCATGGGAATGGTCTTCAGACTGCGGCGCGATAGGGCCGCGTCGCGACTTGAGCTTAACACAGCGGAAGGCACCGGTTTTGAATGCAAAAAAGCGGGGAGGCCGGCCCGAGCCTCCCAGCCTCAGGGGAGGATTCCGATGCCCAACTCGTTCCGTGTCCACCGGATGGCGTTCCAGCTCGCCATTGCGCTCGCCGTGCTGGCGTGCCTGCCGGGAGACGCCTCCGCTCAATACTTCGGCCGCAACAAGGTCGTCTACGAGCAGTTCAAGTGGCGGGTGCTCAAGACCGAGCACTTCGACATCCACTATTACCCCGAAGAGGAGGCGGCCACCCAGGAGGCCGCCCGCATGGCGGAGCGCTGGTACACGCGGCTCTCCTCCGTCTTCGGACGCGAGTTCACCGAGCGGAAGTCCATCATTTTCTACGCCGATCAGGCGGATTTCCAGCAGACGACCGTGACCCGCGATCTGCTCGGCGAAGGCACCGGTGGCTTCACCGAGGGGCTGCGGACGCGCGTCGTGCTGCCTTTCACCGGCGACTTCGAGGACACCGACCACGTCCTCGGCCATGAGCTGACGCACGTCTTTCAGTACGACATCCTCAACGACCGCAAGGGCCGCGAGCGGGGAACGGCCGTCCGTACCGCCTCCGTCGACCTTCCTCTGTGGTTCGTGGAGGGCATGGCCGAGTATCTCTCGCTCGGGCGCTACGCCCCCCAGACGGCCATGTACCTGCGCGACGCCCAGGCCCGGGACAAGCTGCCGGACCTCAAAGAGCTGAGCCGCAATCCGCGCTACTTCCCCTACCGCTGGGGACACGCCTTCTGGGCCTACGTCGGCGGCCGCTGGGGCGACGCCGTGGTCGGCCGGCTGTTCGCCCGCGCCACCCGCGGCGGCATCGAGGGCGCGTTCCAGGAGGTCCTGGCCACGGACACCAAGCAGTTCTCGGAAGACTGGAAGGCCGCCATCCGCGCCGCCTACGGTCCGGTGATCCAGGGCCGGCAGACGACCACGGCGCTCGGCACCCGCCTGCTGCCGAAGGAGGAGAAGACGATCGACACTTACGTCTCGCCGGTGCTGAGCCCGGACGGCAGCCAGTTCGCCGTGTTCTCGACCCGCAGCCTGTTCAGCTTCGACCTTTATCTGGCGGACGCCAAAACGGGGCAGATCAAGGGCAAGCTGTTCTCGGAGGACGCCGACCCGCACCTCGATTCGCTCCGCTTCCTCGACTCGGCCGGGTCGTGGTCGCCGGACGGTGCGAAGTTCGCCCTGGTGGTGCAGACCCACGGCGACAACGCGCTGGCCCTCCTCGACGTGCGCTCGCGCCGCATCGAGCGGCAGATCGACGTACCGGAGGCGGGACAGCTCTGGAACCCCTCCTGGTCGCCGGACGGACGTTCCATCGCCCTCTCGGGCTCGGTGGGCGGCTGGACGGACCTCTTCGTGATCGACCTGGACAGCGGCAAGTCGCGCCGGCTGACCCAGGACCCCTACTCCGAGTTCCAGCCCCAGTGGTCGCCCGACGGCAAGAGCCTCGCCTACATCTCCGACCGCGGGGCGGGCGGCGACCCGGCGAACCGGAACTATTCGGACGTCGGCATCTGGTTGCTGGACGTGGCGAGCGGCCAGAGCCGTCAGATCGTGGCGCCGATGAGCGGCGCGACACAGATCGACCCCCACTTCGGTCCGGACGGCCAGGACCTCTACTTCCTTTCGGACCGCGCCGGCATCTCCGACCTCTACCGCCTGCACCTGGCGAGCAACGAGCTGTTCCGCGTCACCCGCGCCGTCACCGGCGTCGCCGGCATCACCCGCCTGTCGCCGGCTCTCTCGGTGTCGCCGCGCACGGGCGAGGTCCTGATCTCGGTGTTCACGGACGAGCGCTATGAGGTCCACGCCCTCGATGCTCAAGGAGCCAAGGGGGAGCCGGTGATCGCGACGCGGGACGAGGCCGCGGAGGCCCGCGCGGCCCTGCTGCCCCCGCAGCAGACGCAGACCCCGAGCGTGGTGACGGAATACCTGCGGGATCGCTTCCTCCCGGCGGAGCCGGCCGGCCAGGCGCCCACTGCGGTGGCGTACCGCCCGCGCTACAAGCTCGACTGGGTGGGGCCGGGCCTCGGCGTGGGCTACAGCACGACCTATGGCACCGGCGTGGGGGGCGACGTCGCGGCCATCTTCAGCGACGAGCTCGGCCAGCGGGAGATCGGCGTCGCCATCCAGGGCCAGGCGGGGGGGAACACGGGCACGAGCGCGCTCAGCCAGTTCGGCTTCCAGGCCTACTACCTGAACCTCGGCCGCCGTCTGAACTGGGGCGGCGAGGTGAGCCGCGTCCCCTACATCTCGGGCTTCACCTCGGCGACCGACGGCGTCATACAGACCGACAGCGGCCTGCTGCCGGCCACCTTCGTCCAGCAGGAGCTGGACACCATCACCGAGAACCGGGCAGACCTCATCACCCAGTACCCGTTCTCCAGCACTCAGCGCCTCGAAGCTTCGGCCGGCGTCACCCGGATCGATTTCAGCAGCACGCTGGAGACAGTGACCGTCGTCGGCGGCGCCATCGTCGACGACCGGCGGCAACACCTGCCGACCGCGAGAGCGCTCCAACTCTACCAGGGCTCGCTCGCTCTGGTGGGCGACAGCAGCTATTTCGGCTTCACCGCGCCGGTGCGGGGGCGCCGCTATCGCCTCGGGGTGGAGCCCACCTTCGGCGATCTCCAGTTCCAGAGCGTGACGGCCGACTACCGGCGCTACTTCTTCCTGCGGCCCGTGACCCTGGCGGTGCGGGGCCTCCACTTCGGCCGCTACGGCCGCGACGCCGAGAGCGACCGCCTGACTCCGCTCTACGTGGGCGATCCCACCCTGGTGCACGGCTATGAGTTCGGAAACATCGGTCTGTCGGAATGCACGCCGGTGCCGGGCAGCACCTCCGCGTGCCCCGAGTTCGACCGCCTGCTGGGGAGCCGCCTCGCGGTGGCCAACCTGGAGCTGCGGGTGCCGCTGCTGGGCGTGCAGGGCTACGGCCTGATCAAGGCCTCGTTCCTGCCGACCGACCTCGCCTTCTTCCTCGACGCCGGCACCGCTTGGTCGAAAGGACAGACGCCCAAGGTTCGTTTCGACCGCAACACCATCGAGCGCGTTCCGGTGGTGAGCGCCGGCGCCGCCACCCGCATCCTGCTGGGTGGCATCGCCGTGCTGGAGTTCTACGTGGCGAAGCCTTTCCAGCGGCCGAGGGAGAACTGGGTGACGGGCTTCTTCATCTCGCCGAGCTGGTAGACTGGCGGCATGAGGTATCTGGTGACAGCCCGCGTGCGGCTCGGCCGCGAAGCCGCGCTGCTGCGGGCCCTTGAAGACGGCACTCTCGGGCTCGGCTCCGTGGCGGGTGACGAGTACGAGCGCAACATGACCCAGGCGCGCCTCACCTCCGACGGCGCCGTGAAGTGGGTCGAGATCTGCTTCTGTTACGAGCCGCTCGCGGAGGAGCGGCCGTACTGGGAGGAGTATTTCGATTTCGTCCGCATCCAGGACGCCCACAGCCGCCGGCGCTGCCGCGACCTCTCCGGCGAGGAGCCCTGGGCCTGCTGCGACTGCGACTGCACGGACCGCCTGGAGGCGCGGATGGAGGAGTGGGGGAGGCCGTTCCTGGAAGTGCTGCGCGAGAGGGTGGATGCCCGGGGCTGAAGCCGGCGGACTTGCCGATGTCGAAGCTCCGCTGTCTCCTCTGTCTCGCGTTCGCCCTGGCGGCTCCCGCCTTCGGCCAGCCTGACTCCGGCTGGAGCCGGATCGACGTCCCCACCACCGGCTCCTACTTCTGGCGCTACGTCCCTCAGACTCTCGACGCCTCCCGGCCGGCTCCCCTCGTGATCTTCTTCCATGGCGCGGGCAGCAGTCCCGACGACTACAAGAACTTCGTCCGGGATGCGGCGGAGACGGCCGGCTGCGTGCTGGCGCTGCCCAAGTCCTCCGGCCTGAGCTGGGAGGACGGCGCCGACGAGCAGACGGTGACCGAGACCCTGCGCCTGGTGCGCGCCGCGCTGCCGGTGGACGACCGGCGCATCGGCCTGGCGGGCCATTCGGCCGGCGGCGCCTGGGCCTATCTCCTCGCCTACGCCGGCTCGACCTACAGCGGCGTCTTCTCCCTGTCCGCGCCGTGGTATCCGGTGGGCGCTCTGGCCGATCCCGCCTACAAGGCGCCGATCCACATGTACTACGGCACCACCGATCCGAACTACACCGCCGCCCGGCCTCAGCTCGAGGCGCAGTGGAGCCGCCTCGGAGTCACCTGGGAGGAGGACGTGCAGCCGGGGTTCACGCACAACACCTGGCCGGTCGGCTCCATGGCGGCCGGTCTCCAGTTCCTCGTGGCGCACCCCCGTCCGGACGCTGCCGCCAGCGGCTGCGTGCCGGGGGCCACGGCCCTCTGCCTCAACCGTGGCCGCTTCCGGGTGGAGGTCGCCTGGGACGCCCATGGCACTTCCGGCCCCGGCCGGGTCGTCCCCGGCGCCGCCGCGGATTCGGGTCTCTTCTGGTTCTTCGGCCCCGACAACTGGGAGCTGCTGGTCAAGGTGATCGATGGCTGCGCCCTGAACAGCCACTACTGGGTGTTCTCGGCCGCCACCACCGACGTCCACTACGTGCTGACCGCGACCGACACGGTCACCGGCCGGGTGATGCGCTACGAGAACCCCGCCGGCAAGGCCGCGGCCGCCACCACGGACACCGGCGCCTTCGCGACCTGCCCCTGACCGCCGCCGATCCGGTATACTGTGCCGCGAGCCAGGACAGCTTGCAGCTATGGAACCCGCCGTCAATCCGACCCCGAGCTGGGATGAGTGTGTGGAGCTCCTCGACCGGCTCCCCTCGATGCCGCTCGACACCCGTGTCGAGGCGCTGGAACGGCTGGTGCGTAATCCCAGCCCGGGCATCCGCGAGCAGGCCCTGCGCCTCGGCGCGGCGGTGATCCCCGACGCGCGGGTCACGGAGTACCTGCGCGATCCGGACGACGCCGTGCTGCGCAGCGCCGGCTCCGAGATCTTCCGCCTGCGCGGCCTCCGCAGCCTGCCCGTGGTGGTCGAGTTGCTGCGCGACTCCGACGCCGACGTCGTGCTGCAGGCCGTCCTCATCCTCGACCGCCTGCGCGACCCCCGCGCCCTCGAGCCGCTCCATGCGATGCTCGCCCACCCCAATCCCAACGTGCGGCAGGAGGCGATCCTGGCCATCGGCCGGCTGGGGGACGGGCGGTCGATCCCCCACCTGATCCCCTTCCTCGACGCCGACTTCTGGGTGCAGATGGCCGCCGTCCAGGCCCTGGGGGACCTGCGCTCGCCGGAGGCCGTGCCGCACCTGGCCCGCTGTCTGACCGATCCCCTGGTGGGGTCGCTGGCGGCCGAGGCCCTGGCGCGGATCGGCGGCGAGCCGGCCTTCCGCGCCCTGGCTGCGCACTGGCCCGCCGGTGGCGTGGAGATCGACGACGAGACCATGCTCGGCCTGCTCGCCCACGTGCTCGAGGGGCTGCCCCGGCCGGAAGAGATGGGGGAGCTGCCGGGCGGCTTCCGCGAGGCCCTCTCGGCGCGGCTTCACGACCGCTCGGCCGAAGTGCGCGTGGCGGCGGCCCGTTGTCTGCTGGTGCTGGGACCGAGCCCCTGGGACGGCGCCGCCCTGCGCACCCTGACGGACTCCCGGCAGATGGCCGCCGGCCGGCCCGCGGCCCTGGCCCACCGGCGGGACCTCGTCGCGACGCTGCTCGACACGCCGGGAGAGCCCCGGGCCTGGGGCCTCCAGCTCACCTCCCGCTTCCCCGGCGAGGTGCCAACCGCGTCCTTCTTCGCCGCCGTGCGCGAGGCCGCCGGGCACCAGGAGCTGCTGCCGCCTCTCCTCCAGGCGCTGGAGAAGGTCCGCCTTCCCGGCCTGCTGGAGGCGCTGCTGGACCTCTACCTCCGATTGCCCGCCGGTGGCGCACGGGAGGCCCTGATCCCGACCTTCCAGGCCCATATGGAGGAGACGCGGACCGCCATGGCGGCGCGCCCGGACCTGGAGCCTGCCGACCGGCTCGTCCTCTCGGCGCTCCTCGGCCTTTCCGTCGCCGAGACGGCGAGGGCCATCCTGGACCTCGATCCGCCGCTCCGGCCAGGCGTGATCTCCCGCCTCATGCGGCTGGAGGGCCTCGCCCATCTCCTGCCCTGGGACGAATGGTTGGCGGCGGCTCCGGAGCTCTACGCCGCTCTCGCCGCCGAGGCCGCGGCGCGCTGCGGCCTGCGCGGGCTGCTGCCGGCGTTGCGGGCACGGCTGGAGACGGCGCCTTCGTTGGCCCTGGTGCGTGCCGTGGGCGCCCTGGAGGACCGCGAGGCTGTGCCGGCGCTGGCGCGCTGCCTGGAATCGCGGCGGGACCTGCGCGCCGCCGTCCTGGAGAGCCTGGGATGCATCGGCGGTCCCGAGGCGCGCGCCGCTCTCCACGCGGCCGTGCGCGCCTGGGGCGTCCGGCCGGAGGAGGGACGGGCGGCCTACAAAGCCCTGGCGGCCTGCGCCAGCGGGGACGACGAGACCTTCCGCGACGCCGCGGCCCATACCGACTGGCAGGTGCGGATGATCGCCGCCGAGGTGCTGGCGCGCTCCGGACGCCCCGAGAACAACGCCGCGCTCGCGCAGCTCGCCGGGGACCCCGTCCCCGCCGTCGCTCACCGGGCGCTGGCGGCCCTCGCGGCCTGAGCCCGCCTGGGGGGAGCCTCTCCGTCCGAGGGGGAGCGTCTCCCGTGAGCGGGGCGAGGCCTCTCCCGGCTGGGGCTGGGAGACCTGGCGCGCCGGGGACGTGCGGGTGGTGCCGGCGGAGGAGCTGCGGCAGGCGTTCCCCGGCGCGCCGGTGCGCGAAAAGGATCCTGTTCCCATGCCCTGATCTGGTGTAGACTTGTTCGTGGAGGTGCAAGGTGACCTACACGGTTGAAGAGCTACGGGAGAAGCTGGACGAGATCCTGCAGCAGGTCCGTGCCGGCGAGTGCGTCGAGATCCTGGAGAACGGCCAGGAGATCGCGAGGATTCAGGGTGTCCGGAGCCAGGCTGCCGGGAACGGGGACTCTCTGGAGGAAAGGCTGCGCCAGCTCGAAGAGGAAGGGATCATCATCTCTCCTTCTGAGCCTCGCGGTGAGTTGGTACCTTTGATCGACGCCCCGGGTACCTTGGCGGAATTCCTGGAATCGCGCCAGTGAGCGCTGCGTACGTCGACAGTTCCTGCTTCGTGTCGATCACGACCAACGAGCCAGGTCATCGGGACGTGAGGGAGCGTCTGGACAGATTCGGCAAGCTGTTCTCCTCTTCGCTGCTCGAAGCTGAGCTCAGATCAACCCTGGCGCGTAAAGGTGTAACCGCGAGAATTGGCAATATCTGGGCCTGGGTGACCTGGGTCATTCCACACCGCCGCCTCACTCCAGAAATTGATCGGGTGCTCGGAGCAGGGTCGCCTCGCGGCTCGGATCTATGGCATCTCGCCAGTGCCGCATTCGCGCGCGAGCGGGTTGGCGAAGATCTGTTCTTCCTGACGCTCGACGGCAACCAGGCCGACATCGCTCGCGCGCTGGGCTTTCGCTGTCTCTAGCCCCCTCCCCGCAACCCCGCCGGGCGAGATAGAGTCCCCCCCGTGCGCAAGATCACTCTCATCACCACCGGCGGCACCATCGAGAAGACGTATGACGAGCACACGGGCGAGCTGGCCAACCGGCAGTCCATCGTGCGGCGGATGCTGGCCGAGCTGCGGCTCGAGGAGACGGAGGTCAACGTCTTCGAGCTGATGAGCAAGGACAGCCTGGAGATGACCGACGCGGACCGCGTGCGTATCCTGGAGGCCGCCCGGGCCACCGGCGCCTGCGAGGAGGGCGCGACCACCGGCATCGTCGTCCTCCACGGCACGGACACCCTGCCCGTCACGGGAGAGTACCTCTGCGAGAAGCTTGCGGGTCCGCGGGTGCCCGTGGTCCTGACCGGCGCCATGCGGCCCTTCGAGATGAAGCAGTCCGACGCCTTCCAGAACCTCACCGAGGCCATCTTCGCGACCGGCGTCCTGCCGCCCGGCGTCTATTGCGTGGCCCACGGGCGGGCGCTGTCCTTCCCCGGAGTGCGCAAGGACACGGAGCGCGGCACGTTCGTGAAAACCTGACCTGACCTCTTCCGGAGAGCCCCATGGCCAACACCCTCGACGAGTTCCGCAGCTACCGCCAGCGGATGAACGACCGCATCCTGGAAGCCGAGCACCTCGGCATCAAGCGCTTCTTCAACCTCGACACCGCCGCCTACCGCGACGGCGCCCTGGACGGCAAGACGAAGGAACTGCTCGGCCTGGCGGCTTCGGCCGTGCTGCGCTGCAACGACTGCATCGACTACCACCTCGACCAGTGCGTCGCCGCCGGCTGGACGAACGACGAGCTCTACGATGCCCTCAACGTGGCCCTGGTAGTGGGAGGCAGCATCGTCATCCCCCATCTGCGGCACGCCTTCGACACGATCGACCAGCTTCGGGGGGAGACGGAGGCGAAGAAGTAGAGGGTTCGTCGTGCCAGCGCACGCCAACTGTGGCATAATCGGGCGTGGAACGTCGCAACTTGTCCCGACAGGAGATGCCCGATGCAGTGGAACGAGATCCGCGAGCGCTATCCCGGGCAGTGGCTGCTGATCGACGCGGTCGAAGCCCATTCGGCGGACAACCAGAGGATTCTGGATGACATCGCCGTGATCCAGTCTTTTCCTGACTGGGTGGCTGCCTGGAACGGCTACAAGGAACTTCACTTCCAGAACCGCCAGCGGGAGCTGTACGTACTCCATACCGACTGGGAGAACCTTGAGATCGAGGAGGTCCAGTCTCTGGGCCTGCGCGTGGCTTCATGAAGATCCGATTGCAGGGAGGTCTACCGTATCCGGAGGATGGAGTCCTACGTCCAGCAGGTGAGGGCTGACATGCTCCTAGTCTATCGGCTCAGCAGGGGCTGGACAAGGTCGAAGGGGAGCTATGCCTTTCGCCGCAACCCCAGCAACTCCGCCGGCGGCTCGCCCAGGAACAGATCCCGGTGCAGCGGTTGCCCCGGCTGGACCGCGTAGCTCTCGAAATCGGTGACGCCCGACTCCCGCAGCACATCCTCGTCGATGTAGAAGTTGCCCGTGCAGCAGCGGCTGTCGCGCGTCAGGATCACGTGGGCGGCGTCGGCCACGATCTCGGGTTTGCGGCACTTCTCCGGCGGGGTGATGCCGCCCAGCATGGCGAGCGCGGCGGTGGCGATCACGGTGCGCGGCCAGAGGGCGTTGATGGCGATGCCGTCGTCCTTGAATTCCTCGGCCAGGCCCAGCACGCAGAGGCTCATCCCGTACTTGGAGATCGTGTAGGCGGTGTGCAGCCTGAACCAGCGGGGATCGAGGTTGAGCGGCGGCGAGAGGGTGAGGACGTGCGGGTTGGGCGACTTCTTCAGATGGGGGAGGCAGGCCTGCGTGCACAGGAAGGTGCCGCGGGCGTTGACCCCCCACATCAGGTCGAAGCGCTTCATCGGCGTCTCCAGCGTCCCCGTGAGGTTGATGGCGCTGGCGTTGTTGACCAGAATGTCGATGCCCCCGAAGGTCTCGACCGTCTTCGCCACGGCGGCGTAGACCTGCTCTTCGTCCCGGATGTCCACGGCCAGCGGCAGGGCCCGCCCGCCCGCCTGCTCGATCTCTGCCGCCGCCGTGTGGATCGTTCCCGGCAGCTTGGGGTGCGGCTCGGTGGTCTTGGCGGCGATGACGACGTTGGCGCCGTCGGCCGCGGCCCGCCGGGCTATGGCCAGGCCGATGCCGCGGGACGCGCCGGTGACGAACAGGGTCCTGCCCTTCAGATCAGCCATGAGATCTCCTTCATCGCAAACAAGCCTATAGGAATTCGGTGCGGGAAAAGCAGGGACAGCAGGGACTTCAGGGACCGCAGGGACACGGAAACCATCGCCGAGTCTGGAGCTTTTTCGTCCCTGTAGTCCCTGTAGTCCCTGCTGTCCCTGTCTTCTCAGGCCCGGCCGCGGGAGTATTCGGCGAGCTTGGCGTAGGCGTCTTCCAGGACCTCCTCCTGAGGGAGGAAGACGATCCGCACGTGGTTCATGTCCGCCTGGCCGAAGCCCGAGCCGTGGACCATGACGACGCCGTACTGGAGGATCATGTCCCGCACCAGCTCGACGTCCTCGAGGGCTCCCAGGGAGAAGCGGGGGAAGGCGTAGAAGGCGCCCCGCGGCGGCACGCAACTCCAGCCCGGAATGGCGTTGAGCCGTGCCACCGTCAGGTCGCGCCGGCGGCGGAGGATGGTGCTCACCTGCGCGAGATGGGGGTTCGGCCCTTCGAGCGCCGGCTTGATGGCCCACTGCACGGGGTGGCTGGCGCACAGCCGGGCCCGCACCAGTCTGCCCATGGCGTCGATCAGCGGCGCCAGCGTGTCCTCTGGTCCGGAGAGGATGGTCCAGCCCATGCGCAGGCCGGGGCCGAGCCACACCTTGGAGAGGCCGGCGAAAGTCGCCACCGGCACGTCGTCCCGCAGCGCGGCGGTCGACACGAAGCCCGTGTCCTCGTCGATCAGCATGCGGTCGTAGATCTCGTCGGAGAGGACCAGGAGCTGGTGCCGCGCCGCGATCTCCAGCAGCGCCTCCAGCGTCTGCCGGCCGGCCACCGACCCCGTGGGGTTGTTGGGGTTGATGACCACGATGGCCCGGGTGCCGGCGTCCACCTGCCGCTCGATGTGGGCAAGGTCGGGCTGCCAGCCGTTCGACTCGTCCAGATCGTAGGGCACGGGCCGGCCGCCGAGCTTGGCCAGGACGGCGGAGTAGAGCGGGTAGCCGGGGCTGGGCACCAGCACCCCTTCGCCGGGCTCCAGCAGGGCGGTGAGCAGCAGCTCGATGGGCTCGGAGGCGCCGTGGCCGATGAGCACCTCGCGGATGCCGCGGATCCCCTTGCGCTCTTCGGCGTCGCGGCGGATCGCCTCCCGCGCCTCGGGGATCCCCTCGGAGGCGGAGTAGGAGGTCTTGTTGTCTCGCAACGCTTTGACGATGGCCTCGACGACCACCTCCGGCGTGCGAAAGTCGAACTGGCAGGGATCGCCGATGTTGAGACTGATGATCTTCCTGCCTGCGGCCTCGGCCTGGCGGGCGAGCGCGACGACATCCCGCACCGCATAGGTGACGTCCTCGATCCGCCGGGCGGTGCGGATGGGAGGGAAGGCGGTGGTAATGGCGTTCATGATCGATTGGCTTTCAGGGTCTCGCAAGGGCGCTCACAGGGCGGACGTGCCGGGCGGCACCAGCGCGTCGATGCGCGCTGCCTCCTCGTCGGTCAACTGGACGTCCACGGCGCCCAGGCTGTCCTCGAGCTGCCCCATCGTCCGCGGGCCGATGATGACAGAGGTCACCGCCGGATTGCGCAGGGCCCAGGCATTGGCGAAGCGGGCGAGCGAGACGCCCTTCTGCTCCGCCAGCGGGACGAGCTGCTCCACGACGTCGAGCCGGCGCTGGAACTTCGGGTTCTCGAGGTCGCCGATCCAGGCCGCGGCGCGCTGGCTGTCCTTGGGATTCCCCGTCTCCCGGCGGTACTTGCCCGTGAGCCAGCCACCTTCGAGCGGGCTCCAGACGATGTTGCCGAGGCCGAATTTCTGCGTCATCGGGAAGTGCTCCAGCTCCATCACCCGGCGCAGGATGCTGTAGGGCGGCTGCAGCGAGACGAAGCGCTCCCAGCCGTGCAGCTCGCTGACCCACAGGGTCTCCACGATCTCCCAGGCCGCGAAGCGCTTCTCCCACAGCGCCTCGCCGGCGTAGTGGTTGGTGGAGAGGCCGAGGTAGCGCACCTTGCCCTGGCGCACGAGATCCGTCAGGACCGAGAGCGTCTCCTCGATCGGCGTCGTGGGGTCCGGACGGTGGATCTGGTAGAGGTCGATCACCTCCGTGCCCAGGCGGCGCAGGCTGTTCTCCACCTGCTCCTGGATGGCCTTGCGCGAGAGGCCGCGCTGGTTGGGGCCCGGCCCCACGGGTGCCCACACCTTGGTGGCGAGCACGGTCCCCTCGCGGCGGTCCTTGAGGGCCTTGCCGACGATGACCTCCGATTCCCCCTCGGAGTAGCCGTTGGCCGTGTCGACGAAGTTGACGCCGGCATCCAGCGCGCGGTGGATGATGCGGACGCATTCGTCGTGATCCGTGTTGCCCCACTTGCCGAACATCATCGCCCCCAGGCAGAGGGGCGAGACCTTGAGGCCGGTAGGCCCTAGATTCCGGTATTCCACGCGTTCAACCCCCGTTTCGAAGATCCCCGCTCGCCGGCGCGGCCGGGCCTATTATGGACCACCCGGCCGGGCCCTCACCCCCTGACCCCCTCTCCCGCCCCCTCCCACCCCCTCACCGGGAGAGGGGGAACGCAATCCGAACCGTTCCTGCCTTTCTCCCTCTTCTCCCGGGGAGGGGGGTGGCGAGGGGGCGGGAGAAGAGGGTCGGGGTGATGAGGGTCTACCCCGTACCGGTCAGCAGAAATTCCGCCCGCCGGATGCGCTCGTCGACGCTGCCGTGGAGGATCAGCTCCCGGCACTCGAAGGCGGGGAGAGGCGGGCTGAAGAGGTAGCCCTGAAAGCGGTCGCAGCCCAGGCCCTCCAGCCAGCGCCACTGCTCCCGGGTCTCCACCCCCTCGGCGATGACGCCGAGCCCGAGGCTCACCGCCAGCGCGATCACGGCCGCCGCCACCTCTTCGCCGCCGTGCCCTCGCCCGAGGGTGTGGACGAAGGAGCGGTCCACCTTCAGCGTGTCGATGGGGAAGGTGGTCAGGTAGGAGAGGGACGAGTAGCCGGTGCCGAAGTCGTCGATGGCGATGCGCACGCCCAGGTCCTTGAGGCCGCGCAGCATGCCGAGCGTCGCCCCGGCGTTGTGCATGGCGAGCGTCTCGGTGATCTCCAGCTCGAGGGAGAACGGCGGCAGGCCCGTCTCCGCCAGCACGCCCTGGATACGCTGCAGGAGATCCGGCTGCTGGAAGGAGCGGGGCGAGAGGTTCACCGCCAGCCGCAGCTCCGAGGCTCCGGCGACTCGCCACTCCTGGACCTCCCGGCAGGCCTGGCGCAGCACCCAGAGGTCCAGGGGCACGGCGAGGCCGGAGGCGTCGGCGAGCCAGAGGAACTCGCCCGGCGTCATCAGCCCGCGCACGGGGTGGCGCCAGCGCAGCAGCGCCTCCACCCCTTCGAGCACGCGCCGCTCCGAGTCCAGCACCGGCTGGTAGAAGAGCACCAGCTCGCCGGGCTCCTGGGCCAGCGCCTTGCGCAGGTCCGCCTCCAGGGCGAGCTGCTCCAGGGTGTTGGAGTCCATGCTCGCGGTGAAGATCTGATAATCGTCCCGCCGCGTCTCCTTGGCCCGGTACATGGCGATCTCGGCCCGCTTGAGGAGCGTTTCGGCGTCGCCGCCGTCCTCCGGGAAGCGGCTGATGCCCAGGCTGGCCGTCAGGTAGATCTCCCGTCCCTGGAGGGCGAAGGGGAGGCGGAGGATGGCCAGCAGCTTCTCGGCCATGCGGCAGAGCGCGGCCTCGCCTTCCACCGCCGGCAGCAGCACGGCGAACTCGTCCGCCGCCACCCGGGCCAGCAGGTCGGTGCCCCCGAGGCTGGTCCGCAGCCGCTCCGCCACCGACCGCAGCAGCTCGTCGCCGGAACGGTTGCCCAGCGACTCGTTGACGATCTTGAAGCGGTCCAGGTCGAGGAAGAGCACCGCCACCCGCTCGCCGCGAGGCTCCGCGCGTTCGAGGGCCCCTCTCAGCGACTGCACCAGGAGATTGCGGTTGGGCAGGTCGGTAAGGGGGTCGTGGTATGCCAGGTGCTCGATGCGGTCCGCGGTGGCCAGCACCCGCTGGCGCTCGTCCTCCAGCAGCCAGACGACCATGCCGATCCCGATCAGCGCCTCGAACAGGAAATCGAACGGGCTGAGATAGGCGACGTAGGACAGGGACCCGGTGACGAAATTCTGCACGACGACGATCGCGAGGTAGTGGAGCTGATGGAGACCGAAGAGCAGGAAGGAGAACGCCACCATGCGGCGCCCGATCCCGGACACGGGCGCGCGGTGGCTGCGCCAGACGCCCCAGCTCGCGACGACGAACGCCACCCCCTGGAGGAGGAGCCGCAGGCCCACCCGCGCCACTTCCCGGAGATAGGGACTGAAGCCGAGCGAGGTGACGGTTACGATCACCGCGAGCAGGGCGAGGCCGGCGAGCACGGTCGTCCGCAGGCGCGCCGGGAGCGCTTTCTCGGTGACCACCTCCCAGGTGCCGAACAGCAGCAGCACCGCCTGCCAGTAGCCCGCCGCCAGCCCGGCGGTGGAGATGGCGAGGCGCAGCGGCGGCGGCACCCCCAGGTGGGAGAAATAGAGGAGCAGCGCCACCGCGCCCCCGGCCTGGGAGACGCAGAAGGCCCACCAGCTCCAGGCCCAGGTGAGGAGATATCGCCGCCCATAGGTACGGTGAAAGCCGGCGAGGATCATCGCCAGGACGATGGCCCCCAAGGCTTGAGCGAGATTGCTCGTGAAGATCACGAGCGTGCTGCTGATCATGTGGCGCTATCTTAGTGCATCGCGGACTGCGATCTACCGCAACAGGAAAAACGCCAAAGCCAGCAGGGCCAGCACGGCGAGAGCGATTCCCGCATAGAGCAACGTCCTCTTGCCGCCGCCTTCGCCGCCCCGCAGCAGGGAGCCCGCCTCGCGGATCTCGGTGAGCACCCGCAGGCGCAGGGTCTCCTCCAGCCGCTCCAGGGCCGCCAGCAGGTCCTGGGCGCTGGCGTAGCGCTCGTCGGGCCGGCGGCCGAGACAGCGCAGGGCCACCACGTCCACCTCGGACGGCACGTCCGGATTGAGCTGGCTCGGCAGGCCGAACTTGGGGCCGGGCGAGCGGCCGGTGAGCATCTCGTGGAAGATGGCGCCGGCCGAGTAGAGGTCCGCCCGGGCGTCGACCGCGGCCTTGTTGTCCATGGTCTCGGGCGCCAGGTAATAGAGGGCGCCGAGGCGGATCTCGCCGGTGGAGAGCGTCGCCGTGAGGCTCTGGGCGGCGATCGACTCGAAGCCGCTGGCCCCCAGGTCGGAGATCTTGACGGTGGCGAAGTCGGGCGAGACCAGGACGTTGCGCGGCGTGAGGTTGCGGTGCACCCAGCCGTTCTGGTGGGCGTGCGCCAGCCCGCGGCAGACCCCCCGCATCACGGCGAACGCCTCGGGGAGGGAGACGCGCCGGGCTTTCAGCGCGCGGTCGAGGGACGTCCCCTCCACCATTTCCATGGCGACGTAGAGCCGGTCGCCGTGCTGGCCCGTCCCCAGGACGTGCACCAGGTGCGGGTGCCGGGTGACGGGGGCCACGGCGGCGAGCTCGCGATGGAAGCGCTCGACTGCGGCGGGATCCTCCGTCAGGCGGCGCGGGAAGAGCTTGAGGGCGACCGGCCGCCCCTTGGCGTCCTCCGCCCGATAGACCGTGGACTGCCCGGCCTTGCCGAGCAATTCGCGCACGCGATAGGGACCGATGGCTTCAGGAATGGTCGGTGGCTGTGGCATCGCTCTCGAAGATCAATCGATTTCAAAGATCATAACCGTGTCGCCGATCGCGATGCGGTCGAAGGGCCTGAGCACCGCCCGCTCGGCCGGCCTGCCGTTGACCCGCGTGCCGTGGCTGCTGCCCAGGTCGGTCATCACCCAGGCGCCGTCCTCCCAGGCGAGCCGGAGGTGCTCCTTGCTGGCGTTGGGATCGGTGAGGGCGAGGCCGCAGGCGCGGGAGCGGCCCACCGTGGCCGGCTGCGCGCCGTCGAGAGCCAGCGAGCGGCCGCGCTCCGCCCCTTCGGCCACGTAGAGCTGGGCCGGCGGCGGCCCTCCCTGTGCCGCGCGCCGCGCCGCGGCGTGCCGCGGGTGCTCCGGCCGCGAGATCTCCAGCGTCTGGATGGGGTAGGGGATGACGATCCCCTCCTTGTGGAACTCCTCCCAGACGCGGGCCCGCACCTCGCTGTCGATGCGCGGCCCCTGCGCCATGTCCTCGATCCAGATGCGCAGCTCGTAGAGGACGGCGCTGGCCTCGAAGGCGAGGACGTAGACCTCCGGCGCCGGCTTGTCCAGCACCCCCGGCACGCCGGCGGCGCAGTCGAGCAGCACCCGGCGCACGTGGTAGGGCGGCTCGTCGAAGTGGGCCGGAACCTTGATCCGCTCCATGTGCAGCGGATGGGGGTAGTAGTAGTTCAGCACCCGTTCGTCGGCCAGCTTGCTGTTGGGGATCACCAGGTTGTCGTTGTCGCGCGTCCGCAGGTGGGTGGTGCGCCAGGTGATGGCCATCACCCGCCCTTCCTGCTCGCCCACCCGGATCCAGTCGTTGATGCGGAACGGCTTCTCGACGCTGATCACCAGGCCGGCGAAGAAGTTGCCGAGGATGGGCTGGAGGGCGAGGCCCAGCACCAGCGAGGTCACAGCGCTGGTGGCGATGAGCGGCGCCACGTCGAGCCTGGGGAACGAGATGCGCAGCGTCACCAGGGCGGTGACCAGGTAGACCAGGAGCATGGTCACGGCCGGCAGGAGCGGCGGCAGGCGCATGCCGCGGCGCGCCGTCAGGTGGACTTCGAACAGGTACAACCCCAGCAGCCGGAAGACCGTGATGAGCCCGAGGAAGAGGGCGGCCCAGGCCAGGGCCTCCGCCAGCGCCGCCGGCTGCCAGGCGGGATCGAGCAGGCGGAAGACCTCGAGCGCCGCCACTGCGGCCCCCACGTAGAGGGGGAAGGCGAGCTGGCGCATCCAGAAGAAGCGCCGGCCGAGCGCGGCCACGGCCACGATCAGCAGCGCGAGCAGGCCGGCGCTGCCCAGTACGGCGAGGGTCATCCACAAGGCGGCACCTCCGGAGGAGACGGGGAGATTCTATCCCGGCCTTTACCGCGAGGCCCGCCGGCGCGCTAGAATCCCCCGGTCATTCAGCATCCACACATCCACAAAGGAGAGGTCATGAGAAGATTTTTCGGTTCGACGGCTGTCCTGGCCCTGGCGCTCGCCCTGGCGCTGCCGGTCCTGGCCCAGGACAAGGCGATGGAGAAGAAGGCGGAGGCGAGGCCTGCGGCGGCGGCCGCTGCCGGCGGCGCCAAGGCCGACCTGCTGCGCAGCCTCGGGGACGCTCAGAAGAAGCTCATCTCCCTGGCCGAGGCCATACCGGCCGAGAAGTACACCTGGCGCCCCGGCGAGGGCGTGCGCTCGGTGGGCGAGGTCTTCGCCCACGTGTCGGGCGCCAACTACTTCATCCCCACCCTCTGGGGAGCCAAGATGCCCGCCGGCGTCGATCCCCGTGGCTTCGAGAAGGAGGGGGGCGACAAGGCCAAGACGGTCGACACGCTCAAGAAATCGTTCGACCACGTCACGCAGGCCATCCAGAGCGTGCCCGACGCCGACCTGGGCAAGGCGGTCAAGATCTTCGACCATGAGGGCACCTACCGGGAGGCGATCCTCGTCGTCGTCAGCCACGCCCACGAGCACCTCGGCCAGTCGATCGCCTATGCGCGCTCGAACGGCGTCGTGCCGCCGTGGAGCCAGAAGGGCGGGATGTAGGCCCCTCACCGGGAGAGACAAATCGAGCCCCTCTCCTTCAGGAGAGGGGCTGGGGGAGCCGCCCCCCTCACCCCATCCGGCGCAGCTCCTGCAACCAGCCGCGGGCCAGCTCGGCAGTGACAGTCTCCTGGCGCACGGCTTCGCAGAACAGCTCGACGGAAGCCAGGGTCTCCCGGGCGACCCGCTGGGCGGCGAAGATCGGGGCCAGCTCGGCGGCGATTTCCCGGACCTCCGCGGTCCGCCCATCCTCCAGATAGAGCACCGCCAGCTCCAGGGTGGCGACCGCCGTGTCGTAGGCAATCTCGCGGCGGAGGAATTCTCTCCGCACCCGGTCGAGAAGCTCCTCGGCCTCGGCGCGCCGGCCGAAGCCGGCCTCTATCTTGGATTGCAGCCACAGCACGCGCACGCTGTCGAGCGGGCGGCCGCCCGACTCTGCCATGGCCTGCACCTGGGGTAGCCGCTCCGCGGCTTCCTCGAATTTCTCCAGGTGCACGAGGTTGACGATGCGATTGAAGCGCACGCCGAAGAGGAGCCGCGGCTCGCGCGCTTCATTGATCCGTGCCTCGGCGTCTTGCAGCGTGGCGAGGGCCTGCTCGGGCTCGCCCTGCTGTTCGAGCGTGAATGCCTTGTTGAGAAGTATGCGGCTTGCGGTCTCAGACGAGGCGAGAGCGAGGGCTTTGTCGTGCAGCTTCAAGGCTTCGGCGAAACATCCCTGGTGCCTGCGAAGCGACGCCTGCCCGTCCGGCAGGCGCCAGTGCGCGAGGAGGATGGGCGTGGCGCCGGCCCAAGCCGCCCAAAGCTTCTCGGCACGCTGAAAGGCCGTCTCGGCGCCCGGCAACGCTCCGCCCACCCTTCGCGCGTTGCCGAGGAAGATCCAACAGTAGCTTTCAAGCTTCAACCGGCGGGCTCCCTTCCCCGGCGCGCGTTCGGCGGCGCGGAGGGCCAGCTCGGCGAGCTTCAAGGCCCGCTCCGCCTCGCCGGCTGCGACCGCTTCGCTCTCGTGGCAGAGTCGCTCGACGAAGCGCCAGACCTTCACCTCCCAGGAAACTTCAGCAGGCGCAGGTGGCATTGAAGGGTCGGCCAGCTCCACGAGGAGGGCGGCCAGCGCCGCCCGGCGAACGTCGGACAGGACATCGTCGAGCGCGGCGACGGCCGGTTCCAGCTCCGTGAAAAGCCCGGCGGTGAAGCGGGCCAGGGCAGCGCGGCCGGCGCGGACGGCCGGCAGGTGGCAGGCCTCGACGAGCTCGAGCGGCAGCCTCGAGCTCTTCACGATCTTCTCGTAGCTCTTACGCGGCATCCGCCGGCCCTTCTCGAAACGCCGTACCGAACTGGAGTCGAGGCCGGCTTCGGCCGCCAGCTCCTCCTGGGTCCAGCCGTGGAAGGCCCGCAGGTGCGGCAGCAGCACTCTCTGGTCCTCCGGTTTCACGGGGTCTTTCGTCCTCGCCTCGATGGGATCTTTCATCCTCGGCTCCTCTGCGTGCACACTCAGCGGGCACGGCGGTGTGTTTTTCTACACCTTGCGTCCGGCGGCCGATCCAGGCTGCCCGACTCGCTCCGGAAAGGAGATCTCCATGCCGCGAATCCCCTTGGTTCGCCGGGTCGTCGTCCTGTTGCTCATTCTAGCTGTCGCAGCTCCCTTGGCGGCGGCGCCGGTCCATCGCTCCGATCCAGCCCGTTTCAAGGCCATAGCGCCTCTCGCCAACCTGTGGAGCTGGCTCTACCACGTTTGGGAAGAGAACGGCTGCATGATCGACCCGAGCGGCCGCTGCCTGCCCGGAGCCGTCCCCGTTCCGCCGGCCGGTGCGGACAACGGCTGCATGATCGACCCAGGTGGTCGCTGCCACTCCGCGGCGAGCCCTCTGCCAGCGGCGGACAACGGGTGCGGAATCGATCCCTGGGGCCGCTGCGGGAGCTGACAAGCCTGAGATTCGGCGGGTCGCCCCTGGGGCCGGCCCGCTGACTCACTCCTCGAAGTGGAGCCGCGGGTTGTGTTGCGCCCTTTCAAGATACCGCAGGATGCGCCGCGCCAGCTCCACGGTGAGCCGCTCCGCCTCGGCCGCATCGCAGAAGAGACGCAATGCCTTCTCGGCTTCCTGGTGCACGCGCTGCGCCTCAAAGATCCAGAGCGTCTGCTTTGCCAGGGCCTTGACCTCCGCGAGCCGCCCCTGGCCGCGGTAGAGGACGGCCAGCTCCAGGGTCGCCTTCGCGAAATCGTAGGCGATGTTCCGTCCGCGGAAGGCCTGCCGCACCTGCTGGAAGGCCGCTTCAGCCTCTGGCTCGCGCCCGAGTCCGGCGTCGATCCGGCCGCGGAGCCAGAGGACCCGATACCGGTTCAGCTCCTGCCCGAGCTCCAGCGCCATCTCCCCAATCTGACCCAGCAGGGCCTCCGCTTCCGGGAATTTCTGCAAGTGGCAGAGGCAAACCGCGCGATTGAAGCGCAGGCCGAAAAGGCATCGCGGTTCGCGCTGCCCGTCGATCCACGGCTCCGCCTCGGCCAACGTCGCGAGCGCCTGCTCAGGCTTGCCCATCTGCTCCAGCGTATACGCCTTATTGAGTAGAATTCGCCCTATCGACTCTGGCGGGGCGAGCGCTAGGGCCTCGGCGTGCAGCTCCAGGGCACGGATGAATTCGCCCTGAGGGCGGCGCCAGGAGGCTTCGCCGTCGGGCAGGCGCCACTCGGCCAGGAGGCCCGGATCGGCGGCGGCGCCGGCTTCCCAAAGCTCCCGCGCCAGGGCGAAGCCCTCCGCCGTGGACGGCATGTCGCCGCCCACCCGCCGGGCGTTCGCGATGAAAAGCCAGACGTAGCCTTTCAGGCGAAGGAGCCATACCGGGTCGTCGTCCGCCAGCTCGGCCGCCCGCAGGGCCAGCGCCGCCAGCTCCTGGGCCTTCTCGACGCTATCCGCCGCGGCCCGTTCGCTCTCGTGGCAGAGGCGCTCCGCGACCGCCCACTGGTGATAAGCTCGCCGAGAGCTCGACGAGCTCGCGCCGCGCCCTTGGGTCGGGCTCTTCGAGAAGCCAGCGCACGAGGTCTTCGGCACTGCTGCGGTCGCGCCGCGTCCGCGAGGCGCACACGAGCTTCACGAGGTGCTCGTCGATCACGGCCAGCTCCGCCTGGGCCAGCCGGGAGGCCACCTCACGGAGGAGGCGGCGCTCGGCGGGCCTGGGGTCCACGGGCGAAAGCGGTCGCGGCTCCGGCCGGACCGTGGCCCGGATGATGCCGAAAAGGACGGCGTCGACGTCCTCGGGCTCGTAGCCCATGACCGCGCCGAGCTCGACCACCTTCTCGCGCGATGGGAGATCGCGGCCAAGCTCGTAGCGGGAGATCAGCCCTTTTGACATCCCACTTGAAGCCGCCAGGTCTTCGCCGGTCAAGCCGCGCGCCCGGCGCAAGGTGGTCAGGGTGACACTCAACGGATGGGGAACCGGTCGTGGCATCGCTCTCCTCTCGTTCGTCTCCATCTATCAAGGTTGCCGCAGGCCGCTTTTCTGGGACATCGAAGAAGAAAAAGTACAGTAGAGAAAGTACAAGACCCTGCGCGGCAGCCGGGAAAATCGGCCTGGAGGAGCTCGCACCGGCATGAAGTCCCCTAGCCTTCAGCGTCATGCGGAATCGCGAGGGGAGGGATGCCATCTCATGACTGAAGCTGAAGCCGCCGCGATGCAGGCGCGGGTTTTGGAGATCGCTGCCGGGTTTGAGGCTCTCATCCGCAGGCTCCAGGACGTTCACGACGCTGTCCCGATCTCACCTTTGGAGCCCGTCATGTTGCTCGGCGAGGAGGATATGGACATCGCCACGACGTTGCGCTCGATGATCGAGTGCGTCCTCGCCGATCGGCTGGAACCCGCGCTGCGCGAGCTGAGGCAGGGGTCGGCCTACAAGAAGCCGGACAAGGTGAGAGAATGAGTCGTCCTGAGCCCTACTCCGGCGGGACCACCGGCGTCATGGAGACCGTCTGGTCTTCCTCGGCGTCGGCGGCCCGTTGCGCCGGGGTGCGGTGTCGGCCGGGGGCGGGGCCGACGACGCGGTCGCGCCCCTGGGACTTGGCCTGGTAGAGGCGCTGGTCGGCGCACTGCAGGATCTCGGCGGCGTTCTGGCCGTCGTCGGGCCAGAGGGCGACGCCGACGCTCACCGTCAGGCTCACCGGCTTCGCGCGGTTGGGCAGGTGGATCGGCTTGACCGCCAGCACGCGGCGGATGCGCTCCAGCAGGTCGGTGGCGCGGCCGCTCATCACCCCCGGCAGGACCAGGGCGAACTCCTCGCCGCCATAGCGCGCCACCACGTCCGTGGCGCGGCACGACTCGCGCAGCGTCTTCGCCACCGATTGCAGCGCCTCGTCGCCCCCGGCATGGCCGTAGGTGTCATTGAACTTCTTGAAGTGGTCGATGTCGATCATCGCCACGGCGAAGCGGCCGTCCTCCCGGCGGGCGAAGGCGATCTCCCGCTCGAGCTGCTCGCCGAACACGGCGCGGTTGAGCAGGCCGGTGAAGCGGTCGCGGGTGGAGAGCAGCCGCAGCTCCCGGGAGCGCACGACGAGGGTGGTGGCGAGGACCGTGGCGCCCAGGAGCTGCGCCATGCGCCAGAGTTGGGTGCTCCAGTGGAACTGGCCGTAAAGGTAGGGGGCGAAGGCCGCCGAGTTGAGGTTCCATCGCCAGTCGGCGTAGAGGACGACGGCGAGGTACTGGCTCACGGCCAGGGCGCCCGAGAGCAGGCAGATGCGGGCGTCGTAGCGCAGGCTGGTGGCGGCGATGGCCAGGAGGTAGACGGGGAAGACCGCGAGGTTGTTCGTCGCCTCGTGAGGCCGGCCGAGGATCAGCGAGATGGTGAGCACGGCGCTCACCAGGCTGACGTCCAGCAGGCTGCTGGCGAAGCCGATCCAGGCCCGTCCCCAGTGGCGGTTGGTGGCGGAGTAGAGGGCGAGGGCGAGCCCCAGGCCGACAGTGGCGGCGGTGAGCAGGGCGAGGACGTCGCTGCCCGCCTTCTTCTGCAGCAGCAGCTCGCGCAGGGGGAAGAAGAGGAGGACGACGAAGGTCAGCAGGCGCAGGCCCGCCACCAGCAGCTCGCCGCCGAAGCCGGCGCTGGAGATCTCCTGCTCCGGCGCGCTCCAGACGCGGCGCCACAGAGGCGGCTCCGGCGTGGTGTAGTCCTGAACGCTCATGCGCGAGTCCCCCGCGGGTCAGGGCAGACCCTCTCCTCCGATCCCTCCGGAGCTGGCGGGGAGGGGCCCGGGCGGGGACCCTCCGGCCAGCGATCAACAACGAATCAAGTGGGACGACTTTAGCACGCCGGAGCCTACTCCTGCAGGACCCAGATGCCGCCCCAGGTGGCGGCGTAGAGGCGGTGGGGATCGACGGGATCGGGAACCAGGTGGTCGATGGCGTAGACTTGGGGACCGCCCACGGACTGCCAGCTCGCGCCGCCGTCGCGGCTGGCGAAGACCTGGGAGCCCTGGCTCCCCCAGAGCGTGCCCCCGCCGGCGGAGAATACGAGGTTGCCCACGATCGGAGGGCCGAGCACGGACCAGGTGGCGCCGCCATCCAGGCTCTTCGACACTCCGGTCAGGTTGCCGAAGCGACCGCCACTCTGCTAGTGGCGAGCACGCCGCCAGGATCACGGTAGCCTGGGAACAGGGTGGCGTAGAGGGTCTGGCCCGCGGCCGCCACGGCCTCGACCCGGGAGTTGGGATGGGGACCCATGGCCGTCCAGTGAGCGCCGGCGTCGGTGGTGCGGTAGATGCCCTGCTGGAATGTACCGGCCCAAGCCGTCGCCGGATCGCCTGGGGCGATGGCGAGGGAGATCACGTCACCGGCTCCCGCCGGCTGGGTCGTCCCCGGCGGCTGATCGGCTGTCGGTCGCCAGGAAACGCCGCCATTCGTGCTGCGGAAGACGCCTGCCTTGTCGACGCTCGCCCAGAGGATCTGCGGGTTGGTGGGGGCGATCACCAGGGTCATCACCTCGCCTGCCGGCAGGCCGCGGCTCGCGGGCTGCCAGGAATCGCCCCCGTCCACGCTCTTGAAGACGCCGGCGCCGGTGGCCGCATAGACCGTGCCGGCAGGGCGGGGAGCGGCGGCCAGGGCCAGCACGTGCCGGGCGACGTCCTTCGGCACCGGCCGCCGGGCCGGCTTCCAGGAGAAGCCACCATCGAGACTGTGCCAGATCCCGTCGGCCGCCAGGTAGATCCGGGTGCGTTTGGCGGGGTCCACGGCCAGCACGGTGAGCTGGGCGTTGGGCAGCCCCCGGCTCGACGCGCTCCAGGTGGCGCCGCCGTCCGTGCTCTTCAGCACCTGGTTGAAATTGAGTGTCTGGTAGATCGTCGTGTGCCGGGAGGGTCCACCGCCACGTTGCCACTGGCGTAGCCGGTGTGGATCGGGACCCAGGAGGCGCCGCCGTCAGCGCTCTTGAAGGTGCCCTGGAAATCCGCGGTGGCATAGAGCACCCGGTTGTCGGCAGGGTCGACGGTGACGGTATTTACGAGCCCCCCGTACGGGCCGAGGGGGGCCCACTGCGGGGCCGCGGCCAGGGAGGGGGCGGACAGGACGAGAGCGGCTAACGCGGGTGCGGCGGCGAGAATCAAGAGGAGGGAGAAGGCGAGCAGGCTGAGCTTACGCATCGGGAGCTTCCTCCTGGAGGTGGCGGACAGTTCACAACTCTTTCTGCTCTTGTGTACGGACCTGCCGTGCGGATCGTCCAAGGCAGGCAAGGCGGGAGGAAACGGGACCGCGGCGACGCCGCATGGCAGCGAGAGCGCCGCGGTCCGGGAAGCTTCAGAAGGGGATGTCGTCTTCCTCGGGCTCGCCGAAGCCCTCGTCGTAGGAGGGGCCCTGGGACGGCGAGGACTGCGACTGCGAGGCCGAGGCGGCCGGGCCGTGGGATTCGAAGTCGCCGCCGCGTCCGCCGAGCATCTGGAAGTTGTCGCAGATGACCTCGGTCTTGTACCTCTTCTCCCCCGTCTGCTTGTCGTCCCAGGAGCGGGTCTGGAGCCGTCCCTCCAGGTAGATCTGCTTGCCCTTGGTGAGATACTGGCCGGCGATCTCGGCCTGCTTGCCCCAGACGACGATCTGGTGCCACTCCGTCTGCTCCTGCTTCTGGCCGTTCTTGTCCCGCCAGCGGCGGTTGGTGGCCAGGGTGAAGCTGGCGACCGGCTGTCCCGAGGGGGTCGACCGGACCTCGGGGTCGCGGCCGAGATTGCCGATCAGGATCACTTTGTTGACCATGTGTGCGTTTCTCCTCTGGTCTTGGATCGGTTACGGTATCACATCCGTCCCGGGACCCGGCGGTCGGGTCGGGAGAAAGCTGGGACGGATGGACGGAAGATTTCTCCTCTCTATAAGAACGGAAAAAGTGCGTCTCGTCTTACAACGAGTTTCCACGGCGTCGGTGAAGGTGTCCGGCGAGGTGGTGGGAGAGATCGGCCGCGGCCTGCTGGTGCTGGTGGGGATCGAGCGCGGGGACGGCCCGGAGAAGGTGCGCGCGGCGGCCGGGAAGCTGGCCGGCCTGCGGGTGTTCGAGGACGAGGCGGGTAAGATGAACCTCGACCTCGCCGCCGTGGGCGGAGCTTTCCTGGTGGTCTCCCAGTTCACCCTCGCGGGCTCGGTGGCGAAGGGGCGGCGGCCGTCCTTCGACCACGCCGCGCCGCCTGCCGAGGCCGAGCCGCTGGTGGACGCCCTGGTGGCCGACCTGCGCGACCGCGGCTTCCGCGTCGAGACCGGCCGCTTCCGGGCCCTGATGGAGGTGGCCCTGGTCAACGACGGGCCGGTGACGCTGGTGGCGGATTTTTAAAGCAAGGATCCAAAGGACAACAGGACGGCAAGGACGACTCCCTCGTCCCTGCTCGTCCTCCAGGTCCGTGTAAGTCCGTGTTCTGCCGGCCTCAGCGCACCGGCACGAGGGCGAGCGGCGCCGGCATGAAGGAGAGGACGAGCAGGATCAGCGCGACCCACGCCAGCCGCCGCCGAAACGGGTCCAGAGGCGTGCTCTCGTCCCAGACCGGCGGGTGGTAGAGGCCGATCAGCAGGATGATCACGCACCACAGCACCCAGCCCAGCCAGAGGAACCCCATCAGCCCGAGCCCGATCCAGAGAGGAAGCGCGAGGCGGCGCTGAAGGCGGCCGGTGGCGGCGTAGAGGACGTGGCCGCCGTCGAGTTGGCCCAGGGGGAGGAGGTTGATCGAGGTGGCGAGCAGACCGAGCCACGCGGCCAAGGCGACAGGATGGAGGTTGAGGATCATCCCGTCGCCCAGCCGGCCATGGAACAGCCAGGTGGCGAGCACGATGGCGAGACAGCGGCCCGGCAGATAGAGAAACGCGCCGGTTTCGCCCGCTGCCAGCGCCAAGTGGGCGGGCTGGGAGTGGGCGATTCCCCAGAGCAGGAAGGGGATCAGCATCAGGAAGCCGGCGATGGGGCCGGCGATCCCCACGTCGAACAGCTCCTGCTTACTGCGGATGGGCGCCTTGATGCGAATGAACGCGCCGAAGGTGCCGAAGTTGAGGGGCACCGGCAGGAAGTAAGGGAGGGTGCAGGGGAGGCCGTACAGCCGGCAGGCGACGTAGTGGCCCATCTCGTGGGCGAAGAGGATGGTGAGCGCGGGAATCGAGAACGCGAGCCCCATGCGCAGCAGCGCCGGGTCCCGCCAGACGCGCAGCACGACCGAGGGCAGGAGCCAGGGCTCGCTCTGCGCCATCATGTCCGTGCGGCAGAGCTGGACCATGACCGGCCCCAGCGTGGTGGTGGTGAGGAAGGTCAGGAAGAAGAGCAGCAGCGCGCGAGCGTAGTGCGGGCGGTCCGGCCGCGACGGCGCGGCGGTGTAGACGTTGCCCGCCGCCGGCAGGAGCTCGATGACCGGCGTGCGTGGCTGCCGCGGCCCCTGCCAGTCGCCAGCGCCGTCGCTCATCGTCTTGGGGGTCTCGGGCGTCCCGGGGCTGCGAGTCTCAGAGATTCTTGAGGTCCTTGCCGGGCTTGAAGCGGACCGTCTTGCCGGGGGAGATGGCGACCTCGACCCCGGTCTTGGGATTGCGCCCCACGCCCTTCTTGCGGTCGCGCACCTGGAAGACGCCGAAGCCGCGCAGCTCGATCCGTTTGCCGTCGCAGAGGGCGTTCTTCATGGCCTCAATGATGGTGTCGACGGCTTGCGCCGCCTTTACCCGGGGTACGTCCGTGATTTCCGCGACGCGGTCGACGATGTCCGACTTGATCATTGCAGCTCCGAAGCGGCGGCGAGTCTAACAACCGGTAGCGAGAAGTGTCAACAAAAGGAAACTCCCTCAGGGCCTGGCCTCGCCGCCGTGCTTGCGGGCGAGGATGCAGCGCTCCACGGCGGCGGTGGCGGCGGCGGTCAGCCGCTGGATGTGGGGGAGCGAGATCGCCCCCCCGGTGGCGCCGTCGGCGTAGAGCACGAGGACCATGCGGTCCTTGACGCGCACCGGCAGCATGACGCAGTCGCGGGGGAGGTCGCCCCCCCAGGTGCGGGCGAGCTGGCGGTGGGCGGGCATGGGCGGCAGGGGACCGAGATAGAGGCTGCTCCCCTGGCGCAGGTTGAGGAAGAGAGAGGGCTGATCGAAGCCGATGGAGAACTGGGCGAAGGCCTCGCGGTCGATGCCGTTGCCGTGGATGCGCCAGCCGGCGACACGGTCGCGGGTGACGTGGAAAAGGGCCGCCCGGCGGTAGGTGCGGCCGAGGAACCCGAGCAGGACCTGGCCCACCTCGTCGAGGTCGCGGGCCTTGTCCAGCGCCTGCTCCGCCTCGTCCAGGCTGACCGGCGCCGCAAGCGAACGGTCGGCCGCGGCGGGCTCGACCCAGGAGAAGGCGCCGAGATCGGCCCGCTCCTCCGGGGTGAGGGAGACCGACCTGGGGCGCGGCGCCGGAGCGGCCGGCGGGGGAACGGCGGGTGGCGGAGCCACCGTGGCGACCGCAGCGTTTGCCACGGCCGCCACGGGCCCGGGGGCCGCGACGGGCTGCCGCGGCGGCGCGAACGGCGGTACAGCAGGGGTGGTCGGGCCGGCGGGGATCACCGGTGTCGGGGCGGGCTTCGGCGCCGCGGCCACTGGGACCGGAGCCGGCGGCGGGGCCGGCAGGTCGGGCAGGTGGGGCGGCATCTTGAGCCGCGGCGGGGCCGCGAAGAGGTGGTCCGGCAGCGGCTGGCTGAGCTCGGGCTGGGGCGCCGCGGCGGGCTTGTCCTTATCCCACAGGAAGCGGGCGCGGTTCAGGCGGTCGAGCACCATGCCGAAGCGCGACGGGCACTCCTCGCCGTAGTACTTCTCCAGCGCTTCGAGGATGCGGATCTCGGGGGCGACGAAGACCTTCACCCGCTTGCCGGAGGCGAAGGCGATCTCATCCTGGGCCGAGAGGTTGCGGGGGTCGGTCACCGCCAGGTCGAGCCGGCTGCTCTCCACCCGGAAGGGGACCGAGCGCAGGCGCCGGGCGAGCTTGTCGGGGATGAGCTCCAGCACCTCGTCGGGAATCCCCCGCAGGTCGTCGGCGCCGGCGGCGGGCACCCCGTGCTGCTCCGCGAGCCCCTTGAGCAGCAGCTCCTCGGTGAGGGCGTCCATCTCCAGCAGGCAGGTGCCGAGCCGGCCGCCGGCAACGTTCTGGTTCTTCAGGGCGCGGGTGAGCTGCTGGACGGTGATCCAGCCGCGTGCCACCAAGAGCTGTCCGAGCTTCGCCATCTGTATAACTTGTTCACTTTCCGCTACTTAAGCGCAAGGGCGCCATTATAGGGTCGGCTCTACAGCCTTGTAAAGCGCCGCATCGCGCTGGTATCCTGACAGCGTGAAGCGCTCGTCCCTTGCGGCTTTCGCCGCCTGCCTGGCCCTCAGCCCCCCTCTTGCGTCCGCCGCTCCGCCGTCTTCGGGTGCCGCCACCGGCGCCTCTGGGGCCTCCTACCAGTTCACCCTCGGCAAGCTGCTGGCCGTCGAAGGGTCGATCAACGACGCCCTGGCGGCGTTCGAGCAGGCCGAGAAGCTGGCCCCGCCAGCGCAGCCGACAGCCTACATCTACCTGGAGCACGCGCAGCTCCTGGCCCGCATGGCGCAGTATGCGCGGAATCCATCGCTGCGCGACGAATCGCTGCGCAAAGCGGGGGAGAAGATCGTCGAGGCGCGCCGGCTGGCGCCCGACAACCTCGACGTGCTGCGGGCCGTGGGCGACGTCTACATCGACCTGGCGGCGATCGATCCCGCGGCCCTGAACACCGCCCGCGACGCCCTCGAAGAGGTGCGGCAGCGCAACAGGACGGACGCCCAGTCGTTCATGACCCTGGGTCGCATCTACCTCGACCAGAACCAGCCGGACAAGGCGGCGGCGGTCTTCCAGGAGCTGGTGAACAACGTCCCGCAGCAGCGCATGGCCTACGCCCTGCTGGTGGAATCGCTGGTGCGGGCCAACAAGCCGCAGGAGGCGGAGAAGGCGCTGAGCGACATCCTCTCCTTCGATCCCGGCTCGCTGGAGGCGCGGCTCACCCTGGCCGACCTGCAGAGCAAGCGCGGCGACGCCAGGGCCATGTTCGAGACGCTGCAGGGCGCTCCCGAGGAGGCGCGCGAGGACCCCCGCTTCAAGCGCCAGTTCGCCTGGGCGCTCTACCAGAACGGCCAGCTCGACGAGGCTTTGAAGCAGGTCGAGCCGCTGGCGGCCAAGGAGAGCGACAGCCAGTCCGTCCTCCTCCTCAAGGGGCTGATCCTCACTGCCCAGGGGCAGAACGCCGAGGCGCTCGCCCTGCTCACCAAGGTGCGCGCGAGCCAGCCCAAGGACGTCGGCCTCGGCCTCGCCACCGCCAAGCTGATGCAGCGCACGGGTAAGCGCGCCGAGGCCATCCGCACCATGACCGACCTCGCCGACGCCCTGGCCAAGGACGGCAAGGCCGTGGAGTCGCGGGAGGTGCGGCTGGAGGCGGCGCAGTCCGCCGTCGACGGCAAGCAGTGGGACCAGGTGAGCGAAGTGCTGCGCCCCCTCCTCGCCTCTACGGACGAGCCGACGCGGCTGGCGGCCGTGCTGTTCCAGGCCGACGCCCTGGGGCGGGCCAAGCGCTACGACGAGGCCCTCACCCTGCTCGACACCCTGCCGGATCCACAGAAGAAGTCTCTCGCCGTCGAGAGCCGCCGGGCCGAGGTTCTGCTCCGCGCCGGCCGCGACGCCGAAGCCGGGCGTGCGCTGACCGCGCTCGCCGCCGGCGACGACGCCGCGGCGCTGGCGGCGGCCCAGTCCTATCAGCGGGTGGAGCACTATCAGGAGTCGCTGCCGATCCTCGAGAAGCTGGCGGCGGCCCACCCGGACCAGGTGGCCACCGGCTTCCTGCTGGGTGCGGCCTACGATCGCACGGGGCAGCGGGACCGGGCGGTGGCGGAGCTCCGCCGCGTGCTCAAGCTCGATCCCGACTTCCATGCCGCGATGAACTACCTCGGTTACACCTTCGCCGAGGCGGGCATGAACCTGGAGGAAGCCCTGGCGCTGGTGAGCCGGGCCGTGGCGCTCGACCCGGACAACGGCGCCTACGTCGATTCCCTGGGCTGGATCTACTTCCGGCTGGGCCGCACCGAGCAGGCCCGCGGGGCTCTGGAGCGGGCCGCCCGCCTGGATCCCGAGGACGCGACGCTACAAGAGCACCTGGGGGATGTCTATGTTGCGTTGGGGCAGACGGAGAGGGCTCGGCAGGCCTACCAGCGGTCGCTCGGTCTCGCGGGAGGCAAGCCGGACGAGGTGCGGCGCAAGCTCGGCGACCTCGACAAGAAGCCGCGGTCCTGAAACCGGGCGGCCCCGCGGGGCCGCCCCCGAGATCCTGGCGCTTTTTCTCCTGCCGTTCCTCCTGTCATGGGCCGGTTGCGCCTCCAGGCCGGCGGTGCCGCCCCAGCCCCGGCCTTCGCCGGCGCGTGCCCTCCTCCCCTGGCAGATGCCGCAGGAGGCCTACGGCTCGCAACGCCTCTATCGGGTGAGCTACTCCGGCCCGGAGGGGGAGGGCTCCTTCAAGGTCACCCTCCGCCTCGTCTCGCCCGCCCGCTATCTCATCCAGGCCGTGGACCCCCTGGGACGGTCGCTGTGGAGTCTCGACGTCAACAACGCCGCCGGCCTGTGGCTCAACCACCACAGCCACACCTACTGCCTGTTCGAGGGGCGGTTCGACGTCTCGGGGGTGCCGCTGGGCCCCTTCCCCCTGCTCTCCCTGCCGTCGCTGCTCAGCGGCCGGGTGCCGGGCGAGCC
Source organism: Thermoanaerobaculum sp. (assembly GCA_021154885.1). GTDB lineage: Bacteria > Acidobacteriota > Thermoanaerobaculia > Multivoradales > UBA5704 > DATARR01. The sequence continues at coordinate 41,171 of JAJKHS010000043.1, forward strand.
GGCGCCGGGCTCGCCCACCGCCGAGCCCCGAGGGCGGGAGTTCGACTTCAAGGATGCCGAGGGCCGGCGCTGGACCGGCGCGCTGGGCGAGGGGGGCTCGGTGCTGAGCTGGACCCTGTCGGAAGGGAGCACGCCCAAGGTCTGGTGGATCCGCCGCGACGACTGGGCCATCCTCTCCGACCGCGAGCGGGGGGTGCAGGTGCGCTGGCGGGAGGTGCTGCGGGAGAACCTCGACCGCGAGCCCGCGCGGCTCGCGCCCCCCGCGGAGTACAAGCGGACGCCCTGCGGCGATCCCGACCTGCCGTCGAGCGAGCCGTAGACGGCGCCGGCGGCGGATTTGACACGCCTCCGCCGGGCCTCTAGCATAAGGGGCCGCGGTTGGCGCAGGAGCGTGCCTCTTGCCGACATCTCCACGCGATGCTCTCCGGAGGTCCCAGCCAGTATATAATGCGTCGATTGATACCGACGCGTGTATAGTGCGACCCTCCGGGGTATGACGGGCTCCGGCCCGGCGTTTCCATCGAGGAAGATGGTCGCGGCTTCGTGCACGCGAAGGTCCGACGGGATGACCCGGAGAGGACGCGCAAAATGGAGATCACAGAGGTCAAGGTCTTTCCGATTCAGGAGGAGAAGCTCAAGGCATTCGTCTCGATCGTCTTTGACCAGTGCTTCATGGTCAACGACATCAAGATCATCCAGGGACGAGATGGGCTCTTCATCAGCATGCCGAGTCGGAAGAAGAAGAACGGCGAGTTCAAGGACGTGGCCCACCCGCTCAACAACGAGACCCGGCGGATGATCGAGGAGCAGGTGCTGGCCGAGTATGATCGGGTGCTCGGAGAGCGGGGAGATCCGCCGGCGGACCGCGGGGAGCGGGCGCTGCGGCCTCAGGACACCGAGAGCGTACCGGCAGCGCTGCCCCTCGCCGCAGCGGAGAAGACCCTGGAGGAGGTCGAGGAGATCCATCTCAGCGACTCCTTCTGGACGGTGTAGCAATCGGATTCCGTGGCCCGGGGGCTCCCGGTTCCCGGGCGTGGGAAGGTGCGCGGGTGCGCCAGGCGGCTGCCCGGGTGCGGAGTCGTCGCCCGGAAGGGAAGCACCCAGAAACTGGGGCGTCGCCAAGTGGTAAGGCACCAGACTTTGGATCTGGCACTCGGAGGTTCGAATCCTCCCGCCCCAACCAGGTCCGCAGGCAGCCTTGATCCATATCACCATCGCGCGTTGAGTCCCGCCTCTCGCGGCGAGATCTCGAGTGTCGTCCGTTCCTGAGGGAGACTATGGCCGGCGAATTGAAAATTTTCGGCGGGCGCGCCCATCCGGCGCTGGTGCAGGAGATCTGCGAGTACCTGAACCTGACGGCCGGCAAGGTGTCCGCCTTCAACTTTTCGGATGGCGAGACGTTCTGCCAGATCGAGGAGAACGTGCGCGGCTCGGACGTATTCGTCGTCCAGCCGACGTGCAATCCCGTCAACGACAACCTAATGGAGCTGCTGATCCTGCTCGACAGCTTCAAGCGCTCGTCCGCGTCGCGGGTGACGGCCGTCATCCCGTATTACGGCTATGCCCGGCAGGACAAGAAGGACAAGCCGCGGGTGCCCATCACCGCCAAGCTGGTGGCGGACCTCATCTCCCGCGCCGGCGCCGACCGCGTGCTGACCATGGACCTCCACGCCGACCAGATTCAGGGTTTCTTCGACGTGCCGGTGGACCACCTGTTCGCGGCGCCGGTCATCCTGGACGCGGTGCGCGAGCTCGCCATCCCGAACCTGGTGGTAGTCTCCCCCGACGCCGGCGGCGTCGAGCGGGCGCGGGCCATCGCCAAGCGCCTGGAGTCCGGCCTCGCCATCGTCGACAAGCGGCGGACGGCGCCCAACGAGGCCGAGATCATGCACGTCATCGGCGACGTCGCCGGCTGCAACTGCCTGATCGTGGACGACATCATCGACACCGCCGGCACCCTGACCAAGACCGTGGACGCGTTGAAGAAGGAGGGGGCCGAGCGGGTCTTCGCCGCGGGCGTCCACGGCGTCCTCTCCGGGCCGGCGTTGGCGCGCATCGCCAACTCGCCCTTGGAGCTGGTGCTGATCACCAACACGACGCCGGTGGACGACAAGCTCGCCCGCCTGCCGAAGCTGCGGCCGCACTCCGTCGCGCCGCTGCTCGGCGAGGCCATCCGCCGGATCCACGAAAACAGCTCCGTGAGCTCCCTGTTCGTCTAGCCTGCAAGAAAAAAATAGAAGCGAGGAAAATCCCATGTCCGAAACCATGACCATCGAAGTCCAGCCCCGGGAAGAGACCGGGAAGAACGCCAACCGGCGGTCGCGCGCCCGCGGCAAGATCCCCGCCGTCGTCTACGGCGGCGGCAAGGAGAGCGTGTCGATCGAGGTCGACCGCAAGACCCTCGTCGACATGATGAAGGGCCACGGCGGCGAGAACCCCATCTTCCTGCTCAAGCTCGGCGACAAGGACCGGCACGCCATGATCCGCAACCTGCAGGTGGATCCGGTGAGCCGCCAGGTGATCCACATCGACTTCCAGCGCGTCCTGCTGGACCAGAAGGTGCGGGTCTCGGTGCCCGTCGAGCTGGTGGGCACGCCCGTGGGCGTCAAGGTGGACGGCGGCCTGCTCGACTTCGTCACCCGCGAAGTCCACGTCGAGTGCCTGCCGGGCCAGATCCCGAAGCACCTCGAGGCCGACGTGACCAACGTGCACGTCGGTCAGCACGTCGAGGTCCGGGACCTCAAGCTCCCCGAGGGCGTGGTGGTGCTCGACGAGCCCGACAAGGTCCTCGCCTCCATCACCCACGGCCGGCTCGAGGCGGAGGCCGAGGGCACCGAGGCCGGGCAGGCGGAGCCCGAGGTCATCAAAAAGGCGAAGGCCGAGGCTTAAGCCCGCCATTTCCACATGGCGCGCCTCATCCTCGGGCTGGGCAACCCGGGCGAGGAGTACCGCGACACCCGCCACAACGTGGGCTTCCGGGTGGTCGAGGAGCTCGCCCGGCGCTGGCAGCTCGTCCTCGACCGGCTGGAATGCAACGCCCTCGCCGCCCAGACCGGGTCCGGCGAGGGTGCCGAAGGGGACATTCTGCTCGCCAAGCCGCAGACCTACATGAACCGCAGCGGCCACGCCGCCCACTGTTTCGTCGAACGCTACGAGCTCGACCCCACGAACGTGCTGGTGATCTACGACGAGGTCAACCTGCCGCTGGGCAAGCTCCGCCTGCGCCGCGCCGGGAGCCCGGCGGGCCACCGCGGCCTGGAGAACGTCCTGGAGAGCCTGCGCACGGCCGAGGTGCCCCGCCTGCGCCTGGGGGTCGCTCCTCCCGGCGAAACCCGGCCGCCGGGTGAGGATCTCGCGGATTTCGTCCTCTCGCCCTTCGACGAGGGGGAGCGCGAGGAGGCCGAAGCCATGGTCCGCCGCGCCGCGGACGCCGTGGAGGTCTGGCTGCGGGAGGGGGCGGAGGCGGCGATGATGAAGTTCAATGGGTAGGGTCGTCAGCACCTCGACCCATCGGATCGCTCATCCCCTTGCCATTTCCCCCCAACCGTGTACAATCTCTGTCCCTGTCAACGAGCGGGCCGGGACCGGCACCGCTATCGTCAACCCTCTCTGTTCCGCAATACAGCGGGACCGACCAGACCATAGGGAGGAAAGCCGCACACATGCGTACCTATGAGCTGATGTTCGTGGTCGACCCACGCGTCTCCGACGAGGACGTGGTGACCATGACCCAGGAGTACAGGAACATGATCGCCTCCGGCGGTTCGACCATCACCGCCGAGGAGAACTGGGGCCGGCGCAAGCTCGCCTACACGATCGACAAACTGAACGAGGGCAAGTACGTCCTGTTCTACGTCTCCAGCGAGACCGGCAAGACCGCGCTGCCCGAGGTGGAGCACCGGATGCGACAGAACGACAAGATCCTGCGTTACCTGACGGTGCGCACCGACGAGGACCTCAAGCGGGCGGCACGCCGGCAGCCGGCCGCGGGCACGACCCCGCCTCCCCCGGGCGAGAGCACGTCCCCCGCCGCCGCCGAAATCGGTCCGGACGAGGAGGAGGTCTAAGCCATGGGTCGCGCCAGAAAAGTGTTCTTCCGGCGGCGCAAGGTCTGTAAGTTCTGCGCCGACAAGATCGATTACATCGATTACAAGGACGTCAAGCTGCTGCAGCAGTTCATCCCCGAGCGCTCGAAGATCCTGCCGCGGCGGATCTCGGGCACCTGCGCCAACCACCAACGCCCCTTGCAGCAGGCGATCAAGCGGGCGCGCCACCTGGCGCTGATCCCGTTCACCACGGACTAGGAGGCCTACGTTGAGAGTCATCCTGCTCAGCGATCAACGTCACCTCGGCAAGCGGGGCGAGGTGGTGGACGTCAAGCCCGGGTTCGGGCGCAACTACCTGGTACCCCAGGGCATCGCCCTCGAGGCGAGCCACGCCAACATCAAGTACTTCGAGCAGCAGCGGACCAAGATCGACGCCCAGCACGCCAAGGAGCGCGACGCCGCGGCCGAGATCGCCGCCAAGCTCTCGGGTCTGCGTCTCGAAGTCCCCAAGCGGGTCGGCGAGACCGGCACGCTCTACGGCTCGGTCACCGCGGGCGACGTGGCGGACCTGCTGGAGAAAAAGGGCTTCACCGTCGACCGGCGGCGTATCGATCTCGAGGGGGGCATCAAGACCCTCGGCGATCATTCCGTGCGCATCGAGCTCCATCCCGAGGTGGTCGCCGAGGTGACCGTCTCGGTGGTGGCCGAAGAGTAGCGGCCGTACCGGGGCGCGGGCGCGGACACTGACGCGGACACTGCTGATGACGAGCGGACCCAATCGTCCTCCTCAGCGCCGCGCCCCGTCCCTCGGCGACTTCCTCGCCAATCCCACGCGCGACCTTGCCGACTGGCAGTGGCTGTGGTCCGGGGACCAGCCGTTCCCCATCCGCAGCCACCGCGGTCTGCTCGGCCGGCTCGTCGTCGGCCTCAAACGCCTCCTCCGCCCCGTCGTCAAGGTCCCCCAGAACGACCTCTGGGAACGCCAGCGGACTTTCAACCTCATCCTGCTGGAGCACCTGGAGCGCCTGGAGACCGCCCGCGCCGACCATCTGCGCCGCATCGAGTACCAGGAGGCCCTCGACGCCGAAGGCGTCCGGGAGATCATGCGGCACAACGACGCCCTCTTCGCCCGCGCCGACCAGAAGCTGGACCGCTACCGGCGGGAGGCCCGCAACCTGCTGGGCAACCTGGGCGGTGCCCTTGCCGTCGTCCAATCGGCGCCCAAGGGGGACCCGGAGGCGGTCGAGGTCGTCGCCCGGGCCCACGAGGAGCACGGCTACGTCGAGCTGGAGCGGCTCTACCGCGGCACCGAGGTGGAGATCCGCGAGCGGATCGCGGCCTACCGCCCCTTCCTGAAGGACCTGCCCGCGGGCGCGCCCGTGCTCGACCTCGGCTGCGGCCGCGGCGAGGCCCTGGCCTTGCTGCGCGAGTGGGGGCTCGCCGGCCGCGGCGTGGATGCGAGCGCCCGCATGGTGGAGCTCTGCCGCGAGCGGGGCGTCGAAGCCGAGGTGGGCGACCTCTTCGCGGCGCTGGCCGGAGCAGAGGCGGGGAGCCTCGGCGGCGTGGTCTCCTTTCACGTCATCGAGCACCTGCCGCCGGCCGCCCTCGACCGCCTCGTCCGCCTGGCCTGGCGCGCCCTGCGGCCCGGCGGCGTCCTGATCCTGGAGACCCCGAACCCGCTCTCCGTCGTGGTCGCCGCCCGCAACTTCTGGCTCGATCCCACCCACGTCCGCCCCGTCCACCCCGGGAGCCTGAGGCTGATGTACGAGTTGGCCGGCTTCGATCCCGTCGAGCGGCTCGACCTGCGCCCCTTCGCCGCGGCCGACCGCCTCCCCGAGATCGACCTCGCGAAGCTCCCCGCGGACCAGCGCCCCTTCGCCGATCAGGTCAACCGGCTGCGCGACCGCCTGGACGACCTGCTGTTCGGCTGCCAGGACTTCGGGATGGTGGGGAAGAAGCCCTAGCCACCTACGGCGGCGGCGGCTCCTCGGCCGGCGCATCCTGCGGCCCGGGGCTGGGCGGCGGCTGCGGGCCCGCTCCCTGGCCGTCCTTGCCGGGCATGTGCTCCCCTTCCTTCGGAATGTAGAATGCCTTCTGCTGATACCAGGGGAGGCTCGCGATGGTGGACCACTGCGGGTTGTACTGCCGGTTGGGCTCGGTGCCGGCGACGAAGGCCTCCTTCAGGGTGCGGGTGCCCTGGCCCCCCAGCAGGCCGCTGTAGTATTCGATGTCCTTGAAGGCCACGCCGGGCGGCACCTGGAAGGTCTCGTCCTTCTGCAGCCAGCCGTCCGCGAGGCCCCGCTCGGCGATCGTCCGCCACATGGGCAGGGCCGCCACGGCGCCGCTCATGCCCGCGCCCAGCGACTTCTTCACGTCATATCCGACCCAGGTGAGAATGGTGTAGCGGGGCGTGAAGCCCACGAACCAGGCGTCGGAGAAGTCGTCCGTGGTGCCGGTCTTGCCCGCGATGTCGATCGGCAGGTCGTGGATGGCGTAGGCCGTGCCGTGGTCGACCACCCCCTCCATCATGTGGGTCAGCACGTAGGCGACGGCCGGCGTGGTGGAGCTGTAGGTGGCGGGGAAGTGCGGCGGCGTCAGCACCTGGCCGTCCGGCGTCGTCACCTTCTCGATCGTGTAGGGCTCGATGTGGGTCCCCTGATTGGCGATGGTGGCATAGGCGGCGGCCACCTCCATGGGGACCAAGTCGGCGGAGCCGAGGGCGATCGAGGGCCAGGTCGGCAGCGGCGTCTGGATGCCGCAGCGGTGGGCGAAGTCCACCACCCGCTTGCCGGTGATCAGGTCGAGCAGCTTGACGGCCGGCACGTTGATCGACTGCTCCAGGGCCCGGCGCAGGGTCACGATGCCGTAGTGCTTGTGGTAGTAGTTCTCGGGCCGGTAGCTGAGCCTTCCGTCGGCGCCGGTGAAGGCCGTGGGCGCGTCGAGGAGCGTGTCGGCCGGGGTCCAGCCCGCCTCCAGGGCGGCACCGTAGACGAACGGCTTGAACGACGACCCCACCTGCCGCCGGGCCTGGGTGGCGCGGTTGAACCTGTTGCGGTCGAAGTCCCAGCCGCCCACCATGGCCCGCACGGCGCCCGTCTGGTGCTCGATGACGATGGCGGCGCCCTCCATCAGCGGCTGCTGCTCCAGCATCAGGCGGAGAGGGGCCGATGCCGAAGCCGCGGTGGCGGCGGGCGGAGTCGCCGTTGCCTTGGTCTTGTCGCCGGGCTTGGCGGCGGCCTCCTTCGGCTGCGGCACCTCGAGGCGGAACCAGGCCACGGCTCCCCGCTTCAACAGGTCGGACGGCTGCTTGCGGTTCGTCCAGGCGATCCCGTCCGGCCCCAGGGTGTAGATCTCCTTGCCGATCTTCACCCGGGCTTCCTTAGGACCGGAGTCGAGCACGACCCCCTGGTACCAGCGCCCCACCGCCGGCTTGCCCTGCGTCCAGGTGGGGAGCGTCTGGGTCTCCAGGCTCGCCGCGTCCAGCGTCGCGATGGGGCCGCGCCAGCCGCGCCGATGGTCGAGCTTGAGGAGGCCCGAGTGGATGGCGGTCTCCGCCGCCCGCTGGATCTGCGTGTCGAGGGTGGTCTGGACCTGGAGTCCCCGCTCGTAGAGCTCGGTGGCGCCGTAGGTCGTCTCCAGGTACTTGCGAATGTCCTCGGCGAAATAGGGCGCGAAGCTCTCCTCGGCCTGCTGCGGGGCCGGCAGGAGCGGCGTCGCCACGGCCTGCCGGTACTGGTCCTGGGTGATGAACTTCTCTTCCAGCATGCGCCGCAGCACCCGGTCGCGCTGCTTGAGCACCGTGTCCGGCGTGCGGTAGGGGCTGTAGCGGCTGGGCGCCGGGATGATGCCGGCGAGCATGGCGGCTTCGGGCAGCGTCAGCTTCGCGGCCGGCTTGTCGAAGTAGTAGCGGGAGGCGGCCTCCACCCCGTAGTTGCCGTGGCCGAGGTTCACCAGGTTGAGATAGAGGGTGAGGATCTGCGGCTTGCTGTAGTTCTTCTCCAGCTCCACGGCCAGGAAGGCCTCTTCGATCTTGCGCTTCCAGATCCGCTCGCGGGAGAGGAAGAGGCTGCGGGCGAGCTGCATGCTGATCGTCGACGCTCCCTCGACCACCCGGCCGTGCTTCAGGTCGGTCATGGCGGCCCGGGCGATGCCCATGGCGTCGATGCCGCCGTGGCGGAAGAAATTGGCGTCCTCGGAAGCAAGCACCGCGTTCTCCATGATCTGCGGCATCTCACTCTCCTTCAGCATCACCCGCCGCTCGCGGGCGAAGGTGGCGAAGGAGTGGCCGTTGCGGTCGTAGAGCTGGGTGACGAGCCGGGGCGTGTAGGTGGAGGCCAGGGCCTCGACGCGGGGCACGTGGATGGCCGCAGCCACGCCCACCCCGGCGACGGCGCCCACCACCAGGGCGAGCAGCACGGGCCAGGTCCAGCGCAGCAGGCGGCGGCCCTGGGGCGCGGTCCGGGAAGAACGGGAGGGGCGCGTCGGCAGCGGTTCGTACTCCATGAGCCTCATTATAGGCGGCATCGGCGGCTCCGGCTTGTCCGCCCCGTCCGGCGGTGATACAAAGGCGCCGTCAAGGCTACCAGCGTTTCCGGAGGACCGAATGGAACCCCAGTCCCCTCCACCGCCAGCGTCTCCCTTCAATCCGGCGCCCCGGCCGGCGGCTCCCCAGCGCGCGGGCGGCTGCAGCAAGCCGCTGATCGTCGGCTGCGTCGTCGTCTTCCTGGTGGGAGCCATCGCCCTGCTCGGCGGCCTCTGGTACGTCAGCACCCACGCCGCCGCCCTCCTTCAATGGAGCTTCCAGCAGACGGAGACCAGCGTGCTGGCGCAGCTCCCGAAGGACGTGACCCCGGAGGAGAGGGCGAATCTCCAGCAGGCCTTCGCCGACGTGCGGCAGGCCCTCCGGGACGGCAAGGTGCCCCTCGAGCGTCTCCAGCCGCTCCAGTTCAAGATCCTCGAGATCACCCGCAAGGGTTCCAGCGTAACTCGCCAGGACGTCCTGGAGCTCACCCGGGCGATGGAGGAGGCGGTGGGGAAGGGGGGCAGGGCGGCTCCGGCGCCAAGCCCGACACCGTAGGCCCGCGGTCCGGCCTCCCCCGCCCAAGACCCTCATCACCCCGGCCCTCTTCTCCCGCCCCCTCGCCACCCCCCTCCCCGGGAGAAGAGGGAGAAAAGCAAGAAAGGACTACAAGGACAGCAA
>JAJKHS010000044.1 GCA_021154885.1 Thermoanaerobaculum sp.
AGCGTCTCGCGGTCGTAGCGCTTGCCGCCGCAGACCTCGCAGGTGACGTAGATGTCGGGCAGGAAGTGCATCTCGATCTTGATCTGCCCGTCCCCCTTGCAGGCCTCGCAACGGCCCCCGGGCACGTTGAAGCTGAACCGCCCCGGCCCGTAGCCGCGCATCCGCGCCTCCGGCGTCATGGCCATGAGGTTGCGGATGGGGTTGAAGACGTTCGTGTACGTCGCCGGGTTCGACCGCGGCGTGCGGCCGATGGGGCTCTGGTCGATGGCGATCACCTTGTCGAGCTGCTCCAGGCCCAGGATGCGCTCGTGCTCCCCGGGCTTGTCCGATGCCCGGTAGAAGTGCCGGGCCAGCGACTTGTAGAGAATCTCGTTGACCAGCGTGCTCTTGCCTGATCCCGAGACCCCGGTGACCACCGTGAAGCAGCCGATGGGGATCTCCACGTCCAGCCCCTGGAGGTTGTTCTCCCGCGCTCCTTCAATCGTGAGCAGGCCGCGCCCCTCCCGCCGCTCCCCCGGCACCGGCACCTCCAGCTTGCCGGTGAGATATTGGCCGGTGAGCGAGGCAGCGGCCTTCTCGATCTGCTTCGGCGTCCCCTGGGCCACCACCTCGCCGCCGTGCACCCCGGCGCCCGGCCCGAGGTCGATCACCCAGTCCGCGGCGCGGATCGTCTCCTCGTCGTGCTCCACCACCAGCACCGAATTGCCGAGGTCGCGCATCCCCTGGAGAGTGGCGAGCAGCCGGGCGTTGTCCCGTTGGTGGAGGCCGATCGACGGCTCGTCCAGCACGTAGAGCACGCCCATGAGCTTGCTGCCGATCTGGGTCGCGAGGCGGATGCGCTGGCTCTCGCCGCCGGACAGCGACCCCGACGAGCGGTCGAGCGTCAGGTAGCCCACCCCCACGTCGTCGAGGAACGACAGCCGGTCCGAGATCTCCTGCACCACCTTCTCGGCGATGGCCCGCTCCCGCTTGTCGAGCTCGATCTCGCCCATCCAGCCCCGCAGGTCCCCCACCGACTGGCGCGACAGCTCGTCGATCGCCCGCCCCTTGAGCTTCACCGCCAGCGCCTCCGGCCGCAGCCGCCGGCCCTGGCAGGTGGGGCACGGGTGGACCGACATGTACTTCTCGATCTCGGCGCGGATGGTGACCGAGTCCGTCTCCTTGTAACGCCGGTCGAGCATGGGGATGACCCCCTCGAACTTGCCCGTCCAGGAGTAGCTCGACTTCTTCCCCGAAAGGTTGAACGAGAGCTCCTGGTCGCCGCTGCCGTGGAGGATGACCCTCTTCGCCTCGGCCGGCAGCCTCTTCCACGGCGTGGAGAGCGAGAACCCCATGGCCTTCGACAGCGTGTCCACCATCTTGAGCCGCCACGACTTCGAGCCCTCGGGCCAGGGGGCCACGGCGCCGGCGAGGATCGAGCGGTCCGGGTCCGGCACCACCTTCTCCGGATCGACGCCCATCAGCGTGCCCAGCCCCGAGCACGTCGGGCAGGCGCCGTACGGGCTGTTGAACGAGAACAGCCGCGGCGTGATCTCCGTCAGGCTAGTGCCGCACTCCACGCACGAGTAGCTCTGCGACAGCGTCTCCTCCGCCGCACCCTCCGGGGCCAGCACCACCAATCCCCCCGCCACCTTCAAAGCCGTCTCGATCGAATCGGACAGCCGCTTCTCGATGCCGGGCTTGACCACGATGCGATCGATGACGATGTCGATCGAGTGCTTCTTCTGCTTGTCGAGGTTCGGCGGCTCCCCTGACAGCTCGACCATCTGGCCGTCGATGCGGGCGCGCATGAACCCTTCGCGGGCCATCTGCCCGAGCTGCTTCTTGTACTCCCCCTTCTTACCGCGGACGTACGGAGCGTAGAGCACGAGCCGGCTGCCCTCCGGGAGCTCCAGCGCGCGGTCCACCATCTGCTGCACGGTCTGGGGGCGGATGGTCTGGCCGCAGTTGGGGCAGTGGGGAACGCCGATCGAGGCGAAGAGCAGGCGCATGTAGTCGTGGATCTCGGTGACCGTGCCCACCGTGGAGCGCGGGTTCTTCGAGACCGACTTCTGCTCGATGGAGATGGCGGGGGACAGGCCGTCGATGGCGTCCACGTCCGGCTTTTCCATCTGCTGGAGGAACTGCCGGGCATAGGACGACAGCGACTCGACGTAACGCCGCTGCCCCTCGGCGAACAGCGTATCGAAGGCCAGCGACGACTTGCCGGAACCGGATACACCGGTGATGACCACCAGCCGGTTCCGGGGGATCTCGAGGGTGATGTTCTTGAGATTGTGCTCGCGCGCACCGCGCACGGAGATCGTATCCATGGGACCGCTCATCCTAGCAGACAGGGGAAGAGGGACCGGAGTTGGTCCCGCCGACACGCAAACACGACACGGACGGAGAGAATTCCCGGCCCAGGAACCCCCGGCCACCTCGACCTAAGACGCCTCACCCCTCGCCAGGAGCTCGGCCACCCTATCTGCCAGCGCAGGCAGATCCCCTTGCAGGATGCCCCACACGACCTCATTGGAGACGGAGGCATAGCCATGGATCAGGTAGTTCCGGAAGGAGATAATCCGAGATGCTTCCGGGAACTCTTCCTGCATCTCCGGGAAAAGCTTGAGCATCTGACCGATGGCTTCGCCCACGATCTCGAACTGACGCTCCACCGCCGATCGCGTCTTCACGTCCGCTGCGTAGTCCTCAAGGTTTAGCCCAGAGGTGAATCCGATGATGTTCTGACAAGCTCGAAGAACGTCGAAGAGGAAGGTGCGCGCGTCAGGCTGCCTCATAGAGAACCTTGCGCGACCGCACGATGGACTCCCAGAGGTACGGGTTCTCAATGGGCCCGGGTTCCAAGAGATCAACGTGACGCTGGAACAAGCGTTCGAGATCCGCCAGCAGCCCAAAGAAGGCGTCAGCCTGCTCGGTGGGAGACATCGGCTCGAACTCTACGAGGAAATCCAGGTCACTGGCTGCCGGGTCGAAGTCGCCTCGAGCACCCGAGCCGAAGATGTCGAGACGTTCCACCCTGTGCCTGGCGCAGAGCTCTTTGATGGCGTCGAGCTCATCCTGGACCACGCGATGCATACCCACCTCCTCCTTCAGGATAGCCGAACCGCAACGATTATGGCCACTCGCTCGGGCTGATGACGCCGTCCCGGTTGCGGTCGAGCTGATTGAAGGTGAGGCCCGAGCCGGTCCATTCGAGGAGGTCCAGGCGGTTGTCCTGGTTGCGGTCGAGGTTCCGGAAGCGGATTTTGTCCTGGGGCGTGGCGCGGAAGCTCCAGGTGTCCTCGTAATTCGGGAGGGTGACGACGTGCCCGCTCCTGGTGCGATCCCGCTGCTCGCTCTGGCTCAGGCGGTCGTCTCGGTGCGTGTCCAGCGTCCGGAACCGCTCTTCCCAGGGATTCCAGCGCAGGACGTTCGGCGTCAAGAGCTCGTCCCGGCTCAGCCGCCCATCCTGGTTCCGGTCGACGAGATGGAAACTGGCCGGGTCGAGCGGCCACTCGTCGAGCGAGACGTAGCCGTCTCCGTTTTTGTCCAGTTGCCGGAAGCGCTCGACATAGGGGTTCTTGGATTCATTCTCGTGCTTGGGCTGAGCCTTTTCCTGAGCCTTCGGAGCCTTGCTCTGCGCGTTCGCCCCCGTGGCGAAGACCAGGGAAAGTAGTAGAAGGATGGGGAGGAATCGCTCTCGGTTTCGCATCGGAGCCTCCTGCTGTGCCCGCGAACCCGCGGTCTACGACGGCCGGCTCGGCCGCCGGGCCCCGTTGCGCGGGACGGGCCCGGTCGTCGAAGCTCAAAGGCTGCAAGGGAGGTACCAAGGGCGGTTCTCCGAGTTGGACCGCCCGGTCCGGGTCCGACCTGACCCCACCGCCGCGCACACCCGCCGCTCAAAGAACCGCCTGACGAGGCACCCTTCAAGAAGGAAGCCCTTTCCCCCTCCTCCCATCCCGGGCAGGAGCGGCGGCGGCTTCCGATGGAGGTGCCTATGGCTCGTCGAAGATTGTGCAGTGCCGCCCTGGTCCTCTCGATGGTGCTCGCGGCAATGCCGGCGGGGGCCGCACAGCCGCGGCGGGCGCGGCCGGCGACGGACGCGTGGAGCTGGCTGCCGCAGCTCTGGCGGGCGGCGATCGAGCGCGTCGTCTCCATGGCCAGGCAGGGTGACCTGGGGCCGGGGATGGATCCCAACGGGCTCTCGGCCGCGCCGGGTCCCGCTCCCCAGGGCGGCGTCCCGAGTGGTGCCAGCGATCTGGGACCGGACATGGACCCGAACGGCGCGAAATAACGGGCTCCCGGGACGCCGGCGGACCGCCTAAGAGCCCGCCGGCTCCCGATTTCGTTCCGGGTGCCACGAAACGGCCGTCTCGCGATACCTGTAGAGATAGCCGAAGGAGGTGATCCTGAGCGACATCCACATCACGCGCGAGCTTCTCCGGGCCGTGGCGCGCGGCGAGCTTTCCGAGCGCGCCCTGGCCCAGATTCAGACTCATCACCTGGAGAGCCTCTGCCCCTTCTGCCGGCGGGAGATCCGCGCCTGGCAACAAGAGCAGACGTCCGCGCCCGGACCGGCCTACCTTCTCCAGACGCTCCCGGCCGTGCTCGAACGGCACGCCCCGGAGCTCGAGGCCCGCCTCCGCGAAGCCGAGAGGGACTGCGAGGACCTACTCGCCCTGCCGTGGGAGGAACGCCTCTCCCGCATCCACCGGGCCCGCAGCCGGTTCCGCGGCCCGTTCCTCGCCGAGCGGCTGATCCAGGAGAGCCGCCGGCGTACCCTGGCGGACCCCGGCGAAGCCCTCCAACTCGCGGAGCTCGCCCGTGCCGTCGTCCATCGCTCGCCGGCGAGCCCCGAGTCCGCCAACCTGGCGGCCCTCGCCACCGCGGCCCTGGGCAACGCCTGCCGCGCCGCAGGGGATCTGCGCCGGGCCGACGAGCAGTTCCGCAACGCGCGCTATCTCATCCTCCATGAGGGGGTCACGGCAGCCCGGGTCCTCGGCGAGATCGATCACCTGGAAGGCTCCTTGCGCAAGGACCAGCGGCGGTTCCAGGAGGCCGAAGCCCTCCTCACCCGGGCCGCGATGCTCTTCCGGATCAGCGGTGACAGCTCCGGGACCGCCAAGGTACTGGTGAATATCGGAGAGTTGTATTTCCATCAAAGACACCTGAAACGAGCGATCGAGATGGTCCGGACCGCCCTGGAAAGACTGTCGCCCCACGAAGAGCCGCACCTCTATCTCAACGGCCGGCACAACCTGGCCCTCTACCTGGCGGAGGCAGGGCGCTACGAGCAGGCGGCCGGGCTGGTCGCCGCGGACGTGGACCTGTACCGCCGGTTCCCGGAGCCCTGGACCCAGCTCCGGATCACCTGGCTGCGGGGGAAGATCGCGGCCGGCCTTGGCGAGGTCCGGGACGCCGAACGGCTCTTCCAGGAGACCCGCGACGGCTTCCTCCGCCAGGGGATCGGCTACGACGCCGCCATGGTCTCGCTCGACCTCACCCTCCTCTATCTGAAGGAAGGGCGGACGGCGGAGGTCCAGCGCCTGGCCGAGGAGATGGTGTCAGCCTTCGAGACGCAGGAGGTCCATCGGGAAGCTTTGGCCGCGCTCCTCCTCTTCCAGGAGGCCGCCGGCCGCGAAGAGGTCACCGCCGGCCTGGTCCGCGAGCTCGCCACCTACCTCGCGAGCGCCCGCGGCAACCCGGAGCTGCGGTTCCGCTAGGATTCGAAGCCCACCGATGCGAATGACCGGCATCTCCTCCGCGTAGCTCTATCGCCTCCCACGGCCTTGACCCAATCTCCTTACCAGAACTAGAATTTCGTAAGGAGGCCCCATGACGAAGTCCACCCTGACAGTCAAGTACCAGACGACGGTTCCCAAAGAGGTTCGGGAGAAGCTGCACGCCGGGCCCAGTGACGTCCTGCAGTGGGAGGTGGTTGGGGATCACGCACGGGTCACGGTGGCCCCTCCGGAGTTCCTGAGTCTCCAAGGGAGATTCAAGGTCGGCCCGGGTGACCCCGTTGAGGATGTCCGCAGAGCGCGAGAGCTCATGGGCACCGAGGATCTATGAAGGAAATCCTCGTCGATGCCAACGTGCTCGTCTCCTTTCTCACCGACAGAAACAAGGATCAGCAGGAGAGAGCCGCCGCGCTCCTCCTCGGCGCACGAGAGCGAGAGCACTCCTTCATCCTCCACAGCATCTCCGTTACGGAAGCGATCTACGTTCTACGCAACCTGTACAAGCTCGACCCGCAGCAAATCGCCGCCGCCATCCGCCAGTTGATGTCGTTGCCTGGCGTCGTCTCCGTCTCGGACCTCTCATGGAGTCTCGTTTTCGAGCGCTGGCCCGATGTGATCCCGAACCTTGGGGACGCGATCCTCGCCGCCGTTGCAGCCCAAGAGCGATACGATGCCGTCGCCACTTTTGACACGAACCTCCGAAAAAAACTGGTGAAGCAAGGCTCCACCTCCTACTGGTCCGACTGACTCTACCGCCATAACCGATGCGAATGACCGACATCCCCTTCGCAACGACCGACTGGTCGCTGATCGACCCGACCGAGCATCCCGGCGAGACGGGCACCGCTTTCTGGCGCACCCGGACCTTTGGCGATATTCGCGTCCGAATGGTCGACTACACGCCTGGCTATCGGGCGGATCACTGGTGCGTGAAAGGCCACATCCTCCTCTGCCTGGAAGGGGAGCTTCACGTCGAGCTGCGCGGCGGCGTCACTCACGTCCTCACGCCGGGCCTGAGCTACCAGGTTGCCGACGACGCCGAGCCCCATCGCTCCCACACCAAGACCGGCGCCAGGCTCTTTATCGTGGATTGATCAGAGCCAACCAACCCACCCTGCGAAACCGGTCCCGTAGAGACGTCCCAGCCCGCCCACGTCACCCGCCGCAGGCCTCGCCGGCGGGACGTCTCCGAAAGGGCAAAGCCGCCTCAACCACCACGGACCGCGAGAGCGGCAAGACCCTGTATCGGGAGGGGGGAATCAACCAGGCAATTTGGCGACGGCAGATCGCCAGACCTCCGGATCTCCGAGCTGGACCGCCCGGTCCGCGCCAACGTTCTCGAGGAGCAACCCGAGGAGCTTCTCCCGGGCGTCATCGGACCACAGGAGCTTCCCGTGGACCATCTCCAGCTTTTCGGGCGTGAGGTCAAAGCGCTCCCTGGCCTCCTCCCCTCTCCACGCCCTGCCCTCGTTGAGGATCTTCCACTCGATCTCCGTCATTGATCCACCCTCCTTCGCGATTACGCCGGCTGGGCTGGTGATGCGCCAGTATACCCCCGCGGTCCGAACCGGCGACTGCCTCTCCTTGCACTTCGTGTCGTACTCCCATAACATTACCCCGACTTCGAGGACTCTCCGGGTACGTTGAACAGCATCCTCAAACAGGCAAAATTGAAGTAGATCTCAGAGGTGATTCATGCGCTACCTGGTTATTGTCGAGAAAGCGGAGACCAATTTCGCTGCCTACTCGCCCGATCTTGCCGGCTGTGTCGCCACGGGTCAGAGCTTGTGAATAAATCGCGGATTAGGGGGGTGAATGGGCGAGGGCGGTGGCAGCAGCGCACGTCGTGAGCCCGAGTTGAGCGTGGGTCGAAGAGGAT